>CAMJCT010000005.1 GCA_946404215.1 uncultured Clostridium sp. | reverse complement strand
ATTTCAAACACTATATTTATCAATAAAGTGTGACATATGTTTGACAAACCAACATGGAAAACTTAATAAAGTACTTCGAAATGGCTTGAGAATTCGAGTAGAATGTGATATAACATAAGTATGATAATTGCTAAAATAAAATGAGAGTGGAGAAGAAGAATATATGATTAGTTATAATAATAAAGAAATAATATTTAAAGGTTGTCCAGGATGTGCCTATGGAAAGCATGAATTTAATTTGGAATGTGGAATGGCATATGAAAATGACAGATTTACTTTATCTCAAGATTGGGAATTACCGATTCAAGGTTTTTTCATTGTTTCACCCAAGAGGCATATTGAAAAATTATGTGAGTTAACTAAAGATGAAAGAAATGAGATGTTTGAAATTGTAGATAAAACCGTTAAAATTTTGAGAGATAATAAAATTTGTGAAAGATTTGATTATATTTTTGAAGAAAAAGAAAATAGACACTTACATGTTTGGATATTGCCTCGATATAATTGGATGAATAAAATTGTCAATGATATAATTGATAATATTGGAATTATATTAGAATATGCTAAAACAAATTTTAGAAACGATGAAAACTATGAAGAAATAAAAAGAATATCAGATATTGTTAAAAATAATTTTAATAATTAAAGAAATTTATTTAGTAAAGGAATTTGTATGGAGAAAAGTATTAAATGTAATGTGATTGTTTGTGGCCCAGCGGTTGGAAAGACATATTTGGCAGAGCATGATAAAAGATTTATAGATTTGGACGATATGAAAGCTACTTATAAATATGGATTGAATAATATAAGTCGTAAAGATAAAGAAAATGGTAAATTGAATAGAGGGAAAATTGTTAATAATGATTCTACAGAATATGCAATTAAAATACTTGAAGAAGAAATAAAAAATGGAAATATTGTTTTAATATCAAATGGAAGTAAAAACTTATTAAAATATATTACAGAAAAAAACATTGATTATTGTCTAGTATATGCAAATATTAATGATAAAGATGAATATATTGAAAGAATGAAAAAGAGAGGAAATAATGATATATTTATAAAAAAAATGACAGAAACAAAAGAATGGAAAAGGTTTTATGAAGAAAATAGAAATGACATAAGACCAAAATACAAAATAGAATTAAATAGTGGACAATATTTATCAGATATAAAAAATATTTTTCTAAATAATTAATGGGGGGGATTTATATGGATAAAAGTATAAGAAACTGTGATAACTTCTTAACAGATTTGCATTTTGATGAAGAAAAAATCAATAGAAGAATTAACAAAGTGAGTAATGAATTAAAAAAATATATTGAAGAAAAGATTTTACCAGAATATGAGCTAAACGATAGAGGACACGACTCAGAGCATGTTAAATATGTTTTAAAACGAGCTTTTGAACTTGCAGATGGATATGAGATAAATTATGATATTTTATATACTTGTGTATGCTTTCATGATGTAGCATGTCATATTGACAGAGAAAATCACGAAGTTTTATCAGCACAAAGGGCTTACGAGGATGATTTTCTAAATGGATTCTTTAGTATTATAGAAATGAAGACAATAAAAGAAGCAATTGAAGACCATAGAGCTTCGTTAGAATATATACCTAGAAATATATACGGAAAAATATTATCTTCTGCTGATAGAAAAGTTGAGGTAAAACAATATTTAATTGCTTCAATTTCATATGGAAAAAAGAAGAATCCAGAAATTGATAAAAATGAATCTATTGAAAGATCATATCAATTTGCTATCAAAAAGTTTGGGAAAAATGGATATGCAGTTAATAAAAGCTATGTTGAAGATTTAAAATATAAAAAGTTTTTAGAAGATATTCAATATTTAATAGATAATAAGGAATTGTTTGTTGAACTAGCTGGATTAATTTATGATAAGTTGTATAATTAGATGTCTTTTACCAACACACAAGTCTAACTAAGGTGTTTTTTGCAAACAGACACGGCATGTGGAGTGCGTTGCTGTTCTTAAATTAAAGGATGTAAAAAAAATACATTAATTTGCAATTTATAATGACAAATTTTAAATTATATGATATATTTAAACAAATATAAAAAAAGGGGGAAAAAATATGAAAATATTTTTAAAATTAGTTAGTATTTCAGCAATACTTATATTCACTGCAGTATTATTAACAGGTTGTGGAGTAAAAAAAGAAGAATTAACATTTGACGGAGAAGAGGGAAAAATTACATTCTCAGTAAAAGTTGATAACAACGGAAGAATTTCTACTAATAAAGAAGATTTAAGAACATCAAGAGAACAGGGGGTATTAATTACAAATGATTATAAAATTGGTATAGAGTTTTGTGATGACTATAAATACTTCTTTGATAGCAACTTAGATAAAATGAAGGAAAGCAGAAAAGACTATGAAGATTACAAAGAAGTTACATATGGTGGAGTTGAAGGTGTTCAATATTTTTATGGTAGTTATATGTGTTATGAAGTACTTCTTCCTGTAAGTAATAATGAAAAATATTATCTAGAACTATCTGTTTATGGAAATGAAGACAATGAAGAATCTGCTAAAGCTGCAATTGCAAATCAAGATGTATTAGATGTATTAAACAGCATAAAATTTGAAGCAAAATAATAATTATATAAATTCTTTAGTATTAAAGGTATAAACAGAGATTTGAAATATAATCTCTGCTTTTTAGTAAATATAAAAAGGAATAAATATAGAAAGGAAAGAAATTAATTATTTTAATTTCAAAATATAAAATGGTTGATTTAACAGAAAACGCAAAAAAACTAAAAAACCTTAAAAAGAGGTTAAATGAAATGGGAGATTCTCTTTGACATAGATAAATTAAATAAAGAGTTAAAAGAGTTAGAGGCACAAACACTAGATTCTAAATTTTGGGATGACATAAAGCAATCCAATTTAATATTAAAAGAAATAACAAGAATAAAACAAAAAATTGAAAATTATAATAAAATTAGAAATGAATTAATAGAACTTATAGAATTTAATGAACTAATGCTTGAGGAAAATAATTGTAATTATGCAGACAACAATGAAATAGTAGAAAGCACTATGAATATAGAAAAAAAGATTGAAAAATTGGAGATAAAAACACTTCTTTCTGGTAAATATGATATAAATAATGCTATTATAACTATTCATCCTGGAGCAGGAGGAACTGAAGCACAAGATTGGGCAGAAATGTTATATAGAATGTACAGCAGATGGGCTCAAAAACAAAATTATAGTATTAAAGAGTTAGATTATTTAGAAGGTGAAGAGGCAGGATTAAAAAGTGTTACCTTTGAGGTGTTAGGGGAGAATGCATATGGTTATTTGAAAGGGGAAATGGGAGTCCACAGATTAGTTAGAATATCCCCTTTTGACAGTGGTGGAAGAAGACATACTTCTTTTGCTTCACTTGAAGTTCTTCCAGAAATATCAGAAGATATTGATTTATATATAAATCCGGATGATATAAAAATGGATGTATATAGAGCGTCAGGAGCTGGAGGGCAACATATAAATAAAACTTCTTCTGCTGTTCGTCTAACACATATCCCTACAGGCATAGTAGTTGCTTGCCAAACAGAGCGTTCTCAAATTCAAAATAGAGAAAATGCAATGAAAATGTTGAAATCAAAACTATTAGATTTAAAAGAAAGAGAACATAAGGAAACAATTGATGAATTAAAAGGTGTACAAAGAGAAATTGCGTGGGGAAGTCAAATTCGTTCTTATGTTTTTTGCCCATATACAATGGTTAAAGATCATAGAACAAATTTTGAGGTTGGTAATGTTCAATCTGTTATGGATGGAAATATAGATGAATTTATAGAAAGTTATTTAAAAGAAAATAAACAAAAGCAATAGTTATTGTTGTATAACATAATTAAGATTACTTGAATAAAATATAGGGAGTAAGTTTAAATTAAAACTACTCTCTATATTTTATTTAAAAGAGGTCATAATAATGGAGACTATAGTATTAAAATTTGGAGGAAGCTCTGTTGCAAATAATGAAAAGTTAAAAATAGTGGCAAAAAAAATAATAGAATTATACAATAAAAATAATAATATTGTAGTTGTTCTTTCTGCACAAGGAAAAACAACAGATAGATTAATTAAGGAAGCTAAGGAGCTTGGAAGTAAAGAATGTAATAGAGAATTAGATATGCTTCTTAGCAGTGGAGAACAGATTTCTATTGCAAAACTTAGTATATTACTTAACAATATGGGTTACAATGCAATTTCGTTAAACCGGATGGCAAGCACGGAATATATACAAATAATACTAATCAAAATGCTATAATAGAAAATATTAATACATCAAGAATATTACAAGAATTGAAAAAAAAGAATATTGTAATAGTTGCAGGGTTTCAAGGAATAAACGAGAAAATGGATATTACAACATTGGGAAGAGGTGGATCAGATACAACAGCTGTCGCTATTGCAGTAGCTTTAAAATCGAAAAAATGTTATATTTTTTCAGATGTAGATGGAGTATATACAGCAGATCCTAATATAATAGCAGATGCTCAAAAGATAGAAGAGATAACATATGATGAGATGAAAGAAATTTCAACCCAAGGTGCAAAAGTACTTCATAATCGTTCTATTGAAATTGCAGAAAAGTTCAAAATTCCAGTAATAGCACAATCAACTTTTAATAATAATATTGGAACAAGTATATCTGATAAAATAGAAGAAAACACTCTAAAAAGTATTATAAAAAAAGATGTATCAAAAATATCGATAATAGGAAATGGAATAACAAGAAATTTAGATTTTGTAAATGAAATAATAAATGAAATAAAAAATAATAATCTTGAGATAATTGAGCTATTGGTTTCAGAATATAAAATTTCAATAATTTTTAAGGATATAATTAATGATGACATTGTTAAAAAATTTCATAGCCATATAATATAACACAGTTCTAAAACAGACAAACTATGAATATATATAACTTAGAAAAGCGATTTAATGGGGGGAAAAACATGACAATAGATGAAAGAAAAACAATTAGCACAGGAGTTATACAAAACTTAATTTTAGAAAATAGAGGTAAACTAAGTATATCAGGGGTATTAGATGTTTTGAGTTTTGATGACCAAGTTGTAATAGTTGAAACAGAGCTTGGTTTGTTAACTATAAAAGGAGAAAATCTAAGAATAAATAAGTTAAGTATTGATACTTCAGAAGTTATAGTAGAAGGAGATATTTCATATATGGCATATAGTAATAAAGAAATGGAAAAAGAGAAAAATAGTTTTATCAGTAAAATTTTTAAATAATAAAACCTATTTATAGCAAAAGGTTTAAAATAAAAGGAGAGCTTATAATGATAAATGAGCAAGTAAAATTGTTTTTTATTTTTATAATAAATGGTCTAATAATAGGTTTATTATTTGATTTCTTTAGAATATTAAGAAAATCCTTTAACACAAAAGATTTAATAACATATATACAAGATATAATATTTTGGATAATATCACGGTTTAATAATTATGTATTCAGTTTTTGTTTTTAACAATGGAGAAATAAGGTTATATATGTTTTTAGGAATAGTATTAGGCTGCTTAACTTATATGGTATTTTTTAGTGCACCAATAATAAAGATTAATATAATAATTATTAACTTTATTAAACTAATAATAAAAAAATTTTTAAGTTTTGTTTCATTTCCAATTAAATTCATATTACGATTTTTTAGAAGAGTTTTTGTAAAGCCAATTAATTTTATTCTTATTAATATTAGAAAACCATTTACGGGAAAATGGAGAAAAATAGAAAATTGCTTTAGAAAAAATAAAAAACTTGTAAAAAATTAGAATCATAGGAAGGATTTTAATTTTTTATGTAGAAATATATAAATGTAATTCTAAAACATAGTTACTATAAATGGAGAGATACCTATGAAAAAAAATAGAAAAATCTATAAAAAAATATTACTAATTGCTATAGCTATTTATGTCATATTTACTTTAGCCAACCAGCAAAAGACATTGAATTTATATTCTAAAAACGCAAAAGAATTGGCTTCTCAAATTGAAGAACAAGAAGAGTATAAAGAGGAACTTTCAAAAAGAAAAGATGATGTAAATTCATTAGAATTTATTGAACAAACAGCAAGAGAAAAATTAGATATGTATTACCCAAATGAAAGGGTTTATATAGATAAAGGAATATAATCAATTATTATATTGGTTATATTCCTTATTTGTCACTGTTCAGCCATATGTAATTATAGGTCCTTAGCTAAGTGATTACTCTATAAATATTTTTCGAATAATCTCGGCTACCTTACATTTAACACTAAAAAATTCTAATTAATTTCGAACCCCCCTCAAAGACAAGCTTTGAGATTCCCTTTCGAAATTATTAAGAATTTTTAAGTTATTCCAGTCGCATTCGATTAATTCTCAAAATATTTATAGAGTAATCACTTGCGCGGACATTAAAACAACGATAGGCTGACCAGTAACCAACAGTAACCTTTTATTTTAAAAGATTTTTATAAAAATGTATATTTTTTATGAAATCTATGTTATAATAGTTTTGTTAATTATTTCTAAAAAAATTCCCAATAAAACTTAATAAAAACAAAGGAGGGTTTTATGCTAAACTTAGAAGAGCTAACTTTAGTTGATTTAAAGATGTTAGCTAAGGAACATAATATTAAAAATATATCAAAATTAAAAAAAGACGATTTAATAGTAATCTTAAAACAAATCTTAAATTCTTCTAGCAATATTGAAAATATTTTAGAAAATGAAGATGCTTTTGAAGGAAAAAAAGAAATTATAGAAAGAAAATATGATAAAAATGGAATGCCTTTAATTGATTACAAACTAACAAATGAAGGAGACGAAATTGTTGAGGGAATATTAGATATTTTGCCAGATGGTTATGGCTTTTTAAGAGGTGAAAATTTTTTATCAAGTGATAAAGATGTTTATATTTCTATGGTACAAATCAGAAGATTTAAGCTAGATACAGGAGATATAATAAAAGGTATTTCTAGATATAGAGAAGGGGAAAAATTCCCATCTTTGATATTTGTTGGAGAAGTAAATGGAGAACATCCTGAAAAGGCAATGAAAAGAAAAAGATTTGATGAACTAACTCCTATTTATCCAAATGAAAAATTGAAATTAGAGAGAAATGCCAAAGATTATGCAACAAGAATTATAGATTTAATGTGTCCTATAGGAAAAGGGCAAAGAGGAATGATTGTTGCTCAGCCGAAAGTTGGAAAAACTACTTTATTAAAAAAAGTTGCAAATAATATTAGTCAAAATAATCCAGAAGTAGAATTAATTGTATTATTAATAGATGAAAGACCTGAAGAAGTAACAGACATGAAAAGATCTATACAGGGCCAAGTAATACACTCAACATTTGATGAATTACCTGAACATCATGTAAAAGTGGCAGAGATGGTTTTAGAAAGAGCAAAGAGGTTGGTAGAGCATGGCAAAGATGTTGTGATTTTATTAGATAGCATTACTCGTTTAACTAGGGCATATAATTTGGTTATACCTTCATCAGGAAGAACACTTTCAGGTGGTATAGATCCAGCTGCATTACATAAGCCAAAGAAATTTTTTGGCGCTGCAAGAAATATTGAATTTGGTGGAAGTTTAACTATTTTAGCTACTGCATTAATAGACACAGGTAGTAGAATGGATGATGTAATATTTGAAGAGTTTAAAGGCACAGGAAATATGGAGGTCCATTTGGATAGAAAATTATCTGAAAAAAGAATTTATCCAGCAATAGATATAAATAAATCCGGAACAAGAAGAGAAGATTTATTATTAACGCCAAAAGAAAAAGATACAGTGTTTGCGTTGAGAAAGGCTATGAACAGCATGCCTGTATCTGATGTAACAGAGCAAGTAATAAGCCAAATGACACAAACAGAAACTAATGAAGAGTTTGTTAATAAAATAGATAAATTTTTAAAAAATTTCAAATAAAAGAGTAGAGTTTTAATATACTACTCTTTTATTACGTATATAGGTTAGATATTGTTTTTTATAGATAATAAAATTTCGAGACAGCAACAAAATTTCCATAAATTTAAATTGACAAAAATAGACATAAAAGTTAAAATTGTAGTAGGTGATATTATGAAATCTAAAGATAAACTTAAAAAAAATATAAAATTTACATTTAAAAAGGCAATTTTTTTATGTGTGTGTTTGACAAGTATAATATATATAATGATGCTTTGTAATAGATATTTTGGTAAGAACAATGTTTATGCAAAAGAATTTTCAGATGGATTTGAAAAATTGAAAATAAGCAATGCAAATCCTATAGATATAGAAGAAATTATTTCCGAAGATTCAAAAACGAAAGATAAAGTTGAATATGTTATTGAAGAAGTAAATTTAGAATACATAACTAAATATCAAGAAAACAATTTAATATCAAAAGGAACAATACAGGTAGTTCAAGAAGGAAGACAAGGAAAACAACAAATAACAAAAAAGAGGGTATATCAAAATGAAGAACTTATTTCAGAAGAACAGGTATCATGTAAAGTCACAAAAGCAGCTATAAATAAAATTGTAGAAGTGGGAACTGCAAAATACAAGAGTAATTATAAAGTAAAGGTTGGAGATAATGTATATGTTACTTCAGATAGACTTTCTATTATGACAGAACCTAATGAAGAATCAAAAAAAATGACCACCGTATTTAAAGAAAAAGAGTTAAAAATATTAGAAATAACTGGAGATTGGTATAAAATATCTGCATCTGGTACCACTGGGTATGTTAAAGCTGAATGTACCACATATGTAAGTCCAGAAAGTAATAGTAAGGAAGAGGTAGATTCTGAAACATCAAAATCAAAAGCACAATTAGTTGCTAATTTGAATTATAATATGCAATTAAATAAACCAAGTGGTCTTTCATTGGAACAGTTTAAAAAAATATTGTCTGATGATAAAGATACTAATAAGGTTTTTCAGAATAATGCACAATATTTTTACTATATAGAGAAACAATATAATATAAATGGTGTTTTTGTAGCAAGTGTTGGAATACATGAAAGTGCATGGGGAACATCCAAAATATCTAAAAATAAGAATAATTTATTTGGATATGGAGCATACGATTCTAATCCTTATAATGGAGCATATAACTTCTCAGATTATTCAGAAAGTATAGATTTAATTGCTAGAGTATTCACAAAATATTACTTAAATCCAGCTGGAACTAAGATTTATGGTGGAGAAATAGCAGAAGGAACATATTATAATGGTCCAACTATAGCTGGAGTAAATACGAAGTATGCAACAGACAAAAATTGGTCAAATGGAGTATATAACTATATGAAATATTTATATAATAAATTGTAAAAAATTCTTGATATTTTTTATTATTTATTGTATGATATTAGAGTATGGTGATTATAAGGGATTTTTTGCAAAAATAAGACTTATGAAAGGGGCTAATAATAATGAGAAAAAAAATAATAATTGCATCAATATTAGTACTAATTATTGGAATGCTTTTTATAGTTAATTCAGTGTATGCTACAGAAGCTAAAGTAATTGATAAAGAAACAGAAAGTAAGATTATTGAATTAAAAGAGAATGCTTCAAATTCTTTAGAAGATTACAAAGAAAAATACCGGATCTGACATATATGGAACGGTAGCATATATATTAAATATAGTGCGAATTTACAGTATTCCATTATGCTTTTTAGGAATTGCAATAGGAGCTATTCATCAATATGTTATAGGTGTTAGAAAGCTAGATACTCTAGAAAAGGGAATGGCTTTAATTGTAACTTTTGTAACAATATTAATTATATGCCAAATATTACCACTTGCCTTTGCAGTGTTTGTAAAATTTGGAAGGGGGTAACAAATGAAAGTCTTATTTGCTGTAAGTAATGAAGAGATATCAGAATCAATAATAAAAAAATATCAGAAATTATATAAACAAATAATTTCATATAAAAATGTTTATTACTTTAATGCAATATTGAAAGAATTACAGAAAGATAAATCATATGATAGAATTGTAATAAGCGAAGATTTAGAAGCTTTTACTCATACACAGTATGACCAAATTGATAAATTTATTTTTGAAAAATTAGATAGTATAAGTGATGAAGCTTCTAATATAATGGGAAATGACACACCAATTATTCTGATTTGTTCAGATAGAAGAACAAAATCAGAGCAGATGTTAGTTAAACTATTTGGAATAGGTATTTACAATGCTATTATAGGAACAGATAGAAGTGTAGAAGAGGTGTGCAAATTAATAAATAGACCTCGTACAAAAAAGGATGCAAAGATTTACTATAAAATTGATAGTGAGGAAGTTAATTATAAAGCAGAGAATGAAAATGACGTAAGTGAAATGGAAATACAAAATATTTTGGTGCATTATAAGAGGTTGGGAAAAAATGAAGACAAGTATGTTGAAAGCTTTGATAATATTGCAGCACAATATAATGATACACAATTAAGAATTATTTCGAAATTTTTACCGCTAAATGTAAGAGCAGTATTGGAGGAAAGATCGGATAAATATCAAAAAATAATGTCATTTAATAGCAAAGTATCAAATGATATACGAGTTAAAAAGAGTAAAAAGGATGATGAAGGTCCAAGCCAAATTTTATTGAAAACAAACAATAGAGAAGCTGTTATGTCAAAACCAGTAGTTATACCATCAGCAGTAAACATGAATGCTATAAAGAGGTTATCTAAAACTAAACCTTCAACACAACAAGCTCAGATACAGCAAGAACCACAGGAAGAAAATCTAGAAGAAGAGATTCAGTCAACACAGGAATTAATAGAACCTGTAAAAAGAGGAAGAGGTAGACCTAGAAAGAATCAGATTCCCCAAGCACAAGAAAACATATCAACTGCAAAAAGAGGAAGAGGTAGACCTAGAAAAAGTCAAGCAATAATTGAAGAGGATAGTGAAGTTGAAGATATTATTTTACCTGGATTTGAGGAAGAACAAAGAACATATTTAGAAGAAGAGAATATATTACCTGGATTTGAGGAAAATAATGAAGAAAATGACGTAAGTAATAATAGCCAAGAAGAGTTTTTACCAGAGATTGAAGAAGAAACTGAATCACAAATAATAAAAGAAGAGAATATATTACCAGGATTTGAAGAAACAGAAAAGGTGCAACAAAATCACGATATAAAAGAAAAAGAAGAAAATTTTGAGTTAGCTAGTATAGATGGTTTTGATAATATTGATAATATCGATTTATCTGAATTATTAACGCCAGATAAAAAAATCGTCTCTTTTTTAGGAACAACAAAAAATGGAACATCATTTATTGTAAATAATTTGGCAGAGGTTATGTCTTCTATGGGTGTAAATACTGCTATATTGGATACAACAAAAAATAGAAATTCATACTATATTTATACTAAAAATGAAGAACAATTAAGACAGATAGCATCAACATGTATACAGGGACTTACACAAGGGGTTGCAAGAGGTATTAATGTTAATAAGAATTTAACTGTATATGCAGCTCTACCAAATGAAAATGAATCAATAAAAAATACAGATAAAATATTGGAAACTTTAATTAAGAACCATTCTTTGGTTTTAATTGATACGGATTTTGATACACCAGTGAAATATTTTAAACAGTCACAAGAAACATATTTGGTACAAACAATGGATATATTAACTATGCAACCACTTACAGCCTTTTTAAGAGATTTAAAATCTAAAAATATTTTAGATGAAAATAAACTAAAAATAGTGTTAAATAAATATATAAAAATAAGAGGAATAAGGGATGAGACGATAATTGGAGGAATAGCTTTTTACAATGATCCATCTATGTCTTTTATGACGGAATTATTTGATAGAGCTAAAATAAAATATATTACTATACCATTTGAACAAGAAATATATACTAAATACTTGGAAGGTATAATTGAGTGTGAAATATCATTAAAAGGATATTCTAAAGAATTTTTACAGTCATTAAAGACATTGGGAAATATGGTGTATCCTTTTGGCGGTACAGCAAATTCAGGTTATGTGCCTCCATCATTAGGAGAAACTAGATTTTCTAGTAATATGAATAGCACATTGGATAAAATGAAAAGAAACTTTTAAATAAATGTCATAAAAAATAGTTAAATTGAAAATATGAATATTACCAAAAGAGGAGGAAAAGTCTGTGTTTATAACGGTGGTAGTTATTTTAGTTATAATAGTAATTGGACTAATAATATATAATTTTAAAATACATCAAAAAATACAAAAATTTAAAAATATGAATCAAAAGATAACAAATTTATATGTTGTTCAGGATTTTATAAATACAATAGGTGAGGCATCAACAGTAGAACAAAAAATCAAGAAAATTAATGATATTTTAATTGAAAGATATGAAATTAAATATTCAACTATAGTAGTATTTGATGGCGCACAATATCAGATTAAAGCATCAAACGTAGATCCAAAACATTGGGACAATTTAAAGGGATTACAAGAAGTTGATATGTTTAAAGATAGTATACAATCTGCAACACCTAAATATGTTACTGTAAATAATGAAAATGAAAGGCTTCCATATCAACAAATGGAATTTGGAAGATCAAAATCCGCCATATTTTTTCCTCTTTATATTGATAACGTTTATATAGGATATTGGATTATAGAAAGTGGAACTCCACATGATTTTGATAATGTAGACACAACTGTACTAGAAGTAATTAAAGAAAATATTGTGGCTGTACTAAAGACTGTTGTACATCAGAAGACACTAGAATCTATAGTAAGAAAAGATTTATTTACAGGACTTTATTCTGAAGAATATCTTTATGGAGATGGTAAAAAGATAATAGACCAATATACAATATCAACAATGTGTATGTTTAGAATAATTAATTTAGAAGAAATAAATAAAAAGTATTGCAGAGAATTGGGTAATAAAGTTTTAACTCAAGTGAGTGAATACATAAAATCTAATATTTCAAGTGAATATATATTTGTAAGGTATATGGGACCTAAATTTGTTATTGCATTTTCTGGAATAGAAACAGATAGTGTAGCAGACTTTTTAAATGGACTAAAAGAAGGAATAGAGAGATTACAAATACAGTTAACTGAAGAAGAGTTAAAAGACATGGGATATAATGTTAGTAAAAAACAAATTAAAGCAGATTTTGGACAAGCTGTAAGTCCTAAAGTAAATTTTGTTCTTTCTTCGTATTATAAAGGTACAGGATTAGAAGAGGTACTAAAAAAATTAGAAGAATATATAGATAATGCTGATGTTGACGAAAGCGAAATTACAAACATATAAAGGAGGAGTGTTAATGGAATTTGATAAGACAATGCATTTTAAAGTTGAAAGAGAGGAAAATGTAAAATCTCAAGAAATATTAAAAGAAGTATATGATGCATTAATGGAAAAAGGATACAACCCAATCAATCAAATTGTAGGATATATTTTATCTGGTGATCCAACGTATATTACCAGCCATAATGATGCAAGAAATAAGATAAGAACTATTGAGAGAGACGAGTTACTTGAAAAAATGGTAAAGAAATATATAGGATTAGAAGAATAACTGTATGAGGATTTTAGGTATTGATTATGGAGAGGCTAGAGTTGGAATAGCTATAACAGATGCATTAAATATTACTGTACAAGGGTTAAAAACTATTCAAAGAAATAATACAGATAAAAATGTATTAAAAGAATTGGATGAAATATTAAAAAAATATGATATTGATACTTTTGTAGTGGGTATGCCAATAAATATGAATGGAACTATTTCAGAAAGAGCAAGAATAACAAAGCAATTTATTCATAAATTAAAATGTAAATATAATAAAATTAAAATAGAAGTAATAGATGAAAGACTTACAACAGTTGAAGCTCATAAGACTATGAATTTATTAGAAATTAACAAGAATAAAAAGAAAAATATAGTTGATACTATATCTGCAGAGTATATTTTAGAAACCTACGTAAACAAGATTAAAGGTTCATAAGAGATAGTTCAAAATATGTTATTATTATATTATAATATAATGATTAAAATAGAAAGGAGAAAAATAATGGAAGAAAATTTTGAAGGAGAAGAGTTAGATAATATTGTTATACTAAATGATGAGGATGGAAACGAAATTAAATTTGAATTTTTAGATTTAATTGAATTAGATGGAGAGGAATATGTAGTACTACTACCTGTTTCTGAAGAGGGAGAAGAAGATGAAGGAGAAGTAGTAATATTACAGATTGAAGATAGTGATGACGAAAATTCTGAAGAAGAATCTTATATTAGCGTTGAAGACGAAGATGTTTTAAATCGTGTATTTGAAATATTCAAAGAAAAATTTAAAGATGATTTTAATTTTGTAGACTAATAAGTTGACTAGATATTTGTTTAGGCGGATTTTTCCGCCTTTATTAGTATTACTTATTAAAATATAATAAGGAGGTAAACTAATGAAAAATTTTTCAACATGGTTACTTGTGATGTTTGTAGTAATGTTCTGGGTATTTAGGATAATAGTTGCATTTGCATACGAAACGAATATGGATTTTGCTGGAGTAGTGCCAATAAATCAGCAAATGGAAATAATTCTTCTTTTTGTTGTTCTAGTGTGTATTATTTTAATAGTTAAAAGAAAAATAATAGGTGCGCTAATGTATTTGGTGGCTTATGGTCTTTACTTTGGAACAACTTTAATAGAGGGCATAAAATCACTAATGGATGTAAATAATAATATAACAAATGCTATCTCATATTTAAACACATTTATAGCATTAATTGGAATTGCGCTTCCAGTAGCAGTACTTTTAGATTTATTGCTAGACAAAAGCAGAAAAGCCAATCCTAAAGATGGAAAAACGGATTGGTTCTATAAAAATGAAAGTTATGATAGAAAGCTAGATGATAGAGCTGATAAGAATAATTATAGAACAATGTAGAAATATTAAGTATTAATGATGATGATGGTGGTGATTATCTGCTTCGAAATTTATGTTTATATTACATTCTGTTTCGGAGCAGACTTCATTTTCTGTTTCAAGTATAGAATGGCAGATTCCAAATTTCTTTAATTCTTCTCTAATGTTTTGTTTTATTTTATTAATATCATTTGATTTTGTAACAATATGCATTGTAGCATAGTTATTATATCCATCTATACTCCATACGTGGATATGATGTATATCCTCAATGTTATCAATTTTTTTAAGATGTTCTTTTAATTCTGAAATATTTATGTTCTCTGGTGTTTTTTCTAAAAATAAATCCAAAATTTGTTTTAGATTTTTTAATGCATTTATTAGTATGAAAAGAGAAACTCCAATACTCATTAAAGGATCAATTATTCTTATATCTGTATAATTCATTATTATGGCACCAACAAGAACTATAATCCACCCTAAGACATCTTCTAGCATATGAAGGTTGACAGATTTTTGATTAAGAGAATTACTGTTTCTGGTTGAAAATGCTGCCATAGAGTTTATTAAAACACCTATAATAGCAAGCAGTATCATACCTTTATAATTTACTTCTAAAGGGTTAATAATTCTAAAAATAGCTTTATATATAACTAGAATAGAACCAATTAATAAAATAATTGTTGTAATTAAACTTCCAAGGACGGAATATCTAATATATCCATAGGTATAATTATTATCAGGTTTTTTTTTGCTTTTTTTCTCTAGGAAAAAAGAAATACCTATACTTAAAGCATCGCCCATATCATGTATAGAGTCAGACAATATTGCTACTGAATTAGTAAATATACCACCAAAAAATTCAAAAATTGAAAAACTAAAATTTAAAATAAAAGCAATTAAAATATTTTCTTCTGTTTTCATAATAATTCTCCCATATTTTAAAAATATATAATTTGTGTTTTAATTTAATGTAATATACTACTTTATAATATAATTTAAGGATGATTAAATTGTCAATAGGTTATCAAAATATTTATATAGTAATCACCTAGAAGTCCGCGTTAAGTAATTAGTTTTAGTAAAAATATTGACAAATTATAGAATAATTTATAGAATTTGGAAAATATTACAGTAGATCATTTAATATAGTAAAAGAAGGTAATAAATATTATAAATAGGAGATATAAAATGGATTATGAGAAATATAGAAAGGAAATGATATAATGAAAAAAGTATTATTCGCAACAGGAAATGAGTCTAAAGCAAAAAGATTTTCAAAAGGATTACAAGAAAAAGGAATTGAAGTGATGACATTAAAAGATATTAATACAGATATAGAAGTAGAAGAAAATGGCAAAAATGCAATGGAGAATTCTATTTTAAAAGCTAGAGCTTATTCAAAAGTTACAAATATTCCAGTATTTGCAATGGATGATAATTTATATTTAGAAAATGTTCCAGAAGAAAAACAGCCAGGCATGTATGTTAGAAGAGTAAATGGGAAAAGACGTAATGATGAAGAAATGATAGAATTTTATAGTAGAAATATAAACACTTTTTATAAGAAACCACTTTCGTAAATAAAGAGATGAGGGAAATATGTTAGAAAAAGTTATAGATAGTTGTAAATATGTAATGAATAATTCAAAATATGTAACAATTAATTATGAAAAATTGATTGATTTTATCACAACGATTGATAGCAACGGATTAAAACATTGGCTTAGTAATAATCCATATAATATTTTTGATTTAGGAATCAAAAACGTCATAAATTTTATGCTTATTTTTGATTCAATAGATTATTCATTTTGGGGTACACCAAAATGGACTATAGATACTGAATTGGGAGAAAAAGATGGATCAGATGCATTATTTTATGCAATGCTAAAATTTGTTAAAGACAAGAGTCTAAAAGATTTATATGACATAAATTATGAAGAATTTAAGATTATGTTAAAAGGAAATGTTGAGATTCATTTTATTAAAGAGAGATATGAAACACTTAAACAAATAAGTAAAATAGTAAAAGAAAAAATGAATGGAAATTTTTATGACTATATTTATACTATAAGTAGTGATATAGAGTTATTTAAAATTATTATAAATAGTTTTTCAGCATTTAAGGATGAAAGAGAGTACGATGGAAAGACCATTTACTTTTATAAATTAGCTCAATTATTAACATCTGATATACTTCATCTAAGAGAACAAATGGAAAAAATTAAAGTTGATTATTCTCATTTGGCTCGGATGTGCAGACTATAAAATACCACAGACTATGAGAGCGTTGAGGATAATTCAGTATAATGAAGAATTAACAAATATTATAGATAATAAGGTTGAAATAGATTATTCTTCAAAGTATGAGGTTGAAATAAGAGCTAGTATGATAGTTGTGATTGATTATATAAAAAATAAAATTGATAATACTAATGCAATTGATATAAACGATTATTTCTTTACATCTTCGAAAATGGTAAAATCAATTGCAAAACCTTATCATTTATGTAGAAATCAAAATTATTAAGGAGAAAAGATATGAGTAATAATGATAATAAAAAATGTGCAAGCACAAGTATCAACTGGGTGAGACGGATTTTAGCAAAACCAATTTTAAACCGGCATAAAATAAACATTTTTTAAATTTGACATCTTGCGTATTTTGATAAAAATAAAAGAAATAGAATTAATCTCTAGAGTTTTATAGAATAAATAATAAATTAGAAAGGAGGCGTTTTAAGGAAGTGAATTGCACGAAAATATCGTGCAGTTGAAAAGGAAAGCACAAGATGGAAAAATGAGAGAAACGGATACTTTAGATACAAAAAACATTTTTAGACTTATTGAATCAGTTCCATCTCCTAAAACTGAACCATTTAAAATGTGGCTAGCAACACTGGAAAAAGAAAGGATATAGTGACAAATGGATTTCAGAAAGATTAGATGGAATATTAAATAGGAAATAATTGACAGATACATGGAAAAAAATGGTATTACTAAGAATTATGAATATGCACTTTTAACAAATGAGATATATAAAGGTTGGTCAGGAATGAAGGCTAGCGAATATAAAAAACTAAATTTAAATGTTGCAAAACGTGGTGGAGGAGTTGCAAAAGGAGCAAAAGACTTATATGAAAAAGAGATAAAAAAATCTGCAATATCTAAAAGCAATGGCTTAAATTATAAGTACATAGATGAACAAAAGCAAATAGAAGATAAAAGAGATGGAAGAAAATAGAATTATGAGAATATTAATGGAGAAAAAAATTTGGTTAGAAGATGGAAATATAATTAAAATAAATAAAATGAAAGAAGTGTTATTATTGATAAAGGATACTTAAAAAATCGTGAACCATCGAAAATTTTAACAATGTTAATAACAGATGATTTTGGATTTGAAGCTTATATATAAAAATTCAAAGACAAGAGCAAGATATATTAGTTAGTTTTTATAATGGTTTAAAAGATGCTTCAATAACTAATAGATTTATTATCACAATTATAAATATTATGAAAGATGGAAGCTCTAAAATAGATAGAGAAGGTTTAAATACAAAAGAGAGATTAGTTAAATTCTTTAGAGATACTGAAAACGAGTTATTAAAATATAAATAACAAGATTTTGATAAAATAAAAAAATTCAAAAAAATTATAAAATCTTGACAAAGTATAGAATAAAGTATAGAATAAAGTATAGAAAAAATGCGCAAACTCTATACTTTTTTTAGGAGGTTAAAGTTATATGAATTTAGGATTAGAATCTGAAAAAGTTGAATTTAAAAAAAGCACTAGTGAACTTATAGAAGGTGTAATATCTATATCGGCTATGCTAAATAAATACGGAGAAGGAACTGTGTATTTTGGAGTAAAAAATAACGGAGAGGTAATTGGGCAAAAAGATATAAATGAAAATACTTTACGTGATGTATCAAGGAAAATTGCAGAAGGTGTAAAGCCACAAATAATACCTACAATAGCATTAGAACTTATTGAAGACAAAAAAATTATTAAGGTTTCAGTAAAAGGAAATGATATTCCATATTCTGCTTTTGGAAAGTATTATAGTAGGTCATTTGATGAAGATAAACAATTGTCTCCTGAGATGCTAAAAGCATTAATAAACAGAGATGGAGAACCTGATTATATAATTCAAAAAAAATCTTTAAATCAAAATTTAACATTTAAAATGCTGAAAGGATTATACTTATCTAACGATATTAAAATTAATAATGAAAAATTTGAAGAAAATCTAGGGTTATATACAAATGATAACAAATATAATTTTATGGCTGAATTATTAGCAGACTCAAATGATGTTTCTATCAAAGTGGTTACTTTTGCAGGAAAAGACAAAACTGTTATGTTAAAAAGAACAGAATATGGAGGAAAGTGTCTATTACTGTCTGTAAACAATGTATTAGAATACATGGAAAGTATTAATGAAACGAAAGTTAAAGTTGGTGGAATTCAAAGAAAAGAAGAAAAATATTTTGATTTTAGTTCTTTTAAAGAAGCATGGCTTAATGCATGCGTTCACACAAAATGGGCGGAAGAGATTCCACCAGTTGTATATATATATGATGATAGAATTGAAATTGTGTCAAATGGAGGACTTCCATCATCATTATCCCAAGAGGATTTTTATGCAGGAATTTCTAAACCAATTAATAAGAAACTTTTAAAAATATTTAGTGATTTAGATTATATTGATCAGACAGGTCATGGAATTCCTCTAATTATAAAAAACTATGGGAAAAACGCATTTTATATTAGTGAACATACAATCATTGTAACAATTTCTCTCAATAAAAGATTACTTGAAGAAGCCAACAATAAAAAAATGATATATAATGATTTGAATGAATCAGAAGTGAAAATTTTGAATTTAATAAGAAACGATGAAAAATGTAAAACTAAAGATTTAATAATAATAACTAATTTTAGCGAGACATATATAAATAAAATTATACGTTCTTTAAAAGATAAAAAATATATAGAACGTATTGGTGCAAATAAAAATGGTTGCTGGAAAGTGTTGAAATAGTATAAGAAAGGTGATAAATATGGAAAGTAGTATACAAAGTAACGAAGAAAGAAGATGCTTAATATGCAATAAACCTTATAATTATCATTATGACTTATTTGGTAGAGGCTGTTTAACAATGATGGGAATAAAGATTTTGATGAAGCTATATTAAAATCATTTTCTGTGATTTTTGATGTTGACAAAATTACTATGCCATTATATTATTCAGCTTTTTATGAAATGCAACGTATGTTTTGGGAGATTGTTGTAATAGGTGGATTGCTTGCTGATATGAAATTATCTGCATATTTAATGAGAATTTCATTAACAAACCAAGGAGAATATGAAAAAAAAGATTAGGAGTGCCTCTATGAAAAAATCAAATATTTATATAATATTAATAATTATTATAACACTAGCTCTCATAATTATGACATTATTTGGAGTGAGATTTTTAAATTATTTACTTAATGATAATAATATTATAAAAGGATATTATAAAGCTGAAGAATATTTTGATCCATTTGCAACTCAAGATTCTGTTGATTATTGTAAATATTATTATACAGATGAATATGACTTAATTTTTTTAAGAAGTATAGGAAAATTACAGATGAAAATTTAAATGAAGTTAAAGAATATTTTAGTAAATTTAAAGAATGGATGAGTGCTTGTGATAGATTAAACGATTATGATTTTGATGAAAATATAATAGATAATAAAGATTTTTATTTATTATATGATAAATCAAATTATAAAAATAGTATAGAATATAAAAAATTTGAATATTTCACAATACATTTTTATGATGTAGATAGCCATACTTTATATTACATACATGCAAATATTTAAAAAATAGGAGTGAATATATATGGAGAAAGAACAAGATAATAGTTATCACAAAAGCAACATAAATTGCGATACGTGGATTTTAGGAAAACTGTACTCAAATCATTGATAATACTGGATTTTTGTTGCTGAGATTTTTACATGTTTTATAAAATAAATATAAATTATAGAAAAAATAGCAATTTATGTGTAAAAAAGTAATCAAGTATATTGTTTTAATATAATAAGAAAGGTGATTATAAATGATTAAATTTACAAAAATGGAAGGATTAGGAAATGATTATGTATATGTAGACAGTACTGAAAAATCAAATGAAGAAATTGACTATATTTCTAAAATTGCATGTAAAATAAGTAATAGACACTTTGGCGTTGGTTCTGATGGATTAATATTAATATGTAAAAGTGATGTTGCGGATTTTAAAATGCAAATGTATAATCTAGATGGTTCTCAAGCTCAAATGTGTGGAAATGGCATTAGATGTGTTGGGAAATATGTATATGATAAAGGATTAACTAATAAAAAGAGTATTACTGTTGAAACTTTAGCGGGTATAAAAAAATTAGATTTTGATATAAAAGATAATAAAGTTGAAAGTGTTACCGTTAATATGGAAAGACCTATTTTTCAGGAAAATTTAATTCCATGTGTGGCAGATACAATAGTTAAAAATGGTAGTAATGAAATAGCTCATGTAAGATTACGTGTATTAGATAGAGATTTTGATTTTACATGTGTGTCTATGGGAAATCCTCATGCAATAGCTATTGTAGATGATATTGATAATTTTGATGTAGAAAAATATGGAAAGATTGTTGAATGTGATGAACATTTTTCTCAAAAAACAAATGTTGAATTTATTGAAATACTTAATAAATCTACAATAAAAATGAGAGTATGGGAAAGGGGAGCAGGAGAAACTTTAGCTTGTGGTACAGGAGCTTCTGCTTCAGTTGTAGCATGTATACTAAATGAATTAGTTGATGGTAATAAAGAAATAAAAGTTAAACTTTTAGGTGGAGATTTATCAATTAAATGGGATAAAGATGTATATATGACAGGACCTGCAAAAATGGTTTTTGAAGGAGAATATTATGATTAGGTTAAATGATAATTTTTTAAATGTAAATGAGAATTATTTATTTACAGAAATTGCAAAGAGAACTAATGATTATAAAAAAAATCATCCCGATGCTGATATTATTAAATTAGGAATAGGTGATGTTACACTTCCTATTGCAGATTGCGTTATAAAAGCTATGCATAATGCTGTGGACGAATTATCCAATAAAGATACGTTTGTAGGTTATGGCCCAGAGATAGGCTATGGATTTTTAAGAGAAAAAATATCAGAATGGGACTACAACAAAATAGGAATACAAATTGATAAAAATGAAATATTTATTTCTGATGGAATTGCTGCTGATATTGGAAATTTTAGTGATTTATTAAGTGTAGACAATGTTGTTGGAATAGCAAATCCTGTATATCCAGAGTATTTAGATGTTAGTATAATGACAGGAAGAAAAAATATTGTATATATTCCATTTTATGATGGGAATAATTTCATGCCAGAAATACCAAAAGAAAGAATGGATATGATATATTTGTGTATGCCTAATAATCCTACAGGAACATCATATACACGAAAAGAACTAAAAAAGTGGGTTAATTATGCAATTGAAAACAAATCTCTCATTTTGTTTGATGCAGCATATGAAAGATTTATAGAAGATGAAGATGTGCCTCATAGTATTTATGAAATTGAAGGTGCTAAAAATGTTGCAATAGAATTTAAAAGTTTTTCAAAAACAGCAGGATTTACTGGAATAAGGTGTGGTTATACTGTTGTTCCAAAAGAAGTGGTTGCGTATGATACCAATGGAAATGAGATTAACTTAAATCCACTATGGAATAGAAGACAATGCACTAAGTTTAATGGTGCTTCATATATTTCACAAAAAGGCGCAGAAGCAATTTATACAGAAGAAGGACAAAAACAAATTGATGAAAATATTGCCTACTATAAAAGAAATTGCAAATTAATTAGAGAAGGTTTAATAGAATCAGGGCATAAAACTTTTGGAGGAATTAATTCGCCATACATATGGTTTAAAGTTCCTAATGGTTACACATCATGGGATTATTTTGATTTATTATTAAACAAAATAAATGTTGTAACTACTCCTGGCAGTGGTTTCGGAACTGAAGGAGAAGGATATCTTAGATTAAGCTCTTTTGGAAGTTATGAAGATACATTAGAAGCAATTGAAAGGATAAAAGAATTTAATAAAAAAGATAAGTAATTAGAAGGTGGGTAAATAAATGATTGATAATAGAGATAATAAGAAGGAAAATGTACAAGAAAAAAGTTTTCCTAAGGTCCATGTTAACTGGTATCCTGGACATATGGCAAAAACTAGAAGACAAATAATAGAAGATTTAAAATTTGTAGATATAGTTATAGAGCTATTAGATAGTAGAATTCCAATATCTAGCCAGAATCCAGACATAGCAAAGATAACAGAAGGAAAGAAAAAAGTAATAGTGCTAAATAAAAGTGATTTAGCTGATGAAAAACAAAATTTATTATGGGTAAATTATTTTAAAAGAAATAATATTCCTGCAATATTAGTTGATGCAAATACAGGAAAAGGAATAGAAAATGTAATTAAAAAAATAGAAGAAGTTATGGATTTGAATATGAAGGAACAGGCTGAAAAAGGGAGAGTAGGAAGGAAAATAAGAGCAATGATTTTGGGAATTCCTAATGTTGGAAAATCTTCTTTTATAAACAGAATATCAAAAAGAACCACAGCAATAGTTGGAAATAGGCCAGGTATAACTAAACAAAAACAATGGATACGTATTAATGATAAAATAGAATTGCTTGATACACCAGGTGTATTATGGCCAAAATTTGAAAATAATGAAGTAGCATTAAACTTAGCTTTTACAGGGACAATAAAAGAAGACGTCATTGAAAAAACAGAAATTGCTTATGAACTTATAAAATTTTTGATAAAAGGTTACAGGAAAAATTTATGTGATAAATATAATTTGCAAGAAGGTTATATAGAAAATGTTTTATTGCAAGAACAACCAGAAAACTTTAATATATATGAGATAATGTTGGAAATAGGCAGAAGAAGAGGTTGCATTGTATCTGGTGGAGAAATAGATGACGAAAAGACAGCTAAGATAATATTAGATGATTTTAAAAACGGTAGATTAGGAAGAATTACTATAGAACATTGCATGTAGGCAGAGTATTTATTAAAAATATGAATAGAAGATAATGTAAGGGGAAGTTTGTATATGGATGAACTTATAAAGTTTGATAGAACAGAAGAAGAAGTGAATTTACTTTCTCCACTGACTTGGGCATATGTTGGAGATTGTGTATATGAATTATATATAAGAACTATGTTAGTAAATAATACTAATATGAAACCTAATAAATTACATATAGAAACAATTAAATATGTAAAAGCAAAAAGCCAAGCAGATTTATTAGATAAGATAAAAAATAAATTAACAGATGAAGAAAAAGATATAGTAAGGAGAGGAAGAAATACAGAAAACCATCATTTACCAAAAAATTCAAATGTTATTGAATATGCAAGAGCTACTGCTTTTGAGGCATTGATAGGATATTTATATTTAACAAAAAGATTTACAAGATTGAGGGAAATATTAAAAACTGGCGAGGACATTTAAATAACATATAGGCTGACCAGTAACAATAAAAAACTTTTAAAATAAAAACTTTTGAAATAAATAGTTGACGAAATAGTAAAAAAATGATATAAATATGAGGTAAAATAAAAGGCCCCTTGGTCAAGCGGTTAAGACGCCACCCTCTCAAGGTGGAATCATGGGTTCGATTCCCGTAGGGGTCACCAAAGTCGTAATATTAGATATCAAGATGGTAGGCTAATAACTAGTAAGCAGGACTTTTAAAAGGAATTACGGAGTTTTTCTTTTTAAAGGTCCTTTTGTTATAAGAACTGTTTTAAAATCTTAAAAAAAATAAAACAAGAGAGGTAGTTGATTTTAAATGCCAGAAAATAGATGGTTTAACAAAGAAATAAAAGAAGTGGAAAATGAGTTACAAACGAATTTGAAAAATGGATTAAATACAGAACAAGTGCAACATTTTCAAGAAAAGTATGGATTAAACCAATTAATGACTACTAAAAAGAAAAGTTTAGTGCAACGATTTATAGAACAATTTAAGGATTTTTCTATAATAGTTTTAATTATAGCTGCAGTAGTTTCAGGGCTAGTAGGTATAACAGAAGGAGAGGGAATAACAGATACAATAATCATATTAGTGGTAGTTGTTGTTAATGCAATTATAGGTGTTACGCAAGAATCAAAAGCAGAAAAGTCTTTAGAAGCATTGCAGAAACTAACAAATCATGCTTCAAAAGTTTTAAGAAATGGCCAAGTAACAGTAATACCAGCAAAAGAATTGGTTCCGGGAGATATAGTTTTACTTGATACAGGGGATTACATTCCAGCAGACTTAAGAATAATAGAAGCTGTAAATCTTAAAACTCAAGAAGCGTCGCTTACTGGAGAGTCTGTTCCAGTAGAGAAAAGTACAGAGAAAATATTAAAAGAGGATGTTGGAATTGGCGATAGAGTTAATATGTTATTTTCGTCTAGCTTAGTCACATATGGAAGAGGAAAAGGTATTGTTGTAGAAACTGGAATGACAACAGAAGTAGGTAAGATTGCTGGAATGATAAATAATACAGAAATTCAAGAAACACCGTTACAGCAAAAATTGAATAAATTGGGAAAAACTTTGGGAATTGTTGCTCTTGCAATATGTGTATTTATTTTTATAATAGGATTAATACAAGGAAAAGAACCAATTCATATGTTTATGACAGCAGTTAGCTTAGCTGTAGCAGCTATTCCTGAAGGATTAGTTGCTGTATCTACAATTGTTTTAGCAATAGGTGTACAAAAGATGGTTAAAAGAAATGCTATAGTAAAAAGACTTCCAGCTGTTGAAACATTGGGTAGTAGTACTGTAATCTGTTCAGATAAAACAGGTACTTTAACACAAAACAAAATGACAGTGCAAAAGATATTTATAGATTCTGAAACAAAAGATTTACAGGATATAAAGGATGAAAATATTAATGATGACTTAAATAAATTGATATATAGTAATATGCTTTGTAATGACACGAAAATATCAAGTGATGGAAGTTTAACAGGAGATCCTACAGAAACAGCATTGGTAGATATGGCATTTAAATTGAATTTTGATCCTACAATATATGACAGAGCACCACGTATAAGCGAGGTACCTTTTGATTCAGATAGAAAACTAATGACAACAATAAATGAAATAAATGGAAAGTATATTGTTTATACAAAGGGTGGAGTAGACGAATTATTAAAAAAATGTAATTCCTATATATTAAATGGAAACATAAAAAGTGATTTAGATAATTATTCAAAAAAAATTAGAGAACATAACGAAAATATGGCAAATGAAGCCCTAAGAGTATTGGCTTGTGGATATAAAGAATTAAATAATAAGCCAACTGCCGATGAAATAGAAGATATTGAAAAAGATTTGATTTTTATAGGTATGGTTGGAATGATAGACCCGCCAAGAGAAGAAGCAAAAAAAGCTGTAGAAAAATGCAAGAATGCTGGTATAAAAACAGTAATGATCACAGGAGACCATAAAATTACAGCAACAGCAATTGCAAAACAGTTGGGAATACTAGAAAGTGATGAAGAAGCAATTACAGGTTCAGATTTAGAGAAAATGAGTCAAGAAGAATTAGAAGAAAACATTAGAAAGTATTCTGTCTATGCTAGAGTATCACCAGAACATAAAGTTAGAATAGTAAAGGCGTGGCAAAAAAATGGAGAAATAGTTGCTATGACTGGTGATGGTGTAAATGATAGTCCTGCACTTAAAGTGTCAGATATTGGATGTGCAATGGGAGTAGTTGGAACAGATGTTGCAAAAGAAGCAGCAGATGTGATTCTAACAGATGATAATTTTGCTACAATAGTTTCAGCTGTAGAAGAGGGTAGAAGAATATATGATAATATTTTAAAGGTTATTCAATTTTTATTATCAAGTAATATTGGAGAAATAGTAGTACTATTTTTAGCAACATTATGCACACCAATATTTGCAGGTTGGTTTGGAATTTCAAATATTAATCATTTAGAAATATTGCTTCCAATTCACATATTATGGATAAATTTAGTAACAGATTCTTTACCTGCTCTAGCTTTAGCTTTTGACCCAGCTAATAGTGATATTATGAACAGAAGACCTGCTAAGCCAGTAAAGGGAGTATTCACAAAAGGGATGACTTGGAGAATAGTATATCAGGGAATTATGATTGGACTTATAACTCTTGCAGCATTTATGTTAGGTTTAGCAACAACAAAAGAGCCTATAGGAAATTTAACACTTGATGAATCCAAAATAGAAGTTGGACAAGCTATGGCCTTTGCAACACTTGCTTTATCTGAATTAACACATGTATTTAATATAAGAGATAATAAAAAAACTATATTTAAGACAAAATTGTTTAATAATAGTAAGCTAATTTGGGCAATACTATTATCATCTGCTTTAATGATTATATTATTAGTGGTGCCAGTACTTAGAGATATGTTTAGTATTCCAATTTTATCTGCAGAAAATATATTAGAATTAATATGTTTAGTTTTTTCACCAATAGTTATTGTTGAAATATTTAAACTATTTAAAATTAACACTACAAAAGATGAATAAGATGTTTTAATTTACTATTTAGCTTGCTGTTAGTAAAAAAAACACCAAAATGATGGACAATTTGGTTTATTTATGATATTATTGTAACTAGTAAGTTACTAGGGAGATGAGAGATATATGAATGATAAATTTTATGTAACAACACCAATATATTACCCAAGCGGAAAGTTTCATATAGGAACGGCTTATACTACAGTATTAGCAGATAGTATGAAGAGGTACCATATTTTAAAAGGCGAGGACTCATATATGCTTACAGGTACAGATGAACATGGACAAAAAATAGAAGAAAAGTCAAAAGAAGCAGGTAAAACTCCTAAAGCATATGTGGATGAAATAGCTAAAATGGCAAGAGAATTATGGGCAAAAATGGAAATTGACTACGACGATTTTATCCAAACAACTGAACCTAGACATGAAAAAATAGTGCAAAAAATATTTGATAGATTTATGCAACAGGGTGATATTTATAAAGGAGAATATGAAGGTTGGTATTGTGTACCATGTGAAACATATTTTACTGAAACGCAACTTAAAGAAGGAAAATGTCCTGACTGTGGAAGAGATGTTAGACTCATGAAAGAAGAAGCATATTTTTTTAATATGAAAAAATATGCAGACAAGCTTTTAAAATACTACGATGAACATCCAGATTTTATAAAACCAGAATATAGAAAAAATGAGATGATAAATAACTTTATAAAACCAGGGTTAGAGGATTTATGTGTAACAAGAACATCATTTGATTGGGGAATTAAAGTTTTGAAAGATCCAAAACATGTAATATATGTATGGGTAGATGCCTTAACAAACTATATTACAGCTATTGGGTATTTATCAGAAGATGATAGTTTATTTAAAAAATATTGGCCTGCAGATTTACAAATTGTTGGTAAGGATATAGCTAGATTTCATCTTATTTATTGGCCTATATTTTTAATGGCATTAGATTTACCAATTCCAAAAACAATATTAGTGCATAATTGGATTACAATGAAAGATGGCAAAATGTCAAAATCCAAGGGGAATGTTGTATATCCAGAAACTCTTATAGAAAGATATGGGCTAGATGCAACTAAGTATTTTTTATTAAGAGAAATGCCTGTAAATCAGGATGGGGTATTTTCACCAGAAGCGTTTGTAGAAAGATATAATTTTGACTTATGTAATGATTTAAGTAATCTTTTAAATAGAACAGTGTCAATGGTTAATAAATATTTTAATGGAGTTGTTCCATGTTATAATGGGACACCAAATGATGTAGATAGTGAATTTGAAGAATACACGAACAATCAAATAAAACTATTTGAGCAAAAATGGAATAATTATGAAATAGCTAATAGCATTCAAGAAATATGGAATTTAATAGCAAGAACAAATAAATATATAGATGAAACCTCACCATGGGTTTTAGCAAGAGAAGATGAAAAAGAAAAATTAGAATCTTGTATGTATCACTTAATTGAAAATTTAAGAAAAATAGCTATATTAATAAAACCATTTATGAATAATACAGCAGATAACATTTTAAAACAAATAGGAATTACAAACAAAGAACTAAAAACATGGGATAGTCTTAATTTTTGCAATAAGAATTTAGATGCAAAAGTAATTGAGAAAGGCGAACCAATATTTATGAGGTTAAATGTGGACGAGGAAATAGCATATCTAAAAAGCATAATGAAAAAATAATGTGAATGTTCTCTAGCTTAATAATGGTGTATGTTTTCTATAAGCACGAATAAAATAGATTGTATTGCAAGCCTTAAACTTTCTTTCTAAGTTATTTCTTTTTATAGAAAGTTAAGACTTGCTTTTTGTAATAGAATGAAGGAATAAATAATGAAAAAAGTTGAAAATGAAGTTTATAACATATACAAAATAAATTTAAAACAGAAAATAGATAAAAAGAAGATAGCACTAATTATACTGTTAATAATTGTTGTGATATTATCAATAATAATAGCAATACGATCAATAGAAATAATAAAAAATAATAAGGCTTATGAACAATATGAATCTCAAATAATAGCTTTGCAGGTGGAAAGAGCAAATAGGGAAGCAAAAATAAAAGAAGAACAGGAAAAACTAAAAAAAGAGAGAAACCCTAGTTTAACAGAAATTGGAAAGGAGAATATAAGTCATATTTATAATTCAGAAAAAAAACAAGCATTTCTAACTTTTGATGATGGACCTTCAATTCAAACGGATTCAATATTGAATATTTTAAGTGAACAGAAAGTTAAAGCGACATTTTTTGTGCTAGGCGTAAATGTGAATTTGTATCCAGAATTGGCAAAAAAAATATATGAAGAAGGTCACTATTTGGCTAATCATGGATATACCCATATGTATAAAAATATTTATTCTTCTCCTGAAGCGGTGCTTGATGAATACAACAGATGTAACGAAATTGTACGAGAGGCAATAAAAAATCCAGAATATAATTCACATTTATTTAGATTTCCAGGTGGATTAATTGGAGGCAAATATGCAGAAATTAAGAGCCAGGCAAAGGAATTATTAAATGAAAATAATATTGTAAATGTTGATTGGAATGCTTTAAATGGAGATGCAGAAGTACAAAATCCAACAGTAGAATTTGAGATGGAAAGGTTGATAGACACTGTACAAGATAAAAATAGTATAGTTGTATTAATGCATGATTCAGAAACGAAACAGGCAACTGTAGATGCATTGCCTCAAATAATAAATTACTTAAGGGAGCAAGGGTATGAGTTCAAAAGTTTTTATGAAATAATAAAATAATAATAAAATAATAGTATTTTCATATGAATAAATAGGGAAAGGGGAGAAAGTCTTGCCTAAGAAAGAAACAAAAAAAGTAGACAGTATACAAAAAAAATTAGAATATTTATGTTTAGATTTAAACAATATACCAAAAAAACTAATAAAATTTGACCCTTTAGAGGTTAAAATAAATAAATTTAATGATGAAAAACAATATAGGCAGTACAGATATATTCCGGTAGAAGATATACAAATTTTATTGTCTCCAACAAATAGGTTGGATGAGATAGAAGAAAAGTATAAAAAAGCAAGGCCGTTAGCGGAGTATTTAGATAGTGAAAGTGAGGAAAACTTTCTAAGATATACAAAATTTTTAAATATGCTAAGACAATTTAAAATAGCAGATGTAGAAAAAATAGAAAAGGAGCAAAATCTACTGAATAAAAAGATACCATTTAAAGTAAAATTTGAAGGGAATTATCTGTGGCAAATATACTATTCAGAAATTGCAGATAAATATTTTATGATTGTTCCTACAGAAGATACAGATTATTCTGCATTTTTCTTTTTGATAAAACAAAAATTATATAAATTTGGAATAAGTAAGATATTTGTTCCTATAAAAAATGTAAATTACAGTACTAAATATTTGAAAAAATCAGAATATGAAGATATAGAAAATTATTTATGGTTATTTACTAAAAATTGGCCACTTGTTTATGAAGTATATGATAAAGATGAAAATTTAAGCATACGAATTGTTGGAGAAACAGAAGTGTATGGAAAGATAAAAAGCCAATATAGAATAAAACTGGAAAATAAAGAAGAAGCGGCCAAGTTTTATAAATTATTAAAAGCTATGTATATTTTACAGACAAAATTACCAAATTATTTTGATTTTAGAACAGATATAAATAAAAAAGGATCTATAGATTTTGTATATAATGATAAAATAATTTTATACGAGAATATTGCTGGGTGGATTAGAGAAGAATATAAAATTGCAATTGAAAAAATGGCGGAAGCTAAAAATCTAGTTGATTTAAATGATGAAAAATTAAAAAAATTAAAAGAAGAAGTATCACTTTTAGAAATTGAGTATCTAGCAAAAGAAAAACAGATTTCAACATTTTTAGAATGTAAAAAGACATTTTTTGGTAAGTTCAAATATTATTTTAAATATAGCAAAAAAAATAGTAGTGCAAAAATGAAAAAGCAAAAGAATAATATTGATGTTAATTCAAGTATAGATTTTGAAAAAATAGAATATAATGGAGAAAAACATAAAAACGATGAATTAAAATCTACAAAATCTAATTATAAAATTGAAAATTTATTAGACATATATAAAGAATATGAAAAAGTGGAAAATGCATTGAAGAATCTCGTTATGGATATAAATGCTCTGAAATTGAAGAAAAAAAATATGAAGAAAAAAATAGAAAATGCAACTAATTTTATAAAGGAAATAGATAGTCACAAAAAGAGCATTTTTGAATTTTGGAGATATAGTAATAAAGATGAAATGGAAGCATTACCAGAAGGCGAAGAAGAAGAGGTAAATATTATTAAAAAGATTACAAAAGTTTTTGATTATGAAGAAGATATAGAAAAATTTGGAAAGACAATGGATCAAAAACAAAGAAAACTGTTGTCTGATTATGAAAAAGATAGCATATATATAACAAGTACAAATTTAATAGAGATAGTAAACAAGGTGAAAAATAATGAAATATCGCCAAAAGAAATTGAATTGAATTTAAAAGGATTGATAAAAGAATCATTAAAAGAAAGTACTATATCAGGTGAGGAATATAATATTTTTGGAGGTATGGAACAAGATGAAACAAAGATTTCCAAAATTAATAACCAAAAGCATAGAGAAACTCATAAAGATATATTTAACGTATTAGATATAAATAAAGCGACAAAGCCGATAGGTTATAAAATAACATTAGAAAACATTATAAAAAATGTAAAAAGTGCTTTATCTAAGGTAAAAATTGAAGAAGATATACAAGTATATAAAGCATTAAATGCTGAAAAATTAAGTAAAAAAAATATAAATGTTTTTGAGATTAACCCTGAAGTAGAAATAAAAAATGCACTAAAAAATGATAATGGGAAGATAAACTTTTATAAAATAAATCTGAAAAAAGGAGCTAATGCTATTAGCTTTACAAACTGTATTTTTTATGATAATCACAATAGAACACTTCCAATTGGACAAGATTTATCAACCAATATCTTAGTAGATATTTCTAAACTAAAATTAAAGTTAAAAAAGAAATTGACATTTAAAATTTTAAATTATGAAGATGATAAAAATGATTTTTCAAAGATATCATTAAAAACAATTAATGTTTTAGAGTATGAATGTGAAGAATAAAAAATCCTTTTTGCATATAATATATAAATTATATGTAGAGGGGATTTTTTTTATGAATATATGTTATAAAAAAATAGTATTTTTTTTATTGGTTTTTACTATAGTGTTTGTTATGAATAATAAGGTATCTTATTGTATTGTTGCGGGTTCTCAAAAACAATATGATGGAATAGATGTAAGCAATTGGCAAGGTTATATAAATTATAAAAAGGTAAAAGAAAGTGGTATAGATGTTGTTTATATAAAAGCAAGTGAAGGAACTACCTTTAAAGACCCATATTTAGAATATAATTATAAAAATGCAAAGGAAAATGGATTTAAAGTTGGATTTTATCACTATTTAACAGCGACAACAGTAAAACAAGCACAAAATCAAGCACAATTTTTTGCGTCTGTAATAAGCGGTAAAATTCCAGATTGTAAATTGGCTATGGATTTTGAAGAGTTTAATAAAGGTCTTTCAAATAATGAAATTAATGAAATTTCAGTTGCATTTTTAAAAAAGTTGAAAGAATTAACACAAAAAGAAGTAATAGTATATAGCAATTTATATCATTCACAAAGAATTTTTAGCTATGAATTAGCAAAAAAGTATCCATTATGGCTTGCGTATTATGGAAATTATGACATATTAAGAGATGTGAATTCAAATTGGGATGTATGGGAAGGAGTGCAATATACGAGCAAAGGAACTGTTCCAGGTATTGATGGATATGTTGATAAGAATAAATTTACTGAGAAAATTTTTGTGTGTGAGGAGTCCAAATGTCCTGATATAAAAGAGCCAGAAGCGGGAGATGGCGAAGCTATATATTATACAGTAAAAAGAGGTGATACTTTATGGAATATAGCAAATAAATATGGAATAACAGTGCAAAATATAGTAGAATTAAATGGAATACCAAACCCTAATTTAATATATCCTGGGCAAGTATTTAAAATATTGTCTTCTAGTAGTTATGAAAGTGAAACAAATGAAATGGGGCATTATATTTACACAGTAAAAAGAGGAGATAATTTATGGAATATTGCAAAAGCTCATGGAGTAACTTTGCAAAGTATACTTGAAATAAATATAATAAAAAATCCAAATCTAATATATCCAGGTCAGAAAATACGAATACCATCAAGAGGAAATGAGGGCTTAAGTAGCAACAACAATAAAGTAATAATATATATAGTAAAGAAGGGAGATTGTTTATGGAGAATAGCAAGATATTATGGGGTAACGGTAAGATATTTAGTTGATCTAAATGAAATAAAAAATCCAAGATTAATTTACCCAGGGCAGGTTTTAATAATACGATAATGTTATTTAAGTTATTCCAGTTGCATTAGATTAATTCTCAAAATATTTAGATAGTAGTCACTTAGCTAAGGACTTATAATTACATATGGATGAATAGTAACTTATTAATTAAAAAATATGTTATAAATGCTAGACAATTTAATAATTTTGTGCTACTATATATTAGTACTTAGTAATTGCCGGTGTGCTGGAATTGGTAGACGGGGCAGACTCAAAATCTGTTGTCAGCAATGGCGTGTGGGTTCGAGTCCCACCACCGGCACCAAAGCGAGTTTTATTTGAATTTTTGCAAAGTATTGAGAATAATGTCAATGAGATGAAGAGTAATCAATTTGTGATTGCTCTTTTTAAATACAGAAATATATTGTAAAAAAAATATCTATATGGTAAGATATTACTGAATAAAAAATTATTTAAGGAGGTGTAGAATAATGGTACTATATATTGCAATTGGTATAGTAGTTCTAATAGCTATATATGTGTTAGTCCAATATAATTCTTTTGTAAAATTAAATAACAGAGTAAAAGAAGCATTTTCAACAATGGATGTATACTTAAAAAAACGTTGGGATTTAGTTCCTAATCTTGTAGAAGTGGTTAAAACATATATGAAACATGAAAGTAGCGTTTTAGAAGAAATTGTAAGATTAAGAAATACATCTTACGATAAAATGTCTTTATCAGATAAAATTAATACAAACCAACAGTTATCAAGTGGATTATCTAAGATAATGGCTGTTGCAGAGAACTATCCAGACTTAAAAGCTAGTCAAAACTTTTCTGATTTAACACATCAATTATCTACAATTGAAGATGAAATTGCTAATTCAAGAAAATATTACAATGCTGTTGTAAGAAACTTAAATATTAAAATTGAAATGTTTCCTAGTAATATAATTGCTAAAATGTTTAATTTTAAATCATCAAAAATGTTTGAGGCGAACGAAGATGAAAGAAATAATGTAAAGGTGGAATTATAATATGAAAAAAAAGATGATATTAAGCATATTTATTTTGATTGTATTATTAGGTTTGCTAATACCTAATGAAACATCTGCAATAAGTAGCAGTGGTGGATATACTATAGAATCTTATGATGTTAATATGATAGTTAATGAAAATAATACATTCGATATAACTGAAACAATAAGTGTTAATTTTACTGGGTATAATAAACATGGCATTTTCAGGAAAATTCCTTTGCGTAATAAAATAACAAGATTAGATGGGACAAAGTCTAGTAATAGAGCAAAAATTTCAAATATAAGTGTAAGTGATCCATATACTACTTCAAATGAGAGCGGATATAAAGTATTAAAAATAGGAAGTAGTAGTCAAATAGTATCAGGAAGGAAAACTTATACAATAAAATATAATTATAATATTGGTAAAGATCCATTAAAGGATGCAGATGAACTGTATTTTAACCTTATTGGAGATGAATGGGATACAAATATCGAGGAAGTAGCTTTTACCATTACAATGCCAAAAGCTTTTGATAAATCAAAACTTGGTTTTTCTAGTGGTTCCAAGTATTCTACTAATGGTTCTAATGTAAATTATACAGTTACAGGTAATACAATAAATGGCTCACTTGCAACAGGATTATCTAATGGGCAGGCATTGACAGTTAGACTTACTTTACCAGAAGGTTATTTCGTTGATGCTAGTAGTAATTTCGATTTTATAATGTTACTAGAAATAGGTATTTCAATAATATTTGTTATTGTTGCATTTATATTATGGAGTAAATATGGAAAGGATAATGCTGTAATCGATACTGTAGAGTTCTATCCACCAAATGGAATGAATAGTGCAAACTTAGGATTTATATATAAAGGTCATTCAGAGGAAAAAGATATAATATCGCTGCTAATATATTTAGCAAATAAAGGTTATTTAAAAATTGAAGAATTTGAAGAGAAAACATTAAAAGTAATAAAATCAAAGAATTTTAAAATTATTAAAATTAAAGAATATGATGGCGACAATGAGGATGAAAGAACATTCTTTAATGAATTATTTAGCTCAAAGGATGAAGTAACAAAAAATGATTTATACGATAAATTTTATTTGACTTTGAGGAGAATAGCAAGAAATATTAATAGGAAAGAAAATCAAGAAAAAATATTTGAAAAAGCATCGCTTGGCAAAAGAATATTTTTGATTGCAATGATTATTGTTGTCTTTTTCTTTATGGGAGGATTATCAATAATAACGATAGGAGATGCAGAAATATCAACAATGGTTGGTTTTATACTTGTAACTATATTGATGTTATTGTATAAAAAACCAAATGTATGGACAATTATATTAGGTTCAGTAGCTTTTGTAGCTGTTACATTCTTATGTATGGTACAAGATATTGTTGTGGACGAAGCATATTTAATAAAATTTATAATTGAAAGTATATGTCAAGTTTTATTAATTATCTTTTTGGGTATAATGAAGAAAAGAACACAATATGGAACTGAAATGTTAGGAAAAATACAAGGTTTCAGATACTTTTTGGAAACGGCAGAAAAACCTCAACTTGAAGAGTTAGTTATGCGTGATCCTGAATATTTTTATGATATTTTGCCTTATACTTATGTTCTAGGAGTATCTAGCAAATGGATGAAGAAATTTGAAGATATTGCGTTAGAAGCACCTAGATGGTATTATGGTTATACAGCGTTTGATAACCACTCATTTAATAGATTTATGGATTCAACATATTCATCAATTTCAACAGCAATGTCATCTAATCCATCAAGTAGTGGTGGAGGATTTTCTGGAGGAGGTTCCGGCGGTGGTGGCGGTGGCTCATGGTAATAGTTACTTCGTTGGCGCTTTCTATCACTAACATGTAAAATATTACATTTCTAAAATAAAAAATATTAAATTTTAATAAAAATTTTGAGGAGGAATTTTATAATGGAATTAAGAGGAAGTAAAACAGAAAAAAATTTAATGGATGCTTTTGCAGGAGAGTCTCAAGCTAGAAATAAATATACATATTTTGCAAGTAAAGCAAAAAAAGAGGGGTATGAGCAAATAGCTGCAATATTTCAAGAAACAGCAGACAACGAAAAAGAGCACGCAAAAATATGGTTTAAATTATTAAATGAAGGACAAGTTCCAACAACAATCGAAAATTTAAAATCAGCAGCAGGTGGAGAAAACTACGAATGGACAGATATGTATGACAGAATGGCTAAGGAGGCAAAAGAAGAAGGATTTGATCATATTGCTTATTTGTTTGAAGAAGTAGGGAAAATAGAAAAAGAACATGAAGCAAGATACTTAAAACTAGTGGAAAATTTGGAAAGTGGATTAGTATTTAGTAAAGATGGAGACACAATTTGGAAATGTAGAAATTGTGGACATATAGTTGTTGGGAAATATGCTCCAGACATTTGTCCTGTATGTAATCATCCAAAAGCATACTTTGAAGTTAAGTCAGAAAATTACTAAAAAGGAGTTTAAAAAGATTTACTTTTTATGTAAATCGTGATAATATAATATTACTTCGTACTTGCAGTATTGGTCATAGAATAATATATGACCTTAAAATGTAAGTTGAAAATAAATACTATTATTACAGAAAGGATGAGTCAAATGCGGAAAATTGCAAGCGGAAAGGTTAGGGACATCTATCAATCTGGAGATAACCTTGTAGTAGTTACAACAGACAGAGTATCAGCCTTTGATGTTGTGCTGAATGAGGAAATTCCTTACAAAGGTTTGGTTCTTAATCAATTATCCAGATTTTGGTTCGAAAAACTGAGCGACATTATACCGAATCATATGATAACAACTGACGTTGAACAGATGCCTGAAGAATTTCAAGAGGTGAAATTCCAGGGACGTTGCATGTTAGTTAGGACGCTTAATATGATTCCGATTGAGTGTGTGGTAAGAGGATACCTTACTGGTTCTGCATGGGAGTCGTACAAAAAAGATAATACCGTATGTGGTATAAAATTTCTTCCAGGTCTTAGAGAGTCAGAGAAATTTAGTAGTCCAATTTTCACACCAACGACCAAGGCAACTGAAAGCCATGACGAGAATCTTACATATAAAGAATTGTCAGACCTAATAGGAACCGATATGGCAAGTAAGCTTAAAGAGGTAAGTTTGGCATTATACGAAAAGGGTTCAGAGTATGCAAGGAGCAAAGGAATTATCGTGGCTGACACCAAGTTTGAATTTGGAATTGATGAAAATGGAAACTTGGTATTGGCAGATGAGGTTTTAACTCCTGATAGTAGTCGCTTCTGGCCGGCAGATAAATATCGCTTAGGTGAAGCTCCTCCGAGTTTGGATAAGCAATTTTTAAGAGATTGGCTTAAAAGCAATGGTTGGAATGATCATTTACCAGCACCTATAATTCCTAAGGGAGTTATATATGCTACTGTCAACAAGTATTTTGAAATATACAAAATACTTACAGGTGAGCAGTTATAATAAGATAATAGTAAAAATCCCCTGTCCTAGGTAAGGATAGGGGATTCTATTTTCCAAAGCACCCTCAAAGAGCACTGACCAGTAACGAACAGTAACCAAAAAAATTGTACAATTTTAAAAAAAACTTGAAAAAAAGACCATATAAATATATAATAAATATATCAAAAAAGTAAGATAGAATAATATATAAAATAGTCTTTAGGAAGGAATATAATTCAGTATGCCTAAATTTTTTGTAGAAGCAGATAAAATTGAACAAGATAGAATTAATATTATTGGAAAAGATGTTAACCATATAAAAAATGTATTAAGAAAAAAAGTAAATGAAGAAATACAAGTATGTGATATTACTACCTCCAAAGATTACCTATGTGAAATAGTAGAACTAAATGATAATAAAATAATCTGTAGAATAAAAAATGAGTTAGAAACTAAGGTAGAATCTAATATAAAGGTTACAATATTTCAGGGATTGCCTAAAGCAGACAAAATGGAATTAGTAATTCAAAAATCAGTAGAGTTGGGTGTGTTTGAAATAACGCCAGTTGAAATGAAAAGGTGTGTAGTAAAGCTAAATGAAAAAGAGAAAGCAAAAAAAATAGAAAGATGGCAAAAAATTTCAGAGGTGGCTGCAAAGCAAAGTGGAAGAAGTATTATACCTAAAATAAATACTGCTATTACTATTAACGATGTTTGCAATTCATGTAAAGAGTATGATGTAATGTTAGTTGCTTATGAAAATGAACAAGAAAACACTTTGAAACAAGAAATTGGCAAAATAAAAAGGCAAATAGTTAATACAAAAAAAGAAATAAAGATAGGAATTTTAATTGGACCAGAAGGTGGAATAGATTCGTTTGAAATAGATAAGTTAAAGGAAAGTGGTGCAAAAATAGTAACTTTAGGAAAAAGAATTATGAGAACAGAGACAGTTGCATTAAATATAATTAGCATTATTATGTATGAATTAGAGTAAAATGATTATGCATTTTTAGGAAGGATATAATTTAAAATGAATAAAAATGAGTTAAAAGAAAAAGATGTAAAAATTGCAGAAAAAGAAAAAAAGATTCCAAAAGAAGTATCTCAAGAAATTCTTAATAAAATTTTTAGCAATTTATTAAAGGGAATAATGATAATGCTGTATTTTATAACTTTAAATATGGCATATTCGGCTATGAAACAAGAAAGATTGGTAGAAGATATAAAAGTATTTGCAGGAACATATTTATTTGTTGGTATAATAATGTTGGAAAAGGCATATAAAAATGAAAAATTTGAAACTTCTTTAACAGGGGTTGAACTTTTTTGTTTATCAATACATAGTTTAACTATAATGCATGTAACTACTTTATTTAAATATGATTTTAGATACTATTTATTAACTTCTTCATATATCTTTTCTATTTATTTTGTTTTAAAGTCTATAGTTTTATATACAAAAGGAAAGAGAGAGTATTTAAAAAGTTTTAGTGATATATCTGAAATTGTAAAAAAAGAACAACCCATAAAAAAAGAAGCAAAGAAAAAGACAGATACAGATCAAAAAGCTAAAGAAACACCAAAAGAACAAGTTAAGGAAGAAAAAACAGCTAAAAAGTCCAAGAAAAAGGCAACAAAATCTGGTGAAAAATCAAGAAAAAGAAATGTGAAGTCTGATAAAACAAAGGTAAAGCCTAAAGAAGAAAAAAGAAAAAAGCAAATAAAAAAACAATTAAATGAAAAAGAGGTAAAACAATGATTAGAAGTATGACAGGTTATGGTAAAGATGCACTTTCAAAAGATTTAAGAAATTATCAAATTGAAATAAAAAGTGTTAACCATAGGTATTTAGATATTTCTGTGAAAATGCCAAGACAATTTAGTTATTTAGAAGAAGAAATAAAAAAAGAAATATCATCTAAAATTAAAAGAGGTAAAGTGGATGTTTTTATTATATTTGAAAATAATTCAACAGAAGGAAGAGAAGTTAAAATAAATACAGAATTGGCAAAAATATATATACAGCAGTTAAAAAGTTTAGCAGAGCAAGAACATATACAATCAAATATAGAAGTAACAGAAATTTCAAAATTTCCGGATGTTTTGAATATTCAAAATACACAAGAAGATGAAGTGATAAGAAAAGAAGTACTAGAAACAACAAAAATGGCTACAGAAAAATTATTGCAAATGAGAGAAACAGAAGGTAAGAAGATTGCTGAAGATTTAATAATAAGAATAAAAAATGTCGAAGAAAAGGTAAATGAAATATCTAAAATTTCTACTGGACTTATTGAAGAATATGTAGTAAAATTAGAAGAAAGAATAAAGGAAATACTAAATAATCAAGATGTAGATGAAAATAGGCTAGCACAGGAAGTAGTAATTTATGCAGATAAATGTTCTATTGAAGAAGAGGTTACAAGGTTAAAAAGCCACATATTGCAATTTAGTAATTTATTAAGTTCACAAGATGCAATAGGTAAAAAGTTAGATTTTATAATTCAAGAAATGAATAGAGAAACAAATACTATTGGTTCAAAAGCAAGTAGCTTAGATATTACAAATGGTGTTATTGATATAAAAACAGAGTTAGAAAACATAAGAGAACAAATACAAAATATAGAATAGAAAGGATGGGTAATATGCAATTAGTAAACATAGGATTTGGAAATATTGTTTCAGCAGAAAGAATTGTGGCAATTGTTAGTCCGGAGTCAGCACCAATAAAAAGGATGGTTCAAGAAGCAAAAGATAACAAAACAGCTGTAGATGCAACATATGGTAGGAGGACAAGAGCTGTACTTATAATGGATTCAGGTCATATTATTTTATCAGCTGTTCAACCAGAGACAGTTGGTGGAAGAATAGATAAAACTATATCACAAGATGATATCAACAAACAAGCTGCTAGTTTAGAGTCAGCAAAACAAGAATAGGAGTGAGTGAAAATGATAGTAAAACCAACAGTAGCAGAGTTATTAACAAAAGCACAAAATAGATATGAATTAGTAATTGCTACAGCAAGAAGAGCTAGACAAATTTCAATGGGAGATGAACCAAAAACAAATGTTAATGAAGAGTCACCTGTAACATTAGCTGCCAATGAGATTTCAGAAGGGAAGGTAACAATATGTTAGTAATCTTATCTGGAGTTTCTGGAGCAGGAAAAGATACTATAAAAAAAGAATTAATTAAAAGAATGGAAGATGTTATATCTCTTCCATCTTATACATCAAGAGCTCCTCGTGAAGGCGAAGAAGAAGGAATTCAATACCATTTTATATCAAAAGAAGATTTTGAAAAAAGAATTAAGAACAATGAATTTTACGAATATGACTTACATCATAATAATTATTATGGAACATCAAGAAAATTAATGAATGAAAAAATTAAAAGTGGAAAAATAATAGTTAAAGACATTGAAGTAAATGGAACAGAAAACCTAGTTAAAATTTTAAAAAATGATACAAATGTGGTTACAATATTTTTAAAAGTTGAAAAAGAAGAATTAAGAAGAAGATTAATTGCAAGAGGAGATAATCTTTCTGAAGAAGAGCTAGAGTTAAGGCTAGGTAGACTTGAGTATGAAGAGTCAAAAATAAAGCTATATGATTATGTTATAAAAAATGATGACTTTGAAAAAACGGTAAAAATTATACAAACCATAATCGAAAGTGAAAGAGAAATAGAAATGTCACAAGAGTAATGTGGCATTTTTTAAATAAGGTCATATGGTAATTTGTAAAAAATCTCTTTATAAGAAAGGCAGATTGTTAATGATAGCAGAAGTTATAATAAATAGAACAGCAAAAAAGTTGAATAGAATGTTTGATTACAATATTCCTAAAAATATGGAAGATTTTGTTGTTATTGGAAGCAAAGTTTTAGTACCTTTTGGCAAGGGTGGAAAATTAGAGGAAGCTTTTGTTACAAATATAAAAGAAAAAACAGATTATAAATATGAAATAAAAGATATTACAAAGGTAGAAACCAATTTATCAGGTGAACAAATGGAGCTTGCAAATTGGATGTCAAAAAGATATTTTTGTAATGTTTCTGAATGTATAAAGTTAATGCTAACTCCTGGAACGAGAAATAAAAATAAAGAAAATAGAATTGATAATAAAAAGATAAACCTAATTTGTTTAAATAAAAGTATGGAAAAGGTTGAAATTGATATTAAAACTAAAAAAATAAAATCTGAAAAACAAATGAAAGTTTTACAATTTATTATGAAAAATGGTGAAGCTACTGTGCCGGAAATAGAAACATTTGTGGGAGCTTCTAGGGCAATTGTAAATACACTAATAAAAAATGGATATTTGCAAGTATTAGTAAAACAGGTAGAAAGAAATCCATTATTATATAAAGATGTAAAAAAAATTAGGAAAAATGAGAAAACACAGAAATTAAAATTAACAGATGAGCAAAAAAATGCATATGAAAGAATAAAGACAAAAATAGAAGAAAAACAATATAAATCATTTTTGTTGTATGGAGTTACAGGATCAGGTAAAACAGAAATATATTTACAATTAATAGATAAAGTTATAGAAAATAATAAAACATCAATATTGTTGGTACCAGAAATATCATTGACTCCACAAATGTTAGATAGATTTATTGCTAGGTTTGGAAAGGAAAGTATTGCAGTATTGCATAGTAAATTGTCAATAGGGGAAAGACATGATGAGTGGAAAAAAATAGAAGAAGGCAGAGCAAAAATTGTTATAGGTGCAAGGTCTGCAATATTTGCACCAGCTAAAAATTTAGGAATAATTATAATTGATGAAGAACATGATAGTTCATATAAATCTGAGGCAAATCCAAAATATGATGCAAAAGAAGTTGCTATGTATATTGCTCAAAAGGAAAAATGTCCTTTATTGCTAGGAAGTGCTACACCGGATATAAGAACATATTATAAAGCAAAAGAACTGGATGAAAAACAAGAACAGAATAAACAGATTTATAATACAAAAGGCAAGAATGATAATTATAACAGTGATTGTAAAATTGAATTATTAAAATTAACAAAAAGGGCAAATAATTCATCTTTACCAAATGTTGAAATAGTAGATTTAAAACAAGAGCTTGCAAACGGAAATCATTCAATGCTAAGTATGTGCTTATATTCTGCAATAGAAGAAAATTTAAAAAATAAAAAACAAACAATATTGTTTTTAAATAGACGTGGGTATTCAACATTTATAATGTGTAGAAATTGTGGCTATACTGTAAAATGTAAAAATTGTAATATTAGTCTTACATACCATAGTTTTGAAAAAAAATTAAAATGTCATTATTGTGGTTATCAGGAAGATATAGTTACCATATGTCCAGAGTGCCATAGTGATAAGATAAGATATTTTGGAACTGGGACTCAAAAATTGGAACAAGAAATAATTAAACAATTTCCATCAGCTAAAATAATTAGAATGGATGTAGATACTGTAACAAAGAAGAATTCTCATGAGGATATATTAAATAGGTTTAAGAATGAAAACATAGATATTTTAATTGGAACTCAAATGGTTGTAAAAGGTCATCATTTTCCAAATGTAACATTAGTAGGGGTAATTGCAGCAGATACTACTTTAAATATTGATGATTATAGGGCTAGTGAAAGAACATTTCAAATTTTAACACAAGTAGCAGGAAGGGCAGGTAGGGAAAATATGCAGGGAAGAGTTATTATTCAAACATATAACCCAAGTGATTTTAGTATTAAAACTGCCCAAAAACAGAATTATGAAATGTTTTATGAAACGGAAGTTACATTGAGAAAACAATTGAAATATCCTCCTTTTTGCGATATAATATTGATAAATTTTAATGGAACAAATGAAAAAGACATTATTAATATAAGTAATTGGATATATAAGTATTTGGATACAAGGTTAAGTAAAGAAGATTATAAAATTTTTAAACCGATGCCATCACCAATTGATAAAATTCAAAACAAATATAGATGGAGAATTATAATAAAAGGAGTTATGTCTGGACAAGAAAATGAAATTTTAAATAATTGTTTGAACGAATTATATTCAAAAGATTTTAAAAATACCAAAGTTACAATAGATGTGAACCCTAATAATATGATGTAAATTTAAATTATATGTTTTATATAATAATTAATTAGTGAAATCAAATATAGAATGAAATGAAAGGAGAAATAAAATGGCAATAAGAAACTTAAGATTTGAAGGAGATGAAATATTAAAAAAGAAATCTAAAGAAGTTGAAGTAATAGATGATAAATTGCAAATATTAATAGATGATATGATTGAGACAATGCATAAATATAATGGAGTTGGACTTGCAGCTGTTCAAGTAGGAATATTAAAAAGAGTAATAACAATAGATTTATATGATGATAGAGGTCCAATTGTATTAATAAATCCTGTAATTACAAAAACAAAAGGTGAACAAGAGGTAGACGAAGGGTGCTTAAGTTTTCCAAATCAGTTTGCAAAAGTTATAAGACCTGCAGAAGTTACGGCAGAATATATAGATAGAGAAGGCAAGAAAATGAGAGTAAAAGCTAAAGAGTTATTAGCACAGGCTATATGTCATGAAGTTGACCATTTAAATGGAGAAGTTTTTGTTGATAAAATAGTGCCAGGAACATTAGAATATGTAGAACCAGAAAAATAGTTCTTTTAAGTTTTTAGAAAGTTTTTTCAAGTGACTAAATAATATTAAATGAAGGGAGCAAAATTTGATATGAATATAGTATTTATGGGAACACCAGATTTTGCAGAGGAAAGTTTAAAAGCGTTATATAATGCAAAACATAATATACTAGCGGTTGTTACTAATCCTGACAAGCCAAAGGGAAGAGGAATGAAAATGATTCCTTCAGAAGTAAAAAAATTTGCAGAGGAAAAAAATATAAAAATATATCAACCGTTGAAAATAAGAAATAATATTGAATTTATAAATGAGATAAAAAATTTAAACCCAGATATTATTTGCGTGGTAGCTTATGGCAAAATTCTTCCAAAGGAAATATTAGATATCCCGAAATATGGTTGTGTAAATGTACATGCTTCTTTACTTCCTAAGTATAGAGGTGCAGCACCTATTCAATGGGCTATATTAAATGGAGATAAAAAGACAGGAATAACGACTATGTTTATGGATGAGGGTATGGATACTGGAGATATGCTTTTAAGACAAGAGGTAGTTATTGGTGAAGAAGAAACAACTGGAGAATTGTGGGATAGACTTAAAGTTATAGGTGGAGAATTATTGGTTAAAACTCTAAAAGAGATAGAACAAGGAATTATAAAAAGACAAAAACAAGAAGGCAATTTTTCAATTGCTCCTATGATTTCTAAAGAAATGGCGAAAATAGAATGGGTAAAAAGCACTGCTTTGGAAATAAAGAATTTAGTAAGAGGTTTAAATCCAATTATGGGGGCGTATTCTTATTTAAATGGAAAAAAAATAAAATTTTGGAAAGTTGATATAGCAACTGATGAAGAAATAATAACAGAGAATATGGATTTTTTAAGAAATGGTACGGTACTTGTTTCTGATGCTCGAGATGGTTTATTTATAAAAACAAAAAACGGAATTTTAAAGGTAATTGAAATTCAAGGAGAAAATGCTAAAAGAATGCCTATACAAGATTTCTTGAGAGGAAATCCAATAAAAGAATTTGAAATTTTTGAATAGATAAGTTTATATAAAAAGGAAAAGATATGTTAGAAAAAATATTCATTAAAGATTATAAAAATACAGAAGAAACAAATGTGAGAAATAAATATGGAATTGTTTCAGGTACATTTGGAATAATAACAAATTTACTATTATTTGTTATAAAAATTTTAATTGGTTTTTTTGCTAATAGTATAACTATTATGGCAGATGCAGTAAATAATCTATCAGATAGTTTTTCTAGTATTGTTACTATACTAGGATTTAAGATATCAAGTAAACCGCCAGACAAAGAACACCCATATGGACATGCACGATATGAATATATTGCAGGAATAATAGTCTCATTTTTAGTTTTTTTAGTTGGTCTTACATTTGTTAAAGCTTCAATTCAGAAAATTATTTTTCCTGAAGAGATAGCATTAGGTGGAATAACTTATTTTACGCTTATAATTGCTATTTTTATAAAATTATTACAAATGTTAGTGTATTTAGATTTTTCAAAAGCAATAAATTCAAATATAATTAAAGCAAATGCAATGGATTCAAGAAATGATATTATAATAACATGCACAGTTTTAGTTGCAATGGTTATTATGGATATATTTAATATAAATGTAGATGGATACATAGGATTAGGAATTTCAATTTTTATAGTTATTTCTGCAATAAAAATGATAAAAGAAACAATAAATCCTATGCTGGGAATTATGCCTAGCAATGAACAAATTGAGAAGATTAAAGATGAAATATTAAAATATGAGAAAGTCCAAGGAGTACATGATCTATTAATTCATAATTATGGAATTGGAAAGGATTTTGCTACTATTCATATAGAAGTTTCATCTAATATGGATATTATGGATGCACATAATTTAGCAGATGAAATAGAAAGACGTTTTAAAAATGAGTTTAATCTAAATTTAACTATTCATGTTGATCCTATTTGTACTGAAGATAAAGAACAGAAAAGAATACATGAAAAAATAAAGAAAGGATTGTCAGATTTTGATAATTCCATCTCTTTTCATGATTTTAGGGTTATAAAAGATTCAGATAATAAGGCAGAAATATTATTAGATATTTTAATTCCTTACGATAAAGAGTATAGTAAGGAACAAATAGAGGATGTTTTGCAAAGTATTATATGCAATGAAAATAACAAATATAGTTTTACAATAAATGTTGAAAGACCAATGGATTAATCTATATAAATAAGGTTACTATTTAATGGTTTGGCACTAATAAACCGGTGAAATCTAAGTGATATTAATGATTTGTTTCCGTTCCTCGGCTACCCTACATAACTTATTCTAAAACTATTCCGGTTGCATTCGGAACGTCATAAATTATTAATATAACTTAGGTTTCACCTATTCTACAACTTAAAACCATTATCCAGTAACTAAATAAGAATAAATTTAAATAAAATAGTTGTAAATTATAGAAAAAATTGATATACTTATAAAGAATTTAAGTATATCTTTTTGGTATACAAGAAGGAGGAATTATTATGAGTGAAGAAAATCAAGAAAAAGGTGAAATACTAGAATTAGAGGAAATTAAAACAGAAAATGAAGGAATACAGATATCAAATGATGTTATAGCTGTAATAGCTGGTGTTGCAGTATCAGAAGTGCCAGGTGTAGCTGGAATGGCTGGTCGTTTTGCTGGTGGAATAACAGAAGTATTAAGTGGAAAGAAAAACCTAGCTAAAGGGATTAAAGTTGAAGCAACAGAAACACAAGCTAAAATTGATGTAAATATCATAGTTGAATATGGTTCAAGAATTCCAGACATTGCTTTTGAAATTCAAAAAAGAGTTAAAAAGGCAATTGAAGAGATGACAGGTTTGAAGGTTGAAGAAGTAAATATTCACGTTCAAGGAGTTAATACAGACATGGTTAAAGATGAAGGTAAAACTGACAAAAATGTAGAAGAATCAGAAGAATAAAAAGTATAATAGAAATAGCTAGTTAGAAAATAATAATGTAAAGGCTTATTTTCTAACTAGATTTACATGTTAAAGGAAGGAATGAATGTAAAATGAAAATATTAGAAAAAATTACACTAATAATATATTCAAATATTATGCTAATACTATCTGTTATAGTATGTTTACTAATATTTGGTTGGTTAGATAGAAATTTAGTATCAAGTATAATAACAAATACTTTAGCAGGAGACACATCAAGTAAAATAGTTTTGGGGGCATGTATTGTTTTTATTTTATTATCTATAAAATGTATATTTTTTGACGCAACGTCAAAAGAACAAATAAAAGAAAGACAGGGAGTTCTTTTAGAAAATGAGAGTGGAAAACTAATGATTTCTAAAGAAACGATAGAAAATTTAGTTAATTCTGTAGCTTTGAATTTTCAAAGTGCTGAAGAAGTTTCAACAAGGGTTGAATTAGATAAAGAAAATAATGTTAATGTATATATTAATTTAGTAGTGAGTGCAGATGCTGTTATTAAAGATTTATCTACAAATCTTCAATCTAAAATTAAAGAGAAAGTAAAGATGACAACAGATCTAGATGTTAAAGAAGTAAATATAGCAGTAAAAAAAGTTGCACCAAGGCAACAGACTGCCGGATAGTACTAAGTCTTTTTAGATATTAAGATTAGTTTGAAAGGAATGTGGAATAGATGAATATTAAAGAATTCTGGAATAGTTATAAAGGTGCAATTATAGGTATTATAATATCAATAATTATATTAATAACAAGATTGCATGATTTAATATTGGCAATAGTTGTCATATTTTTAGGAGCATTTATAGGTAATTATGTACAACAAAACAAAGAAGATGTGAAAAGTAGACTAAAAGGTTTTATTGATAAAATGTAAATAGAAGGGAATTAAAATGAATAGATCAGCAATAAGAGAGCAAGCTTTTAAACTGATATATAGTTTAGAAATACAAAAAAGAGAAGATTTAAATGAACAAATGGAGCTTTATATAGAAAGCAATAATATAGATGATAAGAAGGCGCAAAAGTATATAAGAGACGCTGTTTTAGGTATTGAAGAAAATTATAATGAGATTATAGAAAATATAGAAAAAAATTTAAAAGAAGATTGGAAAATAGATAGAATTTCTAAAATAGATTTGTCAATATTGAAACTAGCAATTTATGAACTAAAATATACAGATATACCTTTTAAAGTTGCTATAAATGAGGCGGTAGAGCTTGCAAAAAAATACGGTGAAGACTCATCTAGAAATTTTGTTAATGGAGTTTTGGCAAGTATTATAAAATCGTAGAAACTAGTATATAAATTTAAGGAAAGTGAAAAATATGAAATATGCAGAAATGGCAATAACTGTATCAGACTTAAATAAATATATAAAAGAAAAAATAGCAAATGATGAATATCTTAATAATGTTTTAGTAAAAGGTGAAATTTCTAATTTTAAAAATCATTATACAGGGCATATGTATTTTACATTAAAGGATGAAAACTGCTTAATAAAATGTATTATGTTTAAATCATATGCTCAAAAGCTGAGATTTATGCCAAAAGATGGAATGAAAGTAATTTTATTTGGAGGAGTTTCAGTTTTTGAAAGAGACGGAGTATACCAAATATATGCACAAGCAATGGAAGAGGATGGCTTAGGGGATTTATATACTAAATATCAGGAATTAAAGAACAAATTAGAAGAAAAAGGACTATTTGATGAAAAACATAAAATTAAAATTCCATTTATGCCAAAAGTAATTGGTGTTTTGACTTCACGGAACAGGAGCAGTAATAAAAGATATAATTAATGTTTCTACAAGAAGAAACCCAAATGTTTATATTAGATTATTTCCAGTGCCGGTTCAGGGAGAAGGTGCAGCGGAAAAAATTGCGTACGGTATAGAATATATGAATAAAAATAAGCTTGCAGATGTATTAATTTTAGCAAGAGGAGGACGGATCTTTAGAAGATTTATGGCCATTTAATGAGGAAATAGTTGCAGAAAGTATATACAATTCGGAGATACCAATAATATCTGCTGTGGGACATGAAACAGATTTTACAATAGCCGATTTTGTAGCAGATTTGAGGGCGCCAACTCCGTCTGCAGCTGCTGAACTTGCTGTTGCAGACATATATGAAATACAAAAAAAGATTTTTGATTTTCAGGAAAGATTAAGAAAAGCATTAATTAAGAAAATAGAATTTTTAAAATTGAGGTATGATAAATGTCTTTCAAGTTTTGTATTTAAAGAGCCGAATAGGAGAATTAATGAAAACTACATAAAATTAGATACATATTTAAAGCAATTAGAAAATAGTATTAAGGCAAAGTTTGAGAGGGAAACATCAAAATTTTCAGAATTAACAGCGAAGTTAGATGCGTATAGTCCGCTAAAGACATTATCTAGAGGTTATACTATATTGGAAAAAGATGGTAAATTCATTAAAAGTAAAGAAGAACTAAAAAGTGGCGATATAGTTAATATTAAGCTATTTGATGGTAATAAAAAAGCTCAAATACAGTAGCAGTGTATGGAAAGGAATATTTTTTATGAAAAAGAGTTTTGAAGAACAGATGGAAGAGTTAGAAAAAATAGTTGCTGAACTTGAAAATGGAAAGCTAAATTTAGAAGATTCTGTTTCTAAGTTTGAGGAAGGAATAAAACTCTCAAAAAATTGTAGTAAGGAATTGGAAGAAGCTGAAAGGAAAATTACTATGCTAGTAAATAAAGATGGAGAAATGCAAGAAGAAGATTTTGAAGCAGAATAATATTAATTCTAAATAAAATATTAATATTGTAAACTGTCAATTTATAGGCGTAAACATATGAAATTATAAAAGGGAGAAAAAACTGGAAATGAATTATTTTATGGAATTTGTACAAAACAAGTATATTTATGTACCATTTTTTTTATGGTTTGGAATACAGTTATTTAAATTAATTTACGATTTAGTAAAAACTAAGAAATTTAATTTTAAAAGAATAATGGGCGCTGGAGGAATGCCAAGTTCTCATTCAGCAGTTGTTGCTGGATTGGCTACTTTAATAGGTAAATATGAAGGAATAAATAGTGCAGTTTTTGCATTATCTTTTATTTTTGCATTTGTTGTAATGTATGATGCTTGTGGAGTTAGGAGAGCTGCAGGAAAGCAGGCGGCATTATTAAATAAATTGGTAGAGACCCCAGGATTAACAGGAATTCAAGTATCAGAAAAATTGGTAGAGGTCTTGGGCCATACTCCAGTTCAAGTTTTTGTAGGTGCTTTAATTGGCATAATTGTTGGGATAATTGTGTAATTGTTTGATAGGAGGAATGTAAAATGACTGATATAGAAATAGCAAGAAATACAAAATTAAAAAAAATAGTAGATATAGCACAAAAATTAGGAATACAAGAAGATGATATCGAGCAATATGGTAAGTATAAAGCAAAAATATCAGATGAGGTTTTTAAAAAAGTTGAAAGGAATGAAAATGGAAAACTAATACTTGTAACCGCAATAAGCCCAACTCCTTTGGGTGAGGGAAAAACAACTATTTCTATATCTATAGCAGATGGATTAAGGAAAATTGGTAAAAATGCTGTGTTAGCATTGAGGGAGCCATCTTTAGGACCCGTTTTTGGAATAAAAGGTGGAGCAACAGGAGGAGGAAAGGTTCAAGTAGCTCCTATGGAAGATATTAATTTACATTTTACAGGAGATATTCACGCAATTACAGCTGCAAATAATTTACTATCTGCAATCATAGACAATCATATATATTTTGGCAATAATTTGAAATTTGAAAAAATTGTTTGGAAGAGATGCATGGATTTAAATGATAGACAATTAAGAGAAATAGAAACAGGTTTATCTGGTGAGAGCAAGATAGTTCCAAGAATGGATAAATTTGATATTTCTGTTGCATCTGAAATAATGGCTATTGTTTGTTTATCAGAAGATATAGAGGATTTAAAAGAAAGATTAGGAAATATTTTGATAGGATATAATAGAGACGGAGAACCTCTTTATTGTAAAGATTTAAAAGCACAAGGAGCAATGGCAGTTTTATTAAAAGATGCAATAAAGCCTAATTTAGTTCAAACTTTAGAACATACGCCAGCAATTATTCATGGTGGGCCATTTGCAAATATAGCACATGGATGTAATAGTATTAGAGCAACAAAGTTGGCTTTAAAATTGGGAGACTATGTAGTATCAGAAGCAGGATTTGGTGCAGATTTGGGTGCTGAAAAGTTTTTAGATATAAAATGTAGAAAGACAGGGTTGAAGCCAGATGCAGTGGTATTGGTTGCAACAATGAAAGCAATTAAATATCATGGAGGAATAGAAAAAGAAAAAATTTTTGAAGAAAATATTGAAGGGTTAGAGAAAGGAATCGATAATTTATATAGACATATAGATAATTTAAAAAATAAATTTGGATTAAATGTTATTGTTGCAATAAATCATTATATACAAGATTCAGAAAATGAAATAGAATTTCTAAAAGAAAAGCTAAAAGAAAAAGGGGTTTCTTTAAGTTTAGTAGAAGGATGGGCAAAAGGAGGAGACGGAGCAAAAGATATAGCAACAAAACTTGTAAAATTGGTAGAAGAAATCGAAAATTTAAATTATATGTATGAACTAGAAGATGATATTAAAACTAAAATTGAAAAAGTATCAACAAAAATATATGGAGCAGAAGGGGTAGAGTATTCTGAAAAAGCATTAGCTGAAATAAAAAAAATAGAAGAACTAGGTTATGGGGAAATGCCTATATGTATAGCAAAAACACAATATTCATTTTCTGATGATCCAAAAAACTTAGAATGTAAAGATACATACAAAATAACAGTAAGAGATGTAGAGGTAAAAGCAGGAGCGGGATTCATAGTTGTGCTTGCAGGAAAAATAATGACAATGCCAGGACTTCCAAAAGTACCTGCAGCAGAAAATATAGATATTGATAAAAACGGAAATATTGTGGGAATATTTTAAATTGCCAAAAGGACCGTCCCCATGGCAGGAGAAAGGTATGAATGATAAAATAATAATAAAAGGTGCAAAAGAACACAATTTAAAAAATATAAATTTAGAAATTCCAAGAGATAAATTGGTTGTTATTACAGGTCTTTCTGGTTCGGGTAAATCTAGTTTGGCTTTTGATACGCTTTATGCTGAGGGGCAAAGAAGATATGTGGAAAGTTTATCTTCTTATGCTAGGCAATTTTTAGGGTTAATGGAAAAACCAGATGTTGAAAGAATTGATGGGCTTTCTCCAGCAATTTCAATTGATCAAAAGACTACTTCAAAGAATCCTCGTTCCACTGTTGGAACAGTTACAGAGATTTATGATTATATTCGTCTTTTGTATGCAAGAATTGGTGTTCCATATTGTCCAAATTGCCATAAAAAGATTGAAAAGCAAACTATAGACCAAATCATAGATAGTATTATGAGCTTGCCAGAAGGTACTAAAATACAGGTTCTAGCACCAGTTGTAAGAGGTCGTAAAGGAGAGTATACCAAACAGTTAGAAGGATATCAAAAAGATGGTTTTGTTAGAGTTAGAATTGATGGCGAAGTTTATGAACTTTCAGATGATATAGAAATTGACAGAAAGAAAAAACATGAAATAGAGCTAGTTGTTGATAGATTAGTAATTAAGCAAGAAATAATTAGTAGATTAACAGAATCTGTAGAAGTTGCTTTAAAACATGCAGATAATTTAGTTTTAATAGATATTATTGGACAGAAACCAGTATTATATAGCTGTAATTATGCTTGTCCAGATTGTGGTTTTAGCTTTCCAGAATTAACTCCAAGAATGTTTTCATTTAATAACCCATTTGGGGCATGTCCAGAATGTACAGGTATAGGATATTTAATGAAAATTGATGAAGATTTAATTGTTCCAGATAAGAATAAAACATTATATGATGGAATAAAAGCTTTCGGTGCAAGTACCATGAAAAAAGGCGATACTATGGCTAAAATGTATTTCGAGAGTGTTGCTAGGCACTATGGAGTTGAAATAAAAAACAAAAAAATAAAAGATTTGCCACGTGATTTTATGGAAAAAATTTTATATGGTACGGGAAGTGAAGAAATAGATTTTGAATATAAATCATATATAGGAACTAGAAAATTTTCTGCACCATTTGAAGGAGTAATTCCAACTTTAGATAGAAGGCACAGAGAAACTAAATCTCAAGGAATGAGGGACTTTTATGAAATGTATATGAGCAATGCCCCATGTCATTCTTGCAAAGGAGCAAGATTAAAACCAGAGATTTTATCAATTAAAGTTGGAGATAAGAACATAAATGAATTAACAGATATGCCAATAAATAAAATAAAAGAATATTTGAAAAATTTAGAGCTAAGTAGAACTCAAGCTATGATTTCAGAGTTGATTTTAAAAGAGATTAATCAAAGACTTCAATTTTTAATGGATGTAGGATTAGAATATTTAACTCTTTCAAGAAGTAGCGGAACATTGTCTGGTGGAGAAGCGCAAAGGATTCGTTTGGCTACACAAATTGGTTCTGGATTAACAGGTGTTTTGTATATATTAGATGAGCCTAGTATTGGGCTACATCAAAAAGATAACGATAAGTTACTTGCAACCTTAAAAAAATTAAGAGATTTGGGTAATACACTTTTAGTAGTAGAACATGATGAAGATACAATGTATGCAGCAGACCAAATTATAGATATTGGTCCAGGTGCTGGTGTTCATGGCGGACAAGTTATGGCACAGCGGAACAGCAGAAGAAGTAAAACTTGTAGAGAATTCTATTACTGGTCAATATTTAAGTGGAGGGAAGAGAATTTCTGTTCCAAAAACAAGAAGAAAACAGGTAAAATCCAAAGTAATTGAAGTACAAGGAGCAGTAGAAAATAATTTAAAAAATATAAGTGTTAAATTTCCTCTAGGTCTTTTTACTTGCGTTACAGGTGTTTCTGGTTCGGGAAAATCAACTTTAGTTAATGAGGTTTTATATAAAACAATTGCAAAAGAATTGAATGGTTCAAATGAAAAACCAGGAAAATGCAAAGCTGTAAAAGGATTAGAAAATATTGATAAAATAATTAATATAGATCAATCACCAATAGGGAGAACACCTCGCTCAAATCCAGCAACATATACAGGAGTATTTGATACAATAAGAGAAATATTTGCAATGACTGAAGAAGCTAAAATACGTGGATATGAAAAGGGAAGGTTTAGTTTTAATGTTGCAGGTGGAAGGTGTGAAAGTTGTAATGGAGATGGAGTTCATAAAATTGAAATGCATTTTTTACCAGATATTTATGTACCTTGTGAAGTATGTAGAGGAAAAAGATATAACCGTGAAACATTAGAAGTAAAATATAAGGGGAAAACAATTGCAGATGTTTTAGATATGACAGTTGAAGAAGCCTTGCAATTTTTTGATAAAATTCCTAAAATAAAACAAAAAATTCAGACTTTATATGATGTAGGGCTTGGTTATATTAAATTACGGTCAACCATCAACAACTTTATCTGGAGGAGAAGCACAAAGAGTAAAGCTTGCAACAGAATTATCTAAAAAAGCAACAGGAAAAACGTTATATATTTTAGATGAACCAACAACAGGTCTTCATATTGCAGATGTTCATAGATTAGTTGATATTTTACAAAGATTGGTAGACACAGGTAATACAATAATTGTTATTGAGCATAATTTAGATTTAATAAAAACATGTGATCATGTTGTAGATTTGGGTCCAGAAGGTGGAGACAACGGAGGAGAAGTTATAGCAGTACGGATCACCAGAACAAATTTGCAAAAATGAAAGAAGTCATACAGGTGAGTTTTTAAAAAAATATTTAGCATAATTTTTTGTATAACAGATTTAAAATATAGTATTTATAAAAAATAAATTATTAAAAGATTAAATTATAGGTATTATAATGAATAAGAATTAATAAACCTCCAAATAATATATAAAAATATTATTCGGAGGTTTTTATGTATAATTTTAGAACAGATTTAGCATCTGAAAGAAGAGAAATTTATCAAAAAGCAAATAAATTGGAGCAAATAGATGGAATTGAGGCAAATAAGGAAAATATAGATGAAAATATAAAAGTTGAAAGAGTAAAAATAACAAACGAGAATGGAGAAAGAGCAATAGGAAAGCCTATAGGAAATTATATAACAATAGATATAAAAAAATTAAAAATAGCGCAGGAAGAAGAAATAGATAAAGCAGCAGAAATTTTAGCAAAGGAATTAAAAGTAATAGTAGATTTACATGTTGATACCCAAGGAGAAATCCTTGTAGTTGGGCTTGGAAATATATATGTTACCCCAGATAGTTTAGGACCAAAAGTAATAAACGAGATAGAAGTAACAAGACATATAATAAAGTATTTACCTCAATATGTAGAAGAAGGAACTAGAGAAATTTCGGCTGTGTCGCCAGGAGTATTAGGAACAACAGGAATAGAAACAGTGGAAATTTTGAAAGGTATAGTAGATACTGTGAAACCAAAATTACTAATAGTGATAGATGCATTAGCATCTAGAAGTATAGAAAGAATTAGTAGTACTGTTCAAATATCAGATACAGGAATTGTTCCAGGTGCAGGAGTAGGAAATATAAGAAGTGAGGTAAGTAAGGATACTTTGGGAATTCCTGTCATTGCAATTGGAATTCCAACAGTTGTTGAAACAGCAGTCCTAGTAAATGATAGTTTAGATTTGTTTATTGAAAAATTACAAGAAAAAGCAATGTCAAATGATTATTTAAATAATTTGAAACAAGAAGACAATTATGAAGAAATAAAAGAGGTACTTCTGCCTAAAGATTATAACTTAATAGTAACGCCAAAAGAGATTGATGATTTAATTGAAAATATGAAAGATATTGTATCAAAAGGAATTAATGCAGCAATATGAGGATGCTTTTGGAAGGTGTCCCTAAAAACACCTAAAAACATCCTTTCGAAATTTTATATGATTTGCAAATATCACATTCAGTGCATATTTGGATTCTATTTTCAAATATAAGTTTGAGAGTATTTATAAATTCATCTATATGGTTATTAGCCAAATGTATATGAATTTTTTTAGGTAAAAGGTTTAATAGAGTGTTCAAGGTATAATCATTTGAAGAAAAAGAAATATCGCTTAAAAATTTTGCTTTTAAAATATTATCTGTACTAATGATTACATTTTGTTTTATATCTAGCAAAATCGATTCAGAAGAGGAATATATTAGATGAACGGTGTCAAATCCGGTAGGATGAGAATTAATATACATTTTTAATAGTGAAATGAATTCTAAATATTCTTTTTCTATTATAAATTGATTAACTGCTTCATTTAAAGTGTTATCTAGTAGATTAAAATATTTTTTTAATCTAAAATTAATAAAACCTTCTAATAATAGATTTTTATTTGAAGATAAATAATTATAAAAACTGTTATATAATATATTAAATTTTTTATCAAATTCAATGGGATATTCATCTGCCATAATGTTAAAGCAATTAGATAGAATTTTATTTTTTTCTGAAAAGTCAAAATAAAAGTAGTTTTGAGATATAATTTTTTTTAATATTTTTTCTTCTTCTATATCTAAAATAAAATAGCATAATATAGAGCTTATTTTTGAATAAAAATCATCAATACAATTACCGAGTGTAGTGAATTATTATGTTTTTATAGTTTTTAAATTCATTTTCACTAAAGCACATGTCTTTTAAGTTACAATTTTTAAATTCATTTAATAGATAATCTAGAACATTAGAATCATTTGTTTTTATACATAGTGATTTCATACGAAAAAATCCCCTTTCTAACAAAACTAGTATCTACTAAATTTTCAAAACTTATACATTATAGTATGCATATAAAAAAAAGTTGCCACAAGATATTTACTTTGTGGTAACTTTTTTATAGTGATGTAAATAATAATTATTTAATAATATAACATATAATCAATATCTGGAAAAACACAATCTTTTTTAGAAATATCTTTTAAATATTCTTCATCTATAGAATTATCCTTTATTTGATAATATAGTTTTGTGAATCTTCCAATATGATCTTTTATTCTTTTTTTTGCGTAGTCAACCATAGTTCCATTGGTAATTATAAATAACCAATCACTACTCTGAGCAAGGAGAAGCTCTCTTGCACATTGGTTTAAAGCTTTTTTCTTTAGACCTTTTGCATTAGGGTAAAGTTGGGCAAGTTCACACATTCTATCACCTGCAACATGCAAATGCCTGTGAGCGTAATCATTGGTTGGGTTTAGCCATACTTCGCTATAGCCATTGGCGCCCCAACTTGAACGGCAAGGTGAAGAAACCTGTATATTTGGATATTTATCAATATATTCAGAAGGAGTTATTAGTTGAAAATTGCAATCATCATAATAAATCTTTTTAAATAATATATATAACCAATAAGGACCTTCATACCACCAATGACCATAAAGCTCTGCATCATAAGGGCAAAGAATAATTGGTGGGGTATCCATATTTTGTGAAAGATTTTCTATTTGGTTGGTTCTACTATCTAGAAAGTGACCTGCTTGCATTTCTGCAGAGTCTTTAGCCCACTGTATATTATAGTAGTCTTTAAAATCACTTTTTCCTGTTATTCTATAATATTTTATACCAGTATGAACTCTAACTCCATTGTGAGCAATATATGGTTTAATGTATTCGTAATCAGCTTCATATCCAATGTCACGATAGAATTCTCTGTAATTATAATCTCCAGGGTAACCATTTATAGAACTCCAAACTTGTCTTGAAGATTCCATATCACGTCCAAAAGCAACAATTCCTTCTGGTGAAACTATAGGTGCAAACGTACCATAAATAGGAGTAGGATTGGCGTATAGAACTCCATGAGATTCAGTAATAATATATTCAATTCCAAATTCTTTTAAATATTTATCGGCTTCTGGAATATATCCACATTCAGGAAGCCAGATTCCACGAGGCTTTTTTCCAAAATATCTTTCATAAGTTTGAACACCAACAGCTATTTGGGCTTTTACTGTTTTTTCATTAATATATAAAATTGGAAAATACCCATGTGTTGCACCGCAAGTAATTATTTCTAAAACTCCAATATCTTGAAAATGTTTAAATGCTTCAATTAAGTTACAATTATATATATCTTTAAATAAATGTAAGTCATTAGAGTAGCGGTCATAATAATAATGAGAAAGTTTATTTAATCTTTCATCATTAGCTGTTCTTTTTATTTCTTTTTTTGATAATTCAATCAGCTTTTTTAAATATTTTATATATTTCCTTTGTAGTAATTTATTATCTAACATAGAAAGTAAAGGAGGAGTCATAGACATAGTAATTCTAAAGTTAACTCCTTCTTCTACTAATTTTTGAAAATTTGTTAATAATGGAATATAAGTTTCAGATATAGCCTCATATAGCCAAGATTCTTCTAAATAATCATCGCTTTCTGGATGATGTATAAATGGAAGATGAGCATGAAGAACAAAACTTACATATCCTTTTTTCTCTTGCATAATATAAATCTCCTTTTTTGATACATAATTACAAGCTTGTTTATTTTTTAATATGATTTACTTAAATTTGGAAGACATACTTCCGTGAGGAAGGGTTGCCTGATGATGGATTTGATAAATTATATATGTTTTCAATGTCTTCATCCTTGTATATTGATTTATACAAATCATAAATATTATAAATTTTACCCATATTTTTAATATAAGAAATATTGGAGATATCTTTTTTAGTTTGAATGCCTGTTTTTATATTTCTAAAATAAACCATTTTTTGGTTTTGGTCGAATAAAATATGATCATTTGGGGATTCAATTTCATTTGATGTAGAAATATAAATAAAGTCAGTATTTATTTTTTCATTTTTTATAATAGGGCGTCTACCAAGTTCAATTTTATAATCACATTTGGAATCATTAACATGTAGATACCAACTATTGGCAAAATCATTTATTTCTACTTCAAAATTATATCCTAGTGTTTTATTATAAATTACTAAAACTGGTTTTGTAGTTTGGAAAAAGTCTTTTCCATATTGTTCTTCAAGTTTTTTTCTATCTTTATCTGAAATATCCCAATAAATAAATAAATTTGTAGGAGTTTGTGCCAAAACTTTTATAACCGTTTGATTATATCTGTAAGGTAAGTCATAGTATTCAACAATATTAACTTTTTCCTTTTTAGAAGAAGTTATTTTTTTTGTGGATGTAGATTTAGTAGACTTTGTTTTTGTTGTTTTTTTGTTTGAAACAGATTTCTTTGGTTTTTCTGTTTTTGTAGTTGATTTTTTAGTGGTTGTTTTTTTCTTACTAGAAGAAGCCTTCTTCTCAGCTTGTTTTTCTTTGTTATTGTTTTCTATTTCTTTTTGTTCTTTTGTTTTTCTTGGCATTATATAGTTCCTCCTATGTGATTTCTCATATTTTCTTAAATATCTTATAATAAATAGTATATAAATTCAAGTAGATATATGTAAAAATTTGAATATGCTTGATTATTTATACTATAATTGTAGAATGCATACAAAATATATATATTTTATATCATAATATAATTAAAAAATCCATACAAAATGCAAAAAAATAAAAAAATTATGTATTTACTTTTAAAAAGTGAAGTGATATTATTATTAAATAAATATATTAGTGGAAGGAGAGTTATTATATGTCAAATATATTTGATTATTTAGACTGGAGAGATATAGATTTAAAAAAAGTAGAATTTAATGAGATAGATAATTTGATTTTATCAAGGCTGTCATATTTTCCATTTGATGACATTGTTACAGAAAATGAGGAAATAACTATTAAAGAAAGCTATGAACGATATAAGGCTAGAGGCACAACTGGAAGAATCTTACAAGAAGAAGATATAGAACTATTTCCAAAACTTGCTAATAGTGAGAGGTTTGGAAATATGAAGCTTACCAATTATACAAATAAATTAGATCCAATTCAAGAAAAACAATTTTCTGCTATTACTATACTTATGCCAGACAATACAATATATGTAGCATATAGGGGAACAGACAATACTATAATCGGTTGGAAAGAAGATTTTAATATGAGTTTTAGTTATTTAGTTCCAGCTCAGACTGATGCTGTGAATTATTTAGAAAATGTTGCAAAAAAATATCTAAATAAGATTAGAGTTGGAGGTCATTCAAAGGGTGGAAATTTAGCAGTATATGCATCAGCTTTTTGTGATAAAAAAATTAAGGATAGAATTATTAATGTATACAATAATGATGGACCTGGTTTTTGTGAGCAGGTAATTAACAGTAAAGAATATAAAGAGATACTGGAAAAGGTCCATACATATATTCCTCAAACATCAATAATAGGAAGATTATTAAATCATGAAGAAAAAACAACAATTTTGAAAAGTGAAGAAATAGGAATTATGCAACATGATTTATATTCTTGGCAATTATTAGGAGACAAATTTATAAGAGATGAACAAACAAATTCAAGTAAATATATAGACAAAACAATTACAGATTGGCTAAAAGCTGTAGAACCGAATCAAAGAGAATTTTTTATAGATAAATTTTTTGAAATACTTAATGCTACTGGTGCAAAGACATTATCTGAAATAAGCAATAATAAACTGGCTAGTGCAAAGGCAATTATTAAAACCTATCAGGATATTGACCCAGAGAGTAAAGAAATAATGATAAAAACATTAAAAATATTTATAGATATAGGAAAAAATAATATAGGAATTAAAAGGTTAGGATAAAGAATTAACAAATCTTTCCATGTAATAGTTAATGTTCAGTCATATGTAATAGTTACTGTTCAGTCTTAAAATTAGAATTGTTCTGCTTAAACGTGATTACTATCTAAATATTTTTCGAATAATCTAGGCTTCCTTGCATTAAACACTAAAAAAATCTAATTAATTTCGAAAGCACCCTCAAAGATGAACTTTGAGATTCCCTTTCGAAATTACCAAGATTTTTTAAGTTATTTCAAGTCGCATTCGATTAATTCTCAAAATATTTAGATAGTAATCACTTAACTAAGGACTTCTAATTAAATATGACTGAACAGTAACATGTAATATAACTTTTTTAAGATAAAGTCTAGACTTTTGAAGGGAAATTATGTATAATAAGTAAAAAAATGTAGAAATTTGGAGGATTGCCTGGATGTATGAAAGAAGTGCAATAGTTTTAGAAAGATATATAGAACAAATTCTAAAACTAGACAAACAATATAACTTAAGAGAAAATTACAACAATTTTAAGGGACTTATTGAAGAACTAGAAAATTACCAAATTATAGCTACAAAAGAAGGAAAGATTATACAGGAATTTGATGAAACTGTAAATAAAATTGAAACTATTCAAAGAGAACAACAAAAGCTTTATAATTCTAATTTAAAATTAGAAGAAGATAGAAACAAATTATTTAGTGATTTGGAAGAAAAACCAGAAACACTTATGAAGAATTTTCAAAAAATAGAAAATACCATAGAAGATAACAATGGTAAATTAAAAGAATTAAGAGAACAATATATTATTTTTGTGAGTGAATTTATTGAAAAACAAAAAGAAAGGACTAAGTGCGAAAAAGAAAGAAGATTGAGTGAAACGACACATATTGAACATATAAAAGCATCCACAACTGGGTATGAGTCTATAGATGCAAAGGATATTTTACTTTTAAAACAGATTATTAATTCTCAAGAAGAGGATAAAGAAAAAGAAATTGGCACAATAATGACGAAAAATGGAAAAAATGAGAATGTTCCATTTAATCAAGATGTATTAAATTTGGCTATAAAAACTAGAATAAGTATTGCTGAAAAAGAAGCAAATTGTTATATATCTATATATGATAAAATGAGAAGGCTTTTAGCAGAAATAGATAGTGATAGTATAAAGTTAAATAAATATAAGAAAGTATTAAGAGATACAACTGCAAAGTTGACATTCTTAAATGCTGAAAAAGAATACATATTTAATTTTTTGGATTATGAAAGAATAACAGCAATTAATGGAACAAAAGCACATAATAAAATGATGACAGAGGCTTGTGAAAACTTTAAAGATGATATTTCTCAGATTAATAATTTATATGAATTAATTTTAAAGGAAATTTCAAACAAAGCAACAAAAAAGGCATATAAAGAGCTATATAATAAGACATATTTGAAAAATATAGAAGATAAGGAAAGAAACTTTGAACAAGAAATCACAAATATTAATATAAATATGGGAACAGTTATTAACTCAAATTATTGGAGAATAGATGGAATAAAAAATATTTATGATGTCTTTCAAAAAGAAATATCTGAGAAATTTGGAAGGGATTTATCTGAATTTAGTGAGGAAGTAGAAACCAAGGTTAAAGAAAATAATGAAACAAATGAAGAAAAAGAAAATGAAATTAAAGAGGAGAGAGTAAAACTAGTATTTAGTGATGAGGATGACGATGATAGTTTAGTTGAAGATGATTTTCAGGACGAGGATTTAGAAGAATTGGAGTATGACGAAGAAGAAGGCTACGAAGATGATGACAATTTTGAGAGTGAGGAAGATGATAATTTTGACCAAGATGAATACTTCGATGAAGAGGATGAAGACGAAAGTGATGATGAATATTTCGATGAAGTTGATGAAGACGAAAGTGATGATGAATACTTCGATGAAGATGACGAAGATGACGAGTACTTTGAAGAGGATGACGATTTTGGTAGTGATGAAGATGAATTTGAGGATGATGAAGAAGATAATTATATTGATGAAGATGAATTTGAAGAAGATTTAGAAAGCTACGAAGAAGACGAATATTTTGATGAAGGTGAAAAAGAAGAATTCATTGAAGAAGAATTTGAAAAAAAAGACTTAGACGACGAAAAAGAAAAGCGTAAAAAAGCAAATAAAAAACAAGAGAAAAATAAAAAAGAAGCTAAAAGGGCTAAAGGTAAAAGAGCTAGTAAACATGCAAAAACTAATAAAGGTTTATTTGATAAAATCTTTAAAGACAAGAAGGATAAAACAAAAAAATAATTAAAAAAAAGATATTTAATTTAAATTTTTATGTTTATAAATCATAAAAAATAGGATTAAATATCTTTTTGACTTTTTATAAATACTTCTTTAAGGTTTCTACACTATCTTCTTGCATTGTTACAAATTCGTGCAAAATGTCTTTAACATCTTGAGCTGCATCATCATTTTGATTAATTAAACGTCTTCCTTCTATAATTCCCATATTGGTACCTTGCATTAGTAGCTCAGATAGTTTTGAAGTTGTGTTATCAGTCATGGTTTTCATTTGTATCCCATACCATGTCATCATTTTATTCATGGTATTTGTTTCGTGAGGTTCTTTGTCACTATAATTAGAATATAAATTATTTACTTTTTTAGATATTTCTTTGTATTTGTTATATTCTACATCTAAAACTTCTTTGAACTTACAATCAGAAGCTTTTTCAGAGACATAAGAAATTGCATCCATACCCATAGTAGCGCCTTTGTTTACTTCATCTAAAATATTTAAATTTTCATTTTTCATAAAAACTCCAATCTAGGTATAAAAATACCTTATATAAATTAACTATAGTATTAACAAAAATAATAAAAATATTCTAAAACTCTATTCAAAAAAAATTTTTTATGCTATAATGTTAAAAGTTGTATATCAGGTTAAAAGCCTTTTTATAAAAGGAAAATTTGAATAGGAGGTAAGACAAGATGAGTGGACATAGTAAATGGCATAATATACAAGCAAAAAAAGGGAAAGCAGATGCAGCAAGGGGAAAAGTATTTACAAAATTAGGAAGAGAATTATTAATAGCAGTAAAAGAGGGTGGACCAGATCCTGCTGGAAACTCAAAGTTGAAGGGAGTAATAGCTAAATGTAAAGCAGCTAATATGCCAAATGATACAATAAATAATGCGATAAAAAAAGCAGGAGCAAGTAATGAAAATTATGAAGAAATAACATATGAAGGATATGGACCATGTGGTGTAGCTGTAATTGTAGAAGCAGCAACAGATAATAAGAATAGAACAGCTGCAGATGTAAGGCATGCATTTGATAAATCAGGCGGAAATTTGGGAACTAGTGGTTGTGTTTCATATATGTTCAATAAAAAAGGTATGTTGGTAATAGAAAAACAAACAGCACCAATGGAGGAAGAAGATTTAATGATGCTTGCAGTAGAAAGTGGAGCTGAAGATTTTGAAGCTTTAGATGAAGTTTATGAAATAATAACTGACCCATCTGATTTTACAAATGTTAGAGAAAAACTAGAAGAGGCAGGGGTAACGTTCTTAGAGGCAGAAGTTCAAATGATTCCAACAACAACAGTATCACTTGATGAAAGTGGAGCTGAAAAAATGGAAAGACTAATTGAAAGATTAGAGGATTTAGATGATGTTTCTAATGTCTACCATAATTGGGAAGAATAGGTTTAAATAGATAAATAGCATATTGTTATTTATCTATTTATTGTGTTATATAACACGTAAAGGAGAAAAATATGAATAAGTCAAGAAGTAAAAGAACGATTATTTTTTTGATAATTATAGCACTAGTTTTATTAATAGTATGTTTAGGATTGGTATATGTATATATTGCTACTGATTTTTTAAAGCCAAACAAAGAATTGTTTTTTAAATATGCTACACAAATTACAGATAAGGAAAATGGTTTTTTTGAGAGTGATCTGATACAATACTTTGATAAAAAAATGGATAATTCGTATTCAAATAGAGGAAGTTTTAATGTAAAAATATCAGGAGCAGATGAGGAAGAATTTAATAATACTAATAATATGGAGATAACATTTTCAGGCAGGGTAGATAATAAGAATTCAAATTTTGTAGAAGATATTAGTATCAATTATTCTAATGATGTAAAACTGCCATTTTCTATAAAGAAAATAGGAGATACAGTAGGGGTATTGCAATCTAATTATTTTTCGAAAAAATATATTGCTTGTAATATAAGTGATATGCCGGATTCGTATGCTATTGTTGGAGAAACAGTAGAAACTTTAAGTAAAATTGAAAATATTTCAAGTATAAAAAATTCAGAAGAAGATATGAAACATATACAAGATGAATATGTAGGATATCTAATTGAAAATATACCAGATTATGCTTTTAGTGAAATTCAAGAAAATGGAAAAAAGGGATATAAATTAAATCTGAATACTAATCAATTTAAAGATGTTACTATAAAAATGTTAGAAAAATTAAAAGATGATAAAAGTACCATAGATAAATTAAATGAATTTTTGGGAATTAGTAATAGTTCAAACAAAATTTCTTCTGCAACTATTAAGGAAAGTATAAATAATATTAAAAATATATCTGAGGATGTAGATTTTAGTATTTGTTTATATATTAAAGACGGAAACTTATCTAAAATCCAATTTAATAATAATAATATAAATATAACTATAGAAAAACTTAAATTACAAGAAGGACTGCAGTATAAAGCTTTTATTGATATTTTAGATGAGGATAAAAGCAAAGGAAATATATCATTTATTTCTGAGTATAGAGGATTAACTAATTTACAAAATATAAATGAAAGTCATAAATTAGATTTAGAATTTAATGTAGAAACGAACGACGATATAAAACAATATTCTTATAATTATAATTTAAATAATGATGTCAGTTTTGAAGGAGAAGCTGATATTGAGAAGTTTGAAAAAGATAATACTATATTTTTAAGTGATTTAAATGAAGAACAAAAAGAACAATTATTGCAAAAGATTTCTGAAAGATTAACTGAGATTAATAGAATTCAAATGAAAAAATTAGGACTAATGGAAAATGAAAACCCAATAATAAATATAATTCCAACTGCTGGAATAAGTATTATCTCAAATAGTGACTTAGCAGACCAAACTTTGAAGGAGATTGAAGAAGCGGAAATAGCTACTTTTAATGCAAAATTAGAATTATATAAAGGCACAAATATTTCAGGTGCTACAGTTAAAGGGCTTTTTACAATAATAGCAAATTTAAATGAGTCAGAGGAAAATAGTGATAATGAGCAAGTACAGATAAAAGAAATAAACTTCGATGGTAAAGAATATCAGGTAAATAAGCAAACGTTATCTATGCTCAAGGAAGAAATTTCGGTTGAAGATTATTTTAAAGTTGAATTTGAAAAATATGAAGATACAGGAAAAATTTATAGAGTAGTTATTAATAAAAAATAAATTTTTAATATCATAATTTTAAATTTTAAAGCATATATATTAATATATATGCTTTTTTTTGCATAATGAAATACATAAAGAGGGAGAAAAAATGGAGAATATGGAACATATATTAGATTATTTCCCTACTAACATTTATGGATTATTAAAGTTAGCTTTTGAGAAAAAAAAATTTCTAAAAGAAGATTTGCAGGAGATAAGAGTAAGAGTAGGAAGGCCTATAATATTAAAATGTAGAGAAACAGATGAAATATTAGATTACAAATTAAACACTAATGAAGTTACACAAATTTTAGAAAAGATTTGTGAAAATTCAATTTATGCATATCAAAATCAGATTGCAAAAGGTTTTATAACTATAAAAGGTGGTCATAGGATAGGAATAACTGGAACAGCTGTTGTGGACAACAAAAAAACAATAAATTTAAAGTATATCACCAGTTTAAATTTTAGAATTGCAAAAGAAGTATTAAATTGTAGTTACAAATTATTAGAAGAAATTATAGATAAAAAAAATAATACAGTTTTTAATACACTTATAGTATCACCACCTGGAAAAGGAAAGACAACAATTTTAAGAGATTTAATAAGAAACATTAGTAATGGAGTAATGGATTTTGATTTTAAAGGTAAGACTTGTGGTGTTGTAGATGAAAGAGGAGAAATAGCGGCAATGTACAGAGGTACTCCACAAAATGATATAGGTATAAGAACAGATGTTATCGAAAACATTTCTAAAACAGAGGGAATAAAAATGCTTATTCGTTCTATGGCACCTGAAGTAATTGCATGTGATGAGATTGGCTCAAAAGAAGATGTACAAGCAATACGGAGAAGCTATGTGTTCGGGAGTAAAAGGAATTTTTACAATGCATGGAAAAAATTTGGAAGATGTAAAAAGAAATGTAGATGTCAATTTCTTATTGAAAAGTGGAAAAATAGAAAAAGTATTTTTTTTATAATAAGATTTAGTTCTATAATGTATAACATATGAATATAATAAAAAAGAAAAAATACAAAAGGAGAGAAAAATGCAGGTTATAAAATTTTTTATATTGTTTTTAATTTTAATAACTAGTAGTTTAATAGGAAAAAACATAGCTAAGAAATATAGTAATAGACTTAAAGAATTGGAAGATATGAGTAATGCATTAAATATATTTAAATCTAAAATAGTATTTACATATTCACCAATACCAGAAATTTTTGATGAGATATCTTCAAAAATCAAAGGAAATATTGGACTTGTTTTTAAAAATGCAAAAGAGAAGATGGCAATAGAAACTGCGGAAGCTGCATGGGAGAAAGCGGTAGAAGAAGTATCGTCTAACCTAAATAAAGAGGATAAATACACAATAAAAACATTGGCAAAACTATTAGGACAAACTGATGCTGAAGGACAAGTTTGCCAAATAGAAATAACGAAAAAATTTCTAGATGAACAAATAAAGGATGCAGTCGAACAGAAACAAAAAAATGAAAAATTATATAGTAAATTAGGTGTAACAATAGGTCTAACAATAATTATTATTTTAGTGTAAAGGAATTAATTTAACGAAAGGAGAATGTAATGTATTCAAAATAAAGGTACATTATATAAAATAAAATGGATATTAATTTATTGTTTAAAATAGCTGCAATCGGGATTCTTGTGGCAGTTCTTCATCAGGTTTTAGTAAGAGCAGGAAGAGAGGATCAGGCAATGATGACTACTTTAGCTGGACTAGTTATTGTACTTACAATGGTTATAAAAGAAATAAGTACGCTGTTTAATACAGTAAGGACTATCTTTAATTTATAGCCACAGTTTTATTATATAAGGAGGAGAAGATTAGGTTTAACTAATGAGACTAGGTTTATGGATATTATAAAGATAATTGGTATTGCACTTATTGCATTAATAATAACAGTTTTATTGAGACAATATAAACCGGAATTTGCAATTTATATAAGTTTAATTGCAGGAGTATTAATACTATTGTTGGTAGTGGACAAGCTAACTGGAATAATAAATTTATTACAGACACTAGAGTCAAAAGCTTCAATAAATACAAAATTTATTATGTTGTTAATAAAAATAACAGGCATAGCATTTTTGTCAGAATTTGCAGTGAGTATTTGCAAAGACTCAGGAGAAAGTGCCATTGCAAGTAAAATAGAAATAGGAAGCAAAATTATAATTATATCTATGTCCATACCAATAATCTCTGCTTTATTAGAAATTATATTAAAAATATTACCTCAATAAAATTAATATAAGTTTAAAGGGAGTTGCAAATGAAGAGAAAAGGGATTTTTCTAATTACATTTTTTATTATTTTTGTAAATGTCTTTTTTCATTTTAAAATGGTATTTGCTAATAATTCTGAAACATTGGAAGAGCAACAAAAAGAATTTGGTATACAAGAATTTATAAATAATTCTAAACAATATGCTGGAGATTTTTTTGAAGATATAGATATAGAAGAAATGTTAAACTCTGCTATACAAGGTAAGGTTGACAATTCTACAATATTAAAAAGGGCTTTAGGATTATTAGGAGATGAATTTATAAAAACCTTAAAAACTATAGGAAGTATTTTTGCTATTATAATTATACATGCAATTCTAAAATCAATTAGTGATAATTTGGAAAACAATGGAGTTTCAAAATTAATTTATTATGCACAATACATACTAATTATAACTATAATTATGGGGAATTTTTCAGATATTGTAAAGATGGTTCAGGACACAACTGAAAATCTTGTGGCATTTATGAATATGCTTGTTCCAATATTAGTAACATTAATGATTTATACTGGAAGTATAGTGACTAGTAGTGTAATAGAACCTATTATATTATTTATGATTAATTTTATTGGAAATATGATTAAAGAAATAATAATACCTTTAATTTTAGTTTTTACAAGTTTAGTTATTTTATCTAAATTGTCTGATAGAGTACAAATAGACAAATTATCTAAATTTTTAAAGTCAGGAGTAGTATTAGTGTTAAGTATTGTACTTACAATATTTGTAGGAGTAGTTTCTTTTGAAGGAACCATGTCAGCAAGTGTAGATGGAATAACTGCAAAAACAACAAAAGCCTTAGTAAGTTCAGCAATACCAGTAGTTGGAAAAATATTATCAGATAGTGTAGATACTGTACTTGGATGTGGAATTATTCTTAAAAATGCAGTTGGTCTTGTTGGTGTAGTAGTTGTAATTGGAATATGTATTATACCTATAATAAAATTGGTATGTGTAACATTATCGTATAAATTATTGGCAAGTTTGACTGAGCCAATAGCTGATGCAAAAATTATTGGTTTGTTAGATCAAATAGGAGATATATTTAAAATATTTTTAGCTATATTAAGTGCTATATCATTTATGATAATAATTGGAACAGCTTTAGTATTAAAAATATCTAATAGTGGAATGATGTATAGATAAAGTTGCTATATTTATTTTACTTATATTTGAAAAGTTATATGAGAGGAAAAGAAAATGATAAGTTTTTTAAGCTCTTGGGCTAAGGGGTTAGGATTGACTATTGTTATTATCTCTATTTTAGAAATGCTATTGCCTAATAATAAAACTAAAAAATATATAAGAATGGTAATGGGGGTATATGTGATATTTACAATAATATCTCCTGCAATTGAAAATAAGAAATGTTTTAATCTAGATAATATTGATTTTGAAGATACTAATACTGTTGAGACAGCAACTGTAGCAAATCAGACTTCTATGGATAAGAGAATAGAGGAATTGTATAGAGAGGAATTAAAAAAAGATATTATAAAAAAGTTAGAACAGATGGGGTTTAATGTATCATATTGTAAAGTTTATGCAAATATATCTGAGAAGGAAAATGCAAATAATATAAATAAAATAAAATTGGTTATAGAGAAAAAAGATATTGTTGAAGAACAGGAAAATGAAAATAAGTACAATAATGAAAATAATATAGAAAATAAGGTAATAGTTCAAGTCCAAAAAATAAAGCCTATTGATACCTCTACAAATAACGAAAAAATTGACATTAAAGAAAAAAACGATACAAAATCTAAAGTTCTTAATGCTGATATTCAAAATATAAAGAAATTTTTAATAGAAGAATATGGGGTGACTGAAAAATGTTTGGAGATAAATTAAAAAAAATGTTGGTTAAGAATAATGAAGAAGACCAATTAGGTAATGATAGAAAAAAAATAGAAAATCTAGTTTTTTTTATAATAATACTAATAATAACAATTGTAATTATTAATATTATATGGAATGGCAATAGACAAACAAATAAGCAAGATACAAACACAACATCAAAAAAATTAGCATTGCAGTCAGAAAATATAATTCAAAAAGAAGAAATTGAAGAAAATACTTCTAATAATATTGAAACAAAATTAGAGTCTATATTGTCTAAAATAGAAGGAGTAGGAGAAGTAAAAGTATTTATTAACTATTGTGAGTCTAGTGAAGTTGTAGCAATGTATAATGAGAATTCAAAAGTAAGTAATACAGAAGAAAATGATACTTCAGGGGGAACAAGAAAAATTCAATCAACAGATATACAAAAAGATATTGTATATAAAGAAGAAAATGGAGAAAAGATGCCAATAACGCAAAAAGTTCTTCAACCTAAGGTTGAAGGAGCAATTATAACTGCAAAAGGAGCTAATAACCCAACAACAAAAACGAATATTATACAAGCAGTAGAGGCTGTAACAGGGCTTGCAACACATAAAATACAAGTTTTTGAGATGAAATAATTTTAAATATTTTTATTTTAAGGAGAATTTTATGAGATTTTTTAAGAGAAACCAGATTATAATATATGTGATTGTTTTAATGATTATGACAGCAGGATACTTAAATTATACAACAAATACGGGAAAGGAAGCCGTAGAAACAAGTATGCAAATGGAATCAAAAGATGATATGCAAATTGCTGACATAGGAGATGCAACATTGGTAAATAGCAACGATGTTGTTTCTGAAAGTGCTAATAATGAGAAAGACAATAGTACTAAAGATATAGATAATAATCCTAAAGATGAATATTTTGTTAAATCAAAGCTTGAAAGAGATTCGATGTACTCTCAAATGATTGAAACATATGAAAAAGTATTAAATAGTAATAATTCTTTGGAGATGCAAAAACAAACAGCTACACAAGAAATACAAAAAATAAATGATATCAAAAATAGTATTATGATAAGCGAAAATTTGATTAAAACTAAGGGGTTTGAAAACAGTATCATATTTGCAAATGGTGAAAGTATAAGTGTAATAGTAGAAATTGATGACGAATTAAAACAAGAGCAAATAGCTCAAATTCAAAATATTATTTCAAGAGAGATGAATGCAAAAATAGAAAATATACATATTTCTGCAAAATAAATTTTATGCTATATGTATATTTCCATATTTTTAATTTATATTTTAATTTTTGGCTGATATTTCTCTAGCCACATATTTACTTGACAAAGATATGCCATAAGTTGTGGACCTGTCATCAGTTGCCCAAACCAAGGGCGAGTAAAAGCCTTTCCATCTGTTTCGAGAATGTTTAAAATAAATTCTCTATTAAGCAAATTATTTATAGGTGCTGATTTGTTTTGCATAATACTAGAAAGAATTTCCTTAACTTTTAATAAATAATTTGGATTATGAGTTTTAGGATAAGGTGATTTTTTTCTATCTACAATTTCAGAAGGAAGGAAGTTTTTGCAGATATAACGTAATAGACCTTTTTCTCTTCCGATTAAAAGCTTTCCATTCCCATGGAATATTCCATACATATTGTGCTAGTCTATAATCACAAAATGGAACTCTAAGTTCTAAGCCATTGTACATTGCCATTCTATCTGAACGATCTAAAAGGGTTTGCATGAACCAATTTAATGTTAGATATGAAATTTTTCTTTTTTCACCAGTTTCTTTTGAGTCTGTATCTAATATTTCTACATCTTGTAAACTCTCATTATATCTATAATTTATATAATCCTTTAAGTTTACTTGTTTAGAAATTTGTGGATTTAATAGTTCTTGTCTTTCGTTTAATGCTATAGACCATGGAAAAGTGTTACTTTTTAGAGCATCTTCACGGAAAAACCAAGGATATCCCCCAAAAATTTCATCTGCACATTCTCCGAGTTAAAGCCACAGTTTTTTCTTTTTTAACATGTTTGCAAAAAAGTAGTAAAGAAGAGTCAATATCTGCCATTCCAGGCATATCACGAGCTATCATTGCATCAGCTAAAGATTCAGCTAATTCAGGAGTATCTATAATTATTTTATGATGATTAACTCGAAATTTTTTTGTAATTAGATTTATATAGTAATTATCTGAATTCGGCTGAAAATCACTTTTTACAAAATTTTTATCATTATCGACATAATCTACTGAATAAGTATCTAAAGCTGGAAAATTTCTATCCATATAATAATCAGAAGCATATTTGGTAATAATGCTGGAATCTAATCCGCCCGATAAAAAAGTACATAGTGGAACGTCTGAAACTAGTTGGCTTGTAATAGAATCTTTCAATAAGAAATTCAATTTATCACAGGTCTTATTAAGATTATCTGTATGTTGTTTAGATTCTAGCTTCCAATATCTTGTAAGGTGCAATCCTGAATTGTTAAATACTGCAAAATGAGCAGGTTTAATTTCAAAAATATTTTTGAAAACCGTTAATCCAGGGGTGTGAGCTGGACCTATTCCAAAAAGCTCGGATATCCCTTGTGAATCCAGTTCCTTTTCTATATCTGGGTATTCGAAAATCGCTTTAATTTCTGAACCAAAAATTAATGTATTATTCTTTAAAGTGTAAAAAAGTGGCTTTATACCAAAATGATCTCTAGCTAAAAATATTTCTTGTTTATTACTGTTCCAAATTGCAAATGCAAAGATACCGTTTAAGTGATTTACTACATCATTTCCATAAAAAATATAACTTTTTAATAAAATTTCTGTGTCACTGTATCCTTTAAAAGTGAAACCATTTTTTTCTAAAGTATCTTTTAATTCTTTAGAGTTATATATTTGTCCGTTATGACAAATAACATATTCTCCATATGAAAATGTTTCTATCATTGGTTGTTTGCCATTTTTAGGGTCAATGACAATTAATCTTTTATGACCTAATGCTATATTATTATTTATGTAATAATCTTCTTCATCAGGTCCTCTTTTGGATAAAGTACTATTCATTTTTTTTATTACTGTTTTATCCTGATTGATTTTTTCATTTAAGTTTATATATCCAACAAAACCACACATAAATACCTCCATAATTATATATATAAATAGTAATTTAGACTAATAATTTAGCTTAAATAAATTAAATCTAAATAGTAACTATATTTATAGTGTATGCAAAATACAAAATAAAATATATCAAATTTTAAAAATTATAACTGTCCTGCTTAACATGATTACTATATAAATATTTTTCGAATAATCTCGGCTACCTTACATTTAACACTAAAAAATTCTAATTAATTTCAAAATTATTAAGAATTTTTAAGTTATTCAAACTCGCATTTGATTAATTCTCAAAATATTTATATAGTAATCACTTGCGCGGACTTCTAATATAGCAAATGGCTGACTAGTAACATAGTATCAAGTTATTGGTAATTTATAAACAACAGCTATTGACAAAAATTGAAATTACTTGTATAATTTTATAGTGATTAAAAAGATGAAAAATAGAAACAGATATATACATATATCTTAAAGCAAGGGGGGAATTAGAATGGCACAACCAAAAAGAAGATGGTCAAAAGCAAGAACACATGCAAAAAGATCAACATGGAAAAAAGAAGAACCAACATTTTCAAGCTGCCCACATTGCCACGAACCAGTAATGCCACATAGAGTATGCAAAAATTGTGGATATTACGATGGAAAAGAAGTAGTAGCTAAAAAAGAAACTGAAAATGCATAGTTAATTAAATAGAATAGCACTTACATTTTTAATGTAGGTGCTATTTTATTGTGTTATTTTTCTTTTTGTAACTATTGTCAAATAAAATCATATAATGTAGAGAAAAGGAGGAAATAATATGTTTAGAAATTATAGGAAGTGTTATTGTATGAATAATAGTTATAAAAACAATTCTTGCGAATTACAAAATGACATTTTAGAGAATCAATGCAATAATGTAAATTCATACGAAGATATGTATAATGATTGTGATTGTGGATTTGACGAAGAATATAATGTGTTTCCAGAAAATCCAATGTTAGCTCAGAGTTATGTACCATATCAATATATGGATAAAACATTTAAGCCATGTGTTGGATTGAAAATGGGAACGATATTTCCAGAACTAGTAAGCCCTTACATGCCCTGCCAGTCCATGGAGGAAAATGAATATTTAAGAAAAACTAATGAAATAGGAAAGGGGTGCAATAAATGTCTATAGAAGAAAATAGAAATTGTTCTTGTAATGAACAATGTGATAATGTAGAAGAAAATGTAGTAGATTGTGATATAAGAAGAGAAATGATTCAGGAAATAAGATGTTATGAATTTGGAATAACAGAACTTGCGTTATACTTAGATACACATCCTGATGATGAAAAAGCTTTGTGTTTACACAGAAAGTATTGTAAAAAATTAAAAGAGTTAAAAGAAAAATATCAAAAAGTATATGGACCTTTAACCATTAATTACCCTTGTAATAAGTGGAGATGGCTAGAAGAACCCTGGCCTTCGTTTGAATTTGGAGATAATTAAAATTCGTACAAACAAGTGTTTACAAACATTAAAATTTGTGTTATACTCTTTTTAGTACTTTTAGAGGGGGAATGTTATATGCAAGATACGAAAATTTATATAGCAATAGATTTAAAAAGCTTTTATGCATCTGTTGAGTGTCAAGAACGTGGTCTTAACCCGTTAACTACAAATCTTATAGTTGCTGATAGTTCAAGAACAGAAAAGACAATATGTCTTGCTGTAAGTCCGTCTCTTAAATCTTATGGAATATCAGGTAGGGCAAGACTTTTTGAAGTAATACAGAAAGTAAAAGAAGTAAATATGGAAAGAAGATTAAAAGCACCAAATCAAAGATTTACTGGTTCAAGCTATGATGATTTAGCACTAAAAAAGAATCCAGATTTGGAATTGTCATATATAGTAGCTCCACCTAGGATGAAATATTATATGGAGTACAGCAATAAAATTTATAGTATTTATTTAAAATGGTTTTCGGAAGAAGATATATATGTCTATTCAATAGATGAAGTTTTTATAGATGTTACACATTATTTACAAACATATAAAATGAGAGCAAGCGAATTAATAACAAAAGTAATACAAGATGTTTATGAAAATACTGGAATTACAGCTACAGGTGGAATGGGAACAAATTTGTATTTGTGTAAAGTAGCAATGGATATAGTTGCTAAACATACAAAGGCAAATCAAAATGGAGTTAGAATTGCAGGATTAGATGAAATAACATATAGAAAGCTTCTTTGGGAACATAGGCCTCTAACAGATTTTTGGAGAGTTGGAAATGGGTATGCTACAAAACTTGAAAAACACCATATGTATACTATGGGGGATATTGCAAGAGCGTCAATAAATAATGAAGAATTATTATATAAGCTATTTGGAGTAAATGCAGAACTTTTAATAGACCACGCTTGGCGGTTATGAGCCAGTTACATTGAATGAAATAAAAGCATATAAGCCAACAACAAATAGTATAAGTTTAGGTCAAGTATTGCATTGCCCGTATAATTATGAAGATACTAAACTTATTGTAAAAGAAATGGCAGAAAATATTTCTTTAGATTTAGTAGATAAAAATTTAATTACAAATCAAATAGTTTTAACTATTGGATATGATATAGAGAATTTAAAAAATCCAAATATATATTACAAGGGTGAAATTATTACAGACCATTATGGAAGAAAAATACCAAAACATGCACACGGAACAATTAATTTGGACCACCATACTTCTTCTACCAAAAATATAATGAATTTTACAATGAAATTATATGAAAGAATTATTGACAAAAATTTATTGGTAAGAAGGATAAATATTTCAGCTAATAATGTTATATACGAAAGTAAAATAAAATTACAAATGGTAAATGAGCAGCTAGATTTATTTGGAGATTTTAAAAAAAGAGAGATGAATTTAAAAGAAGAAAAAATTGAAAGAAATTTGCAAATGTCAATACTAGATATAAAAAAGAAATTTGGCAAAAATTCTATTGTTAAGGGAATGAATTTGCAGGAAGCGGGAACAGCTATTGCAAGAAATAGTCAAATAGGAGGGCATAAGGAATAATGCAAAAGTATAACGATATAATAAACTTATCACATTATGAACCTAAAAAACATAAAAGAATGAGTATGTATGCAAGAGCGGCACAATTTGCGCCTTTTGCAGCTCTTACAGGATATGATGATTCTGTAAAAGAAACAGCAAGATTAACAAATAAAAGGATAGAAATAGATGAAGAGGTTAAAGCTCTTTTAGATTGGAAGTTACAGGAGATACAAGAAAATATTTGCAATAGACCAGTAGTAACAATAACTTATTTTATTCCAGATGCTAAAAAGAATGGTGGAAAATATGTAATAACCACAGGTAGCGTAAAAAAAATTGATAAATTTAAGCAAGTTATAATTTTAGATAAAAATAAGGAAATACCAATAGGTGAAGTTATAGAATTAATTGTAGATGTGGGATAAAATTTGCAAAGATATCTAGTTACTTTGTGAATTGAAAAACCAAGCATTATTAAGGTACTTATATAATGTAACAAAAAAGCTATAATCGCATATATTATAGTTTTACAGGGAATATACTACCGCAAGATATGTCTATTCCAAAAATAGAAACGGATTTAAGCTATCAGGAAAATTTGGAAAAAGCATTGTTTGGAGAGTTAGATGCTGTTGTAAGATATAGAAGAATATTAGGAACAATGCCAAGTGGAAATAGTTATACATTACTAATGTCAATAATGACAGATGAATTAAGGCATGCAAGTAAATACAATTTTTTAATACACAGTGCAAAATAAATTATAGAAATAAAAATCAAAATGTGCTATAATCTAAAATGAATTGAGGTGTAAAAGTTAAAGATATGGAAAATCCAAAGGAAATGAAAGAATGGAAAGTATATTATAAGAAAACTATTAAGAATAATCCATCAGCATCAATAAGAAGATTTTTCTTAAATAATTATAATGAAAATTTTAAAGGAAATACCGCAATAGATTTGGGATGTGGTGCAGGAAATGATACAGAATTTCTAATTTCAAAAGGATTTAAAGTGACTGCAATAGATAATAATGAACAAGTAAAAAATATACTTGAAAGCAGAAATTTAAATAATGAAAACTTAAATATCATAATAGACGATTTTTCAAAAATTGAATTACCCAAAACAGATTTAGTAAATGCACATTTTAGTATGCACTATGTTAAAGAAAATTTTGATGAATTTATGGTAAATCTTCTACAAAATGTTATTAACCCCAAAGGTGTATTTATTGGTAATTTTTTAGGAAAAGAGGATGAGTGGAAAGAAATTTATACAACAGTTGAAAAAGAAAAATTATTAGAATATTTTAAAGGATACAATATTCTTTATTTTTCAGAAGAAAAATATTATCACGATACAGCAAGAAAGAAAAATAAATATTGGCATGTGTATACAATAATTGCTCAAAAAATTGACAAACATAAAAGAATATGCTAAAAAAACATATTAGGAGTTTACCTATAGCGAAAGTTAGAGCGGTAAAGGATAGTTTAAATAGAAAATTATCTATACTTTAAAAGTGCTAAAATATTAGGCATTGTAAAGGATTCTTAACAGATTTCTTGCAATGTTTTTTTATTTACAGTCTTGTAAATAATATTTAGAATTAAAGATAAGATATAAAAGGAGTTGAATTTAAATGGCAAATTTGATAATAGTATCAGGACCACAAGCAGTTGGTAAAATGACTGTAGCAGAGAATTTAAGAGATAAAATAGGATATTCATTAATGGTAAATCATGATAGTATAGAAATATCTAACAAAATTTTTAAAAGAGAAAATGAAGCACAAAAGGAATTAAAACAATTAATAAGAAAAGATGTTTTTAGTCTTGCATTAAAATATGATATAGATATGATTTTTACACTTGTTGTAGCTTTTGATGTTAAAGAAGAAACTGATTATTTAAATAGTTTAAAAAGCAGATTTAAGGCTAGTGGTGGAAAATTCTATTTTGTAGAATTAAGAGCAGATATAGAAACAAGGCTAAAAAGGAATATAACTCCTCATAGATTGGAGGCTAAACTTACTAAAAAAGATTTGGAATGGAGTAAGAGGGATTTATTAGATACAATGCAGAAATATAAATTGAATACAGATGATGGAGAAATATTATTTGAAAATCATATAAAGATAGATAATACAAATTTATCTCCAGATGAAGTAACAGAAATTATAATAGAAAAATTTAAACTAAAAAGAATAAAGCGACAGGAAGAAGTAGAAAAATAAGTGATAGAGGTGAAGATGAAATGGATGATGAAATAATTTTAGTAAAGCCAAGTATAGAACACAAAAAGCAAGCAATTAATTTTATTGAAGAAGTTGAAAAAGCTGATATAGATACAGATATACGATATGCTGGTTTTAGTGGATTGCAAAAATATAGAAATAATTATGAAGAATGGTTAAATGAAATAGAGAGATATTCAAAAAAAGAAACTATTCCAGAAGGGTTTGTGCCAGCAGATGTTTTCTTTTCAGTAAGAAAAGTAGATAATAAAGTAGTAGGAATAATAAATATCAGACACGAACTAAATGAATATTTATATCAATATGGTGGACATATTGGATACAGTATTTTACCAAGTGAGAGGAGAAAAGGATATGCATATAAGCAACTTATGTTAGCGTTAAAATATTGCAAAAGTATACATATAAATAGAGTTTTAATAACATGTTTAGACTATAATATTGGAAGTAGTAAAACTATAGAAAAATCAGGAGGAACACTTGAAAATATAGTCAAAAACGAGCAAAAAAATAAAATATACAAAAGATATTGGATTAGTTTGAAAAAAAGATATGCAGATAGACATGTAGGTGAAAGAACTCAAAATACAGAATTAAAGATAATATCTGTTGAAGATAATTTCTTTAAAGGAGATGTGTATTTCTATAATTTTAGTGATGTTAAAGAAAAAATACTTATACCAAATGGAAAATGCATATTAGATAATAATTATAAGTGGCTTGAATTTTATAATTATGATTCGAGAATTAAATTAACAGCTATTTATGATGAAAATAATGAAATAATAGAATGGTATTTTGATATTGCAAGAGAAATAGGAAAAGAAAATGGAGTTCCTTATGAAGATGATTTATATTTAGATGTTGTAGTTACGCCTAGAGGAGAGGTTATTTTACTTGATGAGAATGAATTAAAAGAAGCATTTTATAAAAAAGAAATGACCAAAGAAGAATTTAAAGCAAATGTTAGTAGTGATTAAGCAATGAAAATTGAAAGCAAAAGACTTATTTTAAGAAATAAAGAACATAATTTAAAAATAACAAGATTAAATGATGGAAAAATAATTATGTTAAATAAAATGGAGGGTCAATAAATGGTTAAAGTAAAGATTTGTGCAAATAAAAGTATAGAGGATGCCAAAATGTCTTTAGAGGCTGGAGCAGATATAATTGGAATACTAGTAGGACAGGAGCATGTAAGCAATGATTTTGTTAATAAGGATACGGCAAAGGAAATAAATGATTTTATCAATAAAAGATGTGATGTATAATTAGTAACACATCTAACTCATGCAGATGAAATAATTGAATTAACTAAATATATAGGAAATAATATAATTTAATTACACTCTGATATTAGTGAAAATGAAGTGAATAAAATTTCACTTCATTTTTTAACATTATACTGACTATTAAAATGCGAAATAGCTAATAGAATTTCTAATTCTCCATTTTACAGTTTTGCAGGAAATAGAATTTTTCTGAAATAAAAGTATCATCTCAATCATAGAATTAAAAGAATAAAATTTTAGAGGTGATATTTTGAATAAATATATAGAAGAATCATACGAAGAAGAAGGAGAATCACTGCAAGAAATATTACAACAATGGATTGATGAAAATAATTCATACATATATGATATTTCATTTAAAAAAGATATAAAAAATAAGTGTATATAGATAGTTTGTTAATATAATTTAAAGGTTCAGGAGGCATATATGGACGAGTTATATAATAACTATTTTAATATACAAAGTACAGATATATGGAAAGTTGCAATATATGTAAGATTATCAAGAGAGGATGAAAAAGATGAAAATTATAGAGGGCAATCTGAAAGTATAGAAAATCAAATCAAATTTTTAAAGCCTATTGTAAAATCAAAAGGTTGGATTTTAGTTGATATCTATAAAGATGATGGATATACAGGTACAAACTTTGATAGACCAGATTTTAAAAGAATGTTAGATGATATTGATAAAGGACTTATTAATCTTGTGATAACAAAGGATTTATCAAGATTAGGAAGGGATTATATTGAAACAGGAAGATATATTGAAAAGGTATTCCCATCAAAAAATATTAGATATATTGCTGTAAATGACAATATAGATACATTTGATAGAAGAAATACAAATAATGATATAACACCTTTTAAATCTGTTATGAATGATTTGTATGCAAAAGATATTTCAAACAAAGTGCGAACTGCAATTTCAACCAAAGCAAGAGATGGAGATTGTATAAAAAGCTTTTTACCCTATGGATATAAAAAAGATGAAAATGACAAAAATAAAATTTTAATTGATACTGAAGTATCAGATGTTGTGTCTCTTATATTTGAACTTTATAAATCTGGAAAGAATAAAACAGCTATAGCGAATATTTTAAATGAAAAGCAGATAATGACACCACTAAAGTATAAAGAGCAAACAACTAACTATTTTAATCCAAATAAAAACAACACATATAAATGGAATAGTACTATTATTACAAAAATTTTAAGAGATAGAATATATGTAGGTGATTTAGTACAATTAAAATATTCAAAGGTTAATTACAAAATCCATAAAACAGTAAAAGTGCCAGAAGCAGAACATATAATTATTCAAAATCATCATCCAGCTATTATTGACAGAAATGTATTTAATACTGTACAGGAAATGCTTGATAAAAAATCGAACGAATGGAATTTTTCTGGAAGAAAACGTCATCTATTATCAGGACTTGTATATTGTACATGTGGGAGCAGAATAACATACAATCTAAATCATGGTAAATTTTCAAGATGTGTATGTTCAAGCTATAAAAAATATGGAAACCAATTTTGCCATAATATTCATTTAAGAGAAGATGAACTCATAAGACTTACAGCAGAATCTTTAAATAACAACATAAAGCAATATTTAAACATAAAAGATTTGAAATACAAAACTAACAATTTAAACAAAAAAGATTACAAGAAAGATTTAGACTTAATTGCTAAAAAACAAGATGAGCTAAATAAAATAATAGCTAATCTTTATGAAGATAAAATATCAAATGTTATTTCAGAAGATACTTTTAAGGTTTTGATAAGAAAATATGAGACTCAGAAAAAAGAATTTGAAAAAAAGCTTGAAAACATTAAAAGGGAAGAAAAAAGTGGAAAGCAAGAAGGGGGTATAACTAAAAAAGATTTAGAAGCCACAATGAATTATTTATTAGATTTTAAAAATATAGATGATGACAATATAAGCTTGGTATTTAAGCTAATAGATAAGATTATTATAAATGATAATAAGATAAAAATTAATTATAAATTTAAGGTATAGAATCACGAATCGAACGACGGGTGGCCTTGGGAAAGGGGGAATTACTAATGTGGACTTATAATAAAACTTTGCAATATCCAATTAATATAAAATGTCCAGATCCCAAATTGGCAAAAGTAATAATATCTCAATATGGTGGACCTGATGGTGAACTTGGTGCAACTCTTAGATACCTATCTCAAAGGTTTGGAATGCCAGACCAAAAATCAAAGGCTATATTAAATGATATTGGTACGGAAGAATTAGCACACTTAGAAATGGTTGGAACAATAGTACACCAATTGACAGATGGAGCATCAATTGAAGAAATAGAAAAAGCCGGGTTGGCACCATATTATACAGATCATGGTGTGTGTCTGTAATATATCCTAATCCTGCTTTTAAAAGTTCCAATGAATTATTACATCTTGGGAATTTTTTGTTTTATTTTTATCTCCAATTTCAATATAATCAATAAATGAATTAACAATGCTGTAATCTAGTTCTTTAAAGTCTTTAAATTTATTGATGATTTTTTCTTGTTGTTCTTGAATGAATTTACTATTTAATTCTTTTTCTTTAAGATTTGCTAGGCTTATTTTGATTTGATTAATCTCATTTTGTTTGGCTTTTTTATCAGATAGGAAAGAAGAGTTTAAATCATTAAATGAGCTTTCATCAATCTTTCCATTTGCCTTATTTAGATAAAGCTCTTTTATAGCATTATTAATGCTCTCCATATCTTGTACAAGTAAATTCTTTTTGTCATCTAGTAATTTTAATTTATTTAAGTTCTCTTGTACTACAAATAAATCATCTGAAACATTGTCAAAATCATAATAAGCTAAAATCTTTTCTTTGATTTTTTCTGTTACCAAGTTCTTAAGATTTTCGTATCCAATAGAGTGGGGAGTGCATGTTCCATACAATTTTTTAGAAGCTTTGCAAGAAAAATATATGTAGCCTTTATCGTTTTTACACTTGTATAATTTATTGCCACAATCCTTGCAAACTAATTTATTAGCAAATAAATGAACTTCTCCATTTTTACATTTTCTAGTTTTGCTTTGAAAGATTTTTTGAACATTGTAAAATTGTTCTTTACTTATAATAGGTTCATGAGTATTAGGGACAATAATTCTTTTAGATTTAGGCTGTGTAACTCTTTTTTTAGACTTATAACTTAGCTTTTTATTATAGCCTTGTACCATATTACCAATGTAAATCTCATTTTTGAGAATTTTTGTAATAGTAGATTCAGTCCAATATTCGATATTTTTACCTTGATTTTTGAAGTTTAGCCCTTTGGACATTTTATATTTTGTAGGTGTTAGAACTCTTTGTTCGTTAAGACTTTCAGCAATTTTTGTAACTCCATTTCCTTGTTCATATAGGTTAAAAATTAGCTTAACAACTTTAGCTGCTTCTTTATCAATCACAATTCTATTCTTGTTGTTTTCGCAGCGCTGATAGCCATAGCACACAAAAGAGCCAATATGTAAGCCTTGCTGTCTTTTACTATCAAAAGTTTTTCTAATGTTTTCAGATAAGTCTTCTAAATACCATTCATTAATTAGTCCATTGATTTGTCTTGATTTTTTATTGCCTTTGTCTAATGTGTCAACATGGTCAACCAAGCTTACAAATCGAATGTTCCACTCAATAAACTTATTGTGCAAATACTTTTCTACAATTTCCATATCACGAGTAAATCTACTTTGAGTTTTACAAAGCACAATATCAAATTTGTGCTGTTTTGCATCATCTAAAAGCCTATTAAATTCAGGGCGCCCACTATCAATTCCAGAATAATCTTCATCACAATAAATGTTGTAAATATCTAGGTTATTTTCAATAGCGTAATTAATTAGCATAGACTTTTGGTTTTGAATACTTTCACTCTCATCATTTTCATGAAGCTTGTCATCATCTTCACGAGATAGTCTACAATATATAGCAACTTTCATAAGTTTCCTCCAATCGTAAACTACCCATTTAGTACCAAATAAATTATACAAAATGAAGTAGTTTTTGACAATAATTTTAAAAATTATTTCGTAATTACTTTTGAAAATTCATTTTTAATTAACCTATTTATAATTGCATTTACATATTTAGAAATCTCTTGTGTTTCCTTATTTTTGTACTTTTCAATAACATTGAAATCAACATTTTTACACATAAAAAAGCCTCCTAAATAAATCATATTCATAGGGGCTTGTATTTATTGAATAAATCGGATAGCTCATAATAAAGCATATAATCTTTTTATAAAAAGTAAAGTAATTATTGCAATTATTTGTCCCTTAATATATAATTTTAGTATAAAAAAGAGGTGCAAAAAATGAACAAAGATGTAGTAATAGAAACAGAAAGATTGAATATAAGACAATGGAATATGAACGATATAGATGATATGGTAGAGGGATTAAATAATATAAATGTAACAAAATGGTTAGCAGGAGCACCATTTCCTTATACTATTGAAGATGCAAAACATTTTATTCAAAAAACAATTGATAATGATTTGTATAATTTTGCAATAATTTTAAAAAGTGAAAATAAAGCAATAGGTGGAACTCAATTAACAAATGTAAATTTAACAAATGGTACAGCAGGTGGTGGTATTTGGATAAGTGAAAAATATCAAGGACATGGATATGGAACAGAAGCATTTTCAGCTAGGATAAAATATGCTTTTGATGTATTAGGGTTAAGAAGATTAGACAATGGCTATTTTAAAGAAAATGAAAAATCCCACAAAATGCAATTAAAACTAGGTTATAAAGATGAAGGAATAAGAAGACAATGCTTTATTTCTAAAGCAACAGGAAAAATAGAAGACGAGTATTTGACAGGATTATTGAAAGAAGAATTTGTTGAATATAAGAGATAATTAATTTGGAGATGATAATATGCTTTTTGAAAGAAAAAGAACTTTATTAGCTGGGGATAGATTTATTCAAGATATTCATAATTTGCCAAGAAAAATAAAGGATAACACAATAATTTTAATAGGTCCAATGGGAACAGGGAAAAGTACAATCGCAAAATTATTGGCTAGTCAAATAGAAAATGGTCAAAGAATACCATTAGATAGTAAAGGACAATTAGAAAGTTTATATAAGCGAGAAAAAAGTTTTAGAAATTTCAAGAATTTTGAATTTGTACTTACTGGAACAGTTTTAAGTTCATTAAATAGATCTTATGTTATAGATTTTGGAGCAGGACATTCAATATATGAAGATGAAGCATTAAGAAGAAAAATGAAAATAATGTGTTCAGATTTTAAAAATATCATATTATTATTACCTACAGAAAATAAAGAGCAAAATAGAAAGATACTATTAGAGCGAAGAAATATTAAAGAAGGCTCTCACAAAGACCAAGATAATTGGCACTTTATTACTGCACCTAATAATTATGAACTAGCAACAAATATAGTATATGAAGAAGGAAAAACTCCTGAAGAAGTTACAAATGAAATATTACAGATTATAAGAATAAAAAATATAGATAGTAAAGAGAGATAAAAATATGCTAGGAAAATTATTTGAATGTGAAGCAGATAAAAATAAAAAATATTACAGAGTAATACAAACAATAAAAGAATATAGAGATGAAAAAAGATTCCCAATAGATGAAGTGGTTATTGCAGATAAAGAAATAGACTTAAATGCAACAGAAAGTATGCAAATGGGAGGATTTTGTGTATCAACATATAACTATACTTTTAGATGGCTTATTAGAGGAGATACATTATGCGAGGTTATAATACCTGAAGATAGTAAATTTTATAAAACAGTTAGTGATAATGATGTATATGTTTGTGAAAAAATGATATTAACGAATCCTAAAAAAATAGACGATAATTTTGCAATGGAATTATATAAAGTATCTTCTTTAAATGATATTTCATATTTTAGAGCAATGACAGCATGTGCAATATGTGGCTATATAAATACTGCTTTAAAAGTTTGTGAAGACAGAATAAATCCACAAAATGTTGAAATTGCCATAAAAGAATTTGAGGCTTTTTGTAAACGAAGAGAAGAAGAAAAATATGTTAAAAATCCATTAGAAACAGAAAATGTAAAAATTTTATATGATAAATTAAAAAAATTAGTAAAGGAAACAATAACTTATGAATAAAAAAGAGTATACATTAAGGAAATATAATAATGAAGATTATGAATTTGTATATGAAACTAAAAAAAATGCATATAAAGAATATGTTGAACAATGTTGGGGAAAATGGGATGATTTAGATCAAAGAAATAGATTTAAAGACTTTATGGAATTGACATTTGATAGAACATGTATAATTTTTATTGATAATAAAAAAATAGGTTTTTATCAAGGACAAGTAGTAGATGAAGAAACATATTATATTGAAAATATATGTATTATTTCCCAATATCAAGGCAAAGGCATAGGAACTGCAATATTAAAATCTATACTTGAAAAGTATTCTAATAAAAACATTAAAATACAATACTTTAAACAAAATCCTGTAGGAAACTTATATAAAAAACTAGGTTTTGTACCGAATGGAGAAACAGAATTTCATTATCAAATGATTAAATACAAATAAAAAGTTATATAATTGGAGGACAATGTGAAAAAAGTAGTAACAACATATATCAATCCAGATATGGATGGGATTTCACTAATGTATGCTTATACAGAATTTTTAAGAAAAAAAGGCGAAGAGGCAGACTATTATTTTGAAGGCACAATGAAGAAAGAAGCAGAAATAGTATTAAATAAGTTTAATATAAAGTTAAATAATGCTGCGAAAATCGAAAATGAGGACAAAATAGTTTTAGTTGATACAAATTACTTAACTGAAATTCCAAAAGCCATAAAAACTGAAAATATTGTTGAAATAATAGATCATCATAATAAAGATAGTTGGCTAGATAATAAAAATGATATAAAAGTCCAAATAGAATTAATTGGAGCTGCAGCAACTCTTGTTGCAGAAAGATATAAAAATGAAAGTATTAAGATTTCAAGAGAATCTGCAATATTACTTTATTATGGAATAATATCAAATACAATGAATTTAAAAATCAAATTAACAAGTCAAAAAGATATAGAAATGGCAAATTGGTTAAAACAACAAGTACCAGAGGTAACAGATGAAATCACAACAGAAATTTTTGTGGAAAAATCTCAAATAGGAGATAGTTTACTAGAAGAAATGGAAGTTGAATTTAAAGACCAATTTATGAGTATATCATGGTCTATGGGACAATTAGAAGTTGCTAATGTTGAAGATTTTTTGAATAAATACGAGCAAGATATTAGAAATATTTTGAAGGCAGTAAGTCAAGAAAAGAATGTAGAATATATCTCAGTAAATTGTATGGATATTATAAATGGTTATAGTGTAATTGTTGCAGAAAATGAAAAAACAGCTAAAATAATATCAAATGCAATAGGATTAAAATTTGAAGATTTAAAAGCTAAAACAAACGAATTAGTAAGTAGAAAAGAAATAGTAAAAGTTATGAGAGATTTATATAAAAATGGAGGATAATTTTGAATTACACAATTAAAGAAATAGAAAAAGAAGATTTATATGATTATATGTATGTTAGTACTTATTCATGGATTGAAACATATAAAGAGATTATGGCTGATGAATTTTTGAAGAAAATCGAAAACGAATTAAATCAAAATGTTGAAAGACTAAAAAATGAATTTGAACAAACTAAAATTAATAAACCAGATTATAAGAGATTTTTATTATATGTTAATGGAGAACCTGTAGGAATTGCTGCTATATGTAAATCAAGAGAAGAAAAATATTCAAATTCTGGAGAATTGTGTACATTATATTTGCTAAATAAAGCTAAGAAAAAAGGTTATGGAAGAATTTTATTCGAAAAAGCTAAAAGCGAATTAGGAAAAATGGGGTTCAGTGATATGGTTATTTATTGCCTAAAAGATAATAAAACAACAGAATTTTATGAATATATGGGCGGTAAATTAGTTTTTGAAAAAGAAAGAAATATTGGTGGTAAAGATTTAATTGAAAATGTTTACTATTACTATATATAATTTTTTATTAAGTGGTAGGTGGGAAAATGGATAATAAATCAATATACCTAAAAGTTCCTAATATTAATGAATTACATTATAGACAAGAATGGATGAAAGACATTAACACGATGTCATATAATGCAGGATATGATATGGATTTAAAAGGCTATGACAAAGAAACAGGAATAATAGCTAAAACAGACGAAGAAATGATAACTTGGTATAATAATTGGACTAATAAAGAACCAGATAAATACTTTGCATATATTTATGATAAAGAAATAGAAGAACCTATTGGAGAAGTTTATTACTATTTAGAAAATAATATACATAGCATGGGAATTATCATTCAAAATAAATATAGAGGAAATGGATATAGTTATATAGCATTATTAGAGTTAGAAAAAATTGCTTTTGAAAAAAACAAGATTAATGAATTATCAGATTTTATTCCAAAAGAAAGAGTAAGTGCGATTAAATCTTTTGAAAAAGCTGGATTTATTATTACTGGAAAAGAAAATGTACGGAAAAGTATTTGAAAATGAACAGGTTTCAATTCAATTACTAATAACTCGTGAAATGTATTTTAAAAAATGAAATGAGGTTATGCAAATGAAGAATATAAAATATGATAAAGATAATTTTTCTTTTGCTTATAGAGTTTCTGCAATTATTTATAATAGAGATAAAACCAAAATACTATTATTCTGTGGAAATAACAGAAATTTCTATATGTTACCAGGTGGAAAAGTGCATGAATTAGAAAAAAGCGAAGACGCAATAAGAAGAGAAATAAAAGAAGAAATTGGATTTGAAGATTTAGAATTTGAAATGGCAGGAGTTAGTGAAGAAATAGTAAAAGAAAAAAATATTCATCAAATAACATTTACTTATAAAACTATATATAAAGATGAGATAAAAGAAGAAAAATTTAAAAGTATAGAAACAGATTGGATAAATTTTGAATGGGTTGATGTAAATAAATTAAACAATTATGAAATACACCCAAGTAATATAATAAAAATGCTTAACAATAGCAAATTCGAGCATATAGTAGAAGAAATTAGTTATTAGGAGTGATTCATTTGGAAAAAGAACTAGCTTCAAAAATTTTTATGGTAAATGATTATAAAAACAAAGAAGATATGGAATTGCACATAAAAGAATATATAAAAAATTGAAAACAGAAAATCCATCTGCAGTAATAACAAGAGAATTATTAAAAGAATGATTGCATTTAGAAGTGAGCCACCAAAAGTAATTGCAGATATAAAAATTGAAGGATGGCAAACAGCATATAGAGGAATAGTTGAAGATGACTATCTTGATAATATGGATAGAGAAAAAGAAATTGAAAAAAGAAGAAATAATATAGACAAAGGAGTAAATATTATTGTTGCTGAATTAAATAATGATATTGTAGGATTCTGTTTATATAGAAATTATAATAATTATCCTGAAAAATATCCAAATGCAGATTGTGAAATTTCATCTTTATATGTAACAAGTAAATAAAAAGAAATGGAATAGGAAGAAAACTAATGCAATATGTTATAGATTTATTAAAAAAAGAAGGCAAAACTAGAATGATATTAGGTTGTTTAAAAGATAACTATCCATCAAGGGCTTTTTATGAAAAAATGGGTGGAAAAGTAATTAATTATGATGAAATTGAAATTGGAAATAAAAAATATGGACTAGCAATGTATGAATATGATATTGCAAATATGTAAGAATGAAAGGAATGATAATAATGGAATATAAAATTGAAAATTCTATATTACCGACGGAATACAATGAATTAAGAAATTCAGTTGGTTGGGATTCAAAAGATGAAAATGTAATAACTGAAGCAATAAAAAATAGTGCCATTGTTAAAAAAATAATAGTTAATAATAAAACTATTGGTATGGCAAGAGCGATTGGAGATGGCTTATATTATCTAATTGTTGATGTTGTTGTAAATAAAGAATATCAAGGAAAAGGATTTGGAAAAATACTTATTGAAGAAATTATAAAAGAAGTTTATAATAAAACAAAAGAAGGTCAAAAAGCAAGTATTAATTTAGTTTCAATGCAAGGAAAAGAAACATTTTACGAAAAATGTGGTTTTAGAAAAATCCCATTTGATTTTACTGGATATGGAATGATACGAAGAATTGAAAAATAAAGGAGAGAAAATTATGGTTGAAATAAAAGAATATCAAGAAAAGTATGCGAAAGAAATGTCAGATATAATAATAACAAATATGTATGAAATAAATATAAAAGATCATGGGAAAGAAATTATAGATAGATTATCAAAACATTTTACAGAAGAAGAAATAAAAAATAATTACCTTAAAAGAGTAAAAATTATGTTGCAGTTGAAGAAAATGAAGTAGTAGGAACTATAGGTTTAAGCAAATTAAGAGGAGATGAAACAGGCTCAAAATATATAATCTTAACTCTATTTGTTAAAATAGAAAAACATCATCAAGGAATAGGCACTATGCTTATTAAAAAAATAGAAGAATATGCACAGAGCATAGGTGCAAAAGAATTATATATACCAGCATCAATACATGGTTGTGAGTTTTATCGTAAATTAGGTTATGATTATTTAGATGGTAAGAAAGAGTTAAACGAAGATAAAGAATATACATTAGTTAAATATTTATAAATGAAAGAGGTTGATAAAAATGAAATATTATAAAAAACTAATAGGAGAGAGAATATACTTATCACCAGTAAATGTAGAAGATGCAGAAAAATATGTAGAATGGTTTTGTGATTTTAAAATGACAGATGGTATTGGAAAAAGTAGTAGTATTATGTCAGTAGAAGCAGAAAGAGAATGGCTTGAAAACAATTTAAAAAACAATGATTTTAATTTTGCTATTGTTAATTTGGAAAATGATGAGCTTATAGGAAATTGCGGAATCATGAATATAAATCATAAAGATAGATGCGCAGAAGTGGGGATTTTTATAGGAGATGAAAAACACAGAAGTAATGGATATGGAGCAGAAGCATTAAGACTATTATTAGATTATTGTTTCAATTATTTAAATATAAATAATGTAAATCTTGGTGTAATGTCATTTAATGAAAGAGCAATAGCTTGTTATAAAAAGGTTGGATTTAAAGAATATGGCAGAAGAAGAGAAGCATATTTCTTAAATGGAAAATATTATGACCATGTTTATATGGATATTTTGGCTAGAGAATTTGAAGGAAGTTATATCAAAAATAAGAATGTATAATTAAAAAGTGAGTTTAGTGAGATTAATAGGCAGGATAAGCCATAATGGTACATTTGGCTAAAACACATAAAAGGCAAGCCTTTTAGTAGCATTATTGGGTAAAAAAATGCGGTAAATAAGATGCTCAAATTCACTTAGTAAACTTTTCACTAAATACATGTGAAAATTATTAATTAGAAATTTTTATAAATAATTTCATAAAATGTTACATTTTTTTATTATTATATGTTATAATAGTAATAGAAGGTGGTTCGGATGAATAAAAAAGTCTATACGTTAAAAGAAATAATAAATATATGTACTCCTATCTTAAAAAAATATAATATAAAAAAAGCATACATTTTTGGTTCATATGCTAGAGGAGAGGCAACAGAAAAATCTGATATTGATATTATGATAAAAACAACAGATTCAAATATACTTAGTTTATTAAATTTAAGTAATTTAGAAATGGAGTTAGAAGATAAACTAGAAAAAGTTGTTGATATAGTAATAGAAGAAACATATACAGATGAAATTAATAATGAAGATATTTATGGTACTTTAGCTAAAAAGATATTTTATAAAGAAGTATTAAAAGATAGGAGTGTTGTTTATGACTAATTTAGACAGAAAAACTACAATATTATTACATATACAAAAATATTGTAAAGAAATTGAAGAAAATATGAAATTTTTTGGAAGTAATTTCAATACTTTCGAAACAAATAACATATTTAGAGATTCAATATCAATGAAGATATTTCAAATAGGAGAATTGGCAAAAGAATTAGATAAAGTTGATAAAGATTACATAAATGAAACTAAGAACAACATTCCTTGGCAAAGCATAATTAGAATGAGAGAAAGATTTGCACATCATTATGGAGAAATGGATTTGAAAATGATTTTTAATACGGCAGTTAACGATATACCAGTTTTAAAAGATTTACTAGAAAAAGAATTAGCAAAATTAATGGAAGATTAAAATAAAAAGTTCACTAAGTGAATTAATTCACCTGGTGAACTTTTTTGGAGAAACGGTACTAAACAGATAGTTCAATTTAATATTTCTAGGATAGTTTACAACCCCACACCACATGGTGTAGATGTATATCCAGTATCTGCAGCTGGAGTTCCATTCACTGCAGCATACATTGCAGCAAAAGGGGATCCTATAGCAAATTTACAAGAAGATTTAGCAGCAGATGAAGAAGATTTTAAGTGCAACCAAAACTAAAAAAATAGTCAAAAGTATTGCA
>CAMJCT010000004.1 GCA_946404215.1 uncultured Clostridium sp. | reverse complement strand
CCTGTTTTTTATTATTTTTATTTTAGTGTGACATATCTATTGTAAACCTATATTTATCTTTTTTTGTATTATCTATTGATTTTCTTTGAATATTAATTTTTCTATTCTTCCATTTTCATGATACCCAACCTTTGTACAAGAAAATAAACTTTTAATTTTTCCATCTTCATCAACTTTGCTATAGTCATTTATGAAACCATGATTATCTTTATTACCAACCATTTCAATAATAGATTTGTTGTTTTCAAAACGAACTGTTATTCTAATTTTATATTCTCTTTCAAAGTATCTATAATCTTTATAATATTCATTGTTTTCCTTTGCTAAATTTCCTAAAGAAATAATGTCATATATAGTAACATCTGTTCTTCCTTCATAAACATTGAATTGTGCATTAAATTGTGTCAATTTTGATTCTTCTATTCTATTGTTTACCTCTCTAGCACTTGCACCAAAAGTAATGAATAAATACACTGCTAAAGATAAAACCAATATTCCAATTAATACCCCTGCAGCCATAAGCAAAGCTTTTGATGCATTTTCCATCTTTTTCATTCCTTTCAATAAATATTATACATTTAAATATATCAATATATTAAGAGGCTTTCCTTTCCTTCTGGAGTAATGTCTTCAAAGTTCATCACATTAATTCTACCTCCATTTTTATTGTCATATTTTATTTCAGAACATTTAAACACTTTATACTGCTTATGTGTTTCTTGAATATCTTTAAAGTCTTTTTTCATATAGTATTCATATATAGATTTACCATTTGTCTTGGTATATTCTCCAGGTGATTTTATTATATTGCTGTCAATTTTATATTCTGTATATTTTGTATTATTGCTAATTATTTTATTATAAACACTTTTCAATTCCATTAGTGTCAAATTATCTTTATTATAAGGTTCAAATTGATTATTAAATTCTGCTATTTGTGACTGCTTCGTTGAAGAGTCTGTCTTATTCTGATAATCTTGCAAATTTGCAAAAAGTAAAACTAAAGAACCCAAAATCAATATAGCTATTAACACTCCCCCAGCCATAAGTAGAGCTTTTGAAGCATTTTCCATTTTTGTTTTTTTCCTTCCTTCATTTATAATTTACTTATAAACTTCTATATTTTGTTATCTATCTTAATGTTGACATTGAAGAAAAAGAATTTGACATACTTGTTAATCCTATAAATACTAGTGGAATAATTAAATATCCACAGAACATACTTACCATTGGAGCAAATCCTATTACCTTGCCTATCATTCCTTTTCTTTTTATTAATCTTTCATTTGATTCTTTTCTTTTTTCTTTATAATAATCTCTTTCTGAGTCCAATTCATCAAATGCGTCTCTTATTGGTATTTTTTCAACTGCTGCCTGCAGACTTTCTATAATTCTAATTAATGGCATATAACTTATTTCATCTTTCATTGCTTCTAATGCTTCCCAAGCTCCAGATTCATAGTTATTAACACACTTTGTAATAGGTGCTTTAAATATATTTGAATATCTTTCAAGCCACTCTAATATAATTTCAACATTAACCCTTTCAATTCTCATTAGCATTAAAATAATTGTTTGGAATTGCATTACCTCATCTTCCATTTCTAATTGCCTCATTTTACACTGAAACATTAGTATTCCGATTGGTGCCATATATGCTACTACAGCAAATACAAATGCTAACAATAATTCAAACCACTGCATATATTCACTATTTATTATTTTTAATTTATCATATACTCTATCTACTGCTTTTGTAATTTCTTCATCTTCTGCATCCTTGTAATATTCGTGGTTTTTCATTGCTATTCTTATTTGGTCTTTTGTTGTATTTATTTTTCCTCTAAACTTATCTAAGAAAACATTATCTCTTTTTGTTACTTCCATTGCTTTTAGCTTGTCTTTTTCAGAAAGTCCACCTATTATGTCGTAGTCTGTTGTAGGTTCTTCGTAAATATATTTTATTGCAATAACATGAAGTTGTGCAAATAAAATAATTGAAACTATACATGTTACTATAGCTAGACAAATTCTATTTATGTATAACCATTCCATCTTTAGTGGCGAAGCAGAATCCTTTAACAATTGTTGATTTTTTCTATATTCTTTTGTACCTTTTTTTGGTATAAATAAGTCTACTATTTTCTTAACTATTGGCTTTTTATACAATTTTGCTTGCCATGGATTTTCTCTGTTTTTTGTGTCTATTCCTGTTGAGCCATTATCTTTTAGCTTTCTAACTAATACATAGGCTAAAAAAGTTATAATTAATATTAAAATTTGCACTATTAGCCCTGGTTTTCCTTCATACCAGCTTGCAGTAAACCCGAAATTGCTTATAGCCCAATTCTTTAATGGTTCTAGAAGTATTACTGGAGCTATTGCTATAACAGATAAACTCTGAAATACATAGTTTAGTTTATCTCTTTTTAATATTTCTAGTTGCATCTCTTGTGTTATATTATTTACATTTTTTAAGTATAAAGATGCTCCATCTACTTTTCTATCTCCAAATTCCTTTGTTAAATAAGATACTCCTGCAAACTCTTTTAAGAAACTATTTGGTGCTATGTCATAATATTTTTCTAATTCTGTTTCTGGATCATCTGAAATTAATATTTCATATATTTTCTCACCTTGCCTTGAAACACTCATTTCATCATCTTGTGAAACCTGGTAAATAGCTTCTTCAACCATGTTGTATTCGTGGTATGCATGTCTAATTTCAGAGAAAAAATCTATTTGTTCTTTCAAAATTTTGTTATCAATTTTATCAACAGAGCCATCTATAAGTGTATCTATCATAAACAACTCAAATATAAGTAGAATAAACATTAATAAAAAGTTTGATGATGTTATAATAATAGTAACTACAACTACAGGTGTTAATATTGCCAATGTTCTTGTAAGTATTTTAGCAGTTTGCTTTCTAGTGTTGTATTCATCGTCTATATTAATAATTTCTAATCTTCTTCTTAATTTTAAAACATATCTTTTTAAAAAGGGTATTTTTATATAACTTAGATATAGTTTTTGAAACAATACTTCTGTAGAAAACTTATTTTCCTTTGTTCCCTTTTGTAGTTTCTGTATTTGTTTGTATTCAGATTTTTGCATTTTTTTTGAAAGCAAAACATATACAAAAATTACAACAAGCATTGCTGCTAATGAACCTATCATTATATAAGTTATTACCTGGTTGCTCACTTATAGCACCTCCCTTTTATAGTTTTATTCTTCTATTCTGTTTCTTTTTTAGGTTTTCTTCCTCTCCTTTTTGTCTCTACTACTGGAGCCGCATTTGTCAAAACAGCTTGTTTAAAACTGTTTCCCCAATGTTTGTCTACAAATTTGTCAAAACTTTCTAAATCTGTGTCGTCCATGTTAAGTCTCATTTCTTTTAAATTTGTTTCTGTTATTGGGTTTGTAATTATATATTCTCCGTCCACATATTCTAATATATTTCTATATGTATATAATTTTTTGTCTGTTATTTTTTCAAAATAATGTGTTGCATTGTCAAAAAATTTATCAAATTTTCCTTCTAATGTTTTTTCATTTCTATGTTCAAATGTATATTCATTCTTTTCTTCAACGGGAATACATTCTGTTATTCTTTCTACATATCTTTTTCCTCTAAAGTCTTTAGTTAAATGTATGTCAAAATTCAATACTTGTACAACCTGTTCTTCAGCTGTTTTTTCATTGTTGAATTGTCCTATTCTAAGCATTGAGTTTCTAAGTGCTGTTACTAGGTTAGGGAAGGTTTTAGCATGGTGGGTAAATAAAGTAAATTTAGATGCAACCTGTGCTGCTTGTATCATCCATGCAGCAACTGGGTCTGTAGCAACCTCTCCTATAATATTAACAGAACCATCAGTCTTTTTCTGAACGTCAAGTCCTTCTTGTCCAGATATTGTTTCTGTTTCTCTAAATGTTAAAATGTTTCTAGTTGGGTATATTTTTCTTAAATGAAGCTCGAATGCAGTTTCCTGAACACGAATATTCATTGTTTCATAAATGTTTTCTATCATTCCCATAAGCATTGTTGTTTTACCACAACCTTGCTCACCAGTAATTGAAATAATTCTTGCACCTTTAACAAGGTACTTTAGTAATTCTATTGAATCGTCTGAGCCTGGTTCTCCTTTAAACCACTGTTCAAGTGTTGAACGTTTTACGTCAAACTTTCTTACAAAGAATGCCCATGTTTCTGAGAAACTTGGTCTAACAACAACTACACGAGAACCATCTTTCATTTCATTTATTTTATATCCATTTGTATCTGATAATTGTCCTGGGTTGTTATATTTATAAATATTTTGGCATACTCTTTTTAGCTCTGCTTCTGTTCCAAATGATAAAAATGCTAAACGTATAGATTTACCTTGGAAAAATATCCAAATACTATCACATGCTCTTGGAACTCTATGTTCTGATACCTGTCTTAAGTAATCCCCATCTGTTTGTGCAACTTGGCTCAAGAAACTTTCTGGTAATCCAGATACACCACCAGAAATACCATCTATATTCATATCTCTTACTTCGTCTATACTACTATAACCTTTATACTTTTGATATATTCTTTGAACCACAATTGCTAATTTGTCTGAAAATGTTAATGCTATATTTTCTTTTTCATATATCTCTTCAATTTCGTCACCTGTAATTACATATGAAGGCTTTGTTTCACCTTCTACGTATTTAAGCTCTGCTAAGTCATATTTTTTTATTAATTCTGTTAGTGCTTCATATCCAAATTCTTTTTTATATGCATATATTAGTATATCAAATTTATCTTGTGATGTTAAAAGTGATGGTATGTCAAAAGGAATTGATTTTGAAATATTTGTTTCTGTTACACCATATTCTTTTTCTAATAAATCAAAAATTAATTCTTTAACATATTTTTTATCATTTACATCTCCATAAGTACAACCTTTTAAAGCTTTCTTTAATTCATATTTCTTGTTTTTTCTTCTTTTTAATTCTTCTTCTGAGAGACCTATGTCATATAAGTTTATTTTTGTAATTTCATCTAATCTTCTTTTTACAAATTCAATCATTTTTTCTATTGTATATGTTTTGTCATCAACATTAACTGTTTCTTCAACTTTAGCATTTTTTTTCTTTTTTATACTATAATAAACTGCATATCCAGCAATTCCAATTACTACTAGTATCAAAAGAATATTAGTTATTGTCATTTAGTCTCCCCCTCCTTACATTTTCATTTGTAAATCCTCTAAACGATATAAAATATTTTCAGTTGTTCTTTTTATTTCTTGCATAAAAAATGCATTTCTGTCATCATCATCTACACGCCTTCTTAACCTTAAAAATAAATCTGGCACTCCTGCTTCTTCACAAGCTTCAAAAAACAATGTATTATATGGTATTGTTGAAACTTTGTTTTTTTCGCCTAAATATCTTGTTATGTTTTTTATACTGTATTTAGAAAATTTATCATATCTTCCTATTAAAAGCATTGTCTTTTTTGAATGTAATACTGAATTTTTTTCTCTTATTTCCATTAGTTTATTAATACTTGAAAGTCTTTGACTAACATTTGTAACTATTAGATTTGAATTTAATAATATGGCTTCTGATATATCTTCTCCCAGTTCAGCATCTAAATCTATTAATACTAAATCATAATATTTGTTTGCTAAATTAATAATTTCTGGATAGAACTTTTTCATTTCCATATATTCTTGTCTTGATTCTTTAAGTGATTGCAGTACTTCTAGTCTGTCTTTAAAAACTGTTTTTGTGTAGTTCTTTATTGTTTCTGGTGATAGTTTGTTACTTCTCATTATTTTGTGTAGACCAGAAACTCCTTCTTCTATGTCTATTTTTGTATTTGGGCCAAATAGTCCTGATATTTTCTTTGCTTTTTTCTTTTCCCAAAAGCAATTGTCTAAGCCTATGTCGTTATATCCTGTTGAAACTATTAATATTCTATAATTGTGTTCTATTGCTAAATAAGTTGCAATTGCTACAATTGATAAAGTTTTTCCAGTCTGTTCTTTTCCATTGTTCCAAAAAGTTACAATTGACATTTTTACGCTCCTTTTTCTATCATTTTTACTATTCTTCTAACTTTAGCTTCGCTTGCATCACCTAAAATTTCACTTGACAGATACACAAGCCCATCTTTATATGGTATACTTAGTTTTCTAAATTTTATTTTTGCTACTCTTTGATTTTCATATATAACACTTAAATCTCCATTTTCAATTGGGAAATAAATTCTGTACTCATTCCATATTATTTTGTAACCTAATGAAAGAAAATTTAAATAATCATCTTCTTCTTTTAAGACATCTCTTGAAAAAAGTACCTTTGTTAAACTCATGACATCAGTTATACCATCAAAAATTTCTAATCCTTTTTTCAAAGAATAGTTATCAAATGATGTAACAAAATAATTCTTTTGTGTTTGATTTAGTTCAAAGTTCTTAAATCCTTCTGAATTGTCAACATCTATAAGTACTATGTCATATTCCAATTCTTTTTCTTCTGAAAGTCCTAAATATTTTTTTATATCGCTTATATTGGAAAACCCTATAGCTATATCTATATCTTCAAAATCCGTGATATACTTAATCGTTGGATTTATAGTAGGTACAATATATCTAGCTTTTTGATTCGTAGTTGAATCTATTACTAACACTTTTTTTCCTAATTCTGTTATAACTTTAGCAATATATATAATTAGATCTATTTTGTCATAGACTCCTATAAACCCAACCTTCTTCATGAGTATTTTCTCTCCTTTTTTAATCTTCTATTGTGCTTTTACTTGATAAAGAATCTAAATATTCTTTTCTAGAATTTTTAGAATTAACTATGTCTTCTTGCATTTTTGTTTCTAAATTTGTCTGTGCTTGTTCACCTTGTTTATTAATTAGTGAATTTATATAGTCGTTTCTTAAAGTTGCTCCGCCTGTTGAAGTATATCTGTTTTTTATTTCTGTCATAGCTTTTGCTAGTATATTTGGGTCGCTTTGCAATAGTCTTGATGTATTTTCATTTAATGGATATGTTGGAACAGCAGATTTTTGCATTCCTGCTTCTGTGTATTTAGTTGCATATAGTTTGCTTCCTGCTATTTGGTATGCATCAACAATTGCACAGCTCATATGTAATATTTCGTCTTCTGACAAATTAACCCATATAGTATCATCTGAATCTGTTCCGTTAACATTAGGAACTTCAACTTCTTTTTTAGATATTACTATATAATCTTGTCCTGAAGGCAACATCAACCTAATGTCTATATAATCACCTGTTAATATATCCATAGGTAAAACTAGCATGTTATATTCTTGTTTCCTTACGTCATCTTGTACAACGCTATCTCCTTTATTTAATAATTCTGTGGTAATTACTGTGTTTTTCTTCATAGTAACTTTTGCAATTAAAGGAACTGTGTTTAATTGTATGTATTCTTTGTCCCCATTTTTTTCTACATAATAGTTGTCTGTTTCTTCTTCTTTTTTTACTTCTTTTTCTTCTTTATCTATCTTTATATATAATTTAGGATTTTTACCATCTTTGTCATATTTTGTTGTTATTTCGTTTCCTTCTTTATCTTGTAATGCATAATTTTGAATTAAACTTAAATCGCTTGTTGCATTACTAGGTATAAGTGTTCTGTTTATAGTTTTTAATTCAAGCATATCTGTTGTGATTACTTGTCCAGATTTTACATCTTGGTTTAATACATATGCTTGTGCACTTAAACTTAAATCTTCTTTTTCTTTATTTATTTTATTCATTAGTTGTAAGAACAAAAATGCAATAATAACCCCTGTTATTAATAACATTACAAACATTCCTAATAAAAATGAATTTCTTGCTTTTCTTTGCATTGGATTTGTTGCCATCGCAAATTCCTCCTTAATAATATTTATTTATATAAAATAACCATATATAATATATTTTAACTCAATATTAGGTTAAAATCAACAAATAAATCTCATGTAACTTAAAGTTAATATATTTGTAATATTTTTGTAATATTTGTTGTTTTTTCTTATTTTTTCATCTTTTTTGGCTTCTATTTAAAATAGTTTTCCAGTATTTTGGCTACTCCATCATTTTCATTAGTATCTGCAATAATATCTGCATTGTTTAAAACTTCAGGTGTACTGCCTTTCATAACAACTCCTAGCCCTGCTTCTGTTATCATTTTTTTATCATTTATATTGTCTCCTATTGCCATTACTTCTTCTTTTGATATTTTTAGTTTTTCAATTAAAAACTCTAGCGCATTCCATTTGTTTGCATTTTGTGATGTGATTTCTGTGTAATAATACTCTATCATTATTTCTTCTGTTCCTTGTTTTATTGTTTTTCTTGAAATATGCGAAATATCTAGCACTTCAACCTCTTTTATTGTTTTGACTTTTTTAATAATTGAATTAAACACGCTTTTATTTTCATCACAGATTGTTAATTTTAAAAATTTTTCTTCTTTCATATTTTTTACATATTCGTACATGTTTTTGACAATACTTATATTGGTTCTTTTGTTTTCTTCTTTTTTTAAATTTTCTTTGTGATAGTATAAAACATTGAATTTTAAAGCTGTTGCTAATATTGTTTTGTCTGTATAAACATTGTATGCAATGCTGTTTTCTTCACATATTTTTATTATTTCTAATATTTTTTCTTTTTTTAAATATTTATCATATATAACTTTGTCATTTTTAATATCATATACAATTGAACCGTTTCCAGCTATAAAATATTTTTCACTTTTTATTTCTTTAGCTATTGATTTTATTGAATCTATTGGTCTTCCTGACGCAATTATAATTTCTGTTCCAGTTTTTTTTGCGTTTTCAATTGCTTTTTTTGTTCTTTTGGTTACAATTCCATAATTATTTAACATTGTTCCATCTAAATCTATTGCTACTAATTTATACATTTCTCTTCCTCCGCTATCCAATTATACAAATAAAATTTATAATTTGCAAGAATTTTGTCATTTTAAATGGAAGAAATTGTTTGTTTATTTTTATTCTTTTTTGTGAATTATAAGTATTAGAAAAAGCAAATGTTTTTTCTAACATGTAGTATTACAGGAGGTGAAAACGATGTCAAACAACAGTAACAAAAAATTAGTTCCAGAAGCTATGTCTGCTTTAGATAGATTCAAATATGAAGTAGCTAGTGAAGTTGGTGTCAAAAATATATTTGACAAGTCACTAGCTACTTCATTTATTTTTATGCTATTTTTTTATTTTCTTTTTTCATATCATTTAATTCATTAAATTTGAAATAAATGTTTATTTCTTTATTTTCAGATATTGTTATTTTTTCTATTAATTCATTAAGCAACTGTTTTGTAGGTTTTTCTAGTGATAGAAATTCTTTTGCCAGTTTTTCTATTTTTGCTGTTTCATCTTTTATAGGTTTTTCATTTTGAATAATTTTTATTAGTTCTTCTTTTTCTTTAATTAAATTATCTCTATCTTTGGTAAAATCAGCAACAAGTGAAATATAATCGTTTTCACTTACTACTCCTTTTACCTTGTCCATATAAAGATTTTTAATATATAATCCAATATCTGTTATTTTATGTTCTAATGTTTCTAATTTTTTCTCATTATTTACTTGTTTTAGTTCTTCAAGTTTCTTTCTTTTCGCAATACTTATTAACTCATCTTGTAAATTATTGTTTATATAATTACTACATACTGCCCTTATGTGTTTTATTAAAATCTCTTCTAATTCAAAAATACTATTAGAATGTCTTGTGCAAATATCACTATATAGCCTTGAATAACTATAGCAAATTGTTGTGTATCTATATTCTCCATATTTCTTTAATGCATAGTTTGAATATGTTATATTAAGTCTTGCTCCACATTCAGCACAATATAGTAAACCTTTAAACAAGTAATCATGTTTTGTTCCTTTAAAAGATTTATTTTTCTTTAATATTTGCTGAACAGTATTGAAACTTTCTTCGTCAATAATAGGTTCATGTGTATTTTTACAGATATATCTTTCTTCTTCAGGTACATTTATTCTTTTTTTAGATTTATAGTTTACTTTCTTTCTTTTAAATTGCACTAGTTCTCCTAAATAAACTCTATTATCCAATATTCTTCTAATAGTTGTTTGTTTCCAAGAACTATATAATGCTGTTTTCCTTGTTTTACCTATATCTCTTGATTCTCCGTGGTACTGGTACACCATCTTTTGTTAAAATTTGTGCAATTTTTGTTAAGCCATTTCCTTCTAGATATAATCTAAATATCCTTTTAACAACTTCTGCTTCTTTCTCATTTATTACTAAATGAAACTTATTATCAGGATCTTTTTTATAACCATAAGGAGCTGTAACTCCTAAAAAATTTCCTGCTTTTCTTCTTTCAGTTAAAGAACTCCTTATCTTTTTAGAAATATCTCTAACATACATATCATTTATAACGCCTTTAAATGGTGCCATATCGTTCATACCTGAATCTATATAAGTATCAATATTATCAAGTAAAGCAATATATCTAACACTATGTTCTGGAAAATACATTTCTGTGTAATATCCTACCATTAGCCTTTCTCTTCCAAGTCTTGATAAGTCTTTGGTAATAACTGTATCTATCACACCAGCCTCAATATCTTTAATCATTTCTTTAAACTTAGGTCTATCAAAATTAGTACCTGTCCATCCATCATCAACATATTCTTTGACGGCAAAGAAATTTTCCTGTTCACTCACATATCTTTTTAAAATCTCTCTTTGATTTGTAACACTAGAACTTTCTTCTTTATCACCATCTTCCCTAGAGAGCCTTATATAAAGACCAACTCTAAAACTTTTTGTCTTTTGATTGCTTATTGGTAATGTATTATACATTTAATCCCTCCCTTTAAGCAATCGCCTACAAACATTATACCATAAGTTATATTATTGTGGTATAAATTTAGGCGATTTTCTACATTATTTTTCCATCAGCATTTAAAGAAAATAAAAATGATCTTTTAAAAATTTCATTCAAATTAGTTTTAGAATTTTCATTAAAGAAATAATTAACTTTATATTCTTCTTTTGTATTTTCTTTTTTCTTTTCTTTACCATTATTCATAGTCTATCACCTACTTTTATTATTCCGTCCAACAACAGAATATATACATTTATTGGTAAATAAAAATACTTCATCCATAAGAGTCCAAAATTTTTTTAAAATGTTGCATTTTTTGAAAATTTTTTAATTTTTTTCTAATTTCACTATATAAGAACACTAAATTTAAAAAACCGGACACTTTTCGATTTTTTTAAAAAACAGAGTCTTTATCGTCTTTGATAAAAACTCTGTTTTAATTTTTATAATATTTATTTAATTATGATTTTAAAATATATTATATATAAATCTTTTACCTTTTAACTATATAGCCATTTTTTTCAAATTCACTAATTAGCCTTTCTAAATCATCATTGATTTCTTCACTTGATAATGTGTGATTATCTGATACAAGAGTAAATCTTATAGTAATACTCTTCTTGTTTAGTAATATTTTTTGATCTTCAAATATATCTATTAATTCATATTTTAATAGGTCTTCTATATTTACATTTTTTATACATTTTTCAACTGATGAATATTTTTCTGATTTATCTACAATTACACTTATATCGATCTCAACTGCTTGATATTTTGAGAATTCTTTAAATGTTTTCTTCTTTTCAGTTATATTATTCAAATCATCTAAATTTAATTCTATAACTACTATATTAGATTTTTTATCAATATTATCTTTAATATTAATATCTAATTCCGCAATATAACCAATACTTTTATCATTATACTTCACTTCAGCAGAATTAATTGTACTAATCCAATTATATTTATAGCTCTCATTATCACACATTTGTACTTGGTCATTTTTATTAAGAAAAACAATTGAATTAATCATTTCTATTCCGTTTATAAATAAGTTCTTTGGAACTCTTATTTTTACTACATAAAACAATTCCTAAACTTTTATTTTCAATACATTCTTCTCCTTTATTTGGATATTCAAATGTTCTTCCGCATTCAAAAATGTTTACATTAGGATAGTATTTTATGTTCTCGCTTAATGTGTATAGTAAAGATGGAATCATAGATTCTCTTAAAACATTAAAATTTGCATTTAAGCTATTTGCAAGCTTTATATTGTTTTCATTAACTTCTATATTTAACTCTTTATTCTTCTTTCTGTCATACCAAATATATGTATGAATTTCTGATAATCCATATTTAATTGCAAGTAAATCCTTTATTGTATTTTCAGTTTTTTTCTCACCATCTATTTCTACAATTCTTAATGGTTGATTTTTTGTTTGTGGCTCTATATTATCATATCCATAAATTCTTGCAATTTCTTCAACTAGATCTGCTTTTATACTAATATCCTTTGTTGCTCTAAATGAAGGTACTTTAACAGTTAAAGTTTCTCCATTTTCTTCTATTTCAAATTCTAATGAACTTAATATTTCTTTTATTCTATTTAGTGATAGTTCTATACCTATTCTACTATTTATATATTCTCTTGTTATTTCTATTTTTATAATAGGATATTTTTTTACATATATATCAGTTAATTTAGATGTAACCTTTATACCGTTATCATTTTCTTTTAATAATTTGATATATCTCTTTATAGCTATATCTGTAATTTCAGGATCTAAGCTTTTCTCATAATGTGCACTAGCATCAGTTCTAAGCTTTAAATCAACTGCACTTTTTCTAATACATACTGAATCAAAATTTGCAGATTCTAAAACTAATGAATTTGTTTCATCTTTTATTTCAGAATTAGCCCCTCCCATAATTCCTGCTATTGCAATTGGCTCATCATTGTTACAAATCATTAAAGTTCCTTTATCTACTTTTCTTGTAACATCATCAAGAGTTTTAAATTCTATATCATTTTCTATGCTTTTAACTTTAATATTATTTACTAATTTCTTATCAAATGCGTGCATTGGCTGACCTAGTTCTAGCATGATATAATTTGTTAGATCGACAAGAAGATTTATAGATCTCATTCCGCAATAATACAATCTAATTCTTTTATTAATATCAATTTTTTTAGCTGTTATATTTTCAACCTCTATTGCAGTATATCTGTAGCATTTTTCTTTATCTTCTACTTCTACACCCACTTCTTTAAGATTATTATATTCTTCTAAGTTCTCAATCTCTATATTTTTAAGCTTTCTACCAGTTAAAGTTGCAATTTCTCTTGCAATTCCATAATGTCCCCATAAATCTGGTCTATTAGTCAAAGATTTATTATCAATTTCAAATACTGTATCATCAATATCTAATAATTCCTTTACATTCATTCCTAATTTAGTATCATTATCAAAAACCATTACTCCTGAATGGTCTTCAGAAATTCCAAGTTCTTTTTCTGACAAGCACATTCCATTACTTGTTTCTCCAGCCATCTCCACTTGTTTTATCTCTATTCCATTGACAATACTTCCAATTTGTGCAAAAGGAACTATATCACCAATTTTAATATTTTTCGCACCACATACACATGTTACAATTTCTTTTCCATTATCCACTTTAACTTTTCTTAATTTATCAGAAGTTGCTATTTTTTCTATTTCTATAATTTTAGCTGTTATAACATCTTTGATATTTTTTCCGTATTTAATTGTTCCTTCAACTTCTGCTACTGATAATGTAAATCTATTTATTAATTCTTCTAAATTGATTCCTTTTAAATCTACGAAATCATTTATCCAATTCATTGAAATATACATTTTATTCCTCCTACTTTATTCCTATTTGTTTTAATACTCTTAAATCTCCAGAATTTAAATATCTTAAATCATTAATTCCATATTTCATCATTGCTAATCTTGATAATCCTAATCCAAATGCAAATCCTGAATATTTTTCAGAATCTATTCCACCCATTTCTAGTACATTCGGGTGAATTAATCCACATGGGCATAATTCTATCCATCCACCATGTTTACACACTTTACATCCTTCACCATTACAGTAAATACAACTAACATCTAATTCAAATCCTGGTTCTACAAAAGGAAAGAAACCTGGTCTTAATCTTACTTTCAAATCTTTCTTGAATATTTGTGATAATGTTGTTTTCATGAAATATATTAAATTTGCTACTGATATATTCTCATCAATCATCATTCCTTCTAATTGAAAGAATGTATTTTCATGAGATGCATCTAAACTTTCATTTCTAAAACATCTTCCTGGAAATATAGCTTTTAATGGAGCACTATATTTTTTCATTATCCTATTTTGTGCAGCTGATGTTTGAGTTTTTAATAATTGACCATTTTCTAGCCAATATGTATCTTGCATATCTCTTGCAGGATGGTATTTAGGTACATTAACAGCTTCAAAGTTATTATATTCGGTTTCAACTTCATTTCCATCTTCTACTGTAAACCCCATAGTTCTAAATATTTCTTCGATTTCTCTTTGAACTACAGTTATAGGATGTAATGAACCTAATTCATCATTTACTGGTAATGAGAAATCAATTCTTTCAATTTTTTCTAGCCTTTTATTTAATTCTATTTTTTTTATAATTTCTCTTTTTTCTTCAATTTTAGCCTCTATATTTCTTTTAGCATCATTAACAGCTTTTCCTACCTTACGTCTTTCATTTTCATCATAATTTTTCATATTCTTTAGTATTTGTGTAAGCTCACCTTTTTTACCTAAAATCTCACTTTTAAACTTATCTAGTTCATTCATTTCTTGAATTTTAGAAATCTGAGATTCTAGCTTTTCTTTGATTCTTTTTAAGTTTTCTTCCATTTCTTTCTCCTTCCTTAAATACAACAAAACCCCTTCGTTTTATAGGACGAAAGGGTTATTCCGCGGTACCACCTAATTTTATTTATTATACAATAAATACTCTTGAAATGTATTATAACGGATACCACCGCTTATATCTACTTTATTTTCAATATAAGACCTCCAAGTGAATTTTCGATTTCTGAGTATATAATAAACTTTCAGCCTTTGGTTTATTTTCTCTAACTATACTTTATCAGAATCTACTTTGCTTTTCATAGGTTATGCTTTATAATATTTTCTTATTTGTAGTGAATTTTATTGTGTAAATAATCTAACTTCATATATTAATAATTTAGCTAATATTTTAATTATATCAATTTTTTCAACCTACTTAATTGCATTAAATTAAAACATACTGAAAAAATAAATAATACTAATAATATAATTATAAGTATATTCTTAAATAAACAAAATACAATGAAACAATCTATGAAGGATACACACAAAATATAACATCCTTTTTCAAAACTTATATTTGATAACTCTTTTATTCCACTTAAATATCTTAAAGTGTAAATTCCATATTTTAAAAAAGGTATTGCATGACATATTAATATAATCCCCATAATAGAACCATAAAAAAGAATGCTAAATCCTTCTGGAATCGTTATTCCTCGGTGGGTAACTGAAACTGGTAATATAAGTGGTGAAAAAATCTTAAAAATAATTCCAATTACCATTATTACTATGCAACCCATCAAAAAAAATGAATTAAACCTCATTATTATTTTTATGAAAGGTGATAGGTCGTTAACTTGTTCTTTTAAAATTTTATCACCCACTTAAAACCACTCCTTCTTTTTCTTACTTTTATTTTATACTAATATTTTATTTTTGACAACAAAAAAATCAAAAATAATTGACAATTTCATTTCATAAACTTAGTATTCCAAACTATTTAAATCCAGAAGGAAATCATATATACTCATTATGATTATACCATTTTCATATCTTGATTTTTTTATATTATCACCTACAATAATGATTTTTTTAAAGAAATCGTTTACATTTAACAATGATTTTTGCTCTTGTTCAACTTTTTCTTTTGTTTTCATCTCTAAGGCAGATTGAATATATATTTTATTATTCCCTTTATTAGCTACAAAATCAATTTCTAATTGTTTCTTTTTATCTCCCTCTCTTATCTCTACTGAACCAACATCAACATTATATCCTCTCTTCTTTAATTCTAAATATATAACATTTTCCATAGTATGTGATATTTCTTCACTTTGTCTAAAATCTAAAAATGAATTTCTTATTCCCATATCAGTAAAATAATACTTTTGAGGTGTTTCTATAAATCTTTTACCTCGTACATCAAATCTTCTTGCTTTTTCTATCATAAATGCATCTTGCAAATACCCTAAATAGTTATAGATAGTTTTATCAGTCATTGTAGATAATTTATCTCTTTCTTTAAAGCTATTTGATAGTTTTAAAGGATTTGTAAGTGAACCAATATCAGATGCTATAATTTGTACTAACATTTCTAATTCTTCTTTATTTTGAACATTATTTCTTTCAACTATATCATTTATATAAACATTTTCTTTTTGTGATTTTAAATAATTAATTTTTGCATCATCAGATTTAGCAAGTACTGATAGTGGTAATCCTCCATAAGTATAATATTCATTTAAAGCCTTTTCTTCAGATCCATCATATATAGAATAATATTCACTAAAAGAAAGAGGATATACTTTTATTTCAGAACCTCTACCTCTAAATTCTGTAACAATATCAGATGATAAAAATTTTGAATTACTTCCTGTAACATAAATTTCTACATTTTTCATATGTAAAAAACCTATTAATACAGATTCAAATTCTTCCACCTTTTGAACTTCATCAAGAATAATATAGTATTTATCTTTGTCTATAATTCTGTCTTTTACATATTTATTCAATTCATCTGGATTATGATATATAAAATTATCTCTTTCATCTAAATCTAATTTTATGATATGATCTTCTTTAACTCCTTGTTCTATAAGATAATTTTTAAAAATTGGATCTAATAGATATGATTTACCACATCTTCTAATTCCAGTAACAATTTTTACAAGATTATTATCTAACCCATCTATAAGCTGATTTAAGTAAAAATCTCTTTTTATTTCCATTTTAAAACCTCCATTACGAATTTTTTCCGTTTACGGAACTTTTTCGTAATATTATTATAACAAATATATTATATTAAGTCAATTGTTTTATTACGAATTTTTTCCGTTTACGGAACTTTTTCGTAATATGTATTTTTAGGCGATTGCTTTTTAATTTTATAATCTATAACTATTAACAAATTCTATACAAAAAAATATGTATTTTCTCAAATAAAAATTTGACTCCCAGTGAAGTTGGTGTTAACCTAAAAGACGGTTACAACGGTGACTTATCTTCAAGAGATGCTGGAAGAATAGGTGGTAATATGGTTAGAAAATTAGTTCAACAAGCTGAACAACAAATGAAATAGTTTATATAATACTAGTTATTAATTATTATGCAGGAAGTTAGATTTTGTTTTTATATATTTTTACAAATACATAAAGGCAGGATTTGATTTCCTGCCTTTTTATATTTTTATTTTATGCTTCTGGCTCTATTAAACCATAATTCTTGCCATCTTTTAGTTTATGTATAACGTTTACCTTTCCTGTTTCAACATTTATAAATGTTAAGAAATTATGTGTTGGTTTTTCTTGCAATTTTAAAACAGCATCTTCTGGTGTTATTGGTTTTATTTCGTAATAAGACGTCTTTATTATTTCATCTTTTATTTCAGCTATTTTGTCTGTTGCAACATCCATATTTTTTATTGTTGCTTCTTTCATCATTTTCTCTTTTTTAGTTTTTGCCTTTCTTATTTGTCCTTCAAGTATATCTATATCTTTATCTATAGAAGCATACATATCTTTATTTTCTGTTACAGCTCTGTACTTTTCTCCATTTGCTACTACGCAAATTTCTGCTATTTGTTCATTCTTTTCTGTTCTTAATGTAACATCTGCCTCTGCATTTTCAAAGTATTTATCAACCCTGTCTAATTTCTTTTCTACATAGTCATTTATAGCTTCTGTTATCTTTAGTTCCTTTCCTGTTATTTTTATTTTCATAAAAATCGCTCCCTTCTTCTTTTTGATTATATATTTATTGTATGGCTTTATTATATATGTTATTTGATTTTTTTTCAACTATAGTTCGTCAATTTTGTATTCTTTTTCTAATTTTTCATTAAAATATAGTTTTGTTATTAATTTAAACTCTTTTAATGACTCATCTTTGAGTGTAAATGAATATATTTTTTTTGCAGGCGATGTTATTGTGTATCTTATCGCATTCATAGTACTTTCGCTTACCTCTATGCAACTTGTATCTTGTCTTCCGCATATTTTACATTTAAAACCATTGTCTTCTAAGCTAAAATATTTTAAATCTTCTTTTTCTCCACAATTTACACATTTTTCTATTTGAGGAGTGAATCCCAAGTAACACAACAATCTTAATTTAAATATACTTATTATAAATTCTAGGTCTTTATCTGTTTCTGAGATAGTATACAATGTATTTAATAATAATTGTAGAATGTTATAACAGTTTTGATTTTCGTGTGTGACATCTTTTATTATTTTATTTATATGTACTGCATATTTTAGTTTGTCCAAATCTGTTCTAATATTATAAAAAACCTCAATTGGCTCTACAGAGTTTATATGATAGTTAATAGTCCCTTTATACACCATATATTCCCCAAAACAAAACATTTGAGTTCCTGCTAAAAGAGCACTTTTAGGCCTTCGTGCTCCTTTAGCTACACATGAAATTTTTCCTAATCCAGGAGTAAGCATTGTTAGCATTTTATCAAAATCTCCTACATTGCTTTCTGAAAGTATTACTCCATTTATTTTTATATTTGCCATTTTTTATCCTTTACACATTTAATTATATTTTATTTTTCATTTTCTTTTAATTCTATTTTATCTTTTTTTATTGTTTTTTCTATTTCGTTTTGTATGTTTTCTATCTCTTTAAACTCTAAAAATGCATCTATATTTCCAGTATTTTTAAAAGTATTCCATGCTATTTTTTTTATCATAAGATCACTTCCTTTTGTTTAAAGTTTTACCTTTAATTTTATCTTTTGCAGTTTTATTTTTTTTATTCAAATTTTACTATTTCAATTTGAATTTATTTACAATGGAATCATTTTCTTGCCAATCGTCTTTTACCTTTACCCATGTGTTTAAATTTATTTTTATTCCAAAATTTTTTTCCATATCTATTCTGGCGCTTCTACCTATTTTTTTTAACATTTCTCCATTTTTTCCTATTATTATTCCTTTGTGTGAATTTCTAGCACAATATATGGTTGCCTCAATATCATAAATTTCCTCATTGTTTTTTGTATTTCTTTGTTTCATTTTTTCAACTTCTACATATATTCCATGTGGCACTTCATCTTGAAGCAAATTTAGAGTTTTTTCTCTAATTATTTCTTCTGCTAATTGTCTTAAGGTTTGGTCTGTATATTCTTCTATATCATAATATGCTGGACCTGGTTTTAAGTTCTTTTCTATTTCGTCTAAAACAATATCTCTATATTTTTTATTTGTTGCTGATATTGGAATTACAGCCTCAAATTTGTATTCGTTGTTATATGTTTCTATTAGTTTTAGTAGTTTTTCTTTTTTTATTAAATCTATTTTATTTATAATTAAAATTGCTTTTCTTTTTGTTTCTTTTATTTTTTCTAAAATTATTTTATCTCCTTTTCCAATTTTATCACTTGTTGCTTCTATTAGAAATAAAATAACATCACAATCAGAAATACTCAAAAACGATGTTTCTATCATTGTTTCATTCAATTTAGTTTTTGGCTTATGAATTCCAGGTGTATCTGTAAATATTATTTGCGAATTTTCTCTGTTTACAATTCCTTTTATTGCTGTTCTCGTTGTTTGCACTTTATTTGCTATTGCTGCAACTTTTTCCCCTACAAGCAAATTTAAAAGTGTTGACTTTCCTACATTTGTTCTTCCTATTAATGTTACAAAACCTGATTTAAATTCTGGCATATTATTTAACTCCTCTTCTATTATTTATTGTTTTGGTATTATCTATGTTTATATTATACACTATTTTTTTGCTAAATTTGTAGAATTTTAAAAATTTAATAAATTTTTATGTTTGCAATTGCATAAAAATAAGATGCTTTTTGAAGGTGTCCCCAAAAGCACCCAAAAGCATCTTATTTAATTTTTATGCGTAAGCATGACGCTTTTTAAAGCTAAGTAGATTTGTAATTTCGTTTTCTACAACTTTTGTTTTTTGTTTTTTTCTTGCTCTTTCTTGTTCCAATTCTCTTTTCTGCTTTTCTGCCATTGATTGGCATATTGCTTTTTGATAAGTAAAATGTGTATCTTGTGCTATTTTATTCCAATTATATTCATTTCTAACCTTGTTTTTAGCCTTTTTGGTAATTTCCGCACATAGCTTATGGTCGTACAACAATTCTAATATAGAATCAGCTATAGAATTTGGATTACCACAATATGCTTTCATTCCATTTACCCTATGGTCTACTATCTCATTTAATCCTCCTATGTCTGAAACAACTATTGGGTTCTCTGATAGCATAGCTTCTAATGCAACTATACCGAATGGTTCATATGTACTTGGAAATACTGCAATATCTGCTGATTTGTACATTCTTTGAACATCTTTTCCATTCATATATCCTGCAAAATATACTTTGTTTGATATTCCCATAGAATTAACTTGTGCTTTTAGTTCATCTATCATTCCACCTTTTCCACATATAACAAGTTTTGCATCATGATATCCTTCCAATATCTTTGGCATTGCAGAAATAAGGTGCTGTATTCCTTTTTCATATACTAGTCTTCCCATGAATAGTATTATTTTTTCATTGTCCATTGCATATTTTCTTCTAAAGTTATAATCTCTTTCTATTCCGTTAAATAATCCTAAATTTACTCCATTTGGCACAACATTTATTTTATCATATGGTAAACCAAATAGTCTTTGTAATTCGTTTTTCATATAGTTACTATTAACTATTACTTCAGCAGATTCATATGTAAGCATCCACTCTGTATCATTTATGTACCTTTGTTGTTCATCATGTATACCACTATTTCTACCAGCTTCTGTTGCATGTATAGTTGAAACAATTGGTATATTATATGAATTTTTCAAAGTTTTTGCAGCATATGCAACTAGCCAATCATGTGCATGTATTACATCAAAATTTCCTTCGTTTGCTATTATTTCATTTGCTTTTGCAATCATATTAAAGTTCATTTGCATAACCCAATCTATAAAATTATTTGGATTAATCATGTAATTATCTATTCTATGTACTTTTACTCCTTTATCATCTTCAAAATATGGAACATCCCCATCTTTATATGTTATAACAGTAACATCATGTCCATCTTTTATTAATGTTTTAGATAAATCATACACTACTCTGGAAATACCTCCTACAACTCTTGGTGGGTACTCCCATGTTAACATCAATATTTTCATTGATATGCTCCCCTTCTTTCTACATTTTCTTTTGTTATATGACATTTTTTACATTTGTTTATATTTTATACAATTTTTTTAAAATTGTAAATAATTTTATAATTTTTTCTAAAAATATTTGCTACTGGTTGTTACTGGTCAGCCATTTGCTATATTAGAAGTCCACGCAAGTGATTACTATATAAATATTTTGAGAATTAATCGAATGCAACTGGAATAACTTAAAAATTCTTAATAATTTGGAAAGGGAATCTCAAAGCTTGTCTTTGAGGGTGTTCTCGAAATTAATTAGAATTTAATTATAAAAAAGAAAGCAATAGTATATTTTATGTATTGCTTGCGCATCTTACTTTAAATATACTATTACTTTTTTATATCAATCTAAATTATTTTTTAAGTATTTTCTTCTTTAGACTCACTTTCTGAGCTTTGTTTTTTACTAATTCCTTTTTTATCTAGATATTGTTCTGCATCAATTTGTCTATTATTTACATTAATATAATAGTGTTTTTCTTGATTTGTTATAGTCATATATATATCATCTGCTATTATAGCAAATAATTTTTCACCTGAAGAATTAACTAGAGTATACTTTTTATCTTTGCATGCAACTAAAACGTTATAATCTGGTATTACAAGTAGGTTTAAAACTCCCTTGTTATTGTTTGCTATATATCCTAGGCTATCGTATTCATATTCAGCTATTTTTTTACCTTCTTTGCTAAATAGTCCCCAGTATTCGCCCTTTTTTGCTGGAATTACATTATTCATTATAATATAATCACTTTTTATTTCATTCTCTTTAAATTTAGATTTATCTATTCCTATTTCATCATTTTCTATATTTATTTTAATATTTCCATTGCCATCTATTACTCCATATTGATTTCTTTCATTTTTTGCTATATATAATCCTTCTTGACCATCTAAAAGTTCTAATCCACTGTAAATTATTGGGACTTTGGTTTGTGCATTTTCTGCTATTATTCCAAACTTTGTATTTGATTCAACTAAAAATCCTTTTGTATTACTTTGATATATTATGCTATCATATTTTGTTTCTAGTATAACATTACCTTTTACGTCAATGACTCCGAATTTCTTTTTTTCTTCATCTTTTTGTACTACTAAGATATCATTTAATATTGCTTTTTCATTCGCAAATACATCACTTAGTTTTACATATCCATAATCTAGTATTTTATTTTCGTAATAATTAGTTAGATATGGCAAAGTAAATATCTTTATATTATTAGAATCTTTATCATATATAAAACTTACATTAAATGCTTTTTCCATTGCTTCTGTAGTTATGTATAAAACACCGTCTATTGCTTTTACCGGTTTATTTATTTCTACAACTTCATATTCGGTGTTTGAATTTTTAGCAATTTCTTTTTTATATATTTTTTTGCTTCCTAATGTGAAGTTTGCTATTTCTTTGTCATTCTGTACATAGCATTTGCTTTGCACCTCTGATACATTGTTATATTCACCATTGAAACTTTCATATCCAAAATATTGTGCTATTTCTTTAATTGGTGCATATATTGTTCCATCTTCTTCAAAGACCAATAATTTTTTTAAGTTACTATCATTTTTATTATCCAATGTTAAATGGAGTTCTTTTCCTTTTATATATGATAAGTATGCAATTATTGATACTATAATTAAAAATACCAATATAATAGATACTAGCAAGATGGTTGATGCTTTTTTATTATTTTTATTCTCTTTTACTTCAACACTTTCTTCTAATAAATTCATTTCTATACCTCCATTTAATTTATATATCCGTACTTTTTATAAAAATCTTTTCTGAAATCTCCTAAATTATCATTCTCTATTTCTATTTTAACCCTTTCCATTAAATTAGTCAAGAATCTTAAGTTGTGTATAGATAATAATCTTACTCCTAAAATTTCATTAGTTTTTATCAAATGTCTAATATATGCTCTTGTATAATTTTTGCATGTATAACAATCACATTCTTCATCTAATGGTGTCCAATCTCTTTCATATGTTGCATTTCTAACAACCACTTTACCTCTAGATGTCATTGCAGTTCCATTTCTGGCAATTCTAGTTGGCAATACACAATCACACATATCTATTCCTGACATTGCAGCTTCTATTATATAGTCTGGAGTTCCAACTCCCATTAAGTATCTAGGTTTATCTTTTGGCATAAGAGGTGTTGTATAATTTAATATCTTTAAAAATTCTTCCTTTGGTTCTCCTACACTAATTCCTCCAATTGCATAACCTGGTAAGTCTAAATCTATTAAATCTTTTGCGCTTTGTTTTCTTAAATCTTCATAAAATCCACCTTGTATAATTCCAAATAAAGCTTGTTTTTCTGTTGTATGCGCTTTTTTACATCTAATTGCCCATCTGGTTGTTCTTTCCATAGATTTTTTTGTATATTCATATGTAGAAGGATACGGACAGCACTCATCAAAGGCCATTATAATATCTGCTCCTAAATCTTCTTCTATTTCCATAACAGATTCAGGTGAAAAGAAATGCTTGCTACCATCCAAATGTGATTTAAATTCTACACCTTCTTCATGTATGGTCCTCAAATCGCCCAAACTAAATACTTGAAATCCTCCACTGTCTGTTAAAATTGGTCTATCCCAATTCATAAATTTATGAAGTCCACCTGCTTCTTTTACTATTTTGCTTCCTGGTCTTAAATATAAATGATATGTATTTGATAAAATTATTTCTGCTTTTACTTCTTCTTTTAGCTCTTCTGGAGTCATTGATTTTACTGTTGCTTGTGTTCCAACAGGCATAAATACTGGTGTTTGTATATCTCCATGTGGGGTATGTATTATTCCTCTTCTTGCTCCTGTTTGTTTACATTCATGTAAAAGCTCATATGTTATTGCTGGTTTCATTTTATAATTCCTTCCTATAAGATTTCATTGAACAATCTTTACTAACTTATAAACATTGCATCTCCAAATGAGAAAAATCTATATTTTTCTCTTACCGCTTCTTCATAAGCATTCATTATGTACTCTTTTCCCGCCAATGCTGATACTAGCATTAATAATGTAGATTGTGGTAAATGAAAATTTGTAATTAACCCATCTAGGCATTTGAATTTGTATCCCGGATATATAAAAATTTGTGTGTCTCCTTTGGTTTCTTTTACTAAACCTTTTTCATCTGCAACTGTTTCTAGTACTCTGCATGACGTTGTTCCTACAGCAATTACTCTTCTTCCCTCTTTTTTCGCTTTATTTATTTTTTCAGCGTCTTCTTTTTTTATATAATAATGTTCAGAATGCATTTCGTGTTTTTCCACATCTTCTTCCTTTACAGGTCTAAAAGTTCCTATTCCTACATGAAGAGTTACATTTGCTATTTCAATTCCTTTTTCCTCTATTTGGTTTAGCAATTCAGGCGTAAAATGCAACCCTGCTGTAGGTGCTGCTGCTGAACCATTATATTTAGCATAGACTGTTTGATATCTGTCTTTTTGTTTTAATTCTTCGTGAATATATGGTGGAAGTGGCATTAGACCTATCTTATCTAGAATTTCATTAAAAATCCCCTTGTATTCAAATCTAACTTTTCTAGTTCCCCCTGGCATAATGTCTAAAATCTCAGCTTTTAGCAACCCTCCTGCAAAAATAACTTTTGTTCCTATATGCAATTTATTTCCTGGCCTTACTATACTTTCCCAAATATCTCCTTCTATATTGTTTAATAATAAAAATTCAACATTTGCTCCTGTTTCTTTTTTTCCATATAATCTTGCAGGTATTACTTTTGTATTATTTCTAACTAGTATATCTCCTGGTCTCAAATAGTCTATTATTTCTTTAAATTTCTTATGTTCTATTGTTCTTTTTTCCTTATTTAATACCATCAATCTTGATTCGTCTCTTTTTTCTATAGGTGTTTGCGCAATTAATTCTTCTGGTAAATTATAATTAAAGTCTGATACCTTCAATTTTTTCATCCTTTCCTATTGTTTGTAAACTAAAAGTAGGAATTTTTTCTCCTACTTTTAGTTTTTCATATTTGTATATATTTTTATTGTTCTTCAACTTCTTTGCTAGTTTCTTGTAAGTCTTTCATACTAAGATTTATTCTACCTTGTTCATCTATTTCTGTTACTTTTACTGTAACTTTATCACCAACATGAAGTACATCTTCAATATTTTTTATTCTTTCATTTGAAATTTTAGAAATATGTAACAATCCTTCTTTTCCAGCTACTCCTAAATCTACAAAAGCTCCAAAATTCATTAGTCTAACAACTTCGCCATAGTAAATTCCTCCAACTTCTACTTCTCTAACTATGTCTTCAATCATTTCTAATGCTTCGTTTGCTTTTTCATTATCTGTTGAATATATAAAGACTTGTCCATCTTCTTCTATATCTATTTTTACACCTGTCTCGTCTATAATTTTGTTAATCATTTTTCCACCAGGTCCAATAACATCTTTTATTTTATCAACTTTTATTTTTGTACTTACAATTCTTGGTGCATATTTTGAAATTTCTTCTCTTGGTTTACTTATAACAGGCATCATAATATCATCTAATATATGTTTTCTTGCTATTCTAGTTTTTGTAAATGCATCTTTAATGATTTCATAAGTAAGTCCATCACATTTTATATCTACCTGAATTGCTGTAATACCTTTTTCTGTTCCTCCAACTTTAAAATCCATGTCTCCGAAGAAATCTTCCAATCCTTGAATATCTACTAACATTACGTAATCTTCGTCATTGTCTGGATTTGTAATTAATCCTGTAGAAATTCCTGCTACTGGTCTTTTTATTGGGACACCTGCATCCATTAAGCTTAAAGTACTTCCACATATACTTGCTTGTGATGTTGAACCGTTTGAAGAAAGCACTTCAGATACAACTCTTATACTATATGGAAATTCTTCTTTAGATGGTAATACAGGAACCAATGCCTTTTCTGCCAATGCTCCATGTCCTATTTCTCTTCTACCTGGACCTCTTGAAGGTCTAGCCTCTCCTACTGAATAACTTGGAAAGTTGTAATGATGCATATACCTTTTTGATTCTTCTGAGTCTATTCCATCTAATACTTGTTCTTCACTTATCATTCCTAAAGTTGCTATTGACATTACTTGAGTTTGCCCTCTTGTAAAAAGTGCACTACCATGTGTTCTTGGAAGCAATCCTACCTCACATGAAAGTGGTCTTATTTCATCTAATTCTCTTCCATCTACTCTTTTATGTTCGAAATATATCATATCTCTTACACATTTCTTTTCTAATTTATATATTGCTTCTCCTATTTCTTGTTTGTGCTCTTCGAAAGCTTCTTCTCCAAATTTTTCTATATAAGTTTCTTCAATTTTTGCTGTTAACTCAGAAATATTGTTATCTCTTTTTTCTTTATCTTCTTCTTGAACTTTTGCTTTCATTTCTTCTTTAAAATTAGACTCTATAAATTCATATATCTCATGGTTTACCTCAAATGACTTGTATTCAAATTTTGGTTTTCCTATTTCTTTTTGTATATCACTTATAAATTGACATATTTTCTTTATCTCTTCATGTGCTTTTTTTATTGCTTCTAACATTAAATCATCTGGAACTTCATTTGCACCAGCTTCAATCATTGTAATTTTCTTTTCTGTTGCTGCAACTGTTAGTGTTAAGTCACTTTTTTCTCTTTGTTCCTCTGTTGGGTTTATTATAATTTCTCCATCTACTAGTCCTACATTTACTGCTGCTGTTGGTCCTCCAAATGGTATATCAGATATTGCAAGTGCTGCAGATGCTCCAATCATGGCTGCAACCTCTGGAGAATTGTCTTGTTCTACACATAAAACTGTTCCTACAACTACAACATCATTTCTAAAATCTTTTGGAAATAGTGGTCTTAATGGTCTATCTATTGCTCTTGATGTTAAAATTGCCTTATCACTTGGTTTTCCTTCTCTTTTTTGAAATGAGCCTGGTATTTTTCCTACAGCATACAATTTCTCTTCAAAATCTACTGAAAGTGGGAAAAAATCTATACCCTCTTTTGGTTCTTTCGAAGCTGTTACATTTACTAGTACACATGTGTCGCCATATCGAACTAAAACGCTTCCATTTGCTAAACCTGCCATTTTTCCAGTTTCTATTACAAGTTTTCTTCCTGCTAGTTCTGTTTCATAAGTTTTAAACATAATTAAATTCCTCTTTTCTTTTTTATTTGCACCATTTTTATAAATTTCAAGTAAGTTTAGATTGGTAACCTCTATAATATATTAATTTCAAATTAATATATTATACAAGCTACTTACCTAAATTCTTACTTGATAAAAGCCCATGCCAAAATAAGCACTGGGCTTTTATAGTTATTTTCTTAGTCCTAATTTTTCAACTATTTCTCTGTATCTGTTTATGTCTTTTTTAGATAAATAGTTAAGTAAATTTCTTCTTTTACCAACCATTTTTAAAAGACCTCTTCTTGAATGATTGTCTTTTTTATGGATTTTTAAGTGTTCTGTTAATTCATTAATTCTTTCTGTTAAAAGAGCTACTTGAACTTCTGGAGAACCAGTATCATTTTCTTCTCTTTTATATGTATTAATGATTTCTTGTTTTCTTTCCTTTGTCATAGTTTACACCTCCTAATTATATTTTTTCCTTGAACTGAGCAAAAGTTTTAGGTGCTTAACTTTAGCTAAGTAAAAGGTATGTCTTTTTTGACATACCTATTGTACTACATTTTTAAATAAATTTCAAGGGTTTTGGAATTATTTGTTACGATAGTAATCACGATTAATATGCGAATTACTTACGAAGCTTAGTCTTGAACGAGCTGTTAAACTATATAAAGTATATTATTATGTGGAAAATACTTTTTTATTTGATCCCTAAAAAAAATACTTCCTTCTTCTCTTAATGATTGCTTATACCAATACTTTCCTCTCCCTCTTCCAGTCATTATTTCTTTATTATACAAATTAACGCTATTTGGAAATGCTTCTTCATTTATTTTTGTATGAACATAGCTATATGTCATAAAAATAATTTCAAAAAAAACATCTTTTTTTGCATTTTCTGTTAATTCCATATTTAACCTTCTTATTAATTCATGATATAATTCTCTCCAATTTTCAACAAAAATAACTGGCGCTATTAGTATTCCTATTTTATATCCTGCTTCTTTTAACTTGTTTATTGCATTTATTCTTCCTTTTAATCTAGATGTTCCAAATTCAACTTTATTTATAATTTCTTCGGGATTGACACTCATTCTAATAATAATTTTCCCTTGATGATTTAATGGCAAAATACAATCTACCATATCAAATTTTGTTGGAAAGGTGAGTATACCCTTTTTTGTATTTTTAAAATTTTCAATTGTCCATTCTAAATTATTCGTTATGGAATTTTCTAAAATTAAATCACTATTGCTTCCTATTTCAAAAGTTAATTCTTTTTCAGCTTTTTCGGATGTTTTTATTATTTTATCTAACATTTGCTCTCTGTTTACAAACAATCTTAAATATGCACATTTGTTGTAATTACAAACTAAATAACAATACATACAAGAAGCTGTACACCCGAGAAGAAGTATATGGTACTAAATAATCTGATACCTTATGATTTTCTACATATTTATGTGTTTTTCTTACTCCTATTATTAGATTTTTCTTGATATTCGGAAATTCTTTATTAGGCTTCTTTCTCATCTCTTCTATATTGTTGTGGTTTTCAATTTGTATTTTATTTACATTTTTGTATTTTTCTAACAACTCTTTTCCTAATTGATATTCTTGAATCGATTTTTCATAATAAATTGCTTTAGGTATAAACATATTTATTCCCTCCGCTTTTTATTTTTTACTAATTTATTTATGTTTATACCATATTTTTATAATCATTTTTCCATACAAAATCATATTTTATATTATTATAGTCAAGACTTTTGGATTCTCTCTTTTCTAAATATTCTTTTGAAATTTTATCTCTTTTAAGCACTTTCTTCTTTCTTTCATTTTCATCAGAAACTACCAATATTCTTATATCACACTTTTCCCAATATTTAGTAATTGGTAATAATGACCAATCTAATATTACTAATTCATGTGCTTTATTTAATATATTGTCTATTCTTTCTTGCATGTATCCCCATGTTATATCTGTAAGTAAGTCCATATTTTCTTTACTGCTAAAAACTATATTTCCCAGTTTTTTTCTATTAATTTTTTTATTTTCGTCTAATATCTCTGTTCCAAATAGATTACACAACTTTTTTGTAGCCTCTTCATTATTTGTAGCTTCATGACCTATTTCATCTATATTAATAACTATACCGACTAAACTTTTTTGATAAATATGAACTTAATGTTGACTTTCCACTTCCTGATTTTCCAGTTATTCCAATTATTTTCAACTTTGATTAATCCTTTTCATTTATTTTTAAGTATTTAGTGCTATACTTTTCTATTTATTGCACCTTTTCCTCCAAATACACATGGCATGGTACATTTAAAACCTGGAAAAGTACATCTTGCACCTTTAGAATATGGCAATAAATAATTATATATTTCTTCATTATCTTTTGTTGCATCAAGATATTTTCTCATTGTATCTAATGTTTGATCCATTATTTCAAGTTGTGCAGCTCCACATAATCGTTCTGTGCATTTTAATACAAAATTTTCTACTGTTCCTCTTTCATTTATCTTTAAGAGCATACCTTGTGGATAGTATTCTTCTAATGAAGAAATATCTTTTAACCATTCTTCTTCCAATTTAGTTCCTCTTATTATTTTTGGAATGTAGAATTCTGCTTTATCTAAAAATGATATTTCATAATATAAAGTTCTATGTCTTTGTGCTTGAGCTAATTCTGCAAAACTTGCTAAATAAGTTGTACAATAATTTTCTCCAAATTCTTCTTTTCTTTCTCTAGTAGCAAATAAAGAAAGCTTTTTTCCTTTTATTCTTGGATTTAATTTTTCTACTTTTAAATCTGGCAATGCTTCTAAAAACTCTTTCATAGCACTTTTAAGTTTCTTTGAAAAAGCATTTTCAGGCTCTTTTTCAATATAATCTTCAAACCAACTTATAATAAAATTTAATTGCTGGAAACTTACAGTATACTCCATAATTGTCGCTGGTGTAAATACACTAATTAAATATCTTGCATTTTCTTGTGCTAATTTTTGAACTTTCTTTAAATCAAATTTTGGATATTCTTTACTAATTTCTTTTTTATATATTTCTATCCATTTTTCATATAAGACTTTTTCTTTATCAGATGGTAACATTTTTGTATATCTTGCTGATTTTTCAGAGGTGTTGTATATTTTTTCATTGTTTAAAATCATTGCTATTATTTTAGGAATTCCTTCTAAACTTAAGTTATATGTTGCGTGTCCAAAAACGCTATGGTGCCCTGAATCTAAATTCATTTTATATCTTCTTATTGTTTTTTCCTCCGCTTCTGAAAACAATGTTTCAAGCGTATCTGGTAAATAACATATTCCTGCTGATTTTCCTGAAAAATTTAATGCTTCTTGTTTTGGCAATTCATATCCTATTTTGGTTGATCCAATTATTTTTACTTTCATTTTTAAACTCATTCCTTTCTTACATTATAACTTTGTCTTTCCTTGTATAATTACAATTATCTTTGAGCCTCCTTCCTATCTAAAAGTCCCACTTAGGCACATATTCTTCTTCATGTTCCCCTAATTCTTGAATATAACCATTTTCAATACCTAATTCTTCAATATACTTTTCTATTTTGTTCCATTCTTCTTTATTTATTTTTCTATTTAATTCATTAAATTCTTTTGCCTTATAGGTAGGAAAATATTGTGCCATAACACTTATATATACACTTTGTGGTAAATTTTTTTCTATCCACCTTAACACTTTTTTGCTATTTTCTATATTATTTGGTAATACCAAATGTCTAATAATTACACCTTTTTTTATAATACCTCTTTCATCAAAATTAGGTGTTCCTACTTGTTTTATCATTTCCTTAATAGCTTCTGTTGCTATTTCAAAGTAATTATCTATTTTTGAATACTTTTTTGCCAGTTTATCATCTGCATATTTTAAATCTGGCAAGTATACGTCAATATATCCATTCAGCATTTTTATTGTTTCTACATTTTCGTATCCATTTGTGTTGTATATAATAGGAATTTTCAATCCTTTATCTTTAGCAATTTTTATTGCTTCTATAATTTGAAATACGTAACTAGTTGGCGTTACTAAATTTATATTTTCTACACCCTTTTCTTGTTGAATTAAAAATATTTCTGCTAAATTTTCTATAGATATTTCTCTACCCTTTCCTAATTGGCTTATTTCGTAATTTTGACAAAATACACAATTTAAATTGCAATTAGAAAAAAATACTGTACCAGAACCCTTTTTTCCACTTATACATGGTTCTTCAAAATCATGTGTGCTATATAATGCTATCTTCACATTTTTACTTGCTTTGCATCTTCCTGTTTTTCCTTCTATTCTATTAACATTACATTTATGTGGACAAAGTTTACAATTTTCTAACATTTTTATAACATTCCTTTACTAGATTTCTTGAACACTTTGTATAAAACACCTTTTGTTTATTTCTTTTGTTTCTTCCTTTAATAAGAATATTTTTTTCTTAGAGAACTTGTCCATATTAATTTTTACAAATTCATTAGCCTTATCTTCTTCTGTGCTTTTAATTTCTCCAATCTTTTCTTCTTTTGTGTTTTCTATTATAATTGTATCGCTAGTTCCTGTTAATACATTAGTATAATCTTCTAGATATTCAACAATTTCAACTTCATACCCTTCTTTTGTTTTTTCTATTTTACTTATTAAGAAGCTATCTTCTTTTTCGTCTAACCCTTTTCCTTCTGGATAATATCTATCTTTTTGTTCATCATAAACTAAATATTCTGTTCCCTGTTTAGGAAACTCCCTATTTAAGTGGTCTCCAAATAATTCTTTTTCCTTTTCTTCTATTTGTTCATAAGTTAATTCATACTCTTCTAAATTTTTCTTTACTACTTCCCATATCCATTTTTCACTTGCTTCGTTTATATCTTTAAAACTAGGTAATGCTTCGTCTGTTATTTCTTTCCACATATAGATTTTAGCTAAATATGTTTCTATTTCTTTTATTTCTTGAATATTTACATTATTTTTAGAACTTATAGCTGAATTTTTGTATATTATCATTCCTACAAAAATTATTGCTAAAACTATAATGACAACAATGAGTTTTTTCATGATTACTCCTCCATTTTAGCATTACTTCGTTTTTCCTTTCATATTCTATCACATCGAATTTTGGGTTTCAATGTTTTGTAAAATATTTTTTTCTATATTTTAAGACTGAACAGTAACTATTTACCAATAAACTGTTGTACAAATATTTTCCCATATTTAGAGCTACTTACTACTCCTATTCCGGTATAGTTAAAATTACTATTTAAAATATTTGCTTTATGTCCAGAAGAGTTCATCCATGCTGTTACAGCTCCACTATTACTTGAATTTGCTGCAATATTTTCTCCAGCAGTTCTATACGAAACCTTAAAACTTTTTAACATATCAAATGGTGAACCATATGTTGGTGATTCATGTGAAAAATAATTATTCTGCACCATATCTTGTGCTTTAATTCTTGCAACTTTTTGAACTTCTTCATCTACTTTTAATGGCTGAAGTCCATTATTAGTTCTTTGTTTATTTATTAAATCAAACACTTCTTTTTCGTCTGCATTCATACTACTTGAAACTGTATTGTTGTTTGAGTTACTATTAGATGTATTTACACTTGTTATTCCTCCTGTATTTGTTGCATTTGGATAAATTGGTTTTATATATTTTTTACTTACAGCTCCCACATAATCTCCTTCTACTTGAACAATATACCAGTCTCCTATTCCTGCAAACACTCTTATATATTCATTTTTATTAACTGTTGCTACTACTTTATATTGTATACCTGGTCCGCTTCTTACATTTAAAGTAGTTGCTGTAACTAAACCTGTTGAAAATCCTGTATTGTAATAATGTTGCATTCCTAAAGATGTTGAAAAAGTAAATACTGTTAATGTAAATATAATAACTATTGCTGTTTTTAAAATGCTTTTCTTTTTTAGTGTTAAAACTTTCATAAAAATCATTCCTTTCTTGATTTGTAAAATGGCTAATATTTTGTTTGGAAAATAATTTAAGAAATTACTAATTTTCCTAAAACAAAATACCCCATATTAAATAATATGGGGTACTAGATGTCTATTATGAATTTATTTTATATTTGTTTGCACTATGCAGTCTCTTTTGCTTCTGAATTTGGTGTCTGTCTTTTTTTCTTTTCTGTTTTATTTTTATTTTTATTCTCACCAATAATTATTTGTGGACCTTCTCCATTTAGAACGGTACCTTTTGTAATAATACATTTTTCTATATTTGGATTAGATGGGATTTCAAACATTATATCTCTCATTATTTCCTCTATAATTGAACGAAGTCCTCTTGCACCTGTTTTTCTTTCTATTGCTTTTTCAACAATTGCTTCTAGAGATTCTTGTTCAAATACTAATTCTACACCATCTATTTCAAATAGTTTTTGATATTGCTTTACCAATGAATTTTTAGGTTCTACCAATATTTTTATTAGTGCTTCTTTATCTAAATCCTTTAGTGTTGCAATTATTGGTAATCTTCCAATAAACTCAGGTATCAATCCAAATTTTAATAAATCTTGTGGTAATAGTTCTTGGAATATTTCATATTGACTAATATCTTTTTGTGTTTTTCTTTTGGCTCCAAAACCAATTAATTTCTCTCCTGTTCTGTCTCTTATTATGTTTTCTAATCCCTCAAAAGCTCCTCCACATATAATTAAAATATTTTCTGTATTTATTTGTATTAACTCTTGATTTGGATGTTTCCTTCCTCCTTGTGGCGGTACAGATGCTATAGTTCCTTCTATTATTTTAAGTAATGCTTGTTGAACTCCTTCTCCACTAACATCTCTTGTTATAGATGGATTTTCAGATTTTCTTGTTATTTTATCTATTTCATCTATATATATAATTCCTTTTTCTGCCTTTTGGACATCTCCATCGGCCGCTTGTATTAGTTTAAGTAATATATTTTCAACATCTTCTCCAACATAACCTGCTTCTGTAAGTGTTGTTGCATCTGCTATAGCGAATGGTACATTTAAAATTCTAGCCAACGTTCTTGCAAGTAGTGTTTTTCCACATCCTGTAGGGCCTAAAAGTAATATGTTACTTTTTTGAATTTCTACATCATCACTATTTGTTATTTCTTCATGTGCTATTCTTTTATAATGATTATAAACTGCTACTGCTAATGTCCTTTTAGCATTGTCTTGGCCGATTACATAATCATCTAACACTTCTTTTATTTCTTTTGGGTTTGGAATCTTACTTAGTTCGTTCAATGTGTACCCTGCTTTATCTTCTTCATATAATTCAGATTCTATTATATTTGTGCAAAGCTCTACACATTCGTCACAAATATATACTCCTGGTCCAGCTACAATTTTTCTTACATTTTCTTGTGACTTTCCACAAAAAGAACATCTTACACTTCTTGGTGTGTCTTTATTTGCCATATAATTCTCTCCTTTATTTTTTATTTTCTTTTGTCCATAATTCCGTCTATTAAGCCATATTTTAGAGCTTCCTCTGCTGTCATATAGTTATCTCTTTCTGTGTCTTTTTCAATTGTTTCTATTGTTTGACCAGTTCTTTCACTTAAAAATCTGTTTAATTTTTCTCTTGTTCTTACTAAATGGTCTGCGTGAATTTTAATTTCTGTTGCTTGACCAGATAATCCTCCCCCGCCTATTAATGGTTGGTGGATCATAATTTCTGCATTTGGAGTAGCAAATCTTCTTCCTTTTTCTCCAGCTGCAAGAAGCGCTGCCCCCATGCTTGCTGCCATTCCTATACATATTGTAGATACTGGACAACTTATATAATTCATTGTATCTATAATTCCCATTCCATCTGTTATAGAACCTCCTGGTGAATTTATGTATAATGATATTTCTTTATCAGGATCTTCTGATTCTAAAAATAATAATTGTGCTATTATTAGACTAGATGTAGCCTGATTAACATCTTCTCCTAAAAATATTATTCTATCTTTTAATAATCTAGAAAAAATATCATAAGACCTTTCACCTTTGCTTGTTTGTTCAATAACATATGGTACTAAACTATTTTTTTCTAACATAAATTTTCCTCCTTTGAACAATTAGTTTTTTCTTAATTGTTATATTTATAATTATATATCATTAATTTAAAATATAAACAAGTTTTTTTATAAAATTTAGGTTGGGATTAAAATTCTTTTAAAATTCCCCCCAACCTTTCTTTTTAAACTTATTTTATTTTTGCATTTTTAACTAAGAAATCTATTGCTTTTTCAGATGTAATGCCTTGTTTTATATAATTTCTTACATTTTCATTTTTCAAAAATTCTTCATCATTTTCTTTTCCATAGTTTTTAGCCATTTCTTTTAATTTTTCATCAATTTCTTTATCTGTGGCTTCTATCTTTTCTGCTTTTATTATTGCTTCTAAAGCTAATCTTGATTTAATACCTTCTATTGCTTGAGGCTCATATTCTTTTTTCATATCTTCTTGTGTTTTTCCCATCATTTGAAGATATTGCTCTAATTTTAAGCCTTGATATGATAATCTTTGTTCCATATCTTTTAGCATATTTTCTGTTTCTGTTTCTATCATTCCTGTTGGAATTTCTACTTTAACATTTTCACAAACCGCTTTTATAACAGCTTCTTGTGTTTCATATTTTGCTTTTTCTTCATTTTGTTTTTCTTGTTTTGCCTTAATGTCTGCTTTTAGTTCGGCAATAGTATCAAATTCGCTAACATCTTTTGCAAATTCATCATCTAACTCTGGTAATTCTTTTTTCTTAATTTCATTTACTTTTACCTTAAATGTTGCGTCTTTACCAGCTAATTCTTTTGAAAAATATTCGTCTGGGAATTTTACTTTTATGTCTTTTTCTTCATCTTTTTTCATTCCTATTACTTGGTCTTCAAAACCTGGAATAAATGTGTTGCTTCCTATTTCTAAATCATGTCCTTTGGCTTTTCCACCTTCAAATGCTTTTCCATCTACAAATCCTTCAAAATCTATTGTTGCTATATCTCCGCTTTCTACAGCTCTATCTTCTATTGTTATAACTCTGCTATTATGTTCTTGCATATGTTTTAACTCATGTTCTATATCTTCGTCTGTAACATTATACTCTATTTTCTTTATTTCTATTCCTTTATATTTTCCAAGTTCAGCTTCTGGCTTAGTTTGCATTACTGCTGTAAATATTAGGTCTTTTCCTTTTTCAATTTGTGTAACATCTATTTCAGGTCTACTTACTATTTCTAAACTATTTTCTTTTACAGCTTCTTCTAAAGCTTCTTGAGCTATTTCATTAAATGCATCCTCATAGAAAATTTCTTTTCCATAATATTTTTCTACTATTTGCATTGGAGCCTTTCCTTTTCTAAAACCAGGTATATTGAAATATTTTGCACTTTTAAAATATACTTTTTTTATTGCTTCATCAAATTTTCCAGACTCAATTGTTATTTCTAATTTTACTTCATTTGCGTTTTTTGTTTTTTCTACTTTACAATTCATTTTTTTCAAATCCTTTCCTTTTTTATCATATAGCTTAATTATTATACCATATTTTTCCTATTTTGCAAGGAATTTTTTATATTTTTTAAAAAATACTTGTTTTTTTTTATTATTTGTGTTAGACTTATTAATAGTCAATTTATTTAAGTTATTTAGGAGGTGCAATTAAGAATGGCTAAATGTGCAATATGTGAAAAAACAGCTAATCATGGAAATAAACTTAGTATTACTCGTTCTCATATAAGTAAGAGATCTCCACGTACATGGAAACCTAATTTAAGAAGAGTTGCCGTTGATGTAAACGGTGAAACAAAAAGAATTTATGTATGTGCTAAGTGTTTAAAAGATGGTAAAGTAAAAAGAGCTTAATGCTCTTTTTTTGTTTTATTAAATTTATTTTATGATTTTAATAGTTTTACAATATAGTATTTTAATCTTTAATTCCAAAAATCAATTTTACAAATCCCCTTAAACACTTAGGTACCTTTTTTACTACAATAGTCATATGTATTTACCTCCTTTTTAGCATGCTAGCCACATAAAACCCACACATACAATGCTTACTCCTATAATAAACAACCATCCAGTTATTGGTAGTAATAGGACCAATAATATTCCTAATCCAAGTCCAATTAGGCAAACTGCTAATGTTTTTTTTAAAAATCTTCCCATCCTATTTCCTCCATTTTTTATGAATTTTATTGACTATTTCTAATAGAAAATTTTTTTAATCTACTAGTTTTGTTTTTTATATATTATATTATTTAAAAAATTATTTGTTCCTTTTTATGTATAATAGGAATTCTATAACAAATTGACGTTTTATGTATTTTTTTGTAAAATAATATTACTTATACTATTTATAATTGAAAGGGTTGAAAATTATATGCAAAAAAAAGACACAAAAGAATTCGTTTTATGCTTAAAAAATAAATATCCATATGCAGGTTGTAGTTTAAATTTTAATACACCTTTTGAACTTGTAGTTAGTGTTATGCTTTCTGCTCAATGTACTGATGAAAGAGTAAATAAGACAACTCCTTTATTATTTTCAAAATGTAAAACTATTGAGGATTTTGTAAACATAGACATAAAAGAATTGGAACATCTTGTACATCCTTGTGGATTTTACAGGAATAAAGCTAAGAATATTAAATTATGTGCAAAACAGATTTTAGATGACTTTGGTGGAGTGGTTCCTCATACTATGAAAGAACTTACTTCTTTAGCAGGTATTGGTAGAAAATCTGCAAATGTGATTTTACTGGAGGTTTTTGGTATTGCTGAAGGAATAGCTGTTGATACACATGTAAAAAGAATATCTAATCTTGTTGGATTATCAGATAAAAAAGACCCAGAAAAAATAGAACAAGATTTAATCAAACTTTTTCCAAAAGAATATTTAAAAGACTTAAATCATTTACTTGTATGGCATGGAAGAACTACATGCACTGCAAGAAATCCAAAATGCAATGACTGCCCTATTAGTAAGTTTTGTAAAAACAATAACAAATCGTAACGTCAAAAAATTTGTAGTATTTTGTAAAAAAATATAAAATTGTATATTTTTCGATTGACATTTTCTTTATAAAGATATATATTTTGCATGTATACATATATTTTATTAGGAGGTTTTTATATGATTAAAAAAAGAATTAGCATTATTGCTCTAATTGTACTTCTTGTTTTGTCTTTAACTTTTCCTGTAGTTATTGCACATAATGAAGACATAGAAGCTAATGCAGATGACGACGTTTCTATAGTAACAGACTCTAATTTGGATTCTTCTGAAGATTCAAATGAAATTATAGAACAAAATTCAGAAGAAAATACTTTAAAGAAAGAAGATGTTTATTTAACAGGTGATAATGTAACTATAGATTATATAGTAGATGGTAATTTATTTATTATTGCAAATTCTGTAACTATAGACTCTCAAATTGGTGGAGATGCTTTTATTTTAGCTAAATCAGTTAATGTTAGTGAAAAAGGATATATCTTCAGTAATATGTTTGTTGCAGCAGAGACTGTAAATATTAAAGGTATTGTATATGATTTATACTCTGTTTGTAAAGATTTGAATATTTCAGGATATGTTTATAGAGATATAAAAGTATCTGCAAACTCTTTAAATATATTTGGAACAGTAGGTAGAAACGCTTTTGTAAATTGCGAAAAATTAAACTTTGTTGATGAAACTACTTCAACAGAAGAATCTGAAGAAAATTCAGAATTTACAACTAAATCTAGCGGAAGAATTGCAGGAAATTTAGAATATTCTTCAGAAGAAGAATTACCTTTATCACAGGAAAATGTTAATGGTAGTATTAAATTTACTAAGATTGCTCATGACACAGATGAAAAATCAATATCATCATATATTATGTCATTAGCTACATTTGTAAGTACTATTGTTCTTATTTGGTTAGTTGGCCTTTGGTTAACACCTAAATTTATAAAATCATGCGATAATTTACTTGCTAAGAAAACTCTACCTGTTATAGGTCTTGGACTTCTTACACCTATTGCATTAATAATTGCATTTATAATATTGTTAATTACTGGTATTACATCTTCATTTGCAATTTTATTATTGCCAGTACTGTTTACTTTACTAGGTATAAGTTCTTCTATAACAGTAATATCAATTAATAACTTAATTTGTAATAAATTAAAAATCGAGAAATTACTTATTAAATTTGGAATTTTAGTTATTTCAGCAATAGTAACTTGGTTAGTATGTTTAATTCCTATTTTGGGAGGTTTAATATCACTAGCATTAGTTATTCTAGGAACTGGTATTGTTGTTTCAAATCTAGTTATAAAGAAATAGGGTGATTTAAGGGACACCTTCCAAAAACACCTTGAGTGATTAATCACTCAAGGTGTTTTTGGAAGGTGTCCCTTAAATCACCCTCAATTCGTCTATTATTTCTTTATAATTTTGAGCCTTTAATATAGCTGTTCCAGATACTAATATATTTGTTCCAGCTTTTTTTATTTCTGGTGCTGTTTTTAAATTAATTCCTCCATCTGCTTCTATTTCAATTTCAATGTTATTTTCAGTTATATATTTTTTTAATTTTTCTATTTTATGTATCATTTCTGTTAGTAGTGTTTGTCCTCCTTTTCCAGGTTCTACAGTCATTACTAAACATATATGTACATATGGGAGAAATTCATATATTTCCTCTATTTCTGTATTTGGCTTTACTGATATTCCTACTCTACAATTATTTTCTTTTATATAATTTATTATGTCATATACTTCTTCTTTGTTTTTGCATGCTTCATAATGAAATGTTATTATATTGGGCTCTACTGATATAAAATCATCTATTGCTGTTTTTATATCTTCTACCATTAGATGAATATCCAATGGTAAATTTGATATTCTTTTTATATATGATGTATATTGTAGCATCTTTTCATATGTATTTTTTTCTACAAATTTACCATCCATTACATCTATATGAAAATAATCTGTTTTGGAAGTTTCTAACTTTAAAAAATCTTCAGTTGCATTTTCTTCTTTTATTGATAAAATAGATGTTGATACTTCTACCATTTTCTTTTATCCTCCTTTTCTTTTAGTTCTTCATATATCTTACAAAATCTTTGATATCTATCTATACTTATTTCACCTTTTCTAATTGCTTCTTTTATGCCACATTTTTCTTCCTTTATATGTTTACATCCAACAAATTCACAATCTACTATTTTATTTCTAAATTCTTTAAAATATCTTGCTAAATCCTTGCTCTCTATTTCAGTGATTTCAAAAGTAGAAAATCCAGGCGTATCTGCTATATATGTATCTTTATCAATTTCATATAATTTAACTGTTGTAGTAGTATTTTTTCCTCTTTTATTTTTTTTACTTATTTCTCCTTCTAATGTAATATCCTTATTAAAAATACCATTAATTAATGTTGACTTGCCAACTCCAGAATTTCCTGAAAAAGCATTTATATTTCCTTTTAATAATTCTTTTAATTCTTTTATACCTTTTTTAGTCTTAGCCTGCGTTTCTACAACGTTATATCCTATTTTTTGATATACATTTTTTATGTTCTTAAATTCTTGTCTATTATCTAAATCTGTTTTGTTTAAAACTATTATACTTTTTACTCCAATAAATTCAGCAAATGATAATTGTTTATCTAGCATTAATAAATCCGGTTTAGGGTCTTTACTTGATAATACAAATATTATTTGTGTAATATTTGCCATCTTAGGTCTTTTAATGTATATTTCTCTATTTTGTATTTTTTCTATTACAGCTGTTCTATTTTCCTTATTTACAATACTTATTTCTACAATATCTCCTACAACTGGAGTTGTTTCATCCTTTTTAAACTTTCCTCTTGCAGTAGCATCATATACTACGCTTTTTGTTTCAATACTATTTAAGCTTTTAGGACAGTCTATTTGTTCATTTTCTTCTACTTTTACTTTATATAAATTCGCAATATTTTCTATAACTAAACCCTGCATTACTCCCTCTCTTTGCTAAAAAGAATGGATATTTCCATTCTTTTTAATTATTTTAATTTCTCATAATTGTTTAATTATTGTATATTTACAGTGGTAGAATTTTCAAAATCTATAGTTTTAGTTGTTTTTGCTCCTCCTGCATTTACAGTAACTGTTTGGGTTCCTACTCCACTAACTGGTATTTCTAAATTAGTTGTATTTTTATCAATGTTTTGTCTTGTTTCAACTTCTTTTCCATCTATTGATACTGAAACATTTACCTTTTTTTCTACAGCTGTAGCTGTAGTTGAATTTTCGTTATTGTTGTTTTCTGTGTCAGCTTCTTTTTTATCTTCAGAGTATCCACCTGTTAAAGATTTAACATTTATAATCAGTTTTACTGTTTTACTTTGTTTAAAGCTATTTATTGTTATTGTTACACTACTTCCTTTTTCTACCGATTTACCAGAATCTATACTTTGTTTTAATACAACACCATTTGCCTTTGAACTATCTTCTGATGATGCTTTTACAACCACAAACCCTTCAGCCTCTAATTCTTGTTTTGCTTCTGCTTCTGATTTTCCCACAACATCTGGAACAACTGCTTTTTCTATACCTTTGCTTATGTGTATTTTTACAACATCTCCAGCAAATACTTCTGTATCTGGATCAGTTTCTTGGCTAATTACATATCCTTCTTTTACTGTTTTGCTATTTTCTTCTATTATCTCTGATTTTAATTTTGCATCTTCAATGCTTTTTATTGCCTCTTCTTTACCTTTTCCTTTTACATTAGGGACCTTGGTCTTTTCTTGTCCTTTGCTTACTACAACTTTTACAGTACTTCCTTGTTTAACCTTATTAAATCTTTCCATGTACGTTGGATCTTGAGATATTATATGACCTTCTTCTACATCTTTATCATATTCTTCTTTATCTATTTCAAATACAAGTTTTGCTTCTTCTATTAGTTTTTGAGCTTCTTCTTTGGTTAATCCTACAACATTTGGCATTGCTACCTCTGGAGGATTTGTTATATTTAACACAAATAGAGTAGTGCCCAAACTTATTACAAATAATAGAATAATTCCAATAAATGAACTTAGTACCTTATGATTTTTTATAAATGTTTTAATTTTATTTTCTTTTTTTCCTTTTGAACTGTTTTTTTGACTTTTAATTTTTTCTTCATCTATTTGCTGGCTATTTATTACTTGCGTTCTGGCAGTAGGATCATATTCTAGTTCCTCAACGAAATCTCCATCTGGATCCTTTAATGCTTTCTTTAAATCTGTTACCATTTCGGTCGCTGTTTGATATCTTAAGCCTGTTTCCTTTTGGATGGCTTTCATTATTATTTTATTAATTGAAACTGGAATGTTTGGATTTAATTTTATTGGCTCTTCTGGCTCTTCTTGCATATGCTTTAATGCTACTGAAACTGGTGTATCTGCATCAAATGGCACTCTTCCAGTTATCATTTCATACATAACAACTCCTAATGAATATATATCTGACTTTGCATCTGTGTAGCCACCTCTTGCTTGTTCTGGTGAAAAGTAGTGTACAGAACCTATCGTGGTTCCAAATGATGTAATAGTAGAATTTGAAACTGCCTTTGCTATTCCAAAATCTGTAACCTTGGCTACTCCATCTTCCGTTATTATTATGTTATGAGGTTTTATATCTCTATGTACTATATTATTTCTATGAGCCATCTCTAACGCTGATGCTATTTGAATAGCCACATTTACAGACCATTTCCAAGGTAATGGTCCTCTTTCTTCTATAATAATTTCTTTTAAAGTTTTACCTTGTATTAATTCCATTACAATATAGTATAGATTTCCTTCTACTCCTACATCATATATTGAAACTATATTTGCATGTGTTAATCTGGCTGCAGATTGTGCTTCTACTTCAAATCTTCTTATAAATTCTTCATCTGTGGTAAATTCATCCCTTAATATCTTTATTGCTACATTTCTCTTTAATACTTTGTCTGTTGCTTTATATACAGTAGCCATTCCCCCATTACCTATTTTTTCGATAATTTCGTATCTGCCTGCTAATAGCTTACCCTCTATATTCATATTTAAATCCATTCCTTTCTTAAGTACAAAATCTGTATAGTTATATATTTTTTATAACAATAACTGTTATATTGTCATATCCTCCATTTTTATTTGCTATCTCTATTAATTCTTTTGGTGCTCTTTCTATATCTTCTTTTGCTAGTCTAAAAATATCTTCCTGAGGAACTAAATTAGTTAATCCATCTGAATTTATTACTAAAATATCATCCTTTAGAAAACCTTTTACCATTACATCTGGTTCAACAAAAGCATTACATCCTAATGCTTTCATTAGCATATTTTTTTGTGGATGATGTACTGCCTCTTCTGGGGTTATCGTCCCTTCTTTAACCAGTTTTTGAACATAACTATGGTCTTGAGTTAATTTTCTCATAAACTCTTTTCTTATTCTGTAAATTCTACTATCTCCAATATGACCTATAAATGCCCTATTATTATATATTAAGCAGATTTCTAAAGTAGTACCCATACCTTCTAATTCTTTACTCTCTTTTGATTTTTCATATACTATCATATTAGCATATTCCATACTACTTGCAACTAATTGAATTATACTCTCTTTGTCTTTTTCTATTTCTTTAAAGTTATTCTCAATATAACTTTTGGCTGTTTGTATTGCAAGACTACTTGCTATTTCTCCGCCATTGTATCCTCCCATGCCGTCAGCAAGCATATACAACTGTACTTCATCTATTGAATTTGAAATATAAAAACTATCTTGATTTATTTCTCTTACTTTGCCTATGTCCGATTTTGCATATGCCTTTATCATCGTTTCACCTCTTTTTCTCTCTGCTTTTAAACAAAATATTCCTTGTTTACTTTATATCATAAGTTTCTGTTTTTTGCAATTACTTTGTACAATTTTTTGTTGACTATTAAATAAATAGCTTGTATAATTTATATATCAATCGTTTCACGCATTAAGAAAGGACTGAATTTTTCATGAATCCATATTATTTAAAAAAATTAGAATTTAATAAAATACTAGAAACTTTAAGTGGCTTTTGTTCAACTTACATAGGAAAAAATCTAGCTTTAAAGCTTTCTCCTTGTAATAATTCAAATACAGTTTCTAAACTTTTGGCTGAAACTCGGAGAAGCTGTAAACTTAAGCTGTGTAAATTCTACTCCAAATTTTTATAATATTTCTAATATTATATTGGAATTAAAGCAATTAGAAAGTAATTCTTCATTGCCTGCTAAATCTCTTTTAAATCTTGCAACTATTTTTAAATTAGCTCAAGAATTAAAAGATTATTTTTATGCAGATTTTTTAGATACCTCTGATTATCCCATTTTGGCAGCTCTATTTTCAGAATTATATTCTAACAAAAGCGTAGTTGACAAAATATTTTCTTCTATTGTAGATGAAAATACTATTGATGACAAAGCTTCTAAGAATTTGCAATCTCTAAGAAAGCAAAAAAGAAAAATAGAACAAGATATTAGAACTAAATTAAATGATTTAATTCATTCTTCATCTTATTCTAAATATATTCAAGAAAATATTGTTACTATTAGAAATGACAGATTTGTAATTCCTGTAAAAGAAGAATATCGCACGCAAGTAAAAGGATTTATTCATGATATCTCTAATGCTGGTTCAACCTTGTTTATTGAACCAATTTCTGTGTTTGATATGAATAATGAACTAAACAGTTTAAAAATAGAAGAAGAATTAGAAATTGAAAAAATATTACTAGAATTATCTAAATTGTTTTTTCCTTACACAACTGAGCTTGAAAAAGATATTAGATTAATTGGAGAATTGGATTTTATTTTTGCAAAAGCCAAATATTCTAAGAGCATTAAGGCTACTACTCCTATAGTAAATACAAAAAAAGAAATTTACTTAAAAAATGCTAGACATCCTTTAATTGCTGCAGAAAAAGTTGTTCCTATTTCTTTAAATCTAGGTAACGATTTTTCTACGTTATTAATTACAGGCCCAAATACAGGTGGAAAAACTGTTACCCTAAAAACTGTAGGTCTTTTAATTTGCATGGCATGCAGTGGGTTAAGCATTCCTTGTGATGAGCATTCTAGTATATATGTATTTGACAATATTTTTGCTGATATTGGTGATGATCAAAGTATAAGCGATTCTCTAAGTACTTTTTCTTCTCATATGCTTAACATTGTAGAAATAACAAAAAATGCAACTGAAAACTCGCTAATTTTAGTAGATGAATTAGGTTCAGGTACAGACCCATTGGAAGGCGCTCATCTTGCAATTAGTATACTAGACTATTTTAAATCTATAAGAAGTTTAAGTATTGCTACAACACATTACCAAGAGTTAAAGCAATATGCACTTGTAACACAAGGATTCAAAAACGCTTCTGTTGAATTTGATATTTCAACCTTAAGCCCTACTTATAAATTATTAGTTGGTATTCCTGGAAAGAGTAATGCTTTTGAAATTAGTAAGAAACTTGGATTAAGTGAAGAAATTATATCAAAAGCCAAATCTTACATGAACTCTAAGGAAATTGATATTGAAAATTTATTAAAAAGTATTTATGACGATAAATCCTTAATTGAAAAAGAAAAGGCAGAAATTGAAGAAGAATTATCTAAAGTTAAAAATTTAAGAATATCTTTAGAAAAAGATAATAAGGATTTACTATTGCAAGAACAAAATATTATTAATAATGCAAAAGTACAAGCAAGAAATATACTTCTTGATGCTAAAGAAGATGCAAATGAAATTATAAAGCAAATGAATGAAATTTCTAATTCAAAAGATTTAGAAAATTTACGAAATAAACTAACCAATAAAATAAAAGATATAAAACTCACAGACTCAAACTTTTTAGATAAACAACCTAGCTCTATTAATATAAACGATATTAAACCAAATTTTGAGGTATTTGTAACCACTTTAGGTCAACCTGGAATTGTTGTTTCGTCTCGTGTTTCTAAATCTAACGAAGTTCTAGTACAAGTAGGTAGTTTAAAAACCAGTATAAATATAAAATACTTAGAAAAAATTAATACTTCTAGTAATACAAATAAATCTAAAAATAAAACAAATAATAGCAGTGCTTCTTATGGCACTATCTCTAAATCTAAAACAGCAAAAACTGAAATTAATGTTATAGGAATGACTGTTGAAGAAGCTCTCTTTGTTGTAGATAAATTTTTAGATGACTGTAGCTTAGCTAAATTGCAATCTGCAAGGATAGTTCATGGTAAAGGAACAGGAAAATTAAGAGATGGCATTCATAAATTTTTAAAAAGTCATCCTCATGTTAAATCATATCGTATGGGTACCTTTGGTGAAGGCGAAATGGGAGTTACTGTAGTCGAAATTAAATAATTTCACACACATTTAAAAGGACACTGGTTCTAGTGTCCTTGATGTTTTTAAATATATTTTTCAATTACAACTACTGTTCTTCCGCTTCTTGTGGTCCCAGCAAATTCTTTTATTGTAAATCTGCCTTTTCCTCTAATTGTTATAATATCATTTAATTTTATCTGTTTTGAAGCTTTAGTTTCATTTTGACCATTTATAAAAACTCTTTCTTGATCTATTATTTGAACTGCTTTGCTTCTAGAAGTTTTAGCTAAATCTGAAACTATATTATCTAGTCTAAGAGAAGGTACTATTATTTTAATTTCTTCTATTTTAACTTCCCTTTTCTTTATATTTTGAATTTCTTCTATTGATATATTGCTGGTTTCAAACCTTGTTAATGATGGTAATTGGTCTTTTAATATATTTGCAAAATTTTCTACTGTTATAATATCTGCACCTTCATTTGATACTAATATATCTCCTACTTTTTCTCTATTTAATCCTAATTTTACTATTCCACCTAAATAATTTCTGTGTGCATATTTCCCATATTCTTCTTCTGGTAATAGTACTCTTACTATTTTCAAGATTTTACTATAGTTTTTTTCAAGCATTTTTTCATCATATTTTTCAGGATAAATAATTACAACTTTCCTTTCAGCCTCTTCATGTCCACCATATAGTTTATAATTTTCAAATTTAATTTTTCTAAGAAAATTTTCTACTAAAGCTACTTGATACATATCCAAAAAATCTGTAGTTTCTATCTTGTCTTTTGCTTTTGAAGCTTCCATTTTATCTAATACTTTGGATAAGCACATTTTATCTTCTTGCCTTTTGTATTCATTTAAAATTTCTTGCTTATTCATACTTTCAAATATTCCTCTCTCAATTTATTGCCATGAAATGGCATTATAAATAGCAATTTCGTCTACACCATATATTTTTTCTAACTCTTCTACATTTCCATGTTTAATAAACTCATCTGGATATGCATAAGTTTGAATTTTTACATCCTTTATTTTTTCTTCAACTATAAGTTCTTTAACTGCTGTTCCAAGTCCGTTTATTATTGTTCCATCTTCAATTGTTATTACATATTTTGTTTTTTCTATAGACTCTTTTACAGTTTTTTTGTCAAAAGGTTTTAAGAATCTAGCATTTATCACTTCTGCCGATTTCCCATTTTTCTCTATTTCTTCAGCTAGTTTCATAGCTCTTGGGACTGTTTTTCCTATTCCTATTATTGTTATATCTTTTCCTTCTTTTAATACTTCTGCTTTTCCTAAGACAATTTTTTCTTCTTTTTTTATTTTATAGCTATCTTCTCCTCCTCTTGGATATCTTATTACGACTGGTTTATTTAAATCAACTGCAAATTCTAGCATGTCTTCCATTTCTTTAAAATTTTTTGGTGCCATAATTGTTAAATTTGGAACTAATCTAAAAAATGCCATATCTAATGTACCCTGGTGAGTTTCGCCATCTGCACCAACAACGCCTGCTCTATCTACACATAAAACTACTGGTAAATTTTGTATTGCTATATCATGAATTACCTGGTCATAGGCTCTTTGATAAAATGATGAATATATTGGTACTACGGGTATCATTCCCTCTTTAGCCATTCCTGCTGCTAAGCCAACTGCATGTTGCTCTGCAATACCTATATCAAAAAATCTATCTGGGAAATTTTTGGCAAATTCAGTAAGCCCTGTTCCATCTTTCATGGATGCAGTTATGGCTATTATCCTTTCGTTTTTCTTGGCTATTTCAGCTAATTTTTCCCCAAATACTTTAGAGTAATCTTTTGATTTATCTTTTTTACTTTTTCCCGTATTAATGTTAAAAGGCCCTGTTGCATGAAATTTATCTGGGTTTTCTTCTGCTATTTTATAGCCTTTACCCTTTTTGGTTAACACATGTATTAATACTGGTTCATTCAATTGCTTGCTAATTTTTAATAATCCTTCTAATGCTTCTATATTGTGTCCATCAACTGGTCCCAAATATTTAAAACCTATATCTTCAAAATACATTTTAGGAATAATTAACTGTTTAATACCTCTTTTAAATTTTTGAATTACTTTTACTACTGGCTTTCCTATTATTGGTATTTTTAATATTATTTTTTTAGCAGATATATTTGAATTTTTATATGTTTTCTTAGTTCTTAGTTTACTTAAAAACATATTTAATCCACCAATATTTTTTGATATGCTCATTTCATTATCATTTAAAATAACAGTAAGTTTTGTTTTGCTGTAACCAGCATCATTTAATGCTTCTAGTGCCATTCCTCCGGTTAACGCACCATCTCCAATTACTGCAAGTACTTCGTTAGCTTCACCTTTTAAGTCTCTTGCTCTTGCCATTCCTAATGCTGCTGAGATAGATGTGCTACTATGACCAGTATTAAAGCAATCTAACTCTGATTCTTTAGTTTTTGGAAATCCTGCTATTCCATTTAATTTTCTAATATTTTTTAATTCTTCTCTTCTTCCTGTTATTATCTTATGAACATATGTCTGATGCCCAACATCCCAAACTATTTTGTCTTTTGGCAAGTCAAACACACTATGTAGAGCTATTGTAAGCTCTACTATTCCTAAATTAGAAGCAAGATGTCCTCCATTTTCTGATACTACTTCTAAAATATATTCTCTTATTTCTTCTGCTAATTGTTCTTTTTCTTGTAATTTAAGTTTTTTTACATCTTCTGGTGAGTTTATTCTTTCTAACATTTTTCCACCTATTAATTTAAAATTTAATTTTATCTATTATACCACGTTTTTATAGTTTTGCAACACCAAATAGATTTCCTTTAGCATAACCAAATGAATTTACCTTAGCATAACCTTATAAATATAATAAATTTGAAAAAGGCGAATTGAAAGCGGGCAAGTTAGAAATTCTAATAAGTTTTATGGAAAGAGTTCAAGGCTTGTCCTTGGAAGGGTGCCATAAAATTTATGCGAATTTCTTACGAAGCTTAGGCTTGAACGAGCATTTGAAAATTTATTATATTTATAAGGTTATGGTAGGTAAAACTCTCTTAGCATTAACTAAATTAAAAAAATGCATGGTACTAACGTACACATGCATCTTTATCTAATTGTATTATTTCGTTTTTTTCTTGCTTCTGCACAGTATAATCACTTAACCTAGCATTTGGATTGTTTTTTCTATCTTTTTCCAATTCTTCTAATGCTTTCATTAAATCTACTATTTTTAATGTCATATTTTCACCGGTTGCCAAATTTTGAACTTCTATTTCGTCTTTATTTATTTTATTTCCTAGAATTCCAACATAAGGCGTTCCTAAAACTTTCCAATCTCCAATTTTAGCTCCCATAGTTTCCTTTTTTCTATCATCATATATAGTATTTATTCCATGGTCTTTCAATACCTCATATAAGCATTCTGCATTTTTTTCTCTTTCTTCTCCACTTGCCACAATATGTAACAAATACGGTGCAATTCCAATTGGTAAAGATATTGACTGTTTTCCCTTTTTGTCTTTTACTAAACTTTTTTCATAAACCGTTGCAAGTGTTCTACTTACGCCAATTCCATAACAACCCATAAAATATGGAATTTGCTTATTTCCTGAATCTACATAGTTTGCATCCATAGCCTTTGAATATTTTGTATCTAATTGAAATATGTGTCCCAATTCTATAGCTTTTTTTCTCTGTAAATTTTCTGGGTTTTCTATTCCACATTCTTTTTTCAAATATTCTTCATATCCTGGTCTCTCTTGAACTTCTACATTAAAACCTTTTTTCTTTTCTTCATCTAATAAAATAGTATCCTCTCCAATATCAGCCAATACCATAAACTCCTCTGATTTATCTCCTCCTATATCTCCGCTTTGTGCAGCTACAGGAATTACCTCAAGCCCTAATCTCTCAAAAATTTTTAGATATGCTTGCTTTATATTTTTATATGTTTCCTGTAAATCTTCTTTATCTTTATTAAAACTATATGCATCCATCATTAAAAATGATTTTCCTCTTAGTAAACAGCCTCTATTTCGTAACTCATTTCTATATTTTTCTCCAATTTGAAAATACGTAACTGGTAATTTTTTATGAGAATTTATTTGCTCTCTTGCAAACTCTACTATTGCTTCTTCTGCAGTTGGTGCTAAACCAAATTTTCCTTTTTCTGTTTCAACTGTCATCATAGTTCCGTTTTCCGAATATTTTTCCCATCTTCCTGACTTTTCCCATATGCCACTTGGTTGTAATATAGGTAATTCTACTTCAACACAATCTGCTTTTTCAAGTTCTTCTCTTATAATTTGCTCTATTTGTTGTTTTACCTTTAATGGTATATTATTATAGCCATATATTCCGCTAGCATATTGGCAAAGCTGACCACTTTGCAATAACATATCCTGAGCAGGGTAATTTTCATCTAACTCTTTTATTCTTGATGTTTTTATTCCTAAATTTGATATTTTCATTTTTGGCTCCATTCCTTACTTTTTTTATCTTCTTCATTAATTGTTTTCATTAGTTCCATATCAGCTGGACTTTGTATAGTTAAATCTGTAAAGCATACTTGTCCATTTTCTGTTATAAATTCTGCATCGTATGTTTGAAATGGCATCTTTCGTATTCCTTGTAATACTTTTGAAAATACTTTAAAATCTCCTTCATCTTTTTCTTGCATTTGTAATCCGGCTAACCATAATTCTACCACCTGCAACTGGTAAAATTGCCCTGTTTTTTATTCTTCCTTCTGCTCTATCTTTAAAGTCTTTGAATAGCTCTATTACTAGTTTTTCATCTTCTGGTGATAACTGATATTTTGACACCGAACCTATTATTTCAGGCTTTACTGTTTTATGCACTATTATATTAAAGTCTCTTTGGTACTTTCCCATAAATTCTCTAATTTCAGATAAGTTTGTTTGATTATGTATTGATGGTAAATATACATTATTCTGCATATTTTCTTTGGGTGAGATTCTTACACTTAACCCTTCTTTTAATATACCGCTATTGTCATCTAATAAATTTGGATCTATTAATTCTACAGATGGAACTTTCAACATATTTAGCATTTGTAATCCTTCTTTTTTAGACATTTTCATATTGCATACCAACCCTTTCTTTATCTTTATTTTCACAATTTTTTGAATTTATACCTACTCCCATATAGCTAATTGCTTTTATAAAGGCATGTTCTATTTCTTCTTCACTTTCTGTATTTATTGGTACTTCTGTGTCTACTCTTGATAGACATGGCTTAAGTTTTAAATCTGAAGTTACACGTATATACATGTATTTTGTGCATGTATTGCAGTGATTATTATCACATAAACTATGCATAACCGTTATATACCACTTTCCAAAAAATAAATATTCCACTGAACTGCAGTCTGAGTTTACAACATTGTCTGAATCTAATCTTAGTTTCTCTATTAATTCGTGGAATTTTTCTTTTGTATATGTTATTTTAAGTCCTTCAACTTTTGAAGGTTCAATGAGCCTTAACCCTAGGTTGTTTCTCTTGCACATTGAAATAATTTCTCTATAATCTTCTTCATCATACTTTTCGTCAAATACTACACAATTAACTCTTATTTTACCTTTAAATAGCTTAACAGTATTTCTAAAATTTTGTTTTACTATTTCAAAATGGGGGTAGTTACTTAAATATATAAATTTATCTTCTTCTAATGTATTTAAGCTAAGTGTAATTGCATTTACACTGTATTTATTTAAAAGCTTTATGTTTTTTTCAGTTAGTAAAGAAATATTTGTTGTTAAATCAACATATGGTATTTCTATTTTTCTAATATATTCTAGTAGCTCATCCATATGTGGATATAATAGAGGCTCTCCCCCTGTTAGTTTTATCTTGTTAATCCCAAATTCCTTTCCAACTTTTATTATTTTTTTTAAGCTCTCTAAGTCTGTTATCTTTCCATCTTTTTCTTTTTCGCCTTCTGCAAAACAATATCTACATTGATAATTACACTTTGTTGTAAGAATTATTCTTAAGGTTCCAGATTGTAAGTTTCTTTTGGGATAAAACCTGTTATTTATAATTACTCCATTTGAAACCCTAGTATTATCTGTTTTTATTTTCAAACTTTCGCCCTCCTTTGTAAATAATGCAATACGTGAGTTGGATGGTCAAATATTTCGTTTGCAAATATTTCCTCTAACGGTTGTTCTAATATGTTTCCAACCTTTATTGACTCTTCTTCATAAAATCCTTGTGAAATAACATCTCCAATAGGGGTTAGCAAAACACAAGAATGCATGTATTCATGGTAATCATATAACCTTATATTTCTTTTTTCTTGTATTCTGTGGCTTATTATTTTTTCTTTTATTTCTTCAACCTCATCTTCTGGTATAATTTCTTCTAAATGCTCTCTTCCTCTACCTTGTGGTGTAAATATAATAAATAAATGTGAAAAAAGATTTAATTCTTTTGATAGGTTTATAAGATAATCTACATACTGCTTATTAGAATTATATATAAAACTATTTAAACGTATTTTACAACCTGCTTCTTTTAATTTTTTTATGTTTTCTATTGTTTTTCTAAAAACTTCCTTTTGTCTTTGTTCATTATGTATTTCTTCTGGTCCATCTATGCTAATTTGAACTAAATCTGCCAATTTTAGGTATTCTATGTTTTTATCATTTAATAGTATTGTATTTGTTGTAATAATTGTATTTATATTATTATCTTTTGAACATTTAATTAATTCTCCTATATCTTTTCTTACTAGAGGCTCACCTCCTGTAAAATCTAAGCGGTTTATTCCTATCTTACCTAAATCATTAATTATTTTTTTTGCTTCTTCTGTACTTAACCCATATTCACCTTGTAATCCTGAGTTTGATAAACAATATTTACAGTTAAGATTACATTTTGTTGTTATTTGCCAACATACTGATAATGGACTCTTTAGTTTTATATCATATGTATCTCTTTCAGTATCATATGTGATAATTGCATTAGTTGTCTTCTTCATAAAAAACTTCCTTTCCTGATTTAAATTAAATATAAAAAAATAAGTTAAAAGATAATTAGTTTTACTATTATTTTATAAAAAACTACCAATTGTATGGAATATAAATATCTTCTTGATTAAATATTTGTGGAATAAAATCTAATGTATTTTCGGAAATGTCTTTTATATCTTTCCATATAATTTCTTCACATTTTTCTGTTTCTATATTTTTAACATTCCCTGACCATTTTTCAACTTTGAATACAAAATCTACATACTCTTCTTTATCGTTTATTTTTCTGTTTAGTATTTTGTATAATTCTAAATCTCTTAAGTTTATATCAATACCAATTTCTTCTTTAGCTTCTCTTATTGCTGATTTACGTATTTCCTCATTTTGTTCAACATGTCCACCTGGTAGACAATATTTTCCATCACCATAGCCAGTATTTTTTCTTTTAAGCAATAATATGTTATTTTCTTGTTTTAATACAAGTTGAACAGTTATTGGAAACTTGTTTCTTTCTTCCATTTTACTTTTGACCTCCTTTCTAAATTCTTTTTAATACTATTAATTAGATTAACATTTATAATATATTTATTCAATTATTTTTTTTTTAGAATGTATTTTTAATTAAAAATATATATTTTTTAATTATTATTATCTTCTTCTTTGTCTTCTTTAAAGAAAAGCTCGTCAAACTCTTTTAGTTGTAATTGAAATATTTCCTTTATTTGAGCCATTTCTCCAATATAGAACTCCTCTTTTCCTTCTAACTTTTTATTTAACTCCTCTTCAACTATATTCATTTGCTTAGATAGTTGCTCCAGCGTAATACATTTTTTTTCCATTAATTCTTTTATTCTTTTTCCTACTATTTTTGCGTTCATTTTATCTCCTTTGTTCACTGTTTGGAAACATGATATAATTTTTTTGTGTTTTTGTCAATAGATTATCTCATTTTTTGCTATTTTTTCATATTATCAGTGTTACTTTGTTTACAAATCTTTTTTAAAATGTTATAATTCTATTATATTATTCCGTGGGAGGGGTTATTTTGGATGAACTTTTTAAAACTAGATTAGAAGAACTTATTAAGAATTCTGGGCATAGTTATGAATATTTGGCTGAAGAACTTGGTTTTAAATCTAAAGCTACTATTTGTAAATATGCTCATAAACAAATTTGTAAAATTGGACCAAGTGAAATTAGTAGATTAGCTAAATATTTTAAAGTCTCTCCATCTTGGCTTGCTGGTTTTACAGATGATAAATACTATAATATTTAATCTAAATTTAATAAAAATTGCAAAATAATTATGATATTAATAATTTTGTACAGAAATAAAAATACAGATACAATTTTTTTGTATCTGTATTTTATTATGTTTTTTTTATAAAATCAATAGTTTTTTTGTACTTTTCATCGCAATAAATTACATAATATGAGTTTTTATGTCATAATTCGAATAATCAATAACCAGCTGCGTATTGAGTCTTTTATAGTGATGCGTTATTCTATGTAGATGTGCTCGTTTCTACTTCTGCTAGTATTATGAGCATAATTCCTGACATAGTTTTAGTAAAAATTTATACACTAGACTTGACAAGATCCCTAATTTATTTTGTTATCGAAATTTCTGAGAATGCCGATATGCTACGAAAGTCAGACTTAAGAATTGATATAACTGGACGAGCGCACAAGTCATAAGCTGAGAATGAGGTGTTATGTATCGACCCGAGGTATGAAGCATAGCAAAGGCTTATTGCATTCTTTCCGCCGGGTGAAGCCAACCAATAACCATTGGCTTTGCCCGCATTTTCGTTTCCAGCACTGCTGTTAGAATATGGAAAATACAATTTATCATATTTCCCACGGATGTCCTGTAAGCTTATATAATAATTAGAATTGGAATTAGCTTCGGAACTCGCTAATCTTATATTATAACCCGTTGCGTTATTATTCGTATCATCTAATGCTAATTCTGTATACCCTTGTTCATTCCAACTATCTTTCCACATTGTTATATTTGGTGCTCCTTGCACTAATATTGTTTTTCCTGCTAATGGTTTTCCTACTCCTGTTAGTGCTGTTGCTAAATTACTCCAACTTGCAAAACTTCCTCCTGGTGTACACGCATCCAAGCTCGAATCTTCATAATTTGAATTATTCTTCAAATATCTTAGTATTTCCATTCTCGATGTCAATGAATTTACAGAAAAATCATAGTCCGAAACATAATATTTGGTTTTATAAGCTGGACAATATAACGTGGAACCCGTCCCCGTCCTAATTTCTGTTTGTGCCTTTGCCGGGTAATAATCTCCATATATTAAATGCACATATCCATCTGGTTCATCATCAATATAAAATAATTTCCAATTGTCGTTTATTGACCAATTTCCCACCTTAATACTATTGTTTCCATTTAACAGTACTGTAGCACCATATATTTTATTATCTTTATAAGTCGCATATACATTCAAGTCCTGTGTTACATTTTCTAATAAACTTGTTGCTTCTGAGCCTACTTCATTTGCTCCAACAGCTTTTTTTAGTAACCATTTATCAAATTTGTATCCTGCTGGTGCTTTTGGTACTGCATATCCTTCTGTTGTAAATGCGCTTCCCCCACTTGCAACTTTTAACTGTGTTCCACTTTCTGCTGTGCTACTCTCATAGAAGTTTACTGCGAAAGTCTCCGTTACTGTTACTTTTACATCTGCATTTTTTCCACCATAGCTTATTGTTAATGTTTCATCTCCTTTTTGTCTTCCTACTACTGTTATTGTCGTTGCTCCACTTACTCTTGCCTCTAATTTTGTTAAACTTGTCGCATTATCTACTGTTAATTCAGGACCTGAACCTTCCTGACCCCCTACTTGTTTTTGTTCATCCCCTATTGTTATTTGAGCTCCACTTAAACCTATTTTATAATATTTTCCATCTTCTACTATATAATATTCTGACCCTTTTCCTTGCGTCGGTATTACTGTTAGTGTTGTAGATATCTCTGCTGGTGTTTCATATGCTTTTTCTACTGTTGCAGCTGTGGTTGTATTTACTATAGTTCCATTTTGCTTTACTGTTATTCCTTCTATTCCTCCATTTGGTTCTGGGTGTATTGTATAACCATAATTTGTTTCTAATTTTGATATTAGTTCCTCCTCTTCTACTACATATACTCCATTTCTTGCATTTTCTGTATATACTTCCATATATGCTAGTGAGGCTTCATCTCTAAATCTTCCTATTTTTGATTCTTCTTGTACTTTTTGTGCCTTTCCTAAAATTCCGGTTTTCTCCTGTTAACGTACTAATTGCCACTCCTGCAAGTATTAGAAGCACAATTATGGTGACTACTAACGCGATTAGTGTTATACCTTTTTTCTCCTTTAACCTATTTTTAAAAAAAATTTCTTTCAAACCAAACTCCTCCTTTTCTTTTGTTTTGTTGGAACTTTTCATTCCGCTTTAGTCTTTTCATCTTTTGATTTTTCCCCTTCTTTGTTCTAAAAATTGACATTTAAAACTTAACGATATAATTCAGACCTTTAAAATTTAGCTGTGTAAATTTATTCCATCTTTAGAATTTTTTACTTAGTTTTTTTCTCTTTAAATTTTACTTATTTTTTTATTACTTGTCAATAGCTAAAAGTCCCAATATATTTGCTGTCGCAATGGTTTGAACGTTTTATTACATTTTTATTACATTTTCATCACATTTTTTATATGTGTTTTATATATCTTTCCCCCAATATTATTACCCAATGTTTTGCACATTTCTCCAATTTCTTGTTCACTTACACTATTTTTTTGAATCTTCTTTTCTGTTGGATCTATTGTTGTATTTTTTGGTCACTATTCAGCCATATGTGTAACAATCTTCTCATCTTTTACACCAATTTTAGCTAGCTTATTTTTCTTTAAATTTCCATCTAATATTTCTTCTGCAAGCCTATCTTCTAATATATTTTGAATGGTTCTTCTTAAAGGTCTTGCTCCAAAGTTTTTGTCTATTCCCTTACTTGCTATTAATTCTTTTACTTCAGGTTCTAACTCTATTTTTATTTTTTGAGCCTCGAGTCTTTTTGTTACCTCTTTTAACATAATATCTATTATCTTATTTATTTCATTATCTGTTAATTTATGGAATACTATTATTTCGTCTATACGATTTATAAATTCAGGTCTTAATTCTTTTTTTAATGCTTCCATTACTTCTTTTTTGGTATTCTCATATTCTTTTTTATTTTCTTCTTCATTTGATTCGTTTTTACTAAAACCTAACGTTTTTTTGTCTGTAATTAATCTTGCTCCTATATTAGATGTCATTATTACTACAGTGTTTTTAAAGTTTACTGTTCTTCCTTGGCTATCTGTTAACCTTCCATCTTCTAGTATTTGTAATAACATATTCATAACATCTGGATGCGCTTTTTCTATTTCATCAAATAAAATTACAGAATATGGTTTTCTTCTTATTTTTTCTGTTAATTGACCTCCTTCGTCAAAACCAACATATCCTGGAGGTGAACCTATTAATTTAGATACAGAATGTGGTTCCATGTATTCAGACATATCTACTCTTATCATTGCATTTTCATCTCCAAATAAGCATTCTGCAAGTGCTTTAGAGAGTTCTGTTTTACCAACACCAGTTGGTCCTAAGAATAAGAATGAACCTATTGGTCTTTTAGGGTCTTTTAAACCTACCCTTCCTCTTCTAATTGCTTTTGCTACTGCTTCTACTGCTTCGTCTTGACCTACTACTCTTTCATGAAGATTTTTTTCTAAATTTTTTAATTTTATATTTTCATCTTCGGTTATTTTTTTAGCTGGTATTCCTGTCCAATTTGCTATTACTTCTGCTATGTTTTCTTCTACTATATTTGTTACTTCTTTTGTACTTTTGTTCTTCCACTTTTTCTGCTCTTTTTCATATTTTTCTTTTAATTCTTTTTCTTTATCTCTAAAAGATGCAGCTTTTTCAAACTTTTGAGTTATTACTGCTTCTTCCTTATTTTTTCTTACTTCTTCTATTTGTTCTTCTAACTTCTTTAAATTATCTGGTTCTGTAAATGTTCTTAATTTTGCTCTAGAAGCCGCTTCATCTATTAAATCTATTGCTTTGTCTGGTAAAAATCTATCATTTATATATCTAATAGACATAGTAACTGCTGCTTCAATTGACTCATCACTTATTTTAACTCCATGATGTGCCTCATATTTATCTCTAATACCCTTTAATATTTTTATAGTGTCTTCTTTACTTGGTTCATTTACTGTTACCGGGCTAAATCTTCTCTCTAGAGCTGCATCTTTTTCTATATACTTTCTATATTCGTTTAGAGTTGTAGCTCCTACTAGCTGGATATCTCCTCTTGCAAGCAAAGGTTTTAAAATATTTGCTGCATCTATTGCTCCTTCTGCTGCCCCTGCTCCTACAATAGTATGAATTTCATCTATGAATAAAATTATATCTCCTGCTTTTTTTACTTCATTTAATGCTTTTTTTATTCTTTCCTCAAAATCTCCTCTGTATTTTGCTCCTGCTACCATGCCAGAAATATCCATACTTACAACTCTTTTTTCTTTTAATATTTCTGGAACATCTCCCGATACTATTATTTGAGCTAAGCCCTCTACTACAGCTGTTTTACCAACACCTGGTTCACCTATTAAACAAGGATTATTTTTAGTTCTTCTAGATAATACTTGTATTACCCTTTCTATTTCTGTTTTTCTTCCTACTATTGGGTCAAGTTTGCCTTCTTTAGCTTTTTTTGTTAAATCTTCTCCAAACTGATTTAAAGTTGGGGTTTGATTATAACTTCCTACTTTGGTATCTTTTTCTTCCTTTCTATCTTCTCCTGCTAAATCTTCTCCTTCATTTATTACTTTAACTATCTGGCTGTATAGTTTTGGAATATTAACATTTAACTCTAATAGAATTCTTGTGGCTATGCTATCTCCCTCTCGTAAAATCCCTATTAATAAGTGTTCTGTGCCAATATAGTTATACCCTAACTTTCTAGCTTCAATAAAAGCGTTTTCTATTACTCTTTTTGACCTTGGCGTAAATCCAAGTGTGTCACTTATAGAGTCTTCTTGTCCTACTAATTCAATAATTTTATCTATTATGTTATCTGGATTAATCTCTTGATTTTCCAAAACTTTAGAAGCAACTCCACTTCCTTCTTTTGCTAAACCATATAGTATATGTTCTGTTCCGATGTAATTATGCCCAATTTCAAGCGCTACTTGGTTTGCAAGTTCTAATGCCTTTTGAGCTCTATTTGTAAATTTATATGTCATTTTAAATCTCTCCTTTCTTTTTTTTCATGTTGTTGGCCATCATTTGAGTTTTTTTCCTGCTTTGGTGATTAGTTTTAAAATTACTCTTTAATAATTTGCTTAATTACTTCAGCCCTTTTTATGTCTCTTTCAATTGTTTCATATTGTTCACCTAAGTACTTTTGCATATTTGCAGGCTTAGTATATAAATATAATTTTTTTACTTTTAAATCAGTTAATTCTTTTAAAATTCCTAAGTCAGTTCCTAGTTTTATATTTGATAGCAATTTTCTGCTCTCATCTGATGATATTTTTCTGCAATTGTTTAAAATTCCATAGCTTCTATATACTATATCTTCTAGTTCTATATCATCTTTTGCTAATATCTTTCTTGCTTTTCTTTCTTGTTCTATTATTTTTTCTACAATTATATTTAAATTTTCTATTATTTCTTTTTCTGATATTCCAAGTGTTTGTTTATTAGATATTTGGTACATATCTCCTGTACTCTCTGTGTTTTCTCCATATACTCCTCTAATATTAATTCCAAAATTGCTAACTGCCTGTAATATTTTTTTTGTGTTTTTTGTTTTAGTAAGTGCTGGTAAATGAACCATTACAGAAGCTCTCAATCCTGTTCCTATGTTACTTGGGCATGCTGTTAAATAACCATATTTTTTACTTACTGCATATCCTAGTGTTTGCTCTATTTTTTTATCTAATTCTATTGCTAAATTCAAAGTATTTTTTAAATCTAAACCATTGCTAAATACTTGTATTCTTAAATGATCCTCTTCTCCTATCATTATGCAAATATTTTCATCATCATTTATTAGTATGCTACCTGTTTCATTTCTTTTTAATACAAAATCTGGGCTTAATAAATTTTTTTCTACTAAGCTCATTTTTGTTATTTCATCCATATCTTTTAATTTAAAAAACTTTAATCCATAATTTATGTTAAACAAATTATCTTTTACTTTGTTTTCCAGTAATTCAATTTCTTCTTTTTTGCTTAAATTAAATTTAAATCCATGCAAATTCCTTGCTATTCTAATTCTTGTACTTATTGCCACATCTGAGTTTTCACTGCTCTGTAAATACCAATTCATCTTATTTCCTCCTTATTTACTAGACAATTATTTCTATAATAGTATTCTACTGTATCTTCTTTATTTCATCTCTTATCTTTGCTGCGTCTTCATATCTTTCTTCTTGTATTGCCTCTTTTAATTCTTTGTGTAGCTTTTCAATTTTCATATCTTTTGAACTAGTTTTACAATTTTCATCTAACTCTTTATTTGTTATTGTGTCTTCCTGTTTTATATTATTTTCATTTGAATTTAATTGATTTAGTAATTTTCCTGTTCTACCTACATGTCTGTTTGCACCTTGTATTTTTTTTATAATAGGGTCAAGCTTATTCTCAAAAACATCATAACAGTTTTCGCATCCAAGCTTTCCTGTATTTACAATATCATCAAAAGTATATCCACAATTGTTACATTTTAAAGCCTTTACTTCATTAAATAATGGCATGAATTCTGGTGTAGCAAAATCTTCCATAAATTCTCCAAAAAAACTAGAAAAGTCTATAGGCATATTAAAGTCTAATCCTGTTATTCCTAATTTTTGGCTACATTCCTCACATAGATTTAATTTTTTTGTTTTACCATTAATATTTTCCGAATATCTTACATTTGCTTCCCTTTTTCCACAATTATCACACAACATTTTAACTTCCTCCTTTATCTTTGAAAATTCAGCTAATGGATTTTTGAATTTTCTATATATTTAATTTAAATTTAATAACATGTTTTTAAAAACTCTTGCTCTTACTTTATCTTTTATTTCTTTACTTAACTGTAGTACATTGTCGCTTGTTGCAACTTTTAAGAGTTTTGCTTCTTTTTTGTTTACTATGTTATATGTTAAAAAATCACTTAAAATAATGTCTACTTCATTTGATGTTAATTCTTCTCCTATATTGTTTATTATATGCATTATATAATCTGCTTTTGTGTTATTTACTTTTCTTATTGTAATATGTCCTCCTCCACCTCTTCTACTCTCCACATAATATCCTTGTGAAGGCTTAAATCTTGTAGAGATTACGTAATTAATTTGCGAAGGTACACATTTAAATTGCTCTGCTAACTCATTTCTTTGTATCTCTATAGCTTCATTTTCATCAAACAATTCTTTTATAAATTCTTCTATTAAATCTGATATTCTCAACTTTATTCCTCCTTAAAATAACACTATGCAAATCTAATTATTTTTGACTTTGACTTTCTTTGACCTATAATACATATTATACTACTTTTGACTTATAATTCAAGAGTCTTTTTTGACTTTCTCTGACTTTTATCTCGTTTTTTTTCATGTATTTCCAATATTTAATTTATTTTTCTCTTCTTTTTTCTTTTTTTCTTACTTTTTTGTGTTTTATCTCTTGTATTTTTTAGCTATTACATTTAGGTATTTCTTTATCTAAAATTCTATTAGTTATTTTTTTTGCTTTTTGTCATACTATCTAATTCCTCTGCTCTTTCCTTTTGCTCTGGCAATGATACCCATGAAAAATATGAGGATATAAACTCACCATATTTTGTTTTATCTTCCCCATTTTCTTTAGTTTCCACTTTCTCTTTTTTTATTTTTCTATTATTTCTTTTATTCATACACATATAACCTTCTTTATTCTTTTTATTGTTATGTGCAAATTAAAGAAATTTATTCACTAATAATTTGTAAAAGTCTCGTTTATAAAATAATAAAACAGCATAGCTTATACCACACTGTTTTATTATTTTACTATTTTTTTGTTACAATCTTCTTTAAATCATAAATGTTTTATTTCTTTTTGTCGTCTTTTAATACTTCCTTTATTGCTCCTAATGAACTTAGAGCTCTTGTTGCTTCAAAAGGTATAAATACCTTGTTTGCTTCACCTTTAGCAACTTCTTCTAATGCTTCTAAAGATTTCAATTGAACAAGCTTATCATTAGGGTCTGCTTTTTTCATAGCGTCATAAATCATTTCAATTTCTTTTGACTTTGCTTCGGCAACTTCTTTTATAGCTTGTGCTTCACCGACAGCTCTTCTTATTCTAGATTCCTTATCAGCTTCAGCCTCCAAAATTGCAGCTTGTTTTTTACCTTCAGCAATAGTAATTGCAGATTGTCTTTGCGCTTCTGATTCAAGAATTAAAGCTCTTTTATTTCTCTCTGCGTTCATCTCTTTTTCCATTGCATCTCTTATGTCTGCTGGTGGAGTAATATCTTTAATTTCAACTCTATCGATTTTACATCCCCATCTGTCTGTTGCTTCATCTAAAACAACTCTTAATTTATTATTGATTCCATCTCTTGAACTAAATGTTTCGTCTAAGTCCATCTTACCAATAATATCACGAATTGTTGTTATTGCTAAATATTCAATACCTTTCTTTAAACTTTGAATTTCATATACTGCTTTTGCAGGGTCTGTTATTTGATAGAAAACAACAGTATCTATAGTAATTGTAACATTATCTTTTGTAATAACTCCCTGAGGTGGAACATCCATTGTTTGTTGTTTTAAACTAACAACACTTCTTACATGATCAAAGAATGGAATGATAATTGTAAGACCAGCATCTGCAACTTTATAAAATTTACCTAATCTTTCAATTATGAAAACCTCAGATTGCTTAACGATTTTAATTGACATCGCTGCTATTATTATAATAATAACAAGCAAAATTAATAAAAACCACATATCTTTTTCCTCCTTTATAGTTTTATATACTAAAAAAATAATAACTACTTAATATTATTTAATGGGTTCTACTATAGCTTTAACTCCATTTATTTCTTTAACTTGTACTTCTGTCCCTTTAGCAATGTTTGCTTCATTTTCTCCAATTGCTGACCATACTTCGCCATTTACTTTTACTTGACCAGAACCATCAATTGAATTAATATCTGAAGTTACAATGCCTATTTTTCCAACAACAGAATATACATTTGTTTTTACAGTATTTTTATTATCCATAAATTTTTTTACAAATGGTTTAGTTGCAAATATTAAAAGTCCAGATGATATTACAAATACTGAAGTTTGAATTACTAAACTGTCTGTAAAAAAACTAGCTATCATTGCAAGTAAAGCTCCTATTGCAAACCAAAAAATTAAAAAGCCAACAGTTAGTATTTCTATTACTAAACAGACTCCTGCAATAATTAACCATATTTGCCACATATAAAAATCCTCCCTTTTTATATCACTAATATTATTATAGCATATATTTTTAAAAAAATAAAGAGGCAATATATTTACATATTGCAATTTAAAAGACTAGGCTTACTTGTAGTGAAACCAAATTATTAAACAAATATGTCTAACATTTTGGTTTCGCTACATACCTAGTCTTTTTTATTTCATTGATTCTTCTACTGCCACAGCTACTGCTACTGATGCACCAACCATAGGATTATTTCCCATACCAATTAGTCCCATCATTTCAACGTGTGCTGGTACAGACGAACTTCCTGCAAATTGTGCGTCTGAATGCATTCTTCCCATTGTATCTGTCATACCATATGAAGCTGGTCCAGCAGCCATATTGTCTGGATGAAGTGTTCTTCCTGTTCCACCACCACTAGCTACTGAGAAATATTTCTTTCCTGCTTCAATTCTCTCTTTTTTATATGTTCCTGCAACTGGATGTTGGAATCTTGTTGGATTTGTTGAGTTTCCTGTTATTGAAACATCAACATCTTCCATCCACATAATTGCTACTCCTTCTCTAACATCGTTTGCTCCGTAACATCTAACTTTGCTTCTTTCTCCATCTGAATATGCTATTTCTTCTACTACATTAACTTTTCCTGTAAAGAAATCAAAATCTGTTTTTACATATGTAAATCCATTAATTCTTGATATTACTTGGGCTGCATCTTTTCCAAGTCCATTTAAAATTACTCTTAATGGTTCTTTTCTAACTTTATTTGCTGATTTTGCAATACCAATTGCTCCTTCTGCTGCTGCAAAGCTTTCATGCCCTGCTAAAAATGCAAAACATTTTGTTTCTTCAGATAATAACATAGATGCTAAATTTCCATGTCCTAACCCTACTTTTCTATCATCTGCAACAGAACCTGGTATACAAAATGCTTGCAGACCTTCTCCAATTGCTTTAGCTGCATCTGCTGCTTTTGTGCATCCTTTTTTTACTGCTATAGCTGCACCTAAAGTGTATGCCCATGCTGCGTTTTCAAAGCAGATTGGTTGAACTCCTTTTACTATTTCGTATGGATTAAATCCTTTGTCTGTACATATTTTTAATGCATCTTCGAAATCTTTAATTCCGTATTTTTCCATTACTGGTTTTATTTGGTCTATTCTTCTTTCATAACTTTCAAATGTTACTGCCATAATTTTTATTCCTCCTTAAATTTGTTAATATATCAATTAACACTATCTAAATTATGCTCTTTTTGATATATTATTTGTCCTTCCATATCAATTCTCCGAATTTACTATCTTATTATATAAATTGATTCAAATTAGTGAGATGTGCATTTTTATACAAATGGGCAAGCTCAAGGCGTACGTTGGTACGTCGAAGTTTGACAACGCAAGATAGTGCTTTTCATTCGTTTTAAGCTTGACGTGGATCTATTTTCTTAGTAGCTTCATCAAATCTTCCATAAGTTCCTGAAGCTTTTTCAATTGATTCCATTGGATTAATTCCTGCTTTTATATTATCCATCATTTTTCCAATATGTACATATTTATAGCCAATTATTTGGTCATCTTTATCTAGTCCTAATTCTACTATATATCCTTCTGCTAAGTTTAAGTATCTAGGTCCTTTTAATGAACTAGAGTAAATTGTTCCAACTTGTGATGTATGTCCTTTTCCTAAATCTTCAAGTCCTGCGCCTACTGGAAGTCCTCCTTCTGAAAATGCTGTTTGTGTTCTTCCATATACTATTTGTAAAAACAATTCTCTCATAGCTGTATTTATTGCATCACATACTAAGTCTGTATTTAATGCCTCTAATATTGTTTTTCCAGTTAATATTTCTCCTGCCATAGCAGCTGAATGTGTCATTCCAGAACATCCTATTGTTTCTATTAAAGCTTCTTGAATAATTCCATCTTTTACATTTAATGTTAATTTACATGCTCCTTGTTGTGGTGCACACCATCCTATACCATGTGTTAAACCTGAAATATCTTTTATTTCTTTTGCTTTTACCCATTTTCCTTCTTCTGGAATTGGTGCTGGTCCATGGTCTACTCCTTTTGCTACTTGGCACATTCCTTCTAATTCTTTTGAATAAATCATCTTAATTGCTCCTTTCAATTCTTTGTTTTTAATTATATATTATTCTTAGGCTTTCCCTAAAGTTAAATAACTTTTTTATAATTATTCTTCTTTTTTATCTTCTTCATTTCTCTTAATATTTTTCATTCTATATATTTCTTCTTTAGAAGATAAAATCTGATTTTTAAATTTTTTATTGCATGAATTGTCATCTATTTTATCGTAACCTTCTTCATAATTTTTGGTGCTATATGTGACCATATTATCAATATTTTTTATATAAATTCCAGTATCGTAATGGTCCTTCTTTGCTAGTGTTTTTTCACTTAATTTGAATCTATTTATAATATCTTTCTCTGTTCTACTTAATTGGTTTTCACTTATGTTTAAATATTCACTTCTCCAAATCACATGTCTTTCATAGCTTGAAAATTCAGAATTTTGCAAATCTGTATAATCATAATCAACTCTAAATTTTATTCCATGTATAGACATTGTAATATTAGTCCATATTTTTTCACTTTCAGACTTTTTGAATTCGTTTCTTAGTTTCTTAATTTTTTGATATAAAACATCTACCAATTTTAAATATTCTGTTTCTTCTAAATTGAATCTAGATGGAATTTCATATACATTTACTGGTCTTTTCTTTAGTATTCCTTTAGGAATATAATAGAAAAACAGCTCTCCTGTTTTTCCTTCTCGGTCTGGTTCATCTAATACAGCACTGTATAGATATAGCTCTTCCCATCTTTCAGGTATCATATAATATATTTTTCTTTGGATTTCTTCGTAAATTTCTTTTATTTTTTTTGTATGATTTAACATTTACTCTATTCCTTATCTAATAAACTATTACCTGTCATCTCTTCAGGTTTTTCAAGATTCATTAAATCAAGCATTGTTGGTGCTAAATCTGCTAGTTTTCCTTCTGTTTTAAGTTTTATGTTTTTATCTGATGTAACTAATATAAGTGGAACAGGATTTGTTGTATGTGCTGTATGAGGCTCACCTGTTTTATAGTCTATCATTTGTTCAGCATTTCCGTGATCTGCTGTTATAAGTAGATTACCTTTTTTTTCTTCTACTAGTGCAACTATTTTTCCAACACATTCATCTACTGTCTCCACAGCTTTTATTGCTGCTTCTAAGCTTCCGGTATGTCCTACCATGTCTGTATTTGCAAAATTTAAAATTATACAATCATATTTGTCATTTTTTATTGCTTCTATAACTTTTTCAGTAACTTCATATGCACTCATTTCTGGTTTTAAGTCATATGTTTCTACTTTTGGAGATGGTACAAGAATTCTATCTTCTCCTTCATATTGTTTTTCTTCTCCTCCGTTAAAGAAAAATGTAACGTGTGCATATTTTTCTGTTTCAGCTATACGAAGTTGTGTATAACCTTTTTTGCTTATATATTCACCAAATGTATTATATAATGGTTCTTTTTTAAAGGCTATATAAACATTTGGCATAGTTTCGTCATAGTTTGTAAAGCATACAAAATGTAAATTTAAATCTTTCTTTGTCTCAAAACCATCAAATTTTGGGTCAACTAAGGCTCTAGTTATTTCTCTTGCTCTATCTGGTCTAAAATTGAAAAATATAACAGAATCATTTTTTTCAATTTTTGCAATTGGTTCATCACCATTGCAAATTATTGTTGGTTCAACAAATTCATCAAACACTTCTTTTTGGTAAGAATCCTCTATTGCCTTTATTGCACTACTAGCCTTTTTTCCTTCTCCTTTTACTAATGCATCATAACATTTTTTTACTCTTTCCCATCTTTTGTCTCTATCCATACTATAAAATCTTCCAGATATACTTGCTATTTTCCCAATTTTCTTTTCATTCATTTTTTCCTGTAACTCTAGAATATATCCTTCTGCTGATGCTGGTGGAGTATCTCTTCCATCTAAAAAGCAATGTACATATATATTTTCAAAGTCTCTTCTTTTTGCCATTTCTAATAACCCATATAAATGGCGATTATGACTATGAACCCCTCCGTCTGATAATAACCCTAAAATGTGTAATTTTGAATTATTTTTTTTGCAATTTTCAATTGCTTCTATAAATTCTGTGTTTGTGAAAAAATCTCCATCTTCTATTGATTTTGTTATTCTTGTTAATTCCTGATAAACAATTCTACCAGCTCCAATATTTGTATGTCCAACTTCTGAATTTCCCATTTGCCCTTCTGGTAGTCCTACAGCTAAACCACTTGTGAATATATCTACATTTGAATACTTTTTCATTAGTTTATCTATATTAGGTTTTTTGGCTAGCTTTACTGCATTTCCATCTTTATTTGGATTATCACCAAAACCATCTAATATCATTAGCATTGTTAGTTTATCTTTCATTGCGTTACCTTCCTTTTCTTCTCTTCTCTTACACTTAACTATATCTTTATGTATTTAAATATTTTTATACCATATATAGTTAATCATATTTAGTTATCTTTCAAAATTAACTATTTTGCCAAACTCTTCTGCATTAAGACTTGCACCTCCAACAAGTCCACCATCTATATCTGACATTTCGAATAATTCCTTTGCATTTGAGCTTTTGACGCTTCCGCCATATTGTATTATAACTCCTTTTGCTACCATTTGTCCATATTTTTCTACAATTTTCTCTCTTATTGCCCTTATGCTTTCATTAGCATCTTCCTTTGTCGCTGTTTTGCCTGTGCCAATAGCCCAAATAGGTTCATATGCAATTATTGTATTTTGAACTTGATTTTCTGTTAATCCTTCTAATGCTAGCTCTGTTTGTTTTGTAATTATTGCTACTGTTTCTCCTGCTTCTCTTTGTTCTAATGTTTCTCCTACACATACTATTGGTTTTAAGCCAACCTTAAATGCTGCTTTTATCTTTTTATTTACTGTTTCATCTGTTTCTGCAAAATACTGTCTTCTTTCTGAATGTCCTATTATTACATATTCTACATTTATAGATTTTAACATTTCGGCAGATACTTCTCCTGTATATGCTCCCTTTTCTTCAAAATGCATATTCTGTGCTCCTATTTTTATATTTGTACCCTGTGCAGTAAGTAATGCATAAAATAAATCTGTATATGGAACACATAGAATAACCTCATTCTCTGTGTCTTTAACTAGCGGTGCTAATTCTTCTATAAATTTTATAGCTTCATTTGGAAGCATATTCATTTTCCAGTTACCTGCAATTACTTTTTTCTTCATAAACATATTCTCCTTTCAAATTTTGGGGTGTTTTTGGTGTTTTGGGGGACACCTTCCAAAAGCATCTAATTATTCAAAAGACTTTTTCTTTTGCTTTTCAAAAAACTTATAGTCTTTTTAAATTTTTCTGTTTTCCAAAATAGAAATGTATAGTTTTCGTCTTGATTTTCCATTGCTTCTTCTATTTCTTCTATGGACATATATTTCAAGTTACAAACTTCCTCTTCTTGTATTTTATAATCTTCTAACTTATATTTAACAAATGCAAAATAACTATATACATAATTTCTATTTATAATATTTTGATTACTATTTACTTTTTCAATCTTCTCTATCCCCATAGGTTCAAAATCGTCTTTTGAAATTTTTACGCCTATTTCCTCTTCAACTTCTCTTTGTATTCCATCTATTGGAATTTCACCACTATCTACATGTCCTCCTGTACGAGTCCATTTATACGGATTTACCTTCTTAGCTCCTGATCTTTGTTGTAATAAAAGCTCTCCATTCTGATTCATTATCCATACCCCTACATGAATATGCCAAAGACCTTTTTCATGAACTATTTTTCTTTCTTCTACACCTATTTTATTACCTTGTTCATCTAACACATCTAATAATTCCATATTATAATTATTTCTCATATAATGTAAATATATTTATTATACGAATTTCTCCTTCCTTTGAAATTTGTTATAAAAACGTCCAAAATGGTTGCAATTAGCTTAGGATGTTTTTGGAAGGTGTCCCCAAAAACACCCAAGAGCATTATTTATCTAAAAGACACTCTATACCTGGTAATTTCTTTCCTTCCAAGAATTCAAGTGATGCTCCTCCTCCTGTTGAAATATGTGTCATTTTGTCCTCTAAACCTGCTTTTTTTACTGCTGCTGCTGAATCTCCTCCTCCTATTATTGTTGTTGCATCTATTTCTGATAATACTTTAGCAATTGAATTTGTTCCTACAGCAAATTGATCAAATTCAAATAATCCTACTGGACCATTCCATACTACAGTTTTTGCTTTTCTTATTTCTTCTGCAAACATCTTAATTGTTTCTTCTCCTATGTCAAAACCTTCCCAATCTGATGGTATCTCTGTATATTTTACAGTTTTGCTTTCTGTGTCTGGTTTAAATTCTTTTCCTATTTTTGTATCCACTGGAAGCATGAATTTTACACCTTTTTCTTTGGCTTTTTTTATTAAACTATTTGCTAAATCTAATTTGTCTAATTCGCATATTGAATTTCCGACTTCATATCCTTGTGCCTTAAAGAATGTATATGCCATTCCTCCACCTATTATTAATGTATCTACTTTTTCAAGCAAACTGTCTATTACTCCTATTTTATCTGATACTTTTGCTCCTCCAAGTATCGCTACAAATGGTCTTTGTGGATTTGTAATTGCGTTTCCTAAGAATTCCAATTCTTTTTCTATCAAAAATCCTGATACAGCTGGTAAATATTGTGCTACTCCTGCTGTTGAACTATGTGCTCTATGTGCAGCACCAAATGCATCATTTACGTATAGCTCTGCCATTTCTGCTAATTGTTTTGCAAATTCAGGATCATTGTCTGTTTCCTCTCTATGAAATCTTACGTTTTCTAGTAACATTATTTGACCTTTTTGTAAATTATTTGCTTTTGTTTTAGCATCTTCTCCTATAACATCTTTTGCCATTATCACTTCTTTGTTTAATAATTTAGATAACTCTTTTGCAACTGGTTTTAGTGAAAACTCTTCTTTAACCTCTCCTTTAGGTCTTCCTAAGTGTGAGCATAAAATTATACTACATTCGTTTTCTATTAAATAATTAATAGTTGGTAAAGCTGCAACTATTCTTGTATTATCTGTAATGTTTCTTTCTTCATCCATCGGTACATTAAAATCGCATCTTACAAGTACCTTCTTTCCCTTCAAATCAATGTCTTTAATTGTTTTTTTATTCATATTATTTCCTCCTAAACTTTATTTATATTTAGTATTTACCATATTTTTGATACGATACCATTCTATACCAAAAAAGAATACTTTTCAAGCATTCTTTTGGTTTTCTTTTTTACTCCAGTTACTGTTCAGTCATATTTAATTAGAAGTCCTTAGTTAAGTGATTACTATTTTGAGAATTAATCGAATGCGACTTGAAATAACTTAAAAAATCTTGGTAATTTCGAAAGGGAATCTCAAAGTTCATCTTTGAGGGTGCTTTCGAAATTAGTTAGATTTTTTTAGTGTTTAATGCAAGGAAGCCGAGATTATTCGAAAAATATTTAGATAGTAATCACGTTTAAGCAGAACAATTCTAATTTTAAGACTGAACAGTAACTTACTCCACACTTCCATCTTCATTTATAGTAATTCTATATTCATTTACCTCTATATTTGCTGGTAATTCCACAATTTTGTTACTATCTGTTATGTTTCCACCATTGAACTTTAATTTTTGTATTTTTGATAAATAATTATTTAATTTATTAATATTAATTGTTCCATCGCTTGAACGACTTTTATATACCTCTGCCATTACTTTTGTTATAGCAGACTCTCTTTCTGTATTTGAAACTGTCTGTTTGCTCTCGTTTAGAATTCCATTGTTTCCTTTAATTCTCCCTATTGCTATTCCAGATATTATTAATAATAATACAATAGTAATTACCAAAGCTATTATAGTTATACCTTTTTGATTATCTTTCACAATATAATTCCTCCTTAGTGTTTTTTCTTATTATAATTTGTTTTAATTTTGTTTTATTATATTCTATAAAAAGAATACTTTTTAGGTATTCTTTTTACTTAAATATTTCTCTTTGTTAATCTCTTGAAGCCATATAACATGCTAAATCTACTAATTTGTTTGAATATCCCCATTCGTTGTCATACCAAGCCACTAATTTTACAAATGTATCTGTTAATTGAATTCCAGCTGTTGCATCAAATATTGATGTATGTGCATCTGATATAAAGTCTGAAGAAACAACTGGTTCATCTGTATATTCTATAATTCCTTTAAATTCGTTTTCAGATGCCTTTTTCATTACTGCACATATTTCTTCATATGTTGTTGGTTTTTCTAAATTGCATGTTAAATCCACTACTGAAACATCAACTGTAGGTACTCTAAATGCCATACCTGTTAATTTTCCATTTAATGATGGAATAACTTTTCCAACAGCTTTAGCAGCTCCTGTTGAAGATGGTATTATATTACTTGAAGCAGCTCTTCCACCTCTCCAATCTTTCTTAGAAGCTCCATCAACTGTTTTTTGAGTTGCAGTTATACTGTGAACAGTTGTCATTAATCCTTCTTTTATACCAAAATTATCATTAATTACTTTAGCAAGTGGTGCTAAACAGTTTGTTGTACATGATGCATTTGAAACTATATTCATACTTGGATCATAATCTTTATTGTTAACTCCCATAACAAACATTGGCGCATCTTTAGATGGTGCACTAATTACTACTTTTTTGGCACCTGCATCAATATGTGCTTGTGCTTTTTCAAGTGTTGTAAATACTCCAGAACACTCTAATACATAATCTACTCCTAATTCTCCCCATGGAATGTTATGTGGATCCATTTCATTAAAAACTTTTATATCTTTTCCATTTACTTTTAATATTCCATCTTTTCCTTCAACTGTTCCATCAAACTTTCCGTGTACAGTATCATATTTTGTCATATATGCCATGTAATCTGCAGTTATGAATGGATCGTTTATTGCTACTACTTCTACTCCTTCCCTTCCCATTGCTGCTTGGAATGATAATGTTCCAATTCTTCCAAATCCGTTAATTCCAATCTTTACTGACATTGTAAATTCCTCCTCTTTTTAATGCTTATTAGCATTATTTTTTATAGTATTACCCAAATTATTTGAGTAATTTCATTCTATACTAAAAAAATTTAAAAGTCAACATATTATTGCCAAGGGGACGGACCACTATCCATAAAGTTTTTCAAGCACTATTATAAACATTGCATGTGACCACCCAAGTCCTATAACCCAGTTTGGCTTTAATGTACTATTATCTATTTGCTCTCCTAAGAAATGATGTTTTCCTGCTGTTTTCACAACAAAATCAAATGCTTCTTTTGCTTTTCTTTTTTCGCCAGATTCTAAATAGTATAGTGTCATCCAAAGATTTGCTATTGGCCATGGATTTCCATTCATATAATGATCATCTTCAAATCTTTGATACCCTCCTGTATATGTTCTTATTCTCATATTTATATTTTCTACTGTATTTTTTACTTTGTTTTCTTTTGGTTTAAATACATTAAATGGAGTAACCGCACCTAATATACTAATATCCATTTTTTTATCCTCTGTATTTCTAAAATATGTCTTTCTTTCCTCATCATACAGATTATCATTTATATATTTTTTTATTTGGGTTTGCAATCTTTCTAGAGCTTTTTTATTCTTGTTGATTTTTTCCTCTTTTAATCTATTATTTTCAAAGTCAGATACCTTATCCCCAAGTATTCTATATATTTGTAATATACATTCAAAAGCACTATATATACTAGCTATAGAATATAAATGAATTCCTTCATTCATTTCCCACAAATCATAGCTGACATGATATTTATGACCTTGCCTATTTACACTTTTTTCAATTTCTTCTTGTACTTTATCCTTTTCTCTTTCATCTTTATCTTCAATTCCAAGCCAATCTTTTACATATTTTTTCAAAAAATCCACCGCTTTTTCACACATTTGTAGATTTTCTTTTAAAAACTTTTCGGATTTTGTGTATTTATAATGTTCATATACTCCATATACTACACTTGCTGTTTCATCTATCTGATACCCCCAGCATGGAGCTAGTTTTCCATCTGTATAAAATCTCTGCTCCCACATTCCATTTTTACTCTGTGTCTTTTTGCAAAAATCTTTATAAAATTTTTCTGTTTCTTTTTCCATTTGTAAAATATCTAAAGCTTTTGTTATAAATACTGCATCTCTTGGCCAGCAATATGCATATCTACCACATTTTGTAAAATTTTCATCAATTTCAGGAGAAGCTATAATTCCACCTGTCTCTTGATTAGTTAACAATGGAAATAATAATATACTTCTTCTGTAAATTTCATATATTTGTTCTTCATAACTATTTTGAGGTTCTTTTAAATTTAAACCGTTGTGTGCTTTTACATACTTTCTCCAATAATTTTTTGTATTTGAATATTCTTTATTTAAGTCAATCTTTTTTATTCTTTCAATTTCGGATTCAATTTGTGAAATATTTTTATTTTCTCCTATTAGCACACATATTTCTATTTTTTTCTTCTCTTGTGGCTTTATAATACCTAAGTCATAGCAAACACTTGATTCACTTGACATTCCTATATAATCTTTGTCGTATATTTCCCCTCTTTTTATTGTTTCTTTACTTCCATTAATTTGATGTCTTGAGATATCTCTGTCTTTTTCAAATGTGGCTACAATAAAATCATGTGAGTATTGTAGCATTCCTCCATCTATTATTTTACAACCTACATGATTATTTATATCTGATAATAATCCGGAATGTATATAAAAACTTGTATTTAAATCTATTTTTCCGTCATTAACAAACGTGTATTTCTTCACTAAAACATTTTCTTTTACTAAAATAAAGTCAGTTTGCAATATCTTCAAATTAAAATATGTATTTGTCACTTCTGTATTTAAAATATTTGTGTCTAACTCATAGTATTGTTTATATATGTTGTTTATATCATCATGTAAATAAATCAAATCGGAATTATTTATTTTTACACCTGCATGAAAAAAATCAATGTATTGTCTATTATCCTTGCTAGGGAAGTATAATCTTTCTAGCTCTCCTTTCCCTGTATATGTTGCAAGCATACTTTTATTTCCAATTATTGCTTCATTTAAATATTTATTTTCCATATTCTTTACCTCTCAATGCCACGGAGACGGTCTTTTTGGCAATAATTTGCCAGAGGGACACTCCTTCCGTAGTAATATTGTTTTATATATCTATTTAACTTATTTTATGCACACATAAAAGAGTGTCCCTCTGGCAAATTATTGCCAAAAAGACCGTCCCCGTGGCATTATCCTTCTATTACGTTTAATATCTGTTTTTCTAGGTTCTTTATCTTTTCATTTATTCTAAATATATCTTCATCTCGTAAATTGTTATCATCTATATCTTGCCTTACATAACTATCCATGTCTTTTATTTCTTCTTTAAGCTTTTCTAACCTTTCTTTTATTTCTGTTCTTATTGTTTTTGTTATTTTTCTTTCTATTCTGTTTACCATTTCAACTTTATCTTCTAATAAATCAATATCGTATGTTTCTCCATATTCTGGTATTGTTACTGGTATTTGCGCTTCTTCTTGTATTTTTTCACTTAAAACATCTTGAGATTCTTCTTCACCATGTACTAAAAATATGTGTTTTGGTTTTTTTATGAATGAATATATAAAATTCATTAAACCTGTTTGATCTGCATGACCAGAATAACCTTCTATATATTCTATTCTTGCATTTACAGCAATTTCTTCTCCAAATATCTTAACTTTTTTTGCTCCATTTACTATGTTATAACCTAGCGTTCCTGGTGCCTGATATCCTACAAATAGTATTGTTGATTTTGGATTCCATAAATTATGTTTAAGATGGTGCTTTATTCTTCCCACTTCACACATTCCACTTGCAGATATTATTATACTTGGTGTATTATCTTCGTTTAACGCTTTTGAATCTTCTGCTGAAGGAGTGAATTTTAATCCAGGAAACTCTAAAGGATTATCTCCATTCATTATTTCTTCTTGAATCTCTTTCTCAAATAAATTAGTGTTTTCTCTAAAAACCTCTGTTGCTGATATTGCCAGCGGACTATCTACATATACTGATGACTTCATTAATGTTTTATATTTTCTTCTAAATTCATCATCTGCTTTTGTTTCTTTTAATTTATTTAGTTCATATAAAATTTCCTGAGTTCTTCCTACAGCAAATGACGGAATTACTACTGTTCCACCATTATCTAATGTATCAGATACAATATCCAAAAATAATTCTGCTTTTTCATCATTTCTTAAATGTATTCTGCTTCCATATGTTGATTCCATTATTAAATAATCTGCATCTTCTATCATTGTTGGAGAATCTAAAAGTGGAATGTCATTGTTTCCTAAATCTCCTGTAAATACTGTTTTTGTTTCTTTTCCGTCTTCTTTTGTCCATAGTTCTATTATACTTGAACCTAGCATATGGCCTGCATCATTAAATCTAACATGTATATCTTCCGTTATTTCTATTATTTCATCATATTGAATTGGTTCAAATATTTCTAAACATCTTACTGCTTCTTGTGCAGTATATAATGGAAGTACTTCTTTTTCACCTTTTCTTTTTCTTTTTTTATTTTTCCACTCATTTTCCATTTCTTGAATATGTCCGGCTATCTGGTAGCATTAATGTACATAAATCGCATGTTGCTTTATGTGCATAAATTTTATTTCTGAACCCCTCATTATATAATTTCGGAATTCTTCCTGAGTGGTCTATATGTGCATGAGTTAGTAACATAAAGTCTATTTCTTTTGGATTAAATTCAAATTCTTGCTCATTTTGCAATTCTAATTCTGCTTTTCCTTGCCACATTCCACAATCCACTAAAAACTTTTTTCCACATGCCTCTACTAAAAAATTTGACCCCGTTACAGTCCTTGTTGCTCCTAAAAAAGTTATTTTCATATTATTTAATTCCTTTCTTTTAACCAACAATCAACCAATTTAGCAATTCCTCAATAGTTTCTTCTTAGCTTATGAATTAGTTGAATATTTTTATTTTTTTGTTTATTTTTACCTCTAAATCCTTTTGATTAAAATTTTCCATATTCGGGATTTCAATTTTTTCCTCAAATACATTTTCATCAAACAACTGTAAATAATACTTTTCTTTTTCTTTTATTATCTTTATATATAAGTCTTCTAGGCTTATAACTCTTATTTTAAATATTATTTCTAATATTTCATAATCTATTTCTTTATTTTTAGAAAATTCATCTATAGCATTAATTATATGAGCTTTATTTATTAACTCCTCTTTTATTTTCTTCATTTTCTCTTTTAAATTTTCCTCTTCGCCTATAGCATAATCACGATTAAAAGGTAATAAATTGTAATATCGAAATTGATAGATTAAGTCAATTATCTCCTGTTTTGTATTTGCTTTTTTTATTTTAATATTAAAGCCTTCTAAAAAAATCATTTGAAATTCTCCGTAGATCTTTTTCTATTTTAGCGTCTATGTCTTTAACTTCTATTAATTTTAAATATGATTCTTTTTGCTTTATATCTTTTTTATATTCTACAAATTTTTTAGGTTTTAATAATTCATTTAATTTCTCAATTTTCTTAATCTTTTCTTCTCTTTCATCTGTCAAAATCTTAGACAGTATTCTTAGGCTAAATATTTTTTGATTTAATGGGAGATTTTCATTTCTCTTCTCATATTCTTCTTGTAACATCTTTTTATTGTTTATTGTTTCATCCAAATTTCTTATTTCTTTAGTAAGTTTTATTTTTTCTTTTGTAATTTCTTCTACAAACAATTCGTTGTTACTTATTAGTTTTATGCGTTCTTCCAAATCTTTTTTTTCTTTTTTCATTTGTTCTTTTATTTTAGGGTTAAACTTTATTGCCAATAATATTGATAACTCATTTAATAAACTAAAAAAATCTTTACATTTCTTTGCATCATACAGTTCCTTTAACCTATTATTTAATAATTCTACATAATCTATTATATATTCCTTATTTTTTATCCATTCATTTAAAAACCTGTTACCTACTAATATTCTTAAATTCTGGTATAATAGGTTATGGCTTATACTTTCAATTTCTCTCGGAAGTGTAGTCCATGAGTATCCGTTAAAATCTCTCATAACCTCAACTGAATTTATAGTACTCCCAACATTTATTAGTTCTGATAATGTTTTATTTAATAAAAAATACTTGTCGTTTATTATTGTTTCTTTTTTAGATATCTTAGATATACAATAAAATAGCTTTCTTTCTATTGGATAACATATTATTCTTTTACTCTTTTTTTCTACTAAAAAAGTCTTTGTTCCCAATATTTTGTTTTCTTCAGACTGAAATCTTATAATCTTTATTTCATCACAATTATTTTTTACTGAATTTATTACATTTTCTATAAACTCATCTTTTGTTTCCACATCTCGTTTTACTGTTTCGTAATCATTATATGATGTTTCTATTTTATATAAAATATTAAGGAGAAGGCTTTTCGTGTTTTCATCAAAATTTTTCTTTTCTAATACTTCTTCTAATTCATTGTTGTAATTCTTTATTACTATTTTATCAAGTAATTTTTCTTTTTTCTTTTGCAATTTTGCTTTCTCCTTTCTTTAAAAATCCCTAAATTATAACTTGTATTAAAACATTATGTTGTTTTCTTTGCTTCTGTACCCATTTTGAGTTCGTTTAATCTTTCTAGTGTCATAAGAACTTCTCTTGGTTTGCTTCCCTGATATCCTGAAATTACTCCTCTTTCTTCCATTTGATCTATAATTCTACCAGCTCTGGCATACCCAACTTTAAATCTTCTTTGTATAAAAGATGTTGAAGCTTGTCCTGTTTCAACAACAGTTTGTATTGCATCCATTAAAAATGGATCTGTTTCATCATCTTCTGCTTGTTCTTGAGCCAATTCTTTTTCTGTTTTATTACTATTTTCTATACTTTCCAAAATATCTTCACTATATGTTGCTGTTCCATTTGATTTAATAAAATCTACTATTTTTTCTACTTCTTCATCTGTAACAAATGCACCTTGTACTCTTGATGGTTTTGGAGCTCCTGAAGGGAAAAACAACATATCACCTTTTCCTAATAGTTTTTCCGCACCTATACTATCTAATATTGTCCTTGAATCAACTTGTGATGATACTGCAAATGCTATTCTTGATGGCACATTTGCTTTAATTAATCCAGTAATAACATCTACAGATGGCCTTTGTGTCGCTATAACTAAATGCATTCCAGCTGCTCTAGCTTTTTGAGCTAGCCTACAAATTGCATCTTCTACATCATTTTTTGCAACCATCATTAAATCTGCAAGTTCATCGATTATTATTACAATTTGTGGTAATTTTCCACCTTCTTGCTCTTTTTCTATTAAATGATTATATCCATTTAAATCTCTTACGCCCTTTTCTGCAAATAAATTATATCTATTATCCATTTCTTGTACAGCCCATGCAAGTGCACCCGCCGCTTTTCTAGGGTCTGTAACTACTGGTATTAATAAATGTGGTATTCCGTTGTAAACCGATAATTCTACAACCTTAGGATCTACCATTACGAATTTAACTTCACTAGGTTTTGCTTTGTATATTATACTTGTTATTATTGTATTAATACATACACTTTTTCCAGAGCCAGTTGAACCTGCAATTAATACATGTGGCATTTTTGAAATATCTGCAAGTTGTATATTTCCTGCAACATCTTTTCCTAAGGCTATAGTAAGCTTTGATTTTGCAGTTTTAAATTCATCACTATCTAGAACTTCTCTTAAATGAACTGCTTCTTTTTCCTTGTTTGGAACTTCTATTCCGAACTGCTTGTTTTCCAGGTATTGGGGCTTCTATTCTTATTGTTTCTGCCGCTAAATTTAATGCTATATCATCTGCCAAATTTGCAATCTTGCTTACACGAACGCCTTCAGCTGGTTTTAATTCATACCTTGTTATTGCTGGTCCTACAGATACATTTTCAACTTTTGCTGATACACCAAAACTATACAATGTTTTTTGTAACCTGGTCGCAGTATCTGTTAATACCTTAGCTCCTCCTTTTAGAGCTTTTTTTGAAGGTTTACTTAAAATTTCAACTGGTGGATATTCATAATGTTCATCTTCCACTGTCATAGCATGTTCTAATTGTAATACTGCTCTTTTCTTTTCTTCTTTTTGTTCTTCTACATCCTTAAATAAATTGTTTTCTATAACATCTGGTTTGAATTCTTGTTTTTGCATTTTTGAATTTTTAGTTAACGGTTCTAAGTTATCTTCACTATGATCATATTTCCTTAATCCTGCTTTTTCTTCTGCTCCATCCACAATTCTTCCACCAAAGTTTATTTTTATTTGGTTTTCCATAGGAGACTTCTCTTGCATCTCCATTTTTTCTTGTTCTCTTAAAGCTTGTCTCTCTTGTCTTATTCTTTTTCTTCTTTGTGCAGGAGTTTCTACTATTTCACCACTTGCTCTCCTTTTTTGTAGTTCTTCTTTTTGATATATTTTTTCTCTTTTCATTTCTTCTTTCTTCTCTTCTGCAGCTTCAATTATACTATTAATTATTTCTGACATATTAATACCAAATGTAAATACAATTAAAACGATTGCAATTCCTACACATAAAATTACTGCTCCTATATCTCCTAGTAATTTTGCAAGAGGAATGGCTGCTACTGCACCAATAGCTCCTCCACCTTTACTTTGACTTCCTAAGAGATATGCATCTTTAACAATTTCTGATAACTCTTTATTAGATTGTAATTCTCCACTAGAAATTTGAAAAACACTAAAAACAATAGATAAGCTTGCAACCAGCACTGCATATTGAACTAACTTTGATGTAATTATGTCTTTTCCTTCTACTGCTAGTTTTATACCTATGCAAAATATACCTATTGGTAAAAAATATTGTATTATCCCAAACATTCCCCCCAATACTTCATTCAATTTTATACCTATTACTCCTGATTTAGTGTATATTAAAACAGCTAAAAGAATGCTAAAAGCTATTAATGCAACTATTGTCACATCCACTTTAGAGGCTGTTGCTCTTTTCTTATATTTTCTTTTTCTCCTTGCCATTTATTCTCCTCCTTTATAGCAATTGTACACAATAAAAAATATTTACAAAGCTATATAATATAAATAATAATCTTCTAATTGTATAAAAAGCCAGACTCAAAAGTCTTTGTTTTATGACTTCTGACCATCTGACTTCTGATTACTATTTTAATTCTTTTCTACTATTCTCTATTGTTTTTATTGTATCTTCCAAAGAAATTTGCATTAAATTTAAAGCTTCTGTCATGTTTTTTCCTAATTTATCTAATGTCTCATTCAAAACATTTTCTGTATTAGATAATATAGTATCTGCATATTCTTTGGTTCCTTTTGATATTTCTCTTGACATTTCATTTGCAGTTTCAATTATTTCTGTTTTTTGTTCATAAGCTTTTCTTGTTATTTCGTGCTCATCTATCATAGATATAATTCTATTTTCTGCTTCTTTTACAATTCCATCTGCTTCTTTTTGTGCCTCAACTAATATTCTTTGTCTTTCTTCTTTAACCCATTTAGCTTGTTTTAATTCATCTGGGAGCTTTAGCCTTATTTCTTTTATTAAATCTAGCATTTCTTCTTTATCAACTACTCCCTTTGAAGAAAATGGTAAATTTCTACTTCTTTCTAATAAATCTTCTAAAGTTTCTAATAAAGTAAATATTTCCATTGTTTACCCCTTTCTTTCTATATCTCATCCACTCTTTTTAGGAATATAAGATATACTCGTCCATATTTTCTTTTACTTACAATTTTTACATTTAAATTTTCTATCTGTTTTTCTAACTCTTCTCTATCTGTTTCTACAATAATTGTTGATTCTTGTGTTATTAAATCTCTATCTAGTATGATTTTTAAAGCTTCATAGGCAAAATTAGTTTCATATGGCGGATCTATGTATATTATATCTATTTTTTCTTTAATCATATTTGTTAAAACTTTATTATAAGATAATTCATATAATTCTATTTGTTTTTCAAATTTTGTTTTTACAATGTTCTTTTTTATTATATTAATTGCATCTTTTGACTTGTCACACAAAATTGCTTTTTTTGCACCTCTACTAATTGCCTCTAATCCTATTGCACCACTTCCTGAAAACAAATCCAAGAAAACAGTATCTTGAATATCATTTTGTATTATATTAAACATCGATTCCTTAACTCTATCTAAGGTTGGTCTCGTATTATTTCCATCTAACGTATATAATTTTGTTCCTCTGGCTTTACCACCAATTATTCTCATAAAATTACCTTTCTTTGATATTACTATTTTATTATTTTTTTTTATAATGTCAAGAGTATTCATAAAAATGTAACATACATTTAATAGTTCTGTAATATAAAAAACAAAAAACTACCTATTTCTAGATAGTTCTTCTTTTGTGTTTATTAATCTTCTTTATTTATGTCTTTTATAAGTTCAAGTTGAGAAATTAATAATGATTCCATTTTAGCTTTATATATGTCAAATTGTTTTTTAACTTCATCTAGTTGTTTTCTTTTAGCTATTATTTCATTATCCATTTCATCTACTTGTTTTTTTGCATTAACTCTTGCTTCTTCTATAATTTGATCTGCTTGTTTTTTTGCCATTTCTTTTACATCTTCTGCTGTTGTTTGAGCCATTACTAATGTGCTTTGAAGTGTTTTTTCTATAGACTTGTAATGTTCTAGGTTTTGGGTTAGTTCTTCAACTTTGCTTTTTAATTCAGTAGCTTCTTTGTAGTTTTTAGTATAATCTAATGTTAATTCATCTAAAAAATCATCTACTTCTTCTACGCTATATCCATTCATCACTTGTTTTGAAAATTTTTTGTTTTCGATATCTAATGGTGTTATCATATTTTCCCCCTTATTAATAGACAAACTCTCCCTCTAATTTATTCCATTGTTTTTTAGCCAAGAAACTGAAAGTTTGCTTTTAATTTCTTCTCTTGCCATTTCATTTGTAATTTCATAATTAGATGGTGCTACTAGAAAAATAGAATTAGATATTTTTTGAATATATCCATCTAATGCATATACTCCACCACTAATAAAGTCCACAATTCTTCTTGCAACATCCTTATTAACATATTCTAAGTTAACAATTACAGATTTTTTTTCTTTTAAAAAACTACATATTTCATCTGATTGTTCAAATGTTGTTGGTTGTGAAATTACCATTTTAATAGCATTTGCTTGTGGCATTGCAACAACTTTATCCTTTGCTTTTCTTCCAAATATTTTTCTATCTTCTGTTTCCTCATTTTCATCCTCATATTCATATATGTTTTCATCTTCATATTCCTCTGGTTCAGCCGTATCCATCCCAAACAAATCCCAAACCTTATTCATTAATGCTCCTGACATAAAAACCTCCTAAATTTACTTCCTTTGTTTTATTTTCTTTAGTATCTACTTTTTTTTTATAATTGTCAATATTTTTACATAATGTAATTAATATTTAATATTCTTGTAATATTTTTGTAATATTTAATATTGTTCTATTTTTTCTGGATTTGGATTTAGCAATATTTCATCATACAAATATATTTTTTTATATGACACAATTTCTTCGTTGCTAAATCCCATTTTCTTCAATTCTTCCACTGAATAAGAATCCACTATAGAATACTTATCTGCTTTCCTTGTTACCTTTACTAGTATTTTACTTAAATACCCTGCTCTATTTCTAACTACATAATCTAAGTTTTCAATTTTTACAATAGCTTGATTTGGTACTTTAAGACCTGAATCTCCCCACCATATTAAATCAAATGATATTTTTCTATAATTGATTAACTCTTCTACCTGATTTTTCAACTTTAAAATAATTACTACATCTTCATCATTTTCGTTTATTGTATTTGTTATCTCTGCTTCAACTTCTGAATTGTTTGACAACCTTATCTTAATTTTGTCTCCTACCTGTGCTTTTTTCGCTTCTTCCGAAGATGAAATTGTTGCTACATAGCAATAAAAATTATCAATAACTTTTCCACTTTCTTCATTTGTTGCTACAATTTTTCCAGTTTTTAAATCTAATTTTTCCAGATATTCTCCTGTTAGAGCATTAAAATTGTCTGGCGTAAGAGTCTCTTCCAATCCATCTACTTTATATGATACAATTCCGCTACAAGGAGCTTTTACATATTCAGCACCCGAATTTAACTGATTTTCATATTTTTTTCTTTCCTCTATTAGTTGATTTAAGTATGAACCTTTCGGACTAAGATCTCCTGCAATTTTTGCTTTTTTAGTTACTAATTCGTTTATTTCTTTTTTATACTCTGCTAGTTTAGTCACATCTTTTATTGTGTTAATGTCAGATATTTTCTTATCTATCTGATTTTCTAACGATTTCATATCAATGGAAGTTAAATTTTTGTCATTTGTCATTACATCTTGAATTTTTGTATCTAATTCTGTTATTTTTTGTTTTAATGTTTCTTCATTTACACTATAATATCTAAAAATATCTTCATTTTTAGCGGTTCTTTCTCCTTCTGCTTTTATACGTTTCATTCCGTTTTTGTAGTTTTCTCCTTTTACTACCGTTTCTTTCCTTATTATATATCCTACTACTGTCTCTTCCTTGTATATTTTACCTTCTTCAATTGTAAATATGTTGGTTGGTTCTCTAACCAAGAGATATATTGTATACATTATGTATAGCAATATAAGAACTATTACCAAAATTATTGCAATTTTCTTTTTCTGATATTCTTTTATACTATCTTCTTTGTTTGATTTTTTCTGTTTTTTCAATTTAAACCCTCCAAAATAATTTTTATATTATTTTGTATTTTCTCTTGTCCATCTATCCATATAGTTTGTTTATTCTTTTTAAACCATGTTATTTGCCTTTTGGCATATCTTCTTGTTTCAATTTTTATTTTTTCTATAGCCTCTTCTTTTGTAATAATCCCTTCAATATATTCAACTATCTCCTTATACCCTAATCCCTGCATTGCAGTTGGAAATTTGTTGTATTTTTTATATATTGTTTTTACCTCTTCAATAAGTCCTTGTTCTATCATCAAGTCTACTCTTTTGTTAATTCTTTCATATAATATCTCTCTATTCCAATTTAAAGCATATACATGATAATCATATTCTATTTCTTTTTTTCTAGATTCAGCTTCCTGCTCAGTTTTATTTTTCCCTGTTGCATGATATATTTCTAATACTCTTAATATCCTTTTTTTATCATTATGACTTATTTTTTCTATAGCAACTTCATCAATTTTTTTTGCTTCTTCGTATAAAACATCTAAACCTTCTTTAATTATTCTTTCTTCAAGGCTCTTTCTGTACTCTTCATCAAACTCTATATTTGGATATTCTATTTCATAAATCAAGCTATCTACATAAAGACCTGTTCCTCCAACCACAATTGGAGTTTTACCTTTTTTTATAATATCCCTTATTGCTTTTTTTACGTCTTTTTTATAGTCTGCCACACTATATCTTTCATCTGGTGATATGAAATCTATAAGATAATGTCTTATTCCTTGCATTTCTTCTTTTGTTGGTTTAGCTGTCCCTATATTCATATCCTTGTATATTTGCATCGAGTCACAAGAAACTATTTCTCCATTTATCTGTTTAGCAAGTTCAATCGATAGTGCTGTTTTTCCTGATGCTGTAGGTCCACATATAACAATTACTGGGGATTTCATAATTTCTCCTTTTACCTCCTTTTTGCGTTTCATATATTGTAGCTATTTTCTTGCAAATTTTCTTTCAATATCATACTTAGTCATTTTTATAACTGTTGGTCTTCCATGCGGACATGTAAAAGGATTTGGCAATTGTAATAATTTGTCCATTAAACTCTCAACTTCTTGCTCTGTTAATGCCATATTAGCTTTTACCGCTGCCTTACATGCTACTGTTGCTATAAATTTTTCCTCTTTTTCTTGTTTTGCTGTCCTTGCTACAGTATTTATTTCATCTAAAGTTTCTAAAAATAGTTCTTTTGTATCTATATCTATACAAACTGTTGGAACTCCAGTTAATTTAATTGTGTTTTCTCCAAATTCCTCTAATGTGAATCCTGCTTGTTTAAACATTTTCATATTATCTTTTGCAATATCCATCTCTTTATGTGTTAAAGTTATTATGTCTGGTAATAACAACATCTGAGAATCTTTGTTTACTTCACTATAATAGTTTTTTTTGACTTTTTCATACATAATTCTTTCATGTGCAGCATGTTGATCTAATATGTACATTTCTTTATCCATTTCTAATATTATGTATGTTTTAAATACTATTCCTATAAATTTATAATTAGGCTTTTCAAATTCTTCTGTTTGTTGAAATACTGAAATATTGTCTTTTATAATATCTATAGCATTTATATCTTTTTCTTCATTTTTTTCTTCTTTTTTTTCTTCCATAATTGGTTTGCTACCAAATAATTTAGTATACATTTCGTTAAAGTCTTCTGATACTACCTGTGGATTATCGTCTAATTTATTTATCTTTTGTTTTATTTCTTTAAATTCTTTTTGTGATTTTGTGTCATATTCTTTTTCTGGTTTTTCATTTATAATAGTATCCAGATTTTTATCTGGTTCATAGTTTGAACTTTCTTCTTTAACAGTTTCAATATTTTCATTGTTTTTTTGAATATCATTTTCTAATGAATTTTTTATTTGTTTTAGCTTTGTTAAAACATCTGAAGTATCTAATAATTCACTTTCTTTTCTTTCATTAAATACTTCTTCTAAAATATTATTTGTTTTAATTTTACTTTCTTCTTCAGTATATTCTTCTATTTTTTCTTCATTTTGTTTTCTGAATGAAAACAATCCTCCTTGCACATTTTCACTATTTTCTTTTTTTGAATCCATTATTTTTTTTAGTCTTTCATCAAAACTTAATGTTCTATTATTTAATGCAGTTGAAATTTCAGAAGGTTCTTTTTTCTCTGTATTAGATACTAATTCTCCTTTTAATAGGGTATCTTTTATTGCATGGTAAATAGATTGAAATACCTTATTTTCTTCTTCAAATCTTACCTCTAACTTTGCAGGATGTACGTTAACGTCAACTTTTGCAGGATTCATTTTTATATTTAAAATAACAAATCCAAATTTACCTATTGGAATCAATCCTTTGTATGCCTGTTCAGTTGCTGCTGTTAATGTCTTGTCCTTTATAAATCTTTTATTTACAAAAAATAATTGATTAGAACGATTTGACCTTGCAATTTCTGGTTTTCCTATAGCTCCATTAATTTCTATATCTTCATATTTATAAGATACCTCCATAATGCTATTTGCTATATCTTTTCCATAAATGCTATAAACCACAGTTTTTAAATCTCCATTGCCATTAGTCTGAATTACTGTTTTACCAGTGTTTATAAGCTTAATTGAAATTTCAGGATGTACTAATGCAATTCTAGTTATTACATCTTCTATATATCCTGATTCTGTGTAATCTTTTTTTAGAAATTTATATCTTACTGGTGTATTAAAAAATAAATTTCTAACTGTAATTGATGTTCCAACTTGAAATCCAATTTCCTCTTTTTCCAGCACATTGCCTGCTTCTACTATTATTTTATATCCAACATCTTGTTCTTCTGTTTTTGATATCATTTCTACATTTGCTATTGCTGCAATACTTGCTAATGCTTCTCCTCTAAACCCCATTGATGTAACTGTATTTAAGTCTTCTGATGTCCTTATTTTGCTAGTAGCATGCCTTTCAAAGGCTATTTCTAAGTCATCTTTAGCTATTCCCTTTCCATTATCAGTTACTCTTATATATGATATTCCCCCATTTTTTATTTCCACTGTAATGTTGGTCGCCCCAGCATCTATAGAGTTTTCAACCATTTCTTTTATAACTGATGCTGGTCTTTCTATAACTTCTCCTGCAGCTATTTGGTTTATTGTTAATTCATCTAATAAAACTATATTACCCATTATATATTCAATCCTTCCTATTAAGTTACAGTATCTTACTTGCATATTATATATCTGTTTATCATTATATCATTAGTTATTAATTTTTGTATAGTTTTTTTCATAAAATGTAAAATTAATTTGTGCTGTTCAGTCTTAAAATTTAAATTGTCCCTCTTAACTGTGATTACTATCTAAATATTTTTTGAATAATCTCGGCTACCTTATATTAAACACTAAAAAAAGGTTGCATATTTTATACTGCTCAGTTTTTTAAATTCAGTACATTTTTGCAACCTTTTGTTTCTATTCTGTTTCTTCCAATTTCAACTTCTCTTTTTCAAATTTAGATGTAATAGCAATCATGTTTAATATGTATATACTTAGTACCATTAAAACTGCAATTTTCCCTATTGGAATTCTTGCAATTGCAATAATACTTACTAATACGGCTTGCGAAATTATTATTGAAATTAGACTTTTTGATATCACTTTTGATATTTTCAAATTGCGATATCTTATACTTAAATATACTAATATAATAAATGTCGAAATAATAAGAGGCATTATATATGGTTTTATTATATCTAATAATCTTGTATGAGGAATATCTTGTATTTCTATGTTTTCTATTGATAATTCTGTTCCATATTTTTCATTAACTTTATTTGTTATTGTTGTTTTTTCTTCTTCAGTTATTTCTTTTGCTGTTATGCTGACACAATCTTCAAATACCTCTACTTTTTGTATTAATATTTCTTCGTTTGGCTTAATTTCATCTACTATACTTTTTATATCTGATATTTCAAACTCTTTTCCTATATCTAATTCAATTCTCTTACTTTGTTCATATCTCAGGTCAAAATTAAATCCTTTTGTTGCTATAACTATTATTCCTGCAACTACTGTTACTAATACTATAATTGCTAATACTTTTAATTTATGATCTATTTTTTTCATTATTATCATTACCTCCTATTCTTTTATCTAGTGCAACTTGCATTAAGCTTCTTGTAACGATACTATTATATATAGCTATAAGCATAATACCCCAGAACATTACCATTCCAAGACTACTTATAGGAATCCATTCTGTTAAACTGAAGGTAATAATCATTATAATTATTGGAATTATTTTAATAAAGAAATCTTTATAAATTTGTTTATATGTTTTGTTGTTTTCATTCTTTGCATTTATTACCAATTTTCTAACTAAAACATAGTTTAATATTAAACTTAATACAATTCCAAATAACCCTTCTATTGATATTACAACATTAGTATATCTAATTGTTAGAAGTAATAAACCTGCAAATCCAATATATGAAAACGCTCCCAATACTCCTGAAAATTTATATTTTATTGATAAAATAATTAGAGCTATTACTATTATAGCAGCCAATATATATTCAGCAATTATAAGTTCATCTTTTAATATATCTGATAAAATATATTTGTTCTCTTCTAATTCATACACTACTGGAATATTTCCTGTTTTTATAATTACAGCCATATTATTAGCTTGTTCTGCATATTTTTTAAGTGTTTCTTCTTCCTTAGATGCTTTTCCTACTGACAATTGAAGTTTTCCTGTTTTTATTGGTTCATCAAAATTTGTAGACATTATTTCCTGTCCATCTATTTTCATAGTTATTTTCTTTTCTTTTGCATCGGATGTTTCAGCTTGTACTTCTTCGTTTTCTGAATTATTATCTTCTTGTTCTTCGTTATCACTTTTAGTTGTATCTTCTGTTTTTAGATATTGGTTACTAACTTCTTCAAGTTTTTTTGCACCTTCTTTTGTGAATTCAATATTTAAATAAATATTTGTTCCACTATTTGAGGATTCAGAACTTGCACCATATAATACATTTGATGTTTTAATATCTTTGTTATCTATTAGTACTTCACCAGTTTGGCTGTCCACAATTTCGAATTTACCTGTTGAAGTCAAAGAACTAATTATAGAATCTGTGCTATCATTTTCAGGAATTTCTATTAATATATCCCCTGTTTGTTCATCTAGTTTTATGATGTAGTTTTGAACTTTTAATTCTTTTAATCTCTTTTCTATAATCTCTTTGGATATATTATAATTTTCTGCATTTTTAATTTCTTCACTATTTTTTGCTTTTTCTTCCTTTACATAACCTTTTTCTGCTATTTGTTCATCTGTTAAATCTTCTTCGTTCTCAACAATTTTTCCTTCTGAATCTTTTATAATTGTTTCCGTACTTTCGTCAACCTTTAATCTTATTTCTCTTGCTCCCTTTAAATCCATTGCATAAGAATATTCCTTCACTTTGTTTTCCATTCTGTTTTGATATTGAGTATATACTCCACAAAAAGCTACCATTGTTATTAATATAATTGCTGACAATATAGTTAATATTTTTACTTTTTTCATTTTTACTCTTTCCTTTCCCCACTAATTATGTACAAATCTTTTTATATATTATTCCCTTTTATAATAATCTATTTTTATTTATTACTAATTCAAACCATATTTTTAAGTACTTCGCAGCATATTTGCTCATCATTGTTCTGTTCATAAATATTTCAAAATAGTTTAGTACAGGGCAAAGTTCTGTATCTATTGTTAGGTCTAACACAACTTTCCTCTCTTCACTTTTTACTTCTAATTTTGCATCTGTTACTGCATAATTCACTCTGTCATGAATATCAAATGTTGATAAATTTTTATTGGTCACTCTATCTCTGTGGACATCAGATTTGTCAGCTATAATCAATGCAGCTGAAATTTCGCTTATTGCCATTCCTGTTTCTTCGTCATGATTTCCTATAGCCATCATGATTTCTGTTCTTTCTTCTACTGGCATACCCATGTCTTTTAAAATATTATAAGCCAATATTGCTCCACTATGCGCATGGTCTTTTCTGTTTACACAATTCCCAATGTCATGCATGTATCCAGCTATTTTAGCTAATTCTACTGTTCTTTCTGGATATCCTAATTTTTCTAAAATGTCTCCTGCTCTATGTGAGACAATTGAAATGTGTCTGTGGCTATGTTCTGTATACCCGCAGTCCATCCAGTTGTTTTTGAGCTCCATTTATTAGGGCTTCAACTTCTTTATTTTCCATTACATCTTGTAAAGTTATCATATACGCCTCCTTATTTTAGTCTTTTAAGATTTTATATTAAATTATTAAAAATATCAACTGTTTTATAAAATTTTTTATTTATGTAAAACCGTTGATATATTTTTAAACATAATTTATAAACTCGACACATATACTATCTATATAAATAATGTTTTTATCAACGGTTTTTTTATTTTGTCTACATGTAAGACTGCCTTTCATTTTAAAACTCTTATAATTCAAAAATTTTTAGGTTTAAATTTGCAAATATTTTGGAAATTTTAGTTATTAATAATATTTTTTATTCAGTAGGCATTCCTCCTTATTATTGTTTTTATTGTCTGATTTTTTGATTTTATTTAGATAAAAACCAGTGATTAAAAATTGCTTGAATATAATTTAAAAGAATTATAAGAATATATAAAATGTATTTTTATTATATTTATTGATTTCTATATTGTCAATTCTTTTAAATATATTTTTACCTGTTTTCACCGCAAAATCCGACAATTATTTTAATTAATATTATTAACAAAAATAAGCTTTTAAAATTTAAATTAATTTTTATTAACTCCTATAATTCCACCCAAAATTCCAAAAAATATTCCAACTACAATCATAATTATACTTTTAAAATCTAAACTGAATCTCCAATTCAAAATACTAGAAATAAAATAGATTATAATTATGTATGAGCTTCCAATAATTGCTCCATTTATTATTCCTTTTTTTTTCATCTTATAATTTCCAATTGAACTCCCTATTAAAATGCTTATAGCAGTTACAATTATTATTACAGTATCTATTAAATTTTCATTTATATTTGTATATGTGAGTAATATGGCAAATACTAATAACATTGTGGTTGTGGATATTAATGATATTACTACTCCTTTTGCCACATTTTTTGCTTTTTTATTTTCAATTTGCTTGCTTAGCTCCATATAATCCCCCTTACTTTATAACATTAAAATAAATATATATTAAATTTATATTAAATAAAAAAAGAAATAGAACTTTAAAATTCTATCCTTTTATACTATCTAATAATATCTCTTATTACCTCTCCAGCAATCATGAGTCCAGCAACTGATGGTACAAAAGATATACTCCCTGGAACTTGCATTTTTGTTGAAAATTCATTATCAATACCATTTAAATTACTTATCTTAGTTTGTCTCTCTATTTCTATGGGTTGTTCCCTTGAAAATATAACCTTTACGTTTTTTATTTCTCTTTTTTTCAACTCTTTTCTCATTACCTTTGCCAAAGGGCATGTATCAGTCTTGTAAATATCTGTAATTTCAAATTTTGATGGATCTAGTTTATTTCCTGTTCCCATTGAAGATATAACTGGAATATTATTTTTTTTTGCTTGTGCAATAATTTCTATTTTTGCTGTTACTGTGTCCACACAATCTATAACATAAGATATATCTTTATTTATAATATTACTTTCTGAATTCGGCAAAAAAAATTCTTTATATGTTTTAACACATGCATTTGGATTTATATCTATTATTCTTTGTTTCATAACATCTACTTTGTATTTGCCAATTGTTTTCATTGTTGCTATTATTTGTCTATTTAAATTTGTCAAACTTATTTTATCATTATCAACTAGTACAAAATTTTCGACTCCGCTTCTTACTAATCCTTCAACAACATATGAGCCCACGCCACCAATTCCAAATATAACAATTTTGGCATTCTGTAATTTATTTATACCTTCCTTTTTTATTAGTAATTGTGTTCTAGAAAATTGATTTAACATTTTATACTTCTCCTAATTTTTATTATTGTTACTGTTCAGTCTTATGTTATTAGAAGTTCTTAGCTAAGTGATTACTATCTAAATATTTTGAGAATTAATCGAATGCGACTTGGAATAACTTAAAAAATCTTGGTAATTTCGAAAGGGAATCTCAAAGTTCATCTTTGAGGGTGCTTTCGAAATTAGTTAGATTTTTTTAGTGTTTAATGTAAGGTAGTCGAGATTATTCTAAAAATATTTAGATAGTAATCACGATTAAGCAGAACAATTCTAATTTTAAGACTGAACAGTAACTTATTATTTATGTTTAGTGAACAATAACATATTTATTATATTAATTTTAAAATTTTTGTCAAGCAATCTTGTTTCTTTAATTTTTTTATGATAAAATACAAAGGATTTTAAATAATTTTGTCAAAAGATGAAACGGAGGAAAAAAGATGGAATTAAATAGATGTAGTAGATGTGGTAATTTTTATTATTCTGAGGGTAATGTATGTCCGAAATGTAATACAAAAGATGTATCTGAGTTTTCAGTGTTTAAAAGTTACATTATGGAAAATGGTTTAGACTATTCTCTTGACACTATTTCTGGAAGAACAGGCATTTCTGTAAATAATTTAAATCGTTTTATAGAATATCCAGAATTTCAAAACCTTAAAAATAATTTTGAAAATTTAAATAATGATGTAAAAGATAAAAATAATACTTTTGGAAATGACGGAATGTTTTTTAATGGCTAATTATATAATTAGCTATTTTTTATTTTGATTTTTGAACAATTTCAACTATATCTGAGATATATTCTCCGATTATAGGAATATTTAATGTTACTATTTTTTGTAGAAATGCAATTAGAATTGCTGTTATTACAGTAACTCCTATTCCTATTCCAACACCTCTAGATATTCCTGCAAGTAAGTTTCTTTTTATTATTTCTTTTTTATTACCAATCAAATATGAAAGTTCTATTAAGTTTGACTCTTCGAAAGCATTATTTAAATTATTAATTGCATTTTGTAAAATATCATATTTATTTCTATTTAACCACATATAAACCTCCAATATAAAAAAATCCACTTAGTTATATGGTGGATTTTTTTATATATTTTTATTCTTTTTTATATCTCAGTTTTATCATTATCTTCTATTTTTTCTACATTATTTTTGTTTTTCTCTTCTTCTCCTTTTAATTCTTCTAATGATTTTATTAGGTCTTGTAATTTTTTAATGTCTTTGCCCATCATTTCCCAATCTTGGCTATTGCTAGAATTTGTTAAATTATTATTAGCTTTTATTATTGATTCAATCAACCCTTCTAAATTGTCTGTATTTTCTATTTCAATATCTACAGCGTATTTAGAAAGTAAATTTTCTAAAGCTTTATTAACACTATCTCCTATTGCCACTTTATTTCCTGATGCTATTATAATTTTTTTAAGTACCGGAATATCAGATTCATTAAGCATTGTTTGGTAAATTGGTTCTACATATAGCAAAGTATTATTTATTGGCACTATTAACATTCTTTTTGTTAATTTTGTACCTGTAATATTTAGATTTTCTAATTCTTTTGAAATTGCTTCGTCTTCGCTTATTTGTTTATCTAATTGCATTGGACCTACTATATTACTATCTGCTGAAAATTTATATAATTTTAATTTGTTTTGTGATTTTTCATTAGTTCCAACTAAATATGAAATAATATTTTGTTTTTCATTTGGAGTATATATTTGTACTAATCCAAATTTTTCACCATCGACAGTCTTTAACATTGTATAATATGAATTCATATAAGTTCCTGTAGATTTATTTAAATTAGCATTATTATATTTTGATATATCCCATATGTCATCTGCTCTATATAATACATCTGTTTTTACATTGTGATATATTTTTAATATATCTGCTTGAACATTATATAAAAATTCAGGATAAACAAAATGCTTTTCTATGTCTTCTGGTATTTTTACATCTAGGTCTACAAATATTTCAGGATATATATTTCTATATGCCATTATAATTGGGTCTGTTCTATCTGTTATGTAATAAGAAACTGTACCATCATAGCTATCTATCAAAACTTTAACTGAATTTCTAATATAGTTTATGTTTTCTCTTACTCCATCATGTTCTATGTTTGAGTATTGTGAATATGGATAATTTGAAGATACAGTATAGCCATCAACAACCCATATTAATCTTCCATTTTCCGAAATAACTGTATATGGATTTTTATCGTAAATTAAATATGGCATTGCTTTTTTAGCTCTAGTTAAAATATCTCTATTAATTAATATTTTACTTTCATTATTTATTTCGTTTGAAAATGCTAAATTTAAATCTCCCTTTGTTATTCCTAAAATCAATCTGTCTATTAACCCTAATTTAAGCCCTGCTTTTCCATTGTAAGTTGATGTATATTCTTTTCCATTTTCATCTGTGTAATCATATTCTTTTTTATTTTTAGTATTTGTTGCAATTATCTGCTTTGTTTCCATTCCAAAATAGATTCTAGGCTCAAAAATATCTATTTTTTCATCTTTTCCATCTATTTCTTTTTGAATATATTTAACATTTCCTGTTTCTGTACTGTTTGTCGCAGAAGCCATTATTACTCCCATTCCGTGAGTTAATTCGTATGTTTTATTATTATAGGTTCTATTAGCATTTGATATTTCTCTTGGAGCTAAATATATGAGCATATTATTTCCATTTATTTCATATTCTGCTAAATTAGCATTTCTGTATGAAAAATACCCTGTTTCTGTCTGACTATCTTTTAATGTTTTTAACACTGCATCTTGGCTAATAATTGGTATATTGTTTATTACTTTTTCTGATTCATTTGCTTCTTCAGCTGTTATTGTTCCAGAATTTCCAATATTAGTCTCTTCTATATCTATATTATAAGCATTTTTTGTATTCTTTATATTTTCAGCTATATTCATTTTTTCTGCATCTAACTCATTTGAATTCACAAAAATAATATCAAATGAAATCATAAGAATAAATAACACAATCAAATATGCAGGTATAACTGCTAGGTTCTTTAAAACTTTATTAGTATTCCCTTTTTCAAAATTTTTTATAGCTCTATATACATAAATCACAATTATTAATGCAAATATTATATATCCCCACAAATTTATAGTTGTCTCTGTTGTTCCAGCTCCTACTATTTCTATATTATTACCTATAGTTAACATCTTTCCAAATAATATATTCTGAGTATTTAATACTGTTAGAAGTGCTATTCCTATACTTATAAGTATAAGATTTCTAAATATCTTTTTAAGAAGCATTCCTTCCTTCAACATTTTACCATCTATTCCATCAAAGAAAATATTAAATACTATCACATAGTATAAAGCCATATACAAAGATAAACCTACAATAAGAGCAACAAAATATATTAATAACATTTCAATTATTGGTCGTTGAAACATATAATAAGATATATCTATATTAAAAACAACATCTTGTATTCCAAATGCTGTACCGTTTGTACAAATCATTAATTTTTGCATAAATATGGTTGAAACTATTATACTTACAATCGCAGAAATTATTAATGCCAATGACTTGTTAAGTAATTTAGGCATCTCCTTGTTTTCACTTTGAAAAAACGGCTTCAATCCCTTTTTTATACCTCTATTTGTTAAATAAATAATAAAATACAATAATACAAAGTTAATTGCCATAATAGAATACTTGTATGTTATATTTGTAAAGAACACACTTGTATACTTTTCGCCCAACTCTAAATATTCTAAATAGCTCCCTCTTAAGCCTATGTAACTAACTATTACAAATACTATTAAAAAAAATAAAACTAGATTTATTCTTCCTATCTTACTATTTTTTTTATGTTCAATTTTGTTCTCTTTAGTATATTTGCTTTCCATTACATTCTCATGTCCATTTTCTTCTTTCAAATATATCCCTCCTGTTTTATTACATATCACTAAAAGATCTTATCATTTTACTAAGTTTTATATTATGGCTTTCACAAAATCCTCTGAATTAAATATTTCCATATCATCTATTTGTTCACCCACACCTATAAATTTTACCGGTATATTGTTTTCTTCAACTATACCTATTACGACTCCTCCTTTTGCTGTTCCATCTAGCTTTGTTAAAACCAATCCTGTAATATTTGCTTCTTGCTTAAATGCTTTCACTTGAGAAATTGCATTTTGTCCTGTTGTTCCATCTATTACCAATAATACTTCTTTATCTGCTTCGGACATTTCTTTATTAATAACTTTTTGAATTTTATTTAATTCGTCCATTAAATATTTCTTATTATGCAATCTTCCTGCTGTATCCACAATTAGAATGTCAGCATTTTTTTCTTTTGTTACCTTTATAGCATCATAAACCACAGAAGCAGGATCAACTCCTTCTTCTCTTTTTACTATATCCGCTCCTGATCTAGTTGCCCATATTTCTAGTTGTTCTACTGCAGCCGCTCTAAAAGTATCTGCCGCTGCAACAACAACTTTTTTTCCATCTCTTGCTAATCTATTTGCAATTTTTCCTATTGACGTTGTTTTTCCTACTCCATTTACTCCGACTACTAGAATAACTGATGGCTTTGTGTTTAGTTTCAACCCTACATCTGTAACATCTAATATTTTTTTCATTTCCTCTCGTAGTGCATTCTTTACTTCCTCTTCATCTTGTATTTTTTCTTTTTTTAATCTTTCTCTTAAGTTACTAATTATTTTTATTGATGTATCCATACCAATGTCTGACATAATTAGTATTTCTTCTAGCTCGTCTAAAAACTCTTCATCAACTTTCCTAAAGTTGCTAAAAACATTATTGATTCTTTCATTGAAAGACTCTTTTGTTTTATTCATTCCATGCTTTAGTTTGTCAAAAAAACCCACCTTAATTATCTCCTTTAAAAAAATATTAATATATGTAAAATTAATTATTCATTTTTGTTACATTTTTCTTTTAATAAATCTCTGATTTCTTCTAGTAGTACGACTTCTTCTTTCTTTACTTCCTCTTCTTTTATCTCTTCAGCTTCTTTTTTTCTTGTTAGTTTTCCTATTATTCTAACAAAGACAAATATACACAATGAAATAATTAGAAAATCAATTATTTGTTGTATAAAAGAACCGTACATTATTTTTGCATCTATTATGTCAAAACTTAAATGAGTAAAATCTATACCTCCTATTAATATTCCTATTATCGGCATTAATATATCATTTACTAATGATGTTACTATTTTTCCAAATGCTCCACCTACAATAACACCTACTGCTAAATCTACAACATCTCCTTTTGTTATAAATTCTTTAAACTCTGCTACGCCTTTATTTAGCTTTTTATTAGCTTCTTTTACTTTTTCATTTTCTAAAGTGTTTATTACTCTTTTTACTTTTTCGTTTTTATTTTCCATAATAAATCTCTCCTTTTTAATTTATTTACTATACTTAATACTATATCATATTTTTATGCTTTACACAATGCATTTTTTGTTTTCCACAAAAAAAGAATCATATAAGTATGATTCTTTTTTGGTGCAGATGGCCGGAATCGAACCGGCACGGTTTATTCAACCGCAGGATTTTAAGTCCTGTGCGTCTACCAGTTCCGCCACATCTGCATATAAATATTTTTGCGTAACTGGATTTTTATTTACGACAATTGTTATTATAATATTTAAACTTATTTTTGTCAATACTTTTTTTATTTTTTATTTCATATTTGGTTTCCTTTCGTTACCAGTCAGTCATATGAAATTAAAAATCCTTAGCTAAGTGATTACTATCTAAATATCTTGAGAATTAATCGAATACGACTTTGAATAACTTAAAAAATCTTAATAATTTTAATTTTGAAAAATATTTAGATAGTAATCACATTAATCAAGATAGAAGAGATTTTTATTTACCTAATATGATTCTAAAGACTTCAGCAACACTCCATGCTTGGCTAACTGCACCCTTAGGTAGTTGAGGCTCTACTGAGTCATATATTTCAGCTACACTTCCAATGCATCCATTTTTTATTATCTCTTGTTTATAAACTTTTTTCGTTTTATCTATTATCTTATTTATTTTTCCTTTTATTATTTCTTTATCAGAATCCTTTTTTGTAGCTTTTAAACAATTTTTTAATGCATTATAATATAATCCCAATAACCATGGCCATGTAATTCCTTGATGATAACTGCAATCTCTTTGTTTTTCATCTCCTTCATATATTTCTACATAACCTTCTTCACCTTTAGCTAAAGTTTTTAGACCATAGTCATTCAATAATTTCTTCTCCACAGTATTAATAACTTTTTTTGCTTTATCAGAATTTGGTTCTAATATTGGGTATGTTAGACTTAGTGCAAACAACTGATTTGGTCTAATTTTACTATCCCCTAAAACATCATACAATGATTCTTTTTCTTCATTGTAAAATTTATTATTAAATGATACTTTACAGTTTTCAGCTAGTTGTTTATGAATTTTTACATTTTTATTATATCCTAATTTTTTAGATAAATCTATCATTATCATATTGGCATTGTACCACATTGCATTTATTTCAACTGTTTTTCCATTTCTAGGTGTAACTGCAGTTCCATTATATTTTGCATCCATCCATGTATTTTGAGTTTTTTCTGTACCAGATACAATAAGTCCGTCTGAATCTAAATATATATTATTATCATCTACATCTATTCTCTTTGAATAATTCTCTATTACATCTTCCAATTTATCATATAATTCATTTTTTACAAAATCATAATCTCCTGTGTAATCGATATATTTTTGAACCTGTTCAAATAACAATAGTGATGCATCTACACTGTTATATAATGGTCTATTATCATATCCTGAATATCCATTTGGAACCAAGCCATATTTTATATCTCTAATCATTGTTTTGAGTATCTCTTTTGCTATTTCAAATCTTTTTGGAATTAGAACTAATCCTTCAAAAGAAATCAAACTATCTCTTCCCCAATCCAAAAACCATGGATAACCCGCAATAATTGTATGCAATCCAAAATTAGGTCTATTTACAATAAAACTATCAGCTGCAATTAAATATAATTTTATTAGTTGTTCTTCTTCTAATTCTTTTTTTTCCTTTTTATTTTTTCTATAATCTATTAATAACGATTTATTAAAGATTTCTCCTAACCTTACTATTTCATCATTTATAAATTTTTTTGCATCTTTCTGTTCTATATTTTCTTCCATTGAGCATATAAAAGATATTTCTTTTTCTTGATTAGCTGGAATTTGTATTTCATATACTCCTGGCACTGTGTGATTTTCTTCTGGATAAAAGCCTCTCTTTTCTTCCTCCATATAGAACATATTTAAAAATGTATCATTTTCGTGTTTTACATAGTTTCCTTCAGACAAATTCATGTATATAGGAGTTTGAGAATTTCTGTCTATTACTAATTTAACCTTATTTTTATTGATGTTTTGCTGAACATCAAAATAATGATTTGTATTCATTTGATGAAAATCTCTAAAATTGATAATAGGTGCTAATGTAAGCTTTACTTTAGATTTTGCTGTTTTTATTTTATAATATATTCCAACTGTATTATGTCCATACTCCATACATACAATTTTAGTTATCTCAACTTGTCCTATTTTATATTTAAAAACAGGAAAATATTCTTTTTCGAATTCTTCTTGGTAGTTGTACCCATGTGAAATATAGTTTTCACATATATTTGTATATAAATTATATTTTCTTCCTCTTATTTCTAAACTTTCATCAACTTTAGACAATATTAAATATCTTCTAGCTGGTGGCATTAATGGAGCCATCAACAATCCGTGATATTTTCTAGTATTTGCACCTATAATAGTAGACGAACTAAACCCTCCTAAACCATTAGTTACAACCCACTCTTTCTGCAATCCGTTTTCTAAATTTAAATCTTCTTTCGCAAATTTCATAATTATACCTCTTTTACTTTTGTTTATTTTTATTTACTTTGTACACTACTTCTTCTTCCTCTTGCACTTTTTGGTTTTTTTGTTTTTGTTATTTCATTTTGTAATTTTTCTGTATCTAAAATTTTATCTCTATGTACAGTTCTCTCTCCTGCTTTTGTTGTACCACTTGTTTTTCTTCTTTTCTTATTTTCTTCTCTTTCCATTTTCTTTTTAGCTTTTTCATTAGACTCTTTTATAGATGCTATTCTTTCACTGTATTTATTGCTAAACTTACTTTTACCCTTTTTAGAATCAAAAATTTTAGAAGTTTGTCCTCTTTTTTCTTTTCTTTTCATTGATTTTTTTATTTTATTTATTCTTTTTTCTTCTCTTAGCTTTGTATTTAGCATTAAATACTGCGGATCATTTTGCATATCTTGATATCTTAAATCATCACATATTAACTCTATAATAGATGATGCAACTAAGCTTGGATCGTGTCTTATATATCCTTCATCTATCATTGATAAGTTTCTTTGTAAAAACTTAATTCCTTTAACTTTGTTAATATCTTGATCTACTAAATCTTGTCCTTCTAAGTTGTACTTTTTTATAAATTCAGGAACAATTTCACCCGTATCATATATACAATAATCTACTACTCCATTACCACAATGTTCTATAATAGCATTTAAATGGTCTGAAACACTATAATTATCAGTTTGACCTGGCTCTGTCATTATATTACTTATATATACTTTTATAGCAGTAGACTCTTTTATTGCTTTTGTTACGCCATTTATTAATAAATTTGGAATAACATTTGTATACAGGCTTCCTGGGCCTATAATAATGCAATCAGCATTTTTAATTGCTTCTACAACCCCTGGTGCTGGTCTACAATTTGATGGATTTAAAACAATTCTATTTATTTTAGTTATTTTTTCTGATACAATTTCTGGAATTTTAGACTTTTCTTCTACTATATATCCATTTGCAAGTTCAGCCATTATTTTCATTTCGTCTAAAGTAACTGGCAATACCCTTCCAATCATATTTATTACTTCATTACTCTTTATTACCGAATCCTCAAAATTGCCATTTATTTCTTTCATTGCTGAAAAATACAAATCCGAAAATTTTATTCCTTTTAACTTTCCCTTATTAAATTCATAATTAAATAATTTTCCCAACTGCCCATCTTTAGTTGCTAAAGATACCATACTATCTTTAACATCATCTAATGGTAGAACTTCTAATTCTTTTCTAGAGTCTGTTACACCTTCTCCATAATCTGAAATTGTTACTATAGCAGTTAAATTATTTGTATAATTTTTTAATCCCGAAAGAACAGTATTTAATCCTGTACCACCACCTATAACAACTATATTAGGTCCATTGTCATATACTGTTTTATTAAATATCAAAGACTTAACGTTAACATTTTTCTTGTTTTCCATTCTATCGTCTGACGCTTCTATAATAATTTCTAGTGTTCTTTTATTTAGAAACACTAATCCTGTTACTATAGCTAAAAATCCCATTACAAATATTAAAACTACTTTCCCTACTTCTTCAAATGATATTTCCTTCATAACTAATAATTCTGCTAAACCATAGCATGCAAATATTATTCCTACTAGTATTAAAAATATCCATCTCTTCATCTTATTGCTTGCTCTAAACCATTGCATAAATCCTTTCATACTATAACTTATTCTCCTCCTATTTAATGTTTTAAGATAGCTAAATTTCTCCAACTATTTCAATTTCTAATTCTATGTTCTTTTTATATTTATTATATATTTCTTTTTTTACATGTTCTATCAGTTCTATAACATCTTTAGCTGTTGCATTCCCTATATTAATAATAAATCCGCTATGCTTTGTTGAAACCATTGCATCACCAATATTGTATCCTTTCAATCCTGCTTTGTCTATAAGTTCGGCTGTTATATAGTTACTTCCTCTTTTAAAGGTACTTCCTGCACTTGGGTACTCTATTGGTTGTTTTTCTTTTCTTGAGTTTAAAAAAATATTTATCTTGTCTTTTATCTCTTCTTTATTTCCCCTATTTAAGTTTAATTTTGCTTCTATAATAATATACTCTTTTTCTTTAAATATACTTGTTCTGTATCCTAATTTTAACTCTTCCTTCTTAAATATTCTTTCATTACCACAATAATCAATTGCTGTTACTTCTTCTATTAAATCTTTCATTTCTTTTCCGTAAGCTCCTGCATTCATTCTTATTGCTCCACCTATCGTCCCTGGTATTCCAGCTAATTCTTCAAATCCTGAAATTTCGTTTTTTAAAAATACTTGTGATAATTTTCCTATCTTGCATCCAGCTTCAGCTATTACCTGTATATTAGAATTATTTTCTATTATTTTGTAATTTTCCAATTTTATGATTATTGTTATACCTTTTATTCCTCCATCTAAAATTAATAAATTACTTCCATTTCCTACAACTGTAATGTTTATTTTATTTATTGCAGAAAATTTTAATATTTCCTTAAGTTCTCTTACATTTTCAATTTCAATAAGGCACTCTGCTGGTCCTCCAATTTTAAATGTAGAATGCTTTTTCATTGGTTCATTAAAAAAAATTCTATCTTTAGCTATACTCAAATTAGAATTGTCTATTAATTTTTGTAAATCCAATCTTTTCACATCCTTCTACCTATATAGATATTTTATTCCACTAAAAGAAATTACTTTTTTATAAACTTATTATAATATATCATTTTTTGTATAAAATTACAAGTTTAATAATATAAAATATGTCATAATCTATATATTTTAAAATATAATTTACTATATTTTTTTATGAGGTTAAATTATGATTTCAAAAGCTAATTTCTACGTAATAAAATTCAAAAAATGCTTTTTTGCTTTTTTATTTTTTATATTTATCATATGTCTTTTATTATTTTCAAAAGATAATCTAATTGCTGTAAAGTCAGGTCTTTCACTTTGGGCTACATCTGTTGTACCTTCACTTTTTCCATTTTTTGTATCAACAGAACTATTAATGCATACAAATATTATTAAAATACTGGGTTTATTTTTCAAGCCTTTTATGAAACCATTATTTAATATAAGAGGAGAAGGCTCTTTTGCTCTTATTATGGGAATTATAAGTGGATACCCTATGGGTGCTAAAATAGCTTCAACTTTTAGAGAAAAAAATATCTGTTCAAAAGAAGAATGTGAAAGATTGCTTAGCTTTACAAATAATTCTGGTCCATTGTTTATCATTGGAACTGTTGGAATTTTAATGTTTCGAAATACCACAATTGGATTTTTATTATTTATAACACATTTATTAGCATGTATTACTGTTGGAGTAATTTTTAGGTTTTGGAAAATAAAATCTGCTAATAATAATTTCTTCACTAATTCAAATAATATCTCTAGTTTAAAACCTGTCAATTTATTTAATCTAGGAGAAATAATATCTGAAAGCATCACAAATAGCATTTCTACAATTCTTATAATTGGAGGGTTTGTAGTATTATTTTCTAGTATAATAGCTATATTAAATTCTAGTGGAATTATAAATTTTATAATAACCTTAGTAAGTCCAATTTTTTCTGTTTTCAATATAGACATTAATTTTGCACAAGGCTTATTAACAGGGCTGTTAGAAATAACTAATGGTATTAAATGTATTTCTTTCGTTAATTGCAGAAAACTTTCAATTAACTTGGTATTGACAGCATTTTTGCTTGGTTGTGGAGGTTTTTCAATATTTTTACAAGTATTAAGTATTACATCAAAAACAGATTTATCTATAAAGCCATATATTTATGGGAAACTACTTCATGGTTTTATTTCTTCAATTTATACTTATATTTTTATACATATATTTCCACTTTTTAATTTTGACTTATAGTTTAACTGTTATCTGAATATTTTAATATAAAGTTATATATTTAAATTATTTTCATATATTATTAACAGGAGATGATATTAGTATGGAAAAAGATTACAATGGATATATTCCATTTATGGATTACAACATGCCACCACCTAATAATTATAATTTTCAAGAAATGAATGAAATTTATAAAGATCCCATTTTGAACCCAATAATGCAATATGAACAAGCCTCTAGCTATTATAGATATTTATGTATGCAAATGGATTATAAAATAAAGTGTAAAGAATATGAAAAATTGTGTAAAAATTCCTCTAATTCTTTTAGCAATTCTCAAATCTCTGATAGGCGTGAATCAAAATAGGTTTAAATCTGGCTTTTAATAACCATCTTTTTATTAACATTATATTCAAACCAATATAGATTTCCATTTGATATTATTTGCAAAAAAATATAATTTTGTTTGGATAATTTGACAGTTTATTTTTTTTCTTATATAATATTTTTTTGAAAGGAAGTGCTTTTCAATGGATATAACATTTGAAAGAAAAATAAACTATTATGAAACAGATAGAATGGGTGTTGTCCACCATTCTAATTATATTAGATTTTTAGAAGAAGCCAGATGCTTCTATTTTGATGAATTAAAAATGCCATATTCCGATTTTGAATCAAACAATGTTCTAATTCCTGTTTTAGGAGTAAACTGTTCATATAAACAACATGTTACTTTTGATGATGTTTTATTAATTAAGGTTTTTATCAAAAATTATAATGGAGTTAGATTTTCTGTTGGCTATGATGTTAGAGATAAAAAAACTGGTAATACTGTAATAATTGCAGAAACTAAACACTGCTTTACAGATAAAAATTTAAAGCCTATTAATTTAAAAAAGGTCTTACCTAAATATAGTAATATGTTTCAAGATATAAACAATATAATAGAATAAAAATAAAACAGGTATGTAAAAAATTACATACCCTTTTTTAATTATTCTTGTTTAGTTCTATATATTGTCTTTTCTTTAACTTAATATTTTTTTAATTGTTTTTTAGTTTTTTACAATCTTCTTAAATCTATTTTTTCCAAATTGGATAACTAGACCACTTTCAATTTTTATTATTTTATTTATATCAGTTTCTAAATTAGAATTTATTTTTACTCCATTTCCTTGTATCATTCTCTTAGCTTCCCCTTTAGAATTTGCAAAATTGATTTTCATCAACAATTCACAAATATTTACTTCACTTTCTGATATACTAAATTCTTCAATATCTTCAGGAATACTTCCTTTTGCAACCTGTAAATACCTTTGTTTAGCTTTCTCGAACTCATCTATATCATCATACATTTTTATAAGTTCTTTAGCAAAAAGCATATGTGCTTCTCGTATATCTTTACTCATTATTTCGTTAATTTCATCTATTGTTAAATCTGTCGCTAATTCAAAATATTGTCTTAGTATATTGTCAGGTATTTTCATACTTTTTTCAAATTTTTCAAAAGGTGAATCATTTAAGCCAATATAATTTCCTAATGATTTACTCATTTTCTCACTTCCATCTAATCCAACAAGTAATGGAAATGTCATTACTACTTGACTTTCTTCTCCATAATCTTTTTGAAGTTCTCTTCCAACAAGCAGGTTAAAAGTTTGATCGGTTCCTCCAATTTCAATATCTGCATTTATTGCAACTGAATCATACCCTTGCATTAAAGGATATAACAATTCATGCATTGAAAGAGGCAAATTGTTTTCAAATCTATTTTTAAAATCATCTCTTTCCATAATTCTTGCAACCGTATATTTACTTGATAACTTTATTACATCTTCAAAGCTCATTTTAGATAACCACTCTGAATTGAACACAATATCTGTTTTATCTTTATCTAATATTTTTGTAACTTGTTCTAAATATGTTTCAGCAGATTTTCTTGTTTGCTCAAATGTAAGTGCAGGTCGTGTTTTGTTTTTACCTGATGGATCTCCTATCATTGCTGTAAAATCCCCTATTACAAATACAACTTTATGTCCCATGTCTTGAAATGTTTTTAGTACCCTTAATGGAACGGAGTGACCTATATGTAAATCTGGTCTTGAAGGATCTGCTCCAAATTTTATTGTCAATCTTTTTCCACTATTTATTTTTTTTTCTAAATCATCTTCATTAAATATTTGTATTGCCTTTCTTTTTATTATTTCTAAATCTTTCATCTCTATATTATCTCCAATCTTTTTTATTTTTTATATTATATATACATTAATAAACATTTCTAATATATGGTTTCATTAAATTCGTTTTTAAACTCTTTCCTATACCAATAATAACAAATGGTTCGACGAAAATTCACTTTGGAGCGGGATGCGAGAATCGAACTCGCGCTACAAGGTCGGAAGCATTGCATTCTACCACTAAATTAATCCCGCACTTATATAATCTGTAATAGGTTTCATTACTATCCCTACTCTATATATTTAGAGAACTCATTAATACATGACCAATTATACTTGACTACAACTTATGATATGCCAATATAATAGCATAAATTCACAAAAATTGCAACAGCCAAAAAGCACCCACCTTTAAAGTGAATGTTATTGCTTTGTCAGTATCAATTTGAATGCAATATCAAAAAATTAAGTATATTTGATAAAGTGTAACTTATCTTTCTAATTCTTTTTGTATTACATCTTTAAGCATATCTCGTATGTATTCTGGTCTTGGATTTTCTTCAATATTTAATTTATCATCAATTTTAATATCACGAACTTTTAAACCATATGTTAGCTCTATATATTCAGCCAAAACATGTCTATGGCAAAAGTCTTGTCCCTTTTCATAACAAAGTAAGATAGGGTCTTTTTCATATTCTAATAGTTTTTTTATTTCATCATCAACCTTTGATAAAACTTGTTTATAGTATTCTTCTATATAATACCTTATATTATCTTTTTCAGATACCTTTCCAATATTGCTAAAATATATATCCCAAAAGGCTCGTTTGGGTGCAAATTTTGGTAATGCTTTTCCAACAAATCCAACTTTTTTTCCTCTATCACCAGAAATAGATATTAAATTTCCAACTTTACATTCTTCATAATTTCCCGTAAAAATTCGATTATTCATCTATAATTATCCCTTCAAATTACTCGTATAATGAACATGTAGTCCATTATACATTTTTTTATTCTTAATT
>CAMJCT010000003.1 GCA_946404215.1 uncultured Clostridium sp. | reverse complement strand
AATCTTTTGCTTTATTAGATATTTTCCAATATTTAACTCCTAGACCATTGTCTGTAGCAGTCCAAGTTACAATTACATCTTTTCCATTACTTTCAAGTTTTACTTTAACATTTTTTATTACTGGACAGTCGTTATCTGTTTTTTTTATTGACTTTGTAGTTGTATAGCTAGAACTTGATGATGTTTTGGTGCTTGAGCTACTGCTACTTGTGTTGCTACTACTTGTGTTGCTACTACTTGTGCTACTGCTACTACTTGTGCTACTGCTACTACTTGTGTTGCTACTACTTGTGCTACTGCTGCTACTAGATACATTTGTATATTGTAGTTTTATTGTACAGAATCCGTTATTAATCTTTATATAGCTCGTACTTTCAGTATACTCATACTCTATTTTGTTATAATATTTTCTTATATATTTATCAATTTCTGAGTCTTTTTCACTTTTTATAACAACATTGTTTACATTTTCATTATCTCCTAAATCGACAACAAAAGTATACCATGCAGGAGCCATATTCTTTGGAATTTCTATTAAGGTTAATCCTGTTTGAGAGAATGCTTCTTCCTCTATAACACCTAGACTTTCAGGCATTTTAATTGTTTTTAAATTAAGGCAATTATAAAATGCTTGTTTCCCTATAGTACCTAATTTTTCAGGCATTTTAATTGTTTCTAAATAAATGCAATTATAAAATGCTTGTTTTCCTATAGTTTTTAAGCTTTCAGGCATTTCAATTTTTTTTATATCACTGTTGTATTCGAATGCACGTTCTGCGATTTCTTTTACTGGATACCTATTACCATAATTAGCTACTATCTCACTTGATATTTTAAGTATTCCTTCATTATTAGGTTTACCTCCTGTTATCCTAGCATATTCATTTCTAACTATTTCATAGTCTAAATCAGGATTATAATCTGCATAAGCTTCATTTATTATATTAATATTTCCGAATTACAGGGCAAAAAACTTGTAACAACATAATAAATAATATTACAAATGCAACTTTGTTTAGTATTTTCGTATTTCTTTCTTTCATGGAATCTTCCCCCTCTTTTTATTTAACACTATTATTTAACTTTTCTTTTTTTATTTCAATACCCTATTGGGGGAATATACCAATATTTTTACCATTTACATTTAGGGAACTAACAGTTTTTAGTTTATATTACATTTATTTTAAATATTTGTATCAAATATCATCTTTTTTCTAGATTTACAAGCGGAATCCTTGTTTTGAGCAATTTAGAAAATTACACATTCTTAACATTATTTGTAAGATAGACAGACAGATTTCCATCTACATTATATGTTGCTAAAAAAATATTGTCTATTTTGGTAATTCCTTGCTTTTGCAAGGTTTCATTTAACCATACTTTATCTAATTTAAGCTCTTTTAAATTTTCTACCATAATTTTACCATCCAATATCAAATTAGTACTTATTCCTTCTTCATTAGGCTTTATATTAAAATCACTTGCATTTGCAGGTCTTTTGTCACTATATGGCAAAAAACTTATTTTCCCATTTTGCTCTAATAATGCTGTTTTTATATCACTTAAGTTAAAATATCCATTTGTTCTACATTGTGATAAAAATTCATTTAAATCAATTTTTGCCTTTTTAAAATTTTCTTTAAATAAAGTTCCATTATCGTATAAAATCAAAGTTTTTCCAGAAAAAAAAGGTCTTAACTTTACAAATTTCATATTAACAATAGATATAATAAGAGTTCCCAAAGCATAAATAATCATTGCTATTAATGGTTCCATAAAATTATTTTCCAGAGAAGTAGCCATTTCAGCTGCGATAGATCCAATAGTTATTGCAATAGTAAAATCAAAAATACTTAACCCAGACATCTCCCTTTGTCCAACAACTTTTGTTAATATAAATAATATTATTATAGAGCCCAATGATAACCCAATAATTTTTAATATTTCCAAAACTAACACCTTCTTTACTTTTTTATATTCTTTACTTTTATATTATTAATATTCAAAAATTAAAAACTTTTTAACACTTAATAACTTTTTCTTTTTTTTTTTACTTCTCTTATAAATAAATTATTAATTGTTATTAAATAAAAAAAATAGAAAGTTTTAAAACTTCCTATTTTTTCTGGTGGGCAACGAGGGGGTCGAACCCTCGACCTTCTGATTAAGAGTCAGCTGCTCTACCAACTGAGCTAGTCACCCTAGTATTTGACACTTAAATATTATATATTCTTTTTATTTCAATGTCAATACTTTATCTTCATTTTACTATTATTACGTGTTACTGTTCAGTCTTATGTTATTAGAATTTCTTAGCTAAGTGATTACTATTTAAATATTTTGAGAATTAATCGAATGCGACTTGAAATAACTTAAAAAATCTTGGTAATTTCGAAAGGGAATCTCAAAGTTCATCTTTGAGGGTGCTTTCGAAATTAGTTAGATTTTTTTAGTGTTTAATGCAAGGAAGCCGAGATTATTCGAAAAATATTTAGATAGTAATCACGTTTAAGCAGAACAATTCTAATTTTAAGACTGAATAGTAACTATTACGTTACATTATTGTTACTTTTTTACTCCGTTGCTTGCTCTTCCTGTGATTCCTTAGAACTTGGTTTTTCAATACTTTCCTGATTAACAATTTCTTCTTGTTTTTCTATTTTAACCTCTTCTGTACTAGGTTTTGTTTCTGGCTCTGCTGTGGGTTGACTAACTGTTTCATTATTGTTGCTTTCTCCTTGTGATGTTTCTGTTCCTTTTAATATTATTCTTGTCATTGCATCGTATGTATCCCTAGAAAGTAATGTTGTTGATATTACCTTACCATTTAACATTTTAGTAATATATGTTTCTGTTTTCAATCCATTTGCGCCTTTTTGTTTTACTTTTTCTGCTCCTGCTGGTAAACTACTATCTTCTACATACTTTACAGTATAAGGAATAGATGCTACTGTTTTCGTGCTAAAGCTAAAAGTATATTCATTTTCTTCTTTAATTCCATATATAGCTATCGTTGCAATTCCATTTTTTTCACTCGCTGAAATCCTTACAGGAAATTGTCTAGTATTTTTAAATTTAAAATCAGTCATGCCATATACAACAGTAGCATCCCTTCCTGCTGGCAAATATGATGTTACAAATTGATGATTTCTTCTTTCTGTAACTTCTAAATTAGCCATTAATACAGCATTATATAATGTTGAAGAAATTTGGCATATTCCTCCTCCTATTCCGTCAACAACTTCTCCAGCTTCATATACTTTTGCATTTCTATATCCCGCTGCTGCAGTTCTTGGTCCTAATGTTTTATTATATGAGAATACTTCTCCAGGCATTACAACCTTTCCGTTTATTTTTTGACATGCTATTCTAAGATTTGTAGTTCTATTTACATCACTCACATCATATCTAGTTGTAAATACAGATAATTGATTTGGAAATGCTTCAGAGCCTATTTGATTAATAGTTACCTTAGGCTTTGTTACTATTAGTTTAATAACATATTCATCCTTTTCTTCCTCCAAAATCTTTTTAGCTTCTTCTACATTAAAATCAATTCCTTCTACTTCTGGATAGACAGTAAATGGGTTCTTCGTGTAATATGCATCTTGGGCTTCTTTATATATTTCATCATGTATTTTATCTATATTTATTTCCTCTGGCTTTTTATTTTTTACAGGAATTTCTATATAGTTATCATTTATATTTATATCTCTCAAATTTTCTTTAACTCTATCTAGCAATATATCATTGTCTATACATATTCCTTCTTTTCCTTTTGTTATTATTAAATTATCATCCTCTATAGAATAGCTTGATTCTATAACTATTCCAGGCAAATTTGCTCCTACATCTTCTATAGATTGTTTTGCAATTTCCTCGTTTAATTTCATATCAACGCATATATTTTTCTTCCCTATTAATGAAAATAATATATCGTAATTATTTATGAATATATTTTCCCCTCTTCCTACTAAATATGCTTCATCTACAGCTTTATTTACATCGTAGTTTACTTCCAATATAGTAGGATTTAAACTTGATTCATATTCTTGATATCTTAGGTTAATCTCTTTTTCTTTCTTTTCATTATATATAACATTTAATTTAGCAATGGCTTCTTCTTTAGTTAGACCAGAGACTTCTATTCCTTCTATACTTATTCCGCTTACTATTTTTGAACTATTTATATTAACAAGTGCAAAAAATGTTGAAAAAACAATTCCAAATACTAATACAATAGCTACTATTATAACTGGAATAATCCATCTTTTTTTATTTTTGTTATTTTCTGTATTATTAATATTTTTTAATTGTTTTTTTATTTCTTTAGTTTTTCCATCTACTTTTTTGAATTCATTTTTTTTACTCTCTTTAATATTTTCCTTTATATTTTTTTCTTTTTCATCTGTCTTTTCTTTTATTTCATTTTCCATAATAAATTCCCCTTATTTATATTCTCTTTTAATATTAACACAAACACATATTATTTACAATATATTTAATCACTTTTATAATTACATTTTTTACTACTTATTTCATTATTTAATAATATTCTTTCTTTATAAAATTATTACAATTATATTACAAATATATTAATTTTTGAATATTTTTGTAAAATTACTTGAACTATGTATTTTTTAATATTATAATGTTGAAAGCAAAAGATAAATAGTATATATATAGGAGATAGAATAATGGAATTGACAAAAAATATATTTTTTAATACAGATAAATTAATTGAAAATACAATAGTAAAAATTTCTTATACAGGAATGCTTTTTCAAGATGCCTCAGAAAAAGTTACTATTCATTATGGTTTCGGAAATAATTGGGATAATGTTAACGATATAGAAATGAAAAAAACAGAATTAGGTTTTCAAGCTGAAATTCAGCTATGCGAGGGAGAAACTTTCAACTTTTGTTTTAAAAATGAAAATGATATATGGGACAATAATGAATATAAGAACTATGTATTTCCTTTAGAAAAAATTCAAACGGAATTATTAGTATTAGAGGAAGAACCTCTATCATTAGGAAACGCTAAGAAATTAAGAAAGTCATATTTATGGAACAAAAAAATACGTTTAGCGGTATATAAACTTATAACTTATTTACCTAAATTGATTTCTGGAAATTATAAAAGAAAACTAACTAACAATTAAACTTTAAAAAAAGTAGCCTTAGCTACTTTTTTTATTATGTAATTACCCATCCTCCATTTACAGATATAATTTGACCAGTTGTAAAATTGTCATCTACTAACCACTTTACACATTTTGCAATATCTTCTACTTTTCCAATTCTCTCTAATGGAATTTCATCTCTTATTTGTTTTAATTCCATATCACTTAAATTATTATTCATATCTGTATCTATTACTCCTGGAGCAATCGAATTTACTCTTATATTTGATGGTCCTAATTCTTTAGCTAACCCCTTTGTTAGTCCATCAATTCCTGCTTTAGAAATTGAATACAACACTTCTAAAGAAGAACCTACAATTCCCCAAATTGATGAGATATTAATTATACATCCTGATTTATTATGAATCATATTTGGAATTACTTCTTGGCACATTGCAAAAACAGAGTACAAGTTTGTATTTATAATTTTTTCCCAATCTTCATCTGTTTCTTCTGTAAAAATTTTATATTCGCTAATTCCTGCATTATTTATAAGTATATCTACTTTTCCATATTTTTTTATTGCATAATTAGCTAACTCTTTTGCTCCTTCTCTTTTAGATACATCTGCTTTAAATATATCTATATCTATATTTTCTTTTTTTAGTTCCTCTTTTAATCCTATTGCTTTTTCTTTCGATTTATTATAGTTTGCTATAACCTTTATATTGTCTCTTGCAAGATATTTTGCTATTTCTCTACCTATACCTCTTGAAGCTCCTGTAACTATTGCTACCTTATACATTTAAATTCCTCCCATTAACTCCTCTAATTAAAAGAAAAAATCTTAACATTTATTTAATTATAAAAAATTAAAGCCAACAATTAAGAGCTATCCCAAAACTATTGACCTTTTATGGAGCCACTTCCCAGATTCGAACTGGGGACCCTCGCATTACAAGTGCGATGCTCTGGCCAGCTGAGCTAAAGTGGCAAAATATAAAATTGGTGACCCCGACGGGAATCGAACCCATGTCTCCGCCGTGAAAGGGCGATGTCTTAACCGCTTGACCAAGGGGCCATATTAAAAAGTATGTAATATACTCTTTAAAAAAAATTGGTGAGCTATCCGCGACTCGAACGCGGGACAACTTGATTAAAAGTCAAGTGCTCTACCACCTGAGCTAATAGCCCAAATCTAAAGCGTTATAATCACAACGCCCTTACATTTTACATTATTTTTCCATAGTTGTCAATAGCTTTATTAAAAATTTTGTCATTTTTAACAAAATGTCTGAATTTATGTTTATTAATCCTAAACATTATTGCTCATAACAAGATAATATTTTTTATTATGAATTTAATTTTTTTACTATTTCTTCAACATCTATACCATGAACCTCGCATGCTTCTTCAAGTGTCTCCATTTGAGAAGCAGGACAACCTAAACAATGCATTCCAGCCTCCATAAGAATTTCTGCTTTTTCTGGAGCATTTTCTAATAATTCACCTATTTTGGTCTCTTTATTAAACTTCATATTTTTCCTCCTTGCTTTTTTTGACTAATAAATTTTGTTACTGTTCATTCTTAAAATTTAAATTGTACTTCTTAACCGTGATTACTAATTAAATATGATTGAACAGTAACTAAATTTTATCATATTTTTTTAAAAAAGTATAGACAAATCATAAAAAATATTGTATTATGGAAAAAATTGTAAAGGCGGTGATATTATTTCTACACTAATTAATCTATTTTTTATTTCTTTTTTTATTAATTTTCTTATTACTATTTATTCACTATATACTTTTTTTGATATTTTTTTACTACATAATAAGCAAGGTTCCAAATTAATAATCAAAAAAAATTTATCTTTTTTAAAATAAATATTTTTTTATAAGGAGGTTTTAGTATTTCTAAATATTTAAAATTTATTTTTTTCTATTTATTCATTTTTATTATTTCTTGTTTTATTACTTTTAAAATTTTTTCCCCTATTTATTATTCAAATGAAATTATTATTCACTACGGAATTCATCCTTTTGACATTTGTTCAAAATCTCCTGATTTATGGAATTTTATAAAAAAATCATATATTTTATTTTTTTGTCTATCTCATTTTTTTATTGGCCTTTTTATTTTTTCAAGAATCTCAAAAAATATACATCTTAAAAATAATAAGAAAAAATCAAAAACAATTACTAAAAAATCTACAAATTATAATATTAAAAATAATGAATTAAAATTGCTAATTGGCAATGATGAAATTAATAATAAGTATATTTTTATTCCAGAATCAGGATTATATCAGAATTTTTTAATAACAGGAACCATTGGTTCAGGAAAAACATCTTCAGCAATGTACCCTATTACAAATCAATTATTAAAATATAATTCGGAAAATAAAACAAGCAAAATTGGAATGTTAATTTTAGATGTAAAAGGTAATTATTATAAACAAGTTTTAGAGTATTCTAAAAAATATAATATAGAAAAAGATGTCATTATTATAGGATTAAATTCAAATATATTTTATAATCCCTTACATAAACCTAATCTAAAACCACAAGTTTTGGCCAATAGATTAAAAACAATTTTATTATTATTTTCTGAAAACAATACAGAATCCTACTGGCTAGATAAATCTGAAGAAATTTTGGCAGAGTTTATTAAATTTTGTAGAATGTATAATGATGGTTATGTTACTTTTTTCGAGTTACATAATTTAGTTTGTACTCCAAATTATTATAAAGAAAAGCTAAAGATACTAAGAAATCTCTTTATTAATGGTAAACTCTCAAACTCTGAAATTTATGAGCTTAACTCTTGTTTAAATTTTATTCAAAACGATTTTGAAAATTTAGATTCTCGAACAAAATCAATTCTTATTTCTGAAATTTCTAGAATAACTCATATTTTTGTTTCAGACTACGATATAATGTCAACATTTTGTTCCCCTAAGGAAAAATTAACTTTCTCTGGTTTTTCTGATGTCTTAAAAAATGGAAAAGTTGTAATTTTAAATTTAAATATTTCCGAATATTCTTCTCTTTCAAAAATAATAGCTGCTTATTTAAAATTGGATTTTCAATCTGAAGTTATTTCTAACTTATCAAAAAATAAATGTTACAAATCAGCTTTTATTTGTGATGAATATGATAAATATTGTACAAAAACAGATGGTGACTTTTTTTCTTTAAGCAGGGAATCAAAGTGTATAAATATTATAAGCACTCAAAGCTATTCTTCCCTTAAAAACACTCTCAAGGATGACTCTCAAGTTAAAGTAATAACTCAAAATCTAATAAATAAAATTTGGTTCCGTACAGATGATATTTATACAATTGAAGATGTACAAAAACAAATTCGGGAAAATGGAAAAAGAAAAAATATCTAGAAGTATCTCAGAAGGTGCAAAGGAAACCTACTTTAGCTATATAACAAATACATTAAATTCTAGAAATTCAAATATTTCTGAAACATATAACACATATTCTCAGAATGATTTTGTTTACGATACTAATTTCTTTACACAAAATTTAGAAACTTTTACTGCCCTTACATTTTTGTCCGATGGAAATATTATATTCCCTCCAAAAAAACTAAAAATGTTTCCATATTTTAAAAATAGTTTTTAATTAAATTATTATTAAATTGTTTTTTATTATTTATTTATTTTTTTAAATTATTATTTTTTTATAATTATTATTTTTTAATTTTTATTTATTTAATTTTATATAATTATTATTTTTTATACTTATTATTTATTAATATTTTTTTGAAAGGAGTTTTTATGAATAAATCAATTTTTAATTTATTTTTTATTTTTATATTTTTTTTAATATTTTTATTTTCTTTTGAATCTACCTCATTTTGTTGGGGTGATCCTCAAATTGTTACAAAGTTAAACTCTGCTTTTGAATCTATTAAAAGCTGGATTTTAAAAATAGCTACACCAGCAGCAGCAGTTGCTGTTGGAACAGGTGCTTTTATAAAAAAATTTAGCTTTGGAGATGAAGAAAGAATAAGAACTGGTAAAAAGTTAATTAAAGGTTCCTTATTCTCTTATGCTTTTATTTTAGCAATAGATTTAATTTTATCTGCTATAAAATCTTTAATAAATTAGGAGGTTTTTTTGGACAGTAATCAAATAACTCAAACAATAATAAATACTATTAATTCTATATTCGAAACCTTATTTAGTTCTATTGATAATAATTTATATTCTGTTTTAGATGATATTACTTTTATTAGCTCTGATATTTTAAATGACAAAAACTTTGAAAATATTTTTGGAACGTCTTCCACTAATGGAATATTATTAATATCTAATTCTTTATTAATTGCATTTATTTTATATTTTTCTATTCGATATTTACTTTCACATCTAATTTATACAAAAACAGATACTCCCATAAGCTTTATTTTTAAATTAATTATATTTGGTATTAGTATGAACTTTTCCTTTTTTTTGGTAAAAATTATTTTAGATTTTAATTCAAATATTTCACTTTCAATACGAAATTTAGGTGAATATTTATTTAATAAAAATATTTGTTTTTCTGAATTGATTACAAGTATCAATACCAGTATTTCAATTAACACCAGCTCTCTTGATATTTTTTCAATTGATGGCCTTATAAAAACCACATTAACTATTTCATTATTAAATTTAGTATTTTCTTATTCCTTTCGTTATATTATGATTAAAATTCTAGTACTTATGTCCCCTTTTTCTTTTTTAAGTTTAACCTTAGACTCTACAAAAATCTTTTTTAAAATCTGGATTAAAAATCTTTTTTCACTACTTTTTATTCAAATTATTGTTTCGCTTGTCTTGGTTCTACTATTTTCTATGGACTTTTCTTCATCAAATTTATTTTCTAAATTTTTATATGTTGGTGGTATTTTTGCATTAATAAAATCTAATTTGTTTGTTAGGGAATTTATAGGTGGGATTTCCACAGATATTACTCAATCTGTGCATACTTTATTTAGAAAAGGAGGATTTTAATGAAATTTATTTTTCCACAAAACTATAATTTTAAAAATAAATTTTTAGGTACTTTTGATTATTCAACACTAATTTTAAATATTTTATGGTGTTCATTTACTTTTTTTATTATTAATATAATACCTTTTAATTTAACTTTTAAAATATTTTTCTTTATAGTTTTTTGTTTTCCAATTTTATTACTTAGCTTTTCAGGTTTTAATGGAGAAAATATTGTTTATATTTTTTCTTATATTTTAAAATTCATATTTAAACAAAAACTATTTTTATACAATAAAAATTAATTTTTAATTATTTTTTTATACTTCTTGAATTTTTTGTCTAAAAAAGTTATAATTTCAGTTACATAGTTATTTTCTTTGGAGGAATTAAAAATGAAGCTTGAACAAAATGAAAAATCACTTTTATTTTCAGAAACTACTATTCCAGATATATTCTTTTCTGAATATCTCTCAGAATTACCTTCTGAATATCTTAAAATATATATGTATTTAATTTTTTTATCAAAATATCATAAAGATGCAAAATTACATGATTTGAGTAAAAAACTAAATATTCCTTTAAAAACACTTAATGATGGAATCAAGTATTTAGAAGAACATAATTTAATAATAAAAAAAACAACAGGTTATATAGTTAATGATTTACAAGAGCTTACTCTTCATAATCTATATACTCCTAACCTAACAATGTCTAAAGAAAAGGTTGAGCAAACTGCACAAAACAAATCTAGATCTAAGGCTATAGAACATATTAATAATATGTATTTTCAAGGAATTATGGGACCATCATGGTATAATGATATTGATTTATGGTTTAAGAAATATAATTTTGACGAACAAGTTATGATTGCTTTATTTGACTATTGCTACAATCGTAGTGCAATGCATAGAAATTATGTGCAAACTGTAGCAGAAGCTTGGTCTTCTAATAAAATTCAAACCTGGAATGATTTAGATAAATATTATGAAAAACAAGAAAGCTTAAATAAATTTAAGAAAACTATTGCAAAAAAACTTGGAAAATACAATGGTTTGACTCAATATGAAGAAGCTTATATTGAAAATTGGGTATTAAATTTTGGATATGATATGTCTATAATAGAAATTGCACTTAAACGAACCACTTTAAAACAAAATCCTACTTTTGAATATATAAATAGTATTATTACTGATTGGCACGAAAGAAAATTAAAAACACCTTCTGAAATTACAGCTTTTTTAGATCAACGAAAAAAACAGGAAAAGAGTGTTAAAGAATTGAAGTCACAAGTTAATAAATCTAACTATAATCAAAGAAACTATGATAACCTAGACTTCTTATACGCAAATAATACAAATAATATTGGAGGCCTTCATGTCTAATGAAATCTTAAATTTATTATTAAAAGAATACGAGCAAAAAAAGTTAAAAGCAGAGATGGATTTAACTCTTAGAAAGAAAGAACTCTATAAAGAAGTTCCTAGATTACAGGAAATTGAAGATGAACTAAATGAATATGCTATTTATACAGCTAAAAATATTTTAAATAATTCATCTTATTCATTAAATCCTTTAACACAAAAGATTGAAACTTTAAGGTGTGAAAAAAATAAGATTTTACATAACCTAAATTTAGATACTAATTATTTAAAACCTTATTATCAATGCATGAAATGTAATGATACCGGCTATATAAGACTTGATAACTATAAAACAGAAATGTGTCCTTGCTTAAAACAAAAACTTTTGGATATTTCTTTTAATAAATCAAATATGTCTAATCTAAATAAAGAAAATTTTTCAACTTTTAATGAAAATGTTTTTTCAGATGAAGTAGATATTTCAAGATATGGATTTAATATCTCACCAAGAAGTAATATTAAAAACATAAAAAATAAATGTATTTATTTTATAGAAAATTTTGATAATCCAGAATGTAAAAATTTATTGTTTTCAGGTAATACTGGTTTACGGTAAGACTTTTATGTCAAATTGTATTGCTTCTGAATTACTTAAAAAAGGAAAAACTGTTTTATACCAGACATCTCCTGTACTCCTTGAAAGCGTAATAGATTATAAATTAAGTAAACAAAAAGAAACTTCTGAAGATATTTGTAAATCGGTTTTAGAAGCTGATTTGTTAATAATTGATGATTTGGGAACAGAAACATTAAATAGTATGAAACTAAGTGAGTTATTTACCATATTAAATACAAGAATTTTAAATTTAAATAAAAGATCAACAAAAACTATAATTTCAACAAATTTAAATATTAAAGATATTTTTAATATTTATGAAGAAAGAATAGGCTCTAGGATTGCAGGATACTATGATATTTATTATTTTTTCGGTGAAGACTTAAGATTTAAAAGATAATATTTTTAAAAAAATTGCTAATATAATATTAGCAATTTTTTTTATTCATTATTTAATTCTGTCATTTCTGGAGTTAAAGTCTCTATACTTACAACTTTTCCTCCATCATTAGTTCTCATTAAGGTAACTCCTTGTGTTGACCTTCCTAAAACACTTATATCTTTAACATTTATTCTAATAATTGTTCCTTTATCAGTAATTAACATTACATCATCTTCTTCAGTAGTAATTCTTACACCTACTAAATTTCCTGTTTTTGGAGTAATCTTATATGTGATAACACCTTTTCCTCCTCTTAGTTGAACTCTATATTCTTCTAATTCAGTTCTCTTTCCAAATCCATTTTCCGTAATTGCAAGTAATGTTGCTTTCCCTCCTGCTATAACAGATTCCATTCCTATTACTTCATCGTCTGTATCTAGACGAATTCCTATTACTCCTTGTGATACCCTGCCTATTGGTCTAACTTCTTTTTCATCAAATGTTATACACATTCCATTTCTTGTAACCAATACAACATTATCTTGTCCATCTGTTAATCTAACACCTATTAATTCATCATCTTCTTTTAAAGTAATTCCTTGTAGCCCTGTTTTTCTTGTTGTATCATATTCTTTTAATGATGTCTTCTTTATTAGTCCATTTTTTGTTGCCATCAATAAATATTTATCATCTGCAAAATTTTGAATTGGTATTACTGCTGAAATTTTTTCTCCAGGATCTAAACATAATAAATTAACAATTGCAGTTCCTCTTGCAGTCCTTCCTGCTTCAGGAATTTCGTATCCTCTTAATTTATATAATTTTCCTTTATTCGTAAAGAATAATACCATATCATGTGTTGAAGCTGTAAATATTTGCTTTACAAAATCTTCTTCCCTTGTTGCCATTCCTGTTATTCCTTTTCCACCTCTTCTTTGGCTCTTATATGTATCTATTGGCATTCTTTTAATATATCCAAAATGTGTTAAAGTTATAACAGTTTGTTCTTCTTTTATTAAATCCTCAATATCAATTTCCCCTTCTGCTGCAACAATTTTAGTTTTTCTATCATCTCCAAATTTTTCTTTAATTTCAATTAATTCTTCTTTGATTATTTCAAAAACTAATCTTTCACTGTTCAAAATGTCTCTTAAATGAGCAATTAATTCCATTAATTGATTATATTCTTCCTCTATCTTTTCTCTTTGTAATCCTGATAATGTTTTTAACCTCATATCTAGTATTGCTTGTGCCTGTATGTCTGTTAAACCAAATCTTTCCATTAATCTTTCTTTTGCATCATCATATGAAGAACGTATTATATTAATAACTTCATCTATATTGTCTAACGCTATTTTTAATCCTTCTAAAATATGTGCTCTTGCTAATGCTTTGTCTAATTCAAATTGTGTTCTTCTTAATATAACATCTTTTCTATGGTCTATATAGCAGTCTAGACATTGTCTTAGCGTTAATATTTTTGGTTCACCATTTACTAATGCAAGCATTATTATACCAAATGTAGTTTGCATTTGTGTATGCTTAAATAATTGGTTTAGTACTACTTGTGGATTTGCATCTCTTTTTAATTCTATTACTACCCTAACTTTATCTATTCTGTCAGATTCATCTCTACATTCAGATATTCCTTCAACCTTTTTTTCCTTTGATAAATCAGAAATTGTTTTAATTAAATTTGCTTTATTTACCTGATAAGGTAAAGAAGATACAATTATTCTTTGTCTATTTCCGCTCATTTCTTCAATTTCAGTTTCTGCTCTTAATGTTATTTTTCCTCTTCCTGTCTTATAAGCTTGCTTTATACCTTCTATTCCTAAAATAATACCTTCAGTTGGAAAATCTGGACCTTTTATTTCATTCATAAGATCTTCATCAGTTACTTCATCTTCATCTATTATCTTAATTATACCATTTATAACCTCTGTTAAATTATGTGGTGGAATATTAGTTGCCATTCCTACTGCTATTCCTGAAGATCCATTAATCAATAATGATGGTATTCTAGCTGGTAAAACAGTTGGCTCTTGTAATCTATCATCATAGTTAGGCATAAAATCAACAGTATTTTTTTCTATGTCAGTTAACATATATTCTGAGATTTTTGACATTCTAGCTTCTGTATACCTCATTGCGGCAGCTCCGTCACCATCTACGGAACCAAAGTTTCCATGTCCATCTATTAACATATATCTCATAGAAAAATCTTGTGCTAATCTTACCATAGCATCATACACTGAGCTATCTCCATGTGGATGATATCTTCCTAAAACGGATCCAACTGTGTTTGCACATTTTCTGTATGGCTTGTCTGATGTAATACCATCTTCATGCATTGCATATAATATTCTTCTATGTACTGGTTTTAGACCGTCTCTTACATCTGGAAGTGCACGAGATACAATAACACTCATTGCATAATCAATGTAAGCTGTTCTCATCTCTTTTTCTATATCTCTTTCTATTATTTTTCCGTCATTTCTTTCTTCTGGTCTCTCTTCCATTTTCTTACCTCTTTTCATTGTTTTTTACTACTGTATTATACTAAACTGACACTATTTTTGCAAGTAAAATACCTTAAAAAACATGAATTTTTGGTTATTTTTATACAAGCTTTTCAGCTAACTCTAATTGGTCTTTAGTTAAATTTGTATTACCATTATTATTTTTAACAAGGTTATGTAAAGTTTCTATTTTTCTTGCTTCATTTATTATTTTTTCTATTGGTACAATATTAATTATTTGTTTTTCTATTTTTTTGTATTCTTTTTCCATTCCTTTAAAATCATTATTATTAAAATATTTTTTCCACTCTTCAATATTCTTTCCAATACTTTCTATTGCATCAGATTGTTTACTAAATGAACCTTCTATATTCTTTTCTATATTATTTAAAATAATATTTTTTCCCTCTTTTATATTTTTAAATATTTTATTATTTATTACTCCTGCTTGGTTAGCTTTTTCTAAAGTAAAATCTATTAAACTTGAAATATTGTCAATTACTCCTCCTGCTTTAACTGCATTTTGCATTTGATTTACATTTTCAAAATTTCCTGTTACTAATCCTATTGCACTTTTTCCAATTTCTATTGCATCCTTTATAGTTTTATCAATACCTTCTTTTAATCCATAATTCATTAAATTATCTTTTATACTTATAATTTGGTTTTCTATAAAATCCGGTAATAATGCTCTTATTCCAATATCAACTGCTGTATTTACTGTTTTTCCAAGCATGTTTTCTAAAAAGTTTTTTTGTAACTCTCCGTTTTCTAAATTTTTATATAAATTTAATTCTTTTTGTTTATCTAAATTATTTATTTCCATTTTTATCATTCCTTCCTAAAAAAATATAAAACCTATTTTAATTATATGTAAAAATTTTTTTTATTTTTATTTTTTTATTTAATTTCATTTTTTCTAATAATTTATTATTATAATAAATTATTTTTATTTTATTTTTTAATAATCTTTCTATTATTTTTTTATCTATATTTTTTTTATAATTTATATTTTCAATATTATTATAAATAATAATAATCTTTTTTTCTGATAAATCTATATACTTTTTACATTTATTTATAAAATGTTTTAAATTATATTTATTAAAATAATTTTTTTCTAAAATCCAAATTATTGTATTATTTTTTCTTATATATTGCTTTATATTAAATTTACTGTCAGTAAAAATAAACTCATTTTGCTTTATATTATATTTAAATTTTTTTTTAATTTTATCTAATTTATAATTTTTAATACATTTTACATTTTTATTAATTAATAAATTCTTATTAATTAAACTATTATTTATTATTAATATTTTTTTATTATTTTCTATTAAATATTCTATTATTGTGTTAAAAATTTTGTTTTTTTTATCGTTTATTATAATTGTTTTATTTTTTTGTTTTTTATATCTTTTATTAAATATTTTATTAATTTTTGATTTTTTATTTTTTTTTAATATTTTTCTTTTTTCTTCTATTTTTTTATTATTAATTATTTGAATTATATTTTTACTATTTAACTCATATTTAAAATATATTTTTTTTATATTTAATTTTTTTAAATTATTTATTTTTTTTATATCTTCTCTTTCTAAAAAAATAATAAATTCTATATTGGAGTTTATTATTTTTATTTTTTTTATTAATTCATCTAATTTACTTTTTCCTAAAATTTTTTCATATAATATAATTATATCAATATCTTTTACACTTTCTAAAATATCTAAAATCGCTTCCTTATATTGTATGTCTTTTCCTATTATTTTTAGATTTTTTTCTTTTTTTAACTCTTCATTAATTTCTGGAAAATTAATTGCTGTTATAATTTTCTTCAAACTTTTCTTCTCCTTCTATTATTCTATTTTCCATCTCAGAACTTTCAATTTTAGTTAGTATATGACTTTCTCCCACAAACATTAGCGCTTCTCCTCTTTTTAGAGACTTTATTTCTATTTTTTCTTTTTGTGATAAATTAGTATATTCTGATAATATTTTTATGTTTTCTTCTTCTAGTGCAAAGAAAGCCTTTATACTAGAATTATTTAAAATACTTTTTCCATATGTACCATTTTCTAAACTAAATATATCTGAAATATCTTGTGTAATAGCAACTCCACTTCCTCCATATTTTCTTATTGTTTTAAATATTTTATATATAAAACTTGCAACATCTTTGTTCGATGTAACGCCAATTAATCTCCAAATTTCATCCAAATATATTGCTTTTTTTTGTTTTCTGTTTTCTTTTATCTTATCCCAAAATATATCTGTAAATAAATACATCCCAAATTTAAGATTTTCTTCTCCTAAGTCATATATATCTGCAACAATTAAATCATTATTTAGTTCTACATTAGTATAATTATTAAAAAAATTCATTGATCCCTTTATAAATGGAATTAATTTTGTTGCAAATTTTTTTGTTTTTTCATCTTTTATTAATACTTTATATAAATCTTCTAGTATGGGCATATCTCTTTGACCTTTAAATTGTTTTTTATTAGAGACTTTTTTAAATAGACTATTATCGTCAAAAGTTATATCTTTATTTTGGTACACAATAATTAGCTTGTCTTCAATTATAGCTTTTTCTTCTTCATCTATATTTCCGAAAATCAAATTAAAAAATCCCATTAGTTTTCCTATTTTAGTTGCAAGATATCCTGTTTCATTTTCTTCAATACTTTCTTTCCTAATTTCTAAAATATTTATATATGTATTAGAATTAGGTCCAATTTTTATTTGTGTTCCCTTCAATTTTTCGCATAAAATATAATACTCTCTATCTGGGTCTATAATATACTGTTTTATACCTAATAGTTTATATCTTAGAATAAGTAGTTTTGTATAAAAAGACTTTCCAGCTCCACTTGTTCCAAAAATACACATATTTGCATTTTTATATTTGTTAGTATCATACCTGTCAATAAATACTAAGGAATTATTATATATATTTGTTCCTATAAAAATCCCATCTTTATCAAATATTGTTGAAGAAATAAACGGGTATGTGGATATTAAACCTGATGTTAATATATTTCTTCTAGCTGCATTTTTTATAATAGCTTTATTCTCTATTATTGGAAAACAACTTAAAAAAATTTCCTCTTGCCTAAAATTTGCTCTTCTAGTCTGCATACCTTTACTTTGTGTTATTCCTTCTACTTTATTAATATAGTATTCTAAATCTCTAATATCTTTTGAATATATACTTATGTAAATATATAAAAAATAAATATCTTCATTATTTATTTGTATTTCCTTTCTTATATATTTTGCATCATTGTATGTGAAAGCAGCTATATCTATATCTTCTCTGTTTTGATTTTTTTCTTTTAATTCTACTCCAACATTTCCTATATGATAAGTTAAATCTTTTATTGTTTTATATGGATCTTGTCTTTCATAAAATATTGAGATATTCATATTAATATTTGTTTCAATTAAACTTTTTAATAATATATCTGTTTGTTCTCTATAATAATTAACTACTATTAATCCAGAAAAAAAAATATTATCTATTTCTAAATATCTAGGATTTTTACTATTTATAAAAGAAGGACATATTATGTCTTTTTTGTTTATACATCCATTATAAAAAACTTCTTCATTAGATTTTTTTATTTTTTTTATTATCTTTTCTAATTTTTTTATTTTTTTTCCTCCTTTATTTTATTTATTATTTTATTTTTTTTATTATTGTTTAGTTTTAATTTATACTTTTATTTTTTTATTTATTACTCTTAATTAATATAAGTTTTTATTTTTTAAATTTGGTTGATTTTTTATTGGGTTAAAAAAAGATAAAAATAATTTTTGAATTTCTATTTCTTCATTAATTTCTTCCACAAAATTTCCACATCGAGATAAACATTCTTTGATTTTAAAATATTTTTCTATTAAATCGTTTTTTATAATATCTTCTATCCCTAGATATTTTTGGTTGTTTTCATTTACATAATATATAATTATATAAAAATTTTTAGATGCTGATTTTCTTTTTATATTAATATCATTTATGTATTGAATATAATTATGAGCTATTTCTTTAAGGAATTTATTTTCTTTTTTGGAAATATTTTTTTGAATATTAAATATGTGTTGAGTTAAATCTTCCTTTGAACTTTGAATTAAAATTTGAATATTGAATTGACAAGTTTTTAAAAAAATTTTATAAGAATTTAAAATAGCTTCTTTTTCTAAATCTGATTTTAAACTATAATTAATTGGAGTTACTTTTAATATTTTAATATATTTTTTATTTTTTAATTTTATAATTCCACTATTATAAATTTTATCTATTGGTATCCAGTCTTGTAAAGTTTTATTTTTTATTTTTTTACCTCCTTTTTTTAAAAATACTATCTTAATTTTTTTTATTTGTCAAGAACTTTTCATTGACTGTTTTCGACATTTTTTTATATTTGTTCCAATTCACGGTCTATTCTATAATTCTAAAAGGCTAAAAAATATATTATATTATTTTTTATAATTTATATTTTAAATTTTTTTTATTTTCTTGCATATTTTTTTTTTATTTGTTTATAATAATTTTATAAGGTCAATAATAATTGTGCCAAGAATATTAATAGATTATTTAGTTTATTAATATTTGGTCAAAGATGTATAATAGTGTTTTTTATACATTATTATATGTCGGAGATAAGAGTATATTATGTGTATGTAGGCTGTATTTATATTATTTCTTTTATTTTGATATATGGTCAAATTATATGTAATATATTCGAGCTAAGATTATTTTTATATCTAATTATTTAATGGTTGTTATTAGTCCTATTAGGATGAATATAGCTATTTGTGGTGTACTAATAGTCGAGCGACTGATTAATATATGTGGTATCGAGCTTATTTATATAGTAATATATATTAGGTTTTAATATTAGATATATTAGTTTTAGCCAAGATTATTATTGGCTTTATAGATTAATGGTAGATAAAATATTATTTTATCTACCATTAAAATTTTTTATATTTATTTATTTCTATATATTTTTTTTTAATATTTATTAATATATTATATATCTAGATTTTTTACATATTTAGCATTTTGTTGTATAAATTCTCTTCTTGGCTCAACTTCATCCCCCATTAATAATGTAAATATTTCATCAGCTTTTATTGCATCTTCCATTGTTACTTTAACTAAAATTCGTGTTTCTGGGTTCATTGTTGTATCCCATAATTGCTCTGGGTTCATTTCTCCTAAACCTTTATATCTTTGTAAACCTAGTTGTTCTCTTGTAATTCCTTTTTCTGCTAATTCTTTATATGCCTTTTCCAAGTCATCATCTGTATAACAATAGACATCTGCCATTCCTTTTTTTGATAATTTATATAATGGTGGCTGTGCTAAAAATACATTTCCATTTTCTATTAATGGTCTCATATATCTGAAGAAAAATGTTAATAATAATGTTCTAATATGCGCTCCATCAACATCAGCATCTGCCATAATAATTACTTTTCCATATCTTATTTTTGTTATGTCAAATTCTGAACCAATTCCAGCGCCAATAGCTACTATAACAGGATTTAGTTTATCATTTCCATATATTTTATCTGCTCTTGCTTTTTCAACATTTAACATTTTCCCCCACAAAGGTAATATAGCTTGAAATTTCCTATCTCTTCCTTGTTTTGCACTTCCCCCTGCTGAATCACCTTCTACAATATATACCTCACATTCATCAGCATTTTTACTACTACAATCTGCCAATTTTCCAGGTAAAGTACTTGTTTCTAAACTACTTTTCTTTCTTACAAGTTCTCTTGCTTTCCTAGCTGCTTCCCTAGCTCTTGAAGCACTAATACATTTTTCTAATATAGATTTTGCTACATTTGGATTTTCTTCTAAAAATGTAGATAAAGCTTCATTTACCATACTTTGAACAACACCAGTTACTTCACTATTTCCTAATTTTGTTTTAGTTTGTCCCTCAAATTGTGGCTCTCTTACCTTTACAGATACAACAGCTGTTATTCCCTCTCTTATGTCTTCACCTTGTAGATTTGAATCTTTTTCTTTTAAAATATTATGACTTCTTGCGTAATCATTTAATACTTTAGTTAGTGCTCTTTTAAAACCTTCTAAATGAGTTCCACCTTCTATTGTATTTATATTATTTACAAATGTATATATATTTTCTGAATAGCTAGAAGTATATTGGATTGCAATTTCTACAGGAACTTCCCCATCATTTTTTTCTATATAAATAGGAGATTTATGTAGACTTTCTTTGTTTTTATTTAAATATTCTACAAAAGATTTTAATCCTCCCTCAAAGCAAAATTCGGCTTTTTTAGGGTTTTCTTCTCTTTTATCTTCAATTGTAATGCGCAAACCTTTTGTTAAAAATGCCATTTCCCTAAATCTTTTTTCCAAAGTTTCATACTCATATTCTAAACTTTCAAATATTGTATTATCTGCTAAAAATCTTACTTTTGTTCCTGTTTTGTCAGAATTTCCAATTCTTTCAAGAGATTGTATAGTCTTTCCTCTATTAAATTTCATCTGGAATATTCCGCCATCTCTTTGTATAGTTACTTCTACCCATTCTGACAATGCATTTACAACAGATGCTCCAACTCCATGAAGTCCACCAGATACTTTATATCCACTATCTCCTCCAAATTTTCCTCCTGCATTTAATTGTGTATACACAGTTTCTGCTGCAGATATTTTTGTCTTTTTGTGTATTTCTACAGGTATACCTCTTCCGTCATCTTCTACACAAATAATATTTCCTGGTTCTATAGTTACATTTATATTTTTACAATATCCTGCTAAAGCCTCATCTACAGCATTGTCTACTATTTCATATACACAATGATGTAAACCTCTTACTGAAATACTTCCTATATACATTCCTGGTCTTTTTCTTACATGTTCTAGCCCTTCTAAAACTTGTATTTGTTCAGCACCATATTCATGATTGTACTTTTCCATGTGTTTTCCTCCTTAAATTGTTCTTTAAATATTTTATAATTTCATAAAATTAAAAATTTATTCTTTTGTTATTTTTCCACTTTTCACATTATATATTAAAAATTTATTATTTTCAACTCTTAATTTTTCTGTACAAGTTATAATAACCTGTGCATTTTTTATTTTTTCGAGAAAATTTTTTTTTCTTTTTTCATCTAACTCAGACATAAAATCATCTAATAATAATATTGGATATTCACCTATTTCATCATAAATTATATTTAATTCCGATAATTTTAATGAAAGTATGCTTGTCCTATGTTGACCTTGAGAACCATATAAACTTAACTCTCTATTATTTATATATATCATAAAGTCATCTCTATGTATACCTTTTGTTGTGAATCCCTTTATTATATCTAATTTTCTTCTTTGTTTTAACAAATTCAAATAAATTTCTTTGTCTGTACATTCAGTTATATATTCTATTTCTATATCTTCTTTATTATCTGTTATTTCATTATGAATTATTTTTATTTTATTCTTTATTTTATCTATAAACTCTTTTCTGTATTTATAAATATTTATTGCATATTCTGATAATTTTTCATCCCATATATCTAATAAATATTCATCTTTTTTTTCTTCTTTTATTTGTCTTAAGTATTTATTTCTTTGCTCTAATGTTTTTAAGTACATATTTAAATTATACATATAATTAGGTTTTAACTGACTAATCATAATATCCAAAAATCTTCTTCTATTTTGAGGTCCTCCTTTTAATATGTTTATATCGTCTGGCGTAAAAATTACAATATTTATATTCCCTAATAATTCACTTAATTTTTTTATTTTTATTCCATTTATAAATATATTTTTTTTATTTTGTAATTCAATTTTTATTTTTCCTTCTCTATCTTGCTTTTGATATTCTACTTCTATACATGCATTACTACTATTTAAATTAATCATTTCTTTATCTTTTTTTGCTCTAAAGGACTTTCCCATACTACAAAGAAAAATCGATTCTATTATATTAGTTTTTCCTTGTGCATTTTCACCATAAAAAACATTTATATTTTTTTCTAAATTAATTTCTTCTTTATTATAATTTCTAAAATTATTTATTTTTATATTTTTTATCCACATTTTTCTCTCCATTTGTGTATAATATTTTTTTGATTTTTTTATTAAAATTTATATTATAAAAAAACTAAAACGTCTTATATTTGATTCTCGTGCTTCATTTTTTTTATTTTTTCTAATTTTTCCTTTTATTTTCTATTTTTTTTAATTTTTTTTAATTTTTATTTTTTATTACCTATTAAATTATATTATTAAAAATTTAAATTGTCTTATTTTTGATTTTCATGATATTTTTTTAGAACTCTATTTTAATAAATTTATTTTTTTATTTATTTATTAAAAAATAATTATTATTTTTATAATTATTTTTTTTATTAAATATTTTAATATGTTCCAAAAGCCCATTTTTCTATTTTTTTCTTTTTTTTGCTATTTTTTTCTATTTTTTTCATTTTTTTTAAAATTTATTTTCTAGTATATTTATTATTTATTTTTTTATTTTATCCACAACTTAAAATTCTAATTTTATTGATTTATATTTCGCTGTTTTTATTCAAATTTATTTTTTTTGATTTTTCTAGATTTTTGTATGGTTATTTGTTCTAATTTTGCTTTTATTTTCTTTTTTTTTCTATTTTTTTCTATTTTTTTTATTAACAATTTTTAGTTTTTAAATTTTAGTTTTCCACAATATATTAAAAAAATGTGGAAAACTTTTTTCTGTTTTATTTTTTATAATTACTAAATTTAAAAATTTGCCAAAAAGGTTTTACCCTCTCTGGCAATTTTTTTAATCTTCTTTTAATCTTATTGGTAAAATCATATATGTATAATCATTATTTTCTGTACCCTTTATTAAACAAGGAGATATACTTGTTCCAAATTCTATATATACTTCTTCGTCATCTATAGCCTTTAAACTATCCAAAAAATACTTTGGATTAAAACCCACTTCTAAATTCTTACCTTCTGTCTCTACATATAGCTCTTCTTTTGCATCCCCAGTTTGATTTGTACAAGAAATTAATATTTTACCTATATCTACTTGTACTTTTACTGGATATTTTTTTTCTTTTTCTACAGCTGAAGCTGATATTAAACTTATTCTTTCAAAACAATTTTGAATATTATTTTTGCTTACTTTTATTCTTGTTTCCCAATTGCTTGGAATTACATTCTTATAATTTAAAAATTCTCCATCTAAAATTCTTGTTACAACTTTACAATTGTCCATTTCAAATAATGCCTGGTTTTTTGAAACCCCTATTTTTATTGGTTCAAACGAATCTGTTATTATTTTATTTACTTCATTTAATGTTTTACCTGGTATTACTGCCTTAAAATTATTACTTTGTTTATTTAAAAATATTCTTCTTAACGCCAATCTGAATCCGTCTACTGCAACTAATGTAAGTTTGTTATTTTCTATTTCGAATAGACATCCTGTAAAAATGGGTCTGCTTTCTTCATTGCTAACAGCAAATATTGTTCTTCTTATCATATTTCTTAAAACTGTTTGATCAATTTCTATAGAATTTTCTATTTCTATTTTAGGTAATTCTGGAAATTCTTCTGGATTCATTGTTGCAAGTTTATATAAAGCTCCTTCGCATTCTATCTCTAATAAATTTTTATTATTTAGTGTTATATGAATTTCTGTATCTGGTAATTTTCTTATAATTTCACTAAACATTATAGCATTTACTACAGTACTTCCCTGTTCTTTTACTTCACAATTCATAATGTATTCTATTCCAATTTCTAAATCATATGTAGTAAGTTTTATTTCATTATCATTTGTTTGAATAAGTATTCCTTCCAATACAGGCATTGTTGTTTTTGATGCAACCCCCTTTACTACGGAATTAATGGCTTTTAATATTGTATCTTTATAGCATATAAATTTCATTTTGCATCCTCCTTTATATATAATTAAATATTTTTAGTAGTAATAGTAATAGGTCTTGTGGAAACTGTGGAAAACTCTGTTGATAGTTAATATCCCTAGAAAAATTGCTGTTAATAAGTTAGTGGAAAACTTAAAAAATTATCCACAATGAAAAAAATGATTTGTGTAGAAATTAGATATACACATGTTGTTAACAGGTTATTAACATTATGGGTGTGGATATTAAATGTGTTGCTTCCGTAAGAACATATTTAATAGTTTTTAACAAACATTAATTTTAACAAACATAAATTTTAAAAAATTTGTTAATAAATTATAATTATTATTGTTTGCCATTTATAATTATGTTTTTCACACTATCCACAATTAGTTTTGTATTTGTTTTTTCTTTTATCTCTTTTTCTATTTTTCTGCAGGCATGCATTACTGTTGAATGGTCTCTTCCACCAAAGTCTAGACCTATTTGAGGGTATGACATGTTAGCTATTTCTCTACATAAGAACATTGATATTTGTCTAGGAAAAGCTATGTCATTAGATCTTTTATTTCCTGCTAAATCATCTTTTTCAATACTAAAATATTTTGCTACAGTTTCTTTAATAAAATCACAAGAAATAACTTTTTCGCTTTCATATTTAAATTCGTTTATTATATTTTCTGCAAGTTCTATTGTAATAGGACTATGAGTTAATGATGCTCTAGCAACAATTTTATTAAAAACACCTTCTAGTTCTCTTATGTTTGAGTCTATTTTATTAGCAATATTTGAAAGTATAAAATCTTCTATTATTACATTTTCATCTTGAGCTTTTTTTCTAAGTATAGCTAGTCTTGTTTCATAGTCGGGACAAGAAATATCTGCTAGAAGTCCCCATTCAAATCTTGACTTTAATCTATCTTCCAAAAATGGTATATCTCTAGGAGGTTTATCACTAGAAATAATTATTTGTTTTCCTTCTTCGTAAAGAGAATTAAAAGTGTGGAAGAATTCTTCTTGAACCCTTTCTTTTCCTGCAATAAATTGAATATCATCGATAAGTAGAACATCAATATTTCTGTATTTATTTCTAAAAAATTCATTTTTATTGTCTTTAATGGCATTTATTAATTGATTAGTAAATTTTTCTGAAGTTACATATAAAATATTTGATTTTATGTTATTTTCTAAAATACGATTTCCAATTGCATGCATTAAATGTGTTTTCCCTAATCCAACTCCTCCATAAAGAAATAGTGGATTATATGATTTAGAAGGTTCATTTCCTACGGCTAATGCTGCAGCATGAGCAAATCTATTATTATTTCCTACTACAAATGTTTCAAAGGTATATTTAGGATTTAATGTAGATTTGTTTGATTCTATATCTAAAGATGAAACTTTTTGATTAGGATCTTTTATTATTTCCTTTTCTTCATTTTCTTTAGATAAATCAACAACTGAAAATGTCCAGTCTTTATTTGTTATATATCGTAAAGTATTGAAAAGCAAAGGTCTATATTTGTTTTCAATAAAGTCTTTTTGATATTCTGAAGTTGTTGTAAAAACAATGTTATTTCCTTCAATGCTTTTTATACCTAATGGCATTATCCATGTATCAAAAGATATTTTTGTAACTTCTGGTTGTAATTCTTCTTTTATTTTCAAAATTAATTCGTCTTTGTCGATTGACATTTAAAAAACATCCTTTCATAATAAATTATCCACAAAGTTATCCACATATGTTGATAAAATTGTAATAGTTTTGTAAAAACTGACGTATTTTTTACGAACATAAATTCAAATATTTTCAATAAAAATAGGACGTATTTTTTTACTTTCCTATAATAACAAATTTATACACAATAAGTCAATAAAATTGTGGAAAAAATTTTTAAAATGTGGATAAATATAAAAAGTTATGTGGATAACTACATGTATATTACAAAAATGTTACAAGAAAACAGCAAAAACAGAAAAAAGTTACATAAAATTTAAATAAAAAAATTCAAAAATATCTTGACAATTTGTGTAGTAGTACTGTATAATCGATATACTTGTTATTAAAAGAATTTCCAGTGAAATGGAATTTTATAAAGATTAAAGCAATAGGAGGTGCAATAATGAAAAGAACATTTCAACCTAAAAATAGACAAGAGAAAAAAGAACATGGATTTATGAAAAGAATGAAAACTAGATCAGGACAAAACGTAATAAAAGCAAGAAGAGCAAAAGGTAGAAAAAGATTAACTGCATAATATCTTAATATAATTATGATTTATTAGTATTTTGTTAAATAATAAATATAATTAATTTAACAAATGAAAGGCCGCATAAGCGAGCCTTTTATGCATAATTATAGCAAATTTTTGCTTTTTTCATTGCTTTTTACATTGATAAAGAAGGGATTAAAGTTAAATGAAAAAAACAAGAATGCTAAAAAAAAATTATGAATTTAAAAATGTTTTATCACAAGGAAAATATTATTCTGGTAAAAATATAGAGGCTTTTATAAAGAAAAATGATAAAGAATATAATATGTTAGGAATAGCTATAGGTGTAAAAGTAGCAAAAGCAGTAAAAAGAAATTTCATAAAGAGAATTATAAGAGAAAATTATAGGTTACTAGAAAATAAAATAAAATGTGGATATTCTATTGTATTTCTATGGAAAAAGAAAGTATCTATAGAAAATGCTAGATTTATAAATATAGAAAAGGATATGATAGATATTTTAGATAAAGCAAATATTTTTGAGGAACAAAAATGAAAAGTTTTTTAATTTGGCTTATTGATATTTATCAAAGACATATATCAATATGGTTAAAGAGTAAAAATATTAATTGTAAATTTTATCCAACTTGCTCAGAATACACAAAACAAGCAATTGAAAAATATGGAGCGTGGAAGGGGAGTGCCATAGGGATATATAGAATTCTTAGATGCAATCCATTTTCAAAAGGTGGATATGATCCATTAAGATAGAGCTAGGGGGAAATAAATATATGTTTGAATTTTTTGCAAATATTTTTGGATATTTATTAAAAATATTGTATGATTTGGTTAATAATTATGGATTGGCTATTATATTATTTACAGTTATTATAAAATTGCTATTATTACCTTTGTCAATAAGACAGCAGAAGACAATGAAAAAAAGTGCTAAATTACAAGGCAAAATGAAAGCAATACAGTTTAAATATAAAAATGATCCAGAAAAAATGAACCAGGAGGTAATGAATTTATACAAAAACGAAAAAATGAGTCCATTTAGTGGCTGTTTAACTACGATAATTCAATTATTATTATTATTATCAATTTTTTACTTGGTAAGAAATCCATTAACATACATGGAAAAAATTTCTAAGGAAGATATAAATAGGTATACAACACAGCTTCAAGAAGAAGGAAAAACAGTAAGTTCTGTTTATCCTGAAATTGACTTAATAAGAGAAAATGATTGGCTAAGAGAGAAAAACCCAGATGATGATAATATAAACAAAATGAACCTTCAAATGAATTTTATTGGATTAGATTTAAGTAAAATACCACAGCAAAATATGACTGATTTTACAGTTTATATAATACCAATATTATATATAATTTCTTCATTTATTTCTATTAGATTAACAACAGCTATGCAACAAAACAATAAGGTAGAGAAAGAACAGGATAATGTACAGCAGGTTGTTGAGGATGAAGAAGCAGGAAAAGAATTGGCTGTAAAAGAGGAATCTAACGAAGTAGACACAGTAATGCAAACAAATAAAATGATGTCTTGGATGATGCCAATAATGTCTATATCTATAGCATTTGTAGCACCACTAGGTTTGGCGCTATATTGGCTAATAAGTAATATTCTTATGATTTTAGAAAGAATAGTTTTAGATAAAGCAATAAAGACTGAGGAGGAATAATAAATGGAAAATAGTATTATTGCAGAGGGTAAGACTACAAATGAAGCAATAGAAAATGGTTTAAAAAAGTTAAATGTTTCTAGAGATAAAGTCGATGTTAAAGTATTGGAAAATGAAGATAAAAGGAGCTTTTTTAGCATTTTAACACCAAGGGTTGTAAAAGTAGAAATAACAATAAAAGAGGAAAAAAGTAACATAAAACAAGTTAAAAAAGAAAATATTTTAACAAAGGAAGAACAAGAAAAAGCAATTAAAAATATAGAAGAATTTCTAAAGGATTTTGTAAATAATATGCCTGAAGGAACTACTTATGAAATAAATTCTAACGAATCCTATATAAATGTTGAAATGAACAGTGAAAAACTTGGTTTTTTAATTGGATATAGAGGTGAAACTTTATACTCAATGCAAAATATATTAACATCAATTGCAGGTAAGGGAATTGAAAATAAGGTTAGAGTAATATTAGACATACAAGGATATAAGGCTAAAAGAGAGAAAACACTAGAAGAACTAGCTGAAAAAGTTGCTAAGACTGTTATAAAAACTAAAAAACCTGTTAAATTAGAACCTATGCAGGCTTATGAAAGAAAAATTATTCATAATAAATTGCAAAAAAACCCAAAGGTAGAAACAGTAAGTATTGGAGATGAACCAAATAGAAGAATAGTTATTTCTTTAAAGAATAATTAAATAGTTAATTAATTCAGAAGCAAAATTAAATTTGTAAGAAATGTGAATTTATATTTTGCTTCTTTAATTTTTTTATAAAAAACTATTTAAAAAAGTTACATAATATGCTAAAATTATGAATGAAAGTTTTAACAAAGAATGAAAGAAGGATATAGAAATGGATGTAATTGCCTCAATCTCTACGGCTCCTCGGCATAGGTGGAATTGGAATAATAAGAATGAGTGGAGAAGATTGTTTTAAGGTTTTAGATAAAATATTTAAGCCTAGGAATAAACAAGATATAACAGATATAAATGGATATACCATAAAATACGGATATATTCTAGATGATAAAGAAAATATAATAGATGAAGTTTTAGTTTCTTATTTTAAATCGCCTAAAAGCTATACAACTGAAAATATGTGTGAGATTAATTCACATGGTGGAAATGTTATTATGAAAAAAATATTAGAACTTTGCTTAAAAAATGGAGCAGAGCTTGCGGAACCAGGAGAGTTTACGAAAAGAGCATTTTTAAATGGAAGAATAGATTTATTGCAAGCAGAATCTGTTATAGATGTTATAAATGCCAAATCTGAAAAAGAAGCAAAAACAGGAATTAAGCAATTAGAAGGCGAGTTATCAAAAAAAATAAAAGAGATAAAACAAGAGATTTTAGATGTAATGGTAAATATTGAAGTTGTTCTTGATTATCCAGAATATGATGTAGAAGAAGTTACATATTCTGAAATACAAAGCATGCTAGCAAGTGTGCAAAATAAACTAGAAAAACTAGAAAGAAGTTTTGATAGTGGTAAAATATTAAAAGAAGGAATAAAAACAGCTATAATAGGAAAACCAAATGCTGGCAAGTCTTCTTTGCTAAATGCAATTTTAAAAGAGGAAAGAGCTATTGTTACTGAATTTGAAGGAACAACAAGAGATACAATTGAAGAATTTGTAAATATAAACGGAATTCCACTTAAACTTATAGATACAGCTGGAATAAGAAAAACAGAAGATGAAATAGAAAAAATAGGCATAAGAAAGTCTAGGGAAATAGCAGATAGCGCCGATTTAATAATTTCTATTTTTGACTCCAGTAAGGAGCTTACAGAAGAAGATTTAGAGATATTAGATATTATAAAAAATAAAAAAGCTATTATTATATTAAATAAGGTTGATTTAAAAAGCGTTATAAATGAAGATGATGAAAGGCTAAAAAATGTGTGTTTTAATATTATAAAGATGTCAGCACTTAATAAAATAGGAATAGATAGTTTATACAACAAAATTACAGAATTGTTTGATTTAAATGAAATTAATTTAGATAATGAAATAGTAATTACCAATGTGAGACATAAAAATTTAATATCTAAGGCTATCAAAAATGTAGAAAAAACGAAAGAGGCAATACAAAATGATATGCCAATTGATATTATAGCTATATTTATTAAAGATATTTTAGAGGATTTGGGTAATATTACAGGCGAAATTGTAAGTGAAAATATTATTAACGAAATTTTTTCTAAGTTTTGTCTTGGAAAATAGAAAACATACAAAGTGTTAAAATCAAAAATAAAGCAAGATGTGGCAAAATATGACTAATTTTATTATAAATATAATAAAAACGTTTTAAATTGATTTTGAAGCCAAATAAAACACAATTAGATTTAACAACAATAATAAAAAAAGCTGTGGAACATATTATAAAAAATGTGGGAACACATTTCTACAGTTACATAAAACGAATAATAATGTTAAAATTTTTTTATATATCTTTTTTTTATAGTTACTATTTTTTATATTGGTTTATTTAGGAATATATTTAAATGTTTTACATTAATTTACAATTTAACCTATAGGTTAAATTGTAAATTGTGGTCAAAAAAACAACATTTTCTGTTTCACAAGGAATGAAAAAAATATAAATAGAAACGTTATTTCATTTTACATAATTGATAATTAGAAAGGAATATAAATATGAGTTATATAGCTGGAGAATATGATGTAGCAGTGGTTGGGGCAGGACATGCAGGATGTGAAGCTGCTCTTGCGGCTGCTAGATTGGGAATGAAAACTTTAATTTTTTCGATAAGTTTAGAAGCAATTGCAAATATGCCATGTAATCCTCATATAGGGGGAAGCTCTAAAGGTCATCTTGTAAGAGAGATTGATGCTTTAGGAGGAGAAATGGGAAAAAATATTGATAAAACTATGATACAAATAAAAATGCTTAATACTTCAAAAGGTCCTGCGGTACATTCATTAAGGGCTCAAGCTGACAGAAAGAAGTATCAGTCTGAAATGAAGCATACTTTAGAAATGCAAGACAATCTTGAAGTTAAGCAGGGAGAGATTGTGGATATAGTTGTTGAAAATGGTAAGATAATGGCAATTAAAACAGATATAGGAGCAGTTTATAAAGTAAAAACAGTTATACTTGCGACAGGTACATATCTAAAGGGAAAAATTTTTATTGGAGAGTATTCTAAAGAGAGTGGACCTGATGGTGTTTCTGCTGCTAACAAATTATCGGATTGTTTAAAAAAATTAGGAATAGAATTGGTAAGATTTAAAACGGGAACTCCTGCTAGAATTAATAGAAGGAGTATTGATTTTAGCAAAATGGAGGTTCAAAAGGGAGATAAAGGGATAGAAGCATTTTCTTTTGAAAATAGCCCTAAAGAGTTTGAACAGGTAGATTGTTATTTAACATATACAAATGAAAAAACTCATAATATAATTAAGAAAAATTTACATAGATCTCCTTTATATGCAGGAATGATAGAGGGAACAGGACCTAGATATTGTCCATCTATTGAGGATAAAGTTGTTAGGTTTAGTGATAAACCACGTCATCAGGCTTTTGTAGAACCGGTTGGTTTGGATACTGAAGAAATGTATATCCAAGGTATGAGTTCTTCTTTACCAGAAGAGGTGCAAATTGCCTTGTACCATACAATTCCTGGACTTGAGCATGCTGAGTTTACAAGACCAGCTTATGCAATAGAATATGATTGTATAGATCCTTCAAATTTGAAGTTGTCTTTGGAATACAAAAATATTGAAGGTTTATTTATGGCGGGACAAATAAATGGAACTTCAGGTTATGAAGAGGCTGCTTGTCAAGGTTTAATTGCTGGAATTAATGCTACTCAAAAGATAAAAGGAAATAAACCACTTATTTTAGATAGAACTCAAGGATATATAGGTGTTTTAATAGATGATATTGTTACCAAAGGAACAAATGAACCGTATAGAATGATGACTTCTAGAGCGGAATATAGGTTGTTGCTACGTCAGGATAATGCAGATTTACGTTTAACAGAAATAGGACATGAAATAGGTTTAATAAGTGAAGAGAGATATAAAAAATTCTTAAGCAAAAGAGAAAGCATAGAGCGTGAAATAACAAGACTTAAGAATAAAATAGTTAAACCAGGAGAAAAAGTTAATAATTTGTTAAAAATGTATGGAACATCTGAACTTACAACTGGAACTAAAATGTCTGAATTGTTAAAAAGGACAGAATTAGACTACGAAAAACTTGGACCAATAGATGATGATAGACCTAATTTGGATAGCCAGGTTTGGAAAGAAGTAGAAATACAAGTTAAATACGAAGGTTATATTAAAATGCAAGAAGCTCAAGTGGAGAAGTTTAAAAAGCTTGAAGCGAAGATACTTCCTGAGAATTTAGATTATGAAACTATAAACGGAATAAGCCTTGAAGGAAGGCAAAAATTAAATAAATTCAAGCCTAATTCTATAGGACAGGCATCTAGAATTTCAGGAGTTTCTCCAGCAGATATATCAGTATTACTAGTTTATCTACAACAGATTAAAGGTAATGAGTAAATGATTTAAAAATTTTATATTTAGAAAGGAAGAATTATAATGACACTGGAAGAATTTAATATTAGTTTTGAAAAATATTTAGATAAATTGAATATAAGTTTAAATAAAGAGCAAATATTAAAATTTTATAAATATATGAATATATTAATAGAGTGGAATAGAAAACTAAATTTAACAGCTATTATTGACCCAGAGGATATTATTGTAAAGCATTTTATAGATTCTTTAACAATTTCTAAATATATTGGCGAAAATTCAAAGTTGATAGATGTAGGTACAGGTGCTGGATTTCCGGGAATACCCCTTAAGATATATAGAGAAGATTTAAAAGTAACATTATTAGATTCTTTGAACAAGAGAATAAATTTTTTAGATTTTGTAATAGATGAGCTTGAGCTAAAAAAAATAGAATCAATACATGGAAGGGCAGAAGAAAATGCCCACAAATTGGAATATAGAGAAAAATTTGATGTTGTTACTTCGAGAGCTGTTGCTAATATGGCTACATTGTCTGAATATTTAATTCCATATTTAAGGGATAATGGTATAGTTTTAGCAATGAAAGGTTCTACAATACATGAAGAATTAGAAAATGCTGATGTGGCAATTAGAATGTTAGGTGGAAGAGTAAAAAGCGTTGAAGAATTTAATTTGCCGGATACAGAAATAAAAAGAAATATTGTTATAATAGAGAAGATTAGAAAAACTCCAAACAAATATCCTAGAAAGCCAGGAACTCCATTAAAAGAACCTTTAAGATAGTTTTTATCCTGATTTAGATAGTAATTACTTAGCTAAGGACTTATAATTACATATGGTTGAACAGTAACCAAAAAAGTCAATAAATTTTAAAAAATTATTGACTTTTTTGTTATATTTTTATATCATAATAAAGTAAAAAAATGAAAAAATTTATAGATAAAAATTAACTAAAATGGAGGCAAAAAAATTGGGAAAAGTTATATCAGTGGCAAATCAAAAAGGTGGAGTTGGAAAAACAACCACAACAGTTAATTTGGGTACAATTTTAGCGAAAAAAGGGAAGAAAGTGCTTTTAATAGATGCTGACCCTCAAGGAAATGCAACAAGTGGATTAGGAGTAGAAAAAGAAGTAGAGTATTCTACATATGATTTATTGGTAAATGACACTCAAATACAAGATGCTATACAAGATACAGTTATAAAAAATTTAAAGGTATGTCCATCAAACATAAGTTTGGCTGGAGCAGAAGTTGAGCTTGTTTCTATGATGTCAAGAGAGCAAAGATTAAAAGAAAAGTTAGAAGAGGTAAAAGAAACATTTGACTATATACTAATAGATTGTCCGCCATCTTTAGGGTTAATAACTCTAAATTCTTTTACTGCTTCAGATAGTGTGTTAATACCAGTACAATGCGAATATTATGCATTGGAAGGATTAGGACAGTTGATAAATACTATTAATTTGGTAAAAAAACACCTAAATAAGGAAATACAAATAGAAGGTGCTTTACTAACAATGTATGACATAAGAACAAATCTTTCTAACCAAGTAGTAAAAGAGGTAAAAAAATATTTTGAGAATAAAGTTTATAAAACAGTTATTCCAAGAAATGTAAGATTAAGTGAAGCGCCAAGTTATGGAATGCCAATAACAGAGTATGACCCAAGGTCTAAAGGTGCAAAAAGTTATATGAAGTTTGCAAAAGAATTTTTGAAGATAAATGAGGAAGAAAAAAAGGCAAAACATATGATGTAAAATAAGGGAGGAATTATAAAAATGGCTAAAATGACAGGATTAGGAAAGGGTTTAGATGCTTTATTTGGACCTGCTCCAGAAGAAGAACAAATTAGTGAAAATGATACATTAAAAAATTTAAAAATAGCAGAAGTTGAACCTAACAGAGAACAACCAAGAAAAATATTTGACCAAGAATCTTTAGAAGAACTAGCAGAATCTATAAAAGAATATGGGTTAATACAACCAATTGTAGTAACTCCAAAAGAAGGATATTACAGCATAGTAGCTGGAGAGAGAAGATGGAGAGCTTCAAAAATAGCAGGGATAAAAGAAATACCAGCTATTATAAGAGAGGATAATAAAAGAGTTAATTCTGAAATATCACTTATAGAAAATATGCAAAGAGAGGACTTAAACCCATATGAAAAAGCTCTTGGGATAAAAACATTAATCGATTCATATGGACTTTCACAAGAAGAGGTTGCAAAGAAATTAGGAAAAGGAAGAAGTACAATAGCTAACTGGGTTAGAGTACTAAATTTAGAGCCAAGGGTTTTAGAAATGGCCAAAGAGGGTAAGATAACAGAAGGTCACTGTAAGGCATTGCTTGCTATTACAGACCCAGAAGCACAATATCAAACAGCTATACATTTATTAGAAAGAGGTTCCACTGTTAGACAAGTTGAAAAAAAGGCAAAAATAAAAGAAACACGTGAAGAGCAACAAAGAAATCATATTTTATATAAAAGTATAGAAGATAATTTCCAAAGCTTTTTTGGAACGAAAGTGAAATTAGATGCAGGAAAGAGAAGAGGAAAAATAATTATAGAGTATACTTCAAATGATGACTTAGAAAGAATTTTAGGATTAATAAAATAAATGAAAAAATGGTATTGACAAATGTTTATAAAAATGCTAATATAAATACTGTCGCTGGACATTTGTCATGTGATATGGAGAGGTGGTCGAGTTGGTTTATGGCACCAGTCTTGAAAATTGGCGTGCGTTTATAGCGTACCGTGGGTTCGAATCCCACCCTCTCCGCCAAAAATAAGTTAGGTATTTAAAAATATCTAACTTTTAATTTATAAATGTAGGTGTACCCAAGTGGTGAAGGGGGCAGTTTGCTAAACTGCTAGGTCGAGTAATCGGCGCGGAGGTTCGAACCCTCTCACCTACGCCAAAAAAGTTTGATACAAGCTTATAATCTTGTATCAATTTTTATTCTACTATAAAAACGTAATAACCTGTTGAAATAAAATGTATTTTATGCTATATTATAAATGTAGAAATAGATATATTTTATTTTTTTTATAAAACAAAATAAAATAAAAAATGAAAAAAACTTGAAAAATGTCTTATTTTAGGATATAATTTAGTTAAGATTGTTAATATAAGGAAGAATTATGAAAAAGATTTTAAAAAAAACAATAACATTATTATTAATGTTAATGATTAATTTCATAATATGTACTTCGATGGTATATGCAGAAGAAGTAGACACTAATCCTACATCAAATCCAGACTATTATAAGCCCGGACAATTAGCTGATGCTGGTAAGATAAAAGAGGTTGGAAATACCATAATAGGAGGTATACAGTTTGTAGGAAATATAGTATCTGTTATAGTGCTAATAGTTATAGGAATAAGATTTATATATGGAAGTGCAGAAGAAAGAGCACAATATAAAGAGTCTTTTAAACCATACTTAATAGGAGCTGTAATGTTATTTTCTATAACAAATCTATTAGCAATTTTAAGTGAGTTATTTACTTAACAATAAGGGGTGATTAACTATGAAAAAAATAAAAAGGATTGCCTTGTTATCAATAGTATTAATAGTAAGTTTAGTCAACATAGTATATGGTTTTGGAGTGGGAGATTTAAAAGGAAAACCTATTTCAAATGATACAGCTACAAATTTAGGAAATGATATTATAGAAATAATTGCAACTGTAGGATCTATATTATCTGTATTAATTCTTATAATAATAGGAATTAAATATATGGCCGGAGGAGTAGAAGAAAAAGTAGAATATAAAAAGACTTTTTTACCATATGTAATTGGGTGTTTAGTGCTATTTGGTGCTTCAACAATAGCCGGAATTGTACAACAAGTAGCAAAAAATATATAAAAATGTTTTTAATGTTATTTTAATAAATAAAAAAATGAAAGGAGAATAGTTATGAAAACAAGTTTATTATTTAAGACAATAGCTATATCTATTATATTAATTACAGTATTTGCAATGGCAGGAGTTTTATTTGAAGCAAATGCAGCAGCAATAGGTAAGGATCCAGGTACGGTTAAAGCTGATACTGCTGCTACTAAAAAAGTAGATGACATGGGAAGTAAAATAATAGGGATTGTTACTACTGTAGCTTCTTTTGCATCTGTAGGTATACTAGTAGTACTTGGTATAAAATACATGATGGGAAGTACAGAAGAAAAAGCAGAGTACAAGAAAACTTTACTACCATATGTAATAGGTGCAGTATTTGTATTTGGAGCTTCAACTATAGCTAATTACTTATATATTATTGCAGATAAAATATAAAAATACTTTGAAACAAAAAACAATGCATAAAATGCATTGTTTTTTTGCTTTATATTTTGTAAATTATTGAAAAATATAATCAAATAATGTATAATTATATTAGTATGATATAAAGGAGGAAATTAGATGAAAAACAAAGTTATAAAAATAGCAATGATATTTTCAGTATTATTCATGATTAATATAAACAATTTTGTTGCTTTTGCAGCAACAACCATAGATGAAGTAATAACAGATGGAGATTCTTTTATAAGAGACGGAAGCAAAAGCCAAGTTATAAATATGGAAGGATTGAAAGATTTTTCTGGAGATGTATATAATTTAGTTTTTGCAATAGGACTTGTTATTGCTGTTATAGTTGGTAGTGTACTAGGAATTAAATTTATGATTTCCTCTATAGAAGAAAAAGCTAAAATAAAAGAAATCTTAATAGTATATGGAATGGGTTGTGCCGTATTATTTGGTGCATTTACAATATGGAAAGTAACAATTGAAATATTAGGAAATGTATAACAAAATGTTACATTGATATTACATTAAATTTACAATTGTATTAATTTGTAGAAAATAGTTTAACAAATGTATAAAAATTGGTATAATTAAATGGATATGTTATAATATGGAGGTTTTTATGGGAACTTATAATATACCTAGAAATACAAAAGGAGAAGGTAGAATTTTATTCATCTTTTCTACTAAAGCTTTAATATATACTCTTATAGGAGGTCTAGCAGGGGGATTATTTTATTTAATCTTTGATGCACTTGGACTAACTACTATAGGAGTTATAATTATTGCTATATTTGGGTTATTAGGTTTTAGTATAGCTACCTTTAAAGTTCCAAATATTAGAAATGTAAAAACGCTTAATGATGCTAGTGGTGAAAATATTGATGAGATAATAAAAAGGTACATAAAATTTAAGGCGAAGAAAAAGAAAATATATAGTTTATACACAAAGGAGGAAGAATAAAAATGGAAGAAAACCAAATAACTAGTTTGTTATCTACATTGTTAATTGTTTTTAGTGTAATATTAGTTTTTTTAGTGTTTATATATATAATTGTTTTAATGAAAAATAGAAAAGTAAATAATACAGAAAAAACAAATAAAGATAATAAAAAAGAAAAAAGCTCAAAGAAGACATCGTCACAAAGTAGTTCTATATATGACTTTATGGAATTTGAAGATATACAAGACAATATGATAATACAAAAGGAAAATTTTAAATATATAATGGTAGTAGAATGTCAAGGTGTAAACTATGACCTAATGTCAGGGCTAGAGAAAAATGGAGTTGAAGAAGGTTTTTTACAATTTTTAAATACATTAAGGCATCCTGTACAACTATATGTACAAACAAGAACAGTGAATTTAGAGAATAGCATAAATAACTATAAAAGTAAGATTTCAGAGATAGAATCTGACTTATTTAAAAAAAGACAGGAGTATATGGCTATTAAGGATAATCCTGATATACCAGCAGCTCAAAAGCAAAAGGCTTTTTATGCTTTAGTAAAACAAAACAATTTGTATGAATATGGTCTAGATATAGTAGAAGATACAGAAAAAATGAGTTTAAATAAGAATATATTAAGTAAAAGGTATTATGTTGTTATTCCATATTATCCATCTGATTTAGGAGATAATAAATTTGACCAAGCAGAAATTAAAAATATAGCATTTTCAGAATTATATACAAGAGCACAAGCCGTAATAAGAACATTATCTGGGTGTGAAGTAAAAGGAAAAATTTTAAATTCAAAAGAACTAATAGAATTATTATATGTTGCATATAACAGAGATCACGAGGAAGATTTTAATATAGATAGAGCTATACAAGCGCAATATGACAAAATATATTCAACTTCTGAAGATGTTTATCAAAAAAGAATAATGGAACTAGATAAAAGAATAGAAGAAAAAGCAATAGAAAGAGCACGTGAGAAAGTTGAAGAGGCAAAAACAGATTTAGAGAAAGAAGCAAAAAGAAAAGAAGCAGAGATGGACCAGTTGATAAACGAGCTTACTAAAGTTGTATTAGAAAATAATAAGAAATATCTTGGTGATGACTTGGTAGATAAAGCTGTAGAAAAAGTGGAGAAAGAATCTAAACAAGCAAAAAAAACAGGTAAAAAGGAGGCAAATAACAATGAAAAAGAAGAAAAATCTAGAACAAGAAGAACAAGTTCAAGTAAATAATAAAAATGGACTATTACATAGAACAACAATAAAAGAATTGATTGCCCCTTCTGGTATAGATGCTTCTAGTTTGGACCACCTAGAGATAATTTCCAATGTAAAAAAATATGCAAGAAGTTTTCTAATTACAACATTGCCTAGAATGTGTACTTTCCCTGAATTATTTAGAGATATGTATATGTTTGGAGATATTAATACATCTATATATATTAATCCAATATCTGAAGCAAGGTCTCAAAATGAATTAAATAGAGTAATAAATGAATTGGAGACAGAAAGAATTGTAGCTCAAGATAGAGGAAATATAAATAGGGAAAGTACTTTAACTCAGAAAAGGATAGAGACAGAGCAATTAAGAGATGAAATAGCAGCAGGTTTTAATAAATTGTTTGAAGCTTCTGTTGTTTCTACATTATATGCATATAGTATAGAAGATTTAGATAAATTAACAAAGTTATTGGCAACAGAAATGTCAAAAAACTTAGTTGATATTAAAAGTGCATGGGCACTACAAGAAGAAGCATTTAAAAGTAATTTACCATTAATGCAGGACAAAGTTAAAAAGATACATACATTTGACAGAAGGTCTATGGGAACTGTATTTCCATTTACCACATCAGAGGTTGGACATCCTACAGGAGTGCCTTTAGGATTTAATAAACAAACAGGAACACCAATATTATTTGATAATTTCCATTCATCACTTACTAATTATAATATGGTTATTTTTGCTAAATCTGGTGCTGGTAAATCTGTTACTATGAAAACATTAATTTCTCGTTCATCAGTATTAATGGGAATAGAGAGTTTAGCATTAGATGCAGAAGGTGAGTACTCAATTGTTGCTGAAAGTTTGGGAGGAATAAATGTAGTATTAAGCCCTAACTCAAAAACAATAATAAATCTTTTCGATATAGAATCTGAGAGAATAAAAGACGAGATAACAGGTAAAGAAAGAATTGTTGTTAATGTAGAAAACAAAGTTGAAGATGTTACTCAAGCATTGCTTACAATGGCAAGAGGAAGCACAAGAAGTACAGATGTAAATGAGTTAACAAAACAAATAATTGCTGAATCTGTAGCAGAAGAATATGTTGCAATAGGAATAAATTCAGATCCAGATAGCTTGTATGAGGAAAGTGCACAGTTTAGCAATGATGAAAAGTTGTATAGACAAAAGAAAAAGATGCCAACTATAGGTAGTTGGTACAAAAGAATACAAAAAAAGGCAGAAGATAATAGAAATGAAAATTATAGTTTTCATTACAGCTATCTTTTAAAGGTTATGAAGCAATATATAAGAGAATATGATGGTCAAATGGCATATTTTGATGGACAGTCAACCTTTGAGTTACTAGAAGGTGCACCATTTATTAATTTAGATATATCTCAATTGGAGGAGAGATTTGCAAGACCTTTGGCACAGCAAATATTACTTTCATGGATTTGGGAAAAATACGTAAAAAAGAATAGTGAAGATAGAAAAAAAGCAAAAAAGAAGAGAGTTTTAGTAGATGAGGCATGGATGTTACTTCCATTCCAAGAAGCTGTTGATTTTTTAAATACAATGGCTAGACGTGCAAGAAAAAGAAATGTTTCTCTTGCTATTATTTCACAAAGATTCCAAGATTTTTATGAAAAACCAGAAGCTCAGGCAGTTTTGACATCATCTGATACAAAACTTTTTCTAGCTCAGGATAAATCTGAAATACAGTATTTAAAAGAAGTATTTAAACTAAGTGAGGGTGAAGCAGGATTTTTGGTTACTTGCCTAAAGGGAGAAGGATTGTTAAAAGTAGGTTCAGATTCAGCTGTTATACAAATAACCCCAACGAAAAAGGAATTTGAATTTGTTGAGACAAATTTAAACAAAATGGTAGAAATGAGAAAGAAAAATGAGGAGAATAGATATTATGAAGATGCTTAAAGAAAAAAAATCGATACAGAAGATAGCAATAGTACTTGTAATAGCAATTTTATGTAATTTCATATTTCCAACATATTCTAGAGCAGAGGATTGGTGGTCAGGTGGAGCTTTGTTTAATCCAATAGCTGACTTTATAACTGGTATAGGTGATGCTGTTATAATAATATTACAACAGATTTTTATAGGTGGAGATTACCCTGCAGTAGATAAAATAGATAAGGGAGAATATGCAAAGCGATTAGGAGCTAGTCAATTCTCTAATGTTTTAGAGTTAATTAATGCAGGAACCTCTCTTTTAAATCCTTTTGGATTGGGGCTTCTTGGAGAAGCTTTTTCGGACGTACCAGTTGTTGGTGGTTTCATAAAACCTGGAGGAATTCTTAGATTTGCATATGATAAATTTCTTAAAGGTGATGATAAGATTGTAGTAGCTTTAATACAATATAGTCCAGGAGCAATATTTTCAAATAATATTTCGCTATTTGATGTGAATTTTATAGAGTCTAAAGCGGATCAAAGTAGTTCCACAAAAGCTTTAAGAGATACTATTTCATCTTGGTATATAGGATTTAGAAATTTAAGTATTGTTTTTTTACTTTCTGTTTTGGTATATGTAGCAATAAGAATAATATTGTCAAGTACAGCAGGGGAAACTGCAAAATATAAGACAATGTTAAAGGATTGGTTTATTGCAATATGTATAGTGTTGTTTATGCATTATATAATGGCATTTATATTAAATGCCACTGAAAAGTTTACTGATATTATAGCTAAGGAAGAAGTTATTAGTGAAGGAGTTGAGGGATTAAAAGTTGACTCATTAATGTCTAATGTAAGAATGAATATTGAAGAGCAGACAAATATAGGAATGAAATTTGGATATATTATAATGTATTTAATGCTTGTTATGTATACTTTAATTTTTACTTGGAAATATTTAAAGAGGGTTATTTATATAGCATTTCTTACAATGATGGCTCCATTAGTTGCATTAACGTATCCAATAGATAAAATGAGGGATGGTAGTGCACAGGCGTTTAGTAAATGGTTTAAAGAATATTTATTTAATGTTTTAATACAGCCAATACATTTAATATTGTATGTTACTCTAATAAGTTCAGCAATGCAATTAGCAACTGCAAGTATAATATATGCAATTGTAGCACTTGCATTTATGCTAGAAGCAGAAAAGATTATTAAAGATTTCTTTGGAATTCAAGCTCAAAGAGGTGAAGGTGCAGGAGCTATCAGCGGAGGGGCAATATTTGGATTTGCTGCAGCAAAAATAAAAGATGCTGCTTCAAGAATACCAGATAGTTCTTCTGGAAAATCTAAAGGTAGTTCTAGTGGAGATAATAGCAATAAAATAAGGAGTTATAATGATAGAACAGCACAAAAACCAGCATTAAATCCTGAAACTTTTAGAGGAGAAAATTCAGAGGGCTCAGGAGGTTCAGGTGGTTCAGATAGTCCGAGTGGTTCAGGTAGCACAGGTGGTTCAGGTAGGCCAAGTGGTTCAGGAACTTCAGGTGGTTCAGATAGTCCAAGTGGTTCAGGTAGTCCAAGTGGTTCTAATACATTGAATCCTACAAGTAATAATAGTGGATTTAGAATAAGACATCCAAAGTTAGCTAAAGTTGAAAGAGCAGTTGATAAGGTAGGTAGACCAGTTGGAAAGTTTATGTCAAAAAACGGAGTTAAAATGGCAAGATTAGCAGCTAAAGGTGTAGGAGTAGCAACTTTAGGAACTATAGGGTTAGCTGCAGGATTAGCTTCTGATAATGATAAAGATGTTTTAACATATACAGGAACTGGAATAGTTACAGGTGCTTTGTCTGGCAAAAAGGCAGTAGACATGTTTGCAAATGCAAATGAAAGTGCGAAAGGAAGGGGTAAATTAAAAGATCCGGATGATCCTGAAGAGATAGAAAAGAGATTAAGATATGAATATGCAGCTAATAAAGACAATATAAGATATTTTAAATCTAAATATGGAGATAAGTATAAGGAGAAAATGAATACATCTCTTGATTTACAAAAGTATGGAATGAAAGACCAAAAAGATATTGACAAAGCAATTGGTATAATGGATGAATATGGTTTACCAGTTGATCAAGCAGCATTTATATCAGATTTTGCAAAGAATGTGTCAAGAAATGATTTATTAGATAGTAAGAAAAATAATGCTAATAGAGATTTAGTTGCGCAAATGCTTAATGTAGATTTATCTACAGAAAGTGGAAAAAAAGCCGTAGATAAATTTATGGCGCCAGTTAATAAGTTTGTTGGACTTCCAGGAAATTATAAGCCAAAAGAGGAGAAGCCAAAAGAGGAAAAACCAGAAGGATAGAAATCAAAAGCTAAATATAAAGATGTAATGATATACAAAAAATCAATTGATTTTTGTATATCATTATTTTTTTTGCTTAAGGTTATTCTGCTGCTAATATTTGGTCTTAAAATAAATATAGCAGTACATAGCTTTTATCCTAATAAAATAAATAAAAATCCCCGCAAATTGTTGATAAAAGTCGAACTAAATAGTATAATAAAATAGAGAGAGTATAAAACTTTGGAGGAGTATAGATGAATAAATTATTTAGATTTTTTAATCAAAATAGAAAGCAAATATTAATTATTGTAATAACTATTGTACTTGTTATTAGTGTTATACAAATATTAAACAATATAGCAATAGAAGATGCAAAGGCAAAAAGTGAAAATATTAGTAGTAAACATGATAATACATATGACCCAAGTAAGTCCGCTATATCTGAATTTAAAGTTAGTCAAGGTACATTTGAAAATAATAAAGAAATAGTTTCAAATTTTGTTGAATATTGCAATAACAAAGATATACAAAAAGCATATGAATTTATTTCTAAAGATTGTAAAGAAGAACTATACCCTACAGTAGAAGATTTTAAAAAGTATTATTATGATAGTATATTTACAAAAAAAAGAACAGTTAGTATCCAAAATTGGACAGGTTCTATTTATATAGTAAGATATACAGAAGATATATTGTCAACTGGAAATGTAAATGAAGACTCTACAGTACAAGACTATGTAAAAATTCTAGAAGAAGATGGTAAAACAAAATTAAGTATTAATAACTATTTTGGTAATACAGACATAAATAAAGAAAATACCAAAAATGGTATAACTGTAAAAGTTGTAAGCAAGAAAACATATATGGATTATGAAATATATAATTTTGAGGTTGAAAACAACTCTGGAGATGCGGTAATTTTAGACACATTAATAACTCCAAATAAAACATATTTAACAGATAGCAAAGGAACTAAGCATTTTTCTATAAATAACGAAATTACTAAAGAAATGCTAATAGTAAAAGACAAGTATAAGAGCAATATAAGTATAAAATTTGATAATCCATATATTATGGATAGAAAAATAAAAACAGTAACTTTTAGTAATGTTGCAGTTTGTAATGAAAATAATTATTTAGGTGATTTTAAGGATTTTATTAAGTTGAGTGTTGATTTATAACAAACATGAGGGGGTGATAGTAGATATGAAGGTTACATATTCAGAAAGCGAGACTAACCAAAATAAACAAAGTAAAAAGAAAGATATAAAAAAAATAGCTAAAAAAGTATTATCGAAAAGCTTTAAAAAATATATAATTATTATTGCGATAGTAGTTATAGTAATAGTATTGCTTGCATCAATAGTAAAACTTATTTTTCATATAGATACAGCTGGTGAAGGAAGTGGAGATGATAAAACAAAAGCTGTAGTTCCTGCGGCTTTTCAAGATGTAACTCAATCGGTAGGTGTCGTTACTGGAGCAAAGACAACAAGTTCAAGCGCAGGCGCTACTTCTGGTAATACAAATAGTAAAATGATAGTATCATACGATGAATCTGGTGAAGGTTATTCAAGTGTTAGCAAAATAGGAAATAAGACATATAGAAATTATAAACAGTATATAGGAGATTATTCTAGTATATCCTATTGGGGTGGAAACATCCAAAGTGATGGGTGTGGACCAACAAGCGTATGTATAGTACTAACAGGGTATAGATTGGATTATAATCCTGGTCAGGTTGTTAATAGAATGAAAAACGAAGTAGCTAATGAAACAAATAGTATCAATTTATCAAAATTACTTAATTTGTACGGAATTGCGAATGAAAGAAAATCATACAGCAGTTTTGAATCAATTTTAAGTGATATTAGAACCAATTTAAGTGCAGAAAGACCAGTTATAGTTGGAATAGATGGAACTTCTGATGGTTTATATTCAACTGGAGGACACTGGATGGTCATTTTAGGTGAAAAAGAAGGGCACATAATTGTATCTAATCCAGGTCGACCAGACGAAAATACCCCAACAGACGATACATTAGAAAATTTTATTAAGACTCAAATGTCAATCGGTAATGGTTATATTTTAATAAGTAAAGAGTTAGATACGGGTAATGAAAGTTCAGATGAAACAAGTAATCCAAATGGAACAGATAAATCAATAAATACAGAAAAAATATCTACACAGGTTAATACTTCTGCATCTCAAACATCAAACAGTATATCAAAACATATTGTATCCAACGGTAGAGGAGGATATAAAATAGACATTGATTTGGACAAAAAGATAGATGAAGTAATAGAAAAACTTGACAAAGAAGGAAATAATCCGCTTAATAATTATTTAAGTGATAAAAACAGAAAAGAATATTTAAAAGAGTTTTTAAGAGCTTCTATAGTTACATGTTACCCTGATTTAAGAGAAAAATCTGAAATAGGTAAGCCTGTTCCTGAAGGAGAGGTTCAAGGAATTATTAGAATAAGACGTAAAACAGAAAACACTAAAGAAGGTGAAAAAGGTGGATATTTAGAGTATATTCCCGAAGATGATTATAATAAATTAAAACAGAAAAATGATTATAAAGAAATAAGTGGTTATTTTACAATTGATAGTAATGGTCAAATAGTTGTAGCAGGATATGAACAAAGAACTGTTGAACCACAAAAGGAAGATAAGGGAAAAGATCCTAGACCAGATGAAATTAAGAATAACGCTGAAGAACCAATGAAAACAATTACTGATGCGAGAATAAATTATATTCAACAGGTAGAAAAATATAGTATGCCATTTGATTTACTATGGAGCCTTCTTGTATATTCTTCTGATGAAGATTTTACATATGAGTTGGCAAAACTAGTTAATAATGGACAAATAGAAATTACAGTTTGCGATAATATAACAATAAAAGAAAAAACAGATGTATATACATACAACAAAAATGTAAAAATTGAAGAACATGCAACAATAGAAGATATAACACAAACTCCTCCAAAAGCGGAAACTAAAAAGTATCAAGAAAACAGGCCGGACGAGAAATATAAGTATACAATAACAAATAAAAGTACATATACAAGTAATACCCCAAGTATAGATATTACATATGCAGATACTTGGATAATGAAATATAAGGCAGATGTTGAAAAAGCTGAAAGTAAAAGGACAGATACCACAGAAAATAAAGAAGAGGATGACAAGGAATTCAAAGAGGATGGAGAAGAACAACTTAAGGAAAGTAATTCACAATTTATTGGCAAATGGAAAAAAGACTATGAAGATTATTTGAAACAAATATATAAGCAAGAGATAGATAGTAGAGAAAAAAGAATAAACAATCAAAAAGAAGCCAAGGCAAATGCAAAGACACAAGTGGAAAAATATTTAAAAGAACAACTTCAGACTAAAAACCAGACACAGACTCAGACAAATAACCAGACAAAAACAACTGTAAGTGAAAAAGATTATAATAATGCAAGAGAGGTATTATCTCAAGAAGATTTAAAATCATTTGAAGTAATGTATAGAGTTTCTGAGTTAAAATTAAAGTACTTTAAAAAATTAACAGATAAAACAAGAAAAATAACAACGGTAACTACAGAAAAGAAATATAGAGTTAAACCAGGAAAAACAGAAGGTAAGGTTGACCCAAAAGATAAAGATGGAAACTTTGTAAAGTTATTGAAGGAACATGATAAAGCATATGGTTCTTTGAAATCAATAAAAGACTGGCTATTTGAGTCTATGGAAGCGCAAGAGAGTATTTGTGATATGGTAGACCTAATTAAATACTTATTTCAAAAAACATATAATATAGATTTGGGAGTTGATGACTTTAGTTTTGAAGAGTATGGAGCTAGCACAATGAGTAATGTTGGCAATGGAAATGTTGTTATAGCTGGAAATTCGATAGAAGAAAAAGTATGGAATGCTTTAGTTAGTGCAGGCTTTAGTGAATATGCAGCTGCGGGTGCCATGGGGAATATCAATGCAGAATCTGGCTTCGATCCATCGCTAATAGAGGAAGGTTCAGGAATTGGATATGGTTTATGTCAGTGGTCATTTGGAAGGAGAACAAATTATGAGGCCTATGCAAAGTCTAAGGGGAAACCTAACAGTGACTTAGATACTCAAATTGAGTTTATGCTTGGAGATTTAGGTGTGGAAGGATATGTTACAGAATACAATGAGAATATAGCAGGAATGTCAGGTTATTATTCAGATGCTTCTTTTGATGGATGGAAAAATGCAAAAAGTGTAAGAGATGCAGTATATAACTATTGTTGGACCTATGAAAGACCTTCCCCTGCTTATGCTCATATGGACTGGAGGTATGAGTCCGGAGAAAAATATTATAATCAATTTCACGGAAAAACACCAACAGTGTCTTCATCTAATACTTTACCTTCTTCAGTAACAGGAACTGCTAAAAAAATACTTGAAGCAGCTCAAAGCAAATTAGGTTGTCCATATGTATGGGGTGCAGAGGGACCAAATCAGTTTGACTGTGGTGGATTTACGAAGTGGTGTTATGCACAAGCAGGAATTAGCATATCTCATGCTTCACAGGTAAATGATGCAAAAGAAGTTATAGATGGTATAAGCAATGCAAGGCCAGGAGATATATTATACAGACCAAGTACTGCGACTATGTGTGGACATGTTGGTTTATGTGTAAGTAACCAAAATGGAGTTATTAAATACATTCATGCTCCGCAAACAGGTGATGTTGTAAAATATTCAACTACAAGTGAAGGTAATAGTACATTTACAAAAGTTTTACGATTCTTTTAAAGGAAAGGAATTTTAAGATGGAGGGATTTAAACAAGGTAATATAATTTTAAAAAGTATAATAGTTGTAATTATTATAATTGCTTTAATTTGTGTAATAATAGGAACTATGAAATTTGCTGAGCAGAAAAATCAAGAGCAAGCACTAATTAATGAAGAAAAAGAATATGGTGACAATAGTGTAGATTATAATGCAGAAAATGCGGATTTAGAAGAAGTAGCAGGAAATATTACATTTTTTAGTATTAAAAATTGCATTCAAACATATTTAGATATTACAAATGTAAAAAGTTCAGCATATTATGGAAAAGACGAAAATGAAAATTATACCCAAATAATAAGTGATAACGAAATAAAGCAAAAAGTATATAATCTACTTAGTAACAAATATATAACAGAAAACAAAATAAATATTGAGAATGTGTTCAATTATATAGATGAGTCAACCGAAAAATTATTATTTGTTCCTCTCAAAATCAGTGTTTTGAGAGGACAAAAATCAAATAAATATGTAGCATATGGATTTGTAGTAGATTTAGACTATTATAAAAAGAAGGATATGTATATTATTGTAAATCAAGATGAAAGTAATAAAACTTTTTCTATTGAATTAATTAACAAAAATTATAGTAATATGAATGAAATATCAATACAAAATGAAGATGAAGAAATAAAAGTAAATGAATGCAATAAATATCAAAATGTACAAATATCAGATGCTTCTTTGGCACAAGAATATTTTAATAATTATAAACGTATTATGTTAGGAGAACCAAAACTAGCATATGAATATTTAAATGAAGAATACAAAAATAAACGTTTTGGTAGTTATGAAGAATTTGAAAAATATGTAAATAACAATAGAGAAGAAATAAGAATTGCAGGAATAAATAAATATACTGTAAATAATAAAGGAGAAGGAACAGAATATGTGTGCTTAGATTCTAAAGAAAATTATTGTTTATTCAGAGAAAAGAATTTAAGAGAATATGAAGTATTTTTAGACACTTACACAATTGAATCAGATAAATTTATAACAGCATATAACGAAGGAAATAATCAAAGAAAAGTACAATTAAATATAGATAAATTTATTAAAATGATAAATAATAAAGATTATAGAAATGCATATAAGGTTTTAGATGATAATTTTAAAAGTAATTATTTTAAGACGGAAGAAGATTTTAAAAGATATGTACAAAATAATTTCTTAGAATATAGTAATGTTGAATATGAAAAGTATACAGAAGAAGGGGATATATATATTTACCAGATAGTTTTATCAGATAAAACTTCTAAAAGTGATAAGAAAATAAGAATTAATATTATTATGAAATTAAAAGATGGAACAGATTTTGTTATGTCATTTGGAGGAACTAACTAATATGTAGAATAATAAAAAACGAATTTAAATATTGCTTTTAAATTCGTTTTTTATTTTGTAAATGTATTAAATTTTTAAAATTAAATTATCTGCAAAAACTATAAAATGTACTTTATGTAACTTTTTAAACAGTTTCTTCTTGTTTTATTTCAGATATATTTTCGTTTTCTAAAGCTTTTATTCTTTTTTGTTTTTCTGCTAAATTATCTTTAGCAACTGTCATTAGTAGTTTTATTCTATTTGCTTGGTTAGCTTCACTGGCACCAGGGTCATAATCTACTGGAGAAATATTTGCGTCTGGGTAATGTTCTCTTATTGTTTTTATAACGCCTTTGCCAACAACATGGTTTGGTAAGCAAGCAAAAGGTTGAACGCATACAATATTTGGAATGTCATTTTCAATGTATTCTATCATTTCTGCTGTTAAAAACCAGCCTTCGCCTGTTTGGTTACCTATAGATAATACATCTTTTACTTTGTCTTCTAAATGCCAAATATCACATGGCTGTAGATATCCTTTTTTAGAGTTAGCTAGTGCTATTTTTACATCTTTTTCAAGAATATCTATTAATCTAATTGCAGCTTTCATTATTTTAGAAGATGTACGGTTTATATTTAATAATTTATTAAATGTAATTTTGTGTGTACACATAAATTTTGCAAACCCCATAAAATCAGGTAAAATTACTTCTGCGCCTTCTTTTTCTAATAAATTTGCCACGTAGTTATTACCAAATGGATGGTATTTTATTAATACTTCGCCAACTATTCCTACTTTAGGCTTTTCTACAGAGGTATTTAATTCTATTTTTTCAAAATCGTTTACTATGTCATATATACTTTGTTTAAATTCTTTATTAGTTGATTTTTCTAATAATTTTTTGCATTTTTCCATCCATGTGTCGAACAATTTTTGAGTTTCACCTTTATTTATCTCATAGGCTCTATTTTTTGTAAGCATTTTTTGAAGTAAATCTCCATAAACTAACATTTTTAATAATTTTTCCATTAAAGGAACTGTTAGTTTAAATCCTGGCATTTTTTCCATACCTACTATATTAAATGAAATAACCGGTACGTTCTCAAATCCAGCGTCTTTTAGGGCTTTTCTGATAAAACCAATATAGTTTGTTGCTCTACATCCTCCACCTGTTTGTGACATAATTAAAGCGGTTTTATTTACATCATATTTTCCAGATTGAAGGGCTTCTATCATTTGGCCAGTTACAAGTATAGAAGGGTAACATGCGTCATTATTAACATATTTTAGACCAGTTTCAACGGTTTTTTGAGTGCATTCTCTTAATAATTCTACATTATATCCAGAAGAGCGTACGGCAGTTTCTAATAATTCAAAATGGATAGGAGCCATTTGAGGAATTAATATGGTGTAATCTTTACGCATATCCTTAGTAAAGATTTTTTTGTTTATGCCATAGTTTCCAGAAGATTTTTCGGCTATTTTTTCTTGCTCACGCTTTTTCATACTTGCAATTAATGAACGTATACGAATACGCACAGCTCCCAAATTGTTTACTTCGTCTATTTTAATTAAGGTGTACATTTTATTAAAGCTTGATAAAATTTCTTCTACTTGGTCTGTAGTTACAGCATCTACTCCACATCCAAAAGAGTTTAATTGGATTAATTCTAAATTATTATGTTTTCCAACAAAGTCTGCTGCAGCATAAAGTCTTGCATGATATACCCATTGGTCTACAACTCTTAAAGGTCTTTTTGCCTCTGTTTTATCTGATATACTATCCTCAGTTAATACGCAAAGACCTAATGAAGTAATTAATGTATCAATACCATGGTTAATTTCTGGGTCTATATGGTAGGGTCTTCCTGCTAGAACAATTCCTTTTAAGTTATTTTCTTCTATATATTTTACTGTTTCAGTTCCTTTGTCACGAATAGCTTTTTTACATTTTTGATATTCTTCTTCGGCTTTTTCGGCTGCTTCAATTAATTCTGCTTTTGTAAAGTTGTATTCTTTAAACTCTTCTAATTCTAGTATTTTTTTAACTAGATTTTTCTTTTCAAATGGTAAGAAAGGATTTAAGAATTTAATATCTGGATCTTTTAATTTTTCTACGTTATTTTTTAATACCTCAGAGTAAGAAATAACAATAGGGCAGTTGTAGTGGTTGTCAGCCTTTTCATATTCTTTTCTTGAATATGGAATACAAGGATAAAAAATAGTTTTTATGCCTTGCTCTAATAGGCTTTCAATGTGTCCATGAGAAAGTTTTGCAGGATAGCAAACAGATTCTGAGGGCATTGATTCCATTCCTTTTTCATAGGTTTTTCGAGTGCTTTTTTCAGAAAGAACTACACGAAAACCTAAATTTGTTAAAAATGTAAACCAGAAAGGATAATCTTCATACATATTTAAGACTCTAGGAATTCCTATTGTTCCTCTTGTAGCAAATTGTTCTTCTAAAGGCTTATAGTCAAAAATTCTTTCATATTTGTATTGTACTAAATTTGGCAGTCTTTTTCCCTTAGTAACTATACCTGCTCCTTTTTCACAACGATTTCCAGACACATGTATTTGTCCATTGCTAAATTTATTTATGGTTAATTTGCAGTGGTTTTCACAGTTATTACAACGAGTATGTGTAACTTTAATTTCAAGTTTATCTATTTCATCATTCTTTAATATTGTAGAGGTGTGTTCCATATCTAAATTGTTTTCATATTGCTCTTTAGATAAAATAGCCATACCATATGCGCCCATAAGACCTGCAATGTCTGGCCTTACAACATTTTTCCCTACTATTAATTCAAAAGCCCTTAAAACAGCATCGTTATAGAATGTACCACCTTGTACAACAATATGTTTTCCAAGTGTTTCTACATCTCTTACTTTCATAACTTTTTGAATAGCGTTTTTTATAACTGAATATGAGAGTCCACTTGAAATATCTCCTACAGAATAGCCTTCTTTTTGAGCTTGCTTTATTTTTGAGTTCATAAAAACAGTACATCTAGACCCTAAATCTACAGGTCTTTTAGCTTCGATGGCATCTTTTACAAATTCGGAAATTTCTAAATTTAGACTTTTACTAAATGTTTCTATAAATGATCCGCATCCAGAAGAACAAGCTTCATTTAACATGATATTGTCAATAGAGCCATTTTTTATTCTAATATATTTCATGTCTTGTCCGCCAATGTCTACAATACTAGTAACATCAGGCTCAAATGTTTTGGCAGCAGTATAATGTGCTATTGTCTCAATTTCATTTAAATCAACATTTAATGCTGTTTGAATTAATTTTTCACCATATCCAGTAACACCACTATACCTTAAGATGGCTTTTTTAGGTAACACAGAGTATAATTCTTTTAGCATTTTCATAACACTTTTTAAAGGATTTCCTTCATTGCTTCCATAAAGTGAATATAATAATTTTCCATCTTTATCAATTAATACTAGTTTTGTTGTTGTAGAACCAGCATCAATTCCTAAATAGCAATCTCCTTCATAATTTTCTAAAGATGCTTTTTTTACTGTTGCCTTGTTGTGCCTTTCTTTGAATTGTATATAGTCTTCTTTACTTTTGAATAAAGGATCCAAAGGATGAGTGGTATTATCTCTAGAATTCTTTAAATTTTCTATTTTTTGCTCTAGTTCATTTGGAGTAATAGATTCAGAATTTATAGAGTCTAATGCAGCTCCTTTTGCTACCAAAAGATGTGCTTCTTCTGGCACTATTATTTCTTCATCCTTTAATTTAAGTGTTTCTATAAATCTTTTTCTTAGTTCTGATAAGTAATTTAGAGGACCGCCTAAAAAGGCAACATTGCCTCTTATAGGTCTACCACATGCTAGACCGCTAATGGTTTGGTTAACAACTGCTTGAAAGATAGAAGCAGCAATGTCTTCTTTAGCAGCACCTTCGTTAATAAGTGGTTGTATATCTGTTTTTGCAAAAACACCACAACGAGATGCAATAGGGTAAATTGTAGAATAATTTTTTGCAAGTTCATTTAAACCTGCTGTATCTGTGTGTAAAAGTGATGCCATTTGGTCTAAAAAAGCACCTGTACCACCCGCGCAAGTACCATTCATACGCTGCTCAATAGACTGGTCAAAATATATTATTTTTGCATCTTCTCCACCCAATTCAATTACGACGTCTGTTTTAGGAATATATTTTTCAACAGAACGTTTACATGAAACAACTTCTTGAATAAAATTAACTCCTAAGAATTTAGCAGCAGACATTGCTCCAGAGCCTGTAAGTGCTAAAGTAAAAGTATTTAGTGGATATTTTTTTAATAAATCTTCTAAAACATTACATACAGTGTTTTTAGTGTCGGAATAATGTCTTTGGTAATCTTTATATATAGTGTTTTTTTGTTCATCCATAACTATAATTTTAACTGTTGTTGAACCAACATCTAGTCCAACATGTAATAAATTATTCATTATAAAATTCAATCCTTTCCCAATGTATAAAATAATCTATAAATATGATTTTTGTATTTTTTTAATTATTATATTTTTTTATAAAATCATATAATTTACTACCCTAATTTTATACGGAAAATGGACTTTTGTCAAATGGAAAAGAATGTAATTTATTTTTATATAACTGATTAAAAGTTTAAAAAAATGTTTTATTTTTTTTAAGTTCTAATTTGGACAAAGTAATAATATTATTAAAACATAAGATATTTATAGAGATAGGAGAGAGTAACATGAAAGATAAAAAAGTGTTTATTATTTTTGGTGTTTTATTAATTATTATTTTGGTAGGGGGGTACTTTGGTATTAGCTTTGTAAAAAAAAGAAAAGTAGAAACAAATATTACGGAATTTACACCAGAGGAAGAAATTTCACAAGAGCAATTACGAAAAACAATAGTGAGTTTATATTTTGCATCAAAAGAAAATAATAATTTGTGTCCAGAAGCGAGATTGATAGATATAAAGGAAATTCTTAATACTCCATATGAAAGGTTAGTTAATTTGTTGATTGAAGGACCTAAAAATGAGAAAAATAAAAAAATAATACCAGAAAATACGAAATTATTAAAAACATATATAGAAGGTGATTGTCTTACTTTAGATTTTTCATCTGAATTTCTAAATTTTAATAAAGAGGATGAAAAAGAAAAAAATAATTTAATAAATTCATTAGTAAATACATTAACAGAGTTGACAGAAGTAAATAAAATTAAAATTTTAATTAATGGAGAGACTAATGAAGAATTTAGAGGAGAGTTTGATAGGAAAACATTATAATTTTTTAAAAATAATTAAATAATTATTTTAAAATTTTATGAAGTTTAATAAAACGTTTAAATTTATTTAAATTATTTAAAAAATATTCAACATCATTTAATGAATTAATTGTATTTTTTTTATATTTTTTAAAATCAAAAGATTTTTTTTGAGGAGATTTTTTTTCTCCTCTATTTTCTTTTAAATTATTCAAAAAGTTTTGTTCCAAATTTATAACACCTGCTTTTTTTAAAAAATTTTATTATTGCTAGTCTTAAAATTCTCATTGTGCTGCTTAATTTAATTTATAATAATAATTTGCTCGTACATTAATAAAAGACTAAACAGTAGCTGATTTTTTTGCAAAAAATTAAATTTTGTTATATAATATGCTTATTAAAAAAAATGGTTAAAAAATAAATATTATTTAAAATAAAAATAAATAATAAAAATAAAATAAAAATAAAAAAGAAAAATTAAATAAAAAATAAAATAAAATAATATAGTAATAAAAATTAAAATAATAATAAAATAATATAAAATTAAAATTTAAAAATTATATTTATTTAAAATTATGTAAAAAAATCAAATAAATAAATTTTTAGATATTAAATATATATAAAAAGGAAATATATAAAAATGGAAATTAAATTAAAAGAAAATGAAAGAATTGATGATTTAGAATTTAAAAATTTAAAAATAATTCAAAATAAAAAGGGATTTTGTTTTGGTATAGATAGTATCTTATTATCTGATTTTTCTAAAAAGATAAAAAAAGGTGCAAATGTATTGGATTTAGGAACTGGAACTGGAATTATTGCAACTTTATTGTGCGGAAAAACAAATTTAAAAAAAATAACTGGAATAGAATTGCAAGAAGAAATTGCAGAAATGGCAAGTAGGAGTATTAAATTAAATAATTTAGAAAATAAATTTGAAATAATAAATGAAAACATTTTAAATTTACCAAAAATATTTGAAAAAAAAAGTTTTGATGTAATTGTAACAAATCCGCCATATAAGAAAAAAAATACTGGAATAATAAATGAAGAAGAAAAAAAGGTAATTTCTAGGCATGAGATTACAGCAAGTTTAGAAGATTTTATAAAAGTTTCAACAATGCTTTTAAAAGATAAGGGCGAATTCTACATGGTTCACAGGCCTGAGAGATTGGTCGATATTTTAAGCACAATGAGAGAAAATAAATTAGAACCAAAATTATTAAGATTTGTGTATTCGAATTATAATAAAGAGCCAAAATTAATTTTAGTAAAAGGAATAAAAAATGCTAAGCAGTTTTTGAAAATTGAAAAAAATTTATATATTTATGATGAGAAAGGTAATTATACAGAGGAAATAAAAAAAATATATAATAAATAGAAATAAATATAAATAAAAAAATAAATAAAAATAAAATTAAATAAATAATAAATTAAAAAAATAAATAAAAATTAAAAAAATAAATAAAAATTTTAAAAAAAATAAATAAAAATTAAAAAAATAATAAATAAAAATTAAATAAATAAAAATAAATAAATTTTTTAAGGAAAGGAAGAGTAATGGAACAAAAAAATGATGGAGTTTTATATGTTGTAGCAACTCCAATAGGAAATTTGGAAGATATTACATTGAGGGCACTAAAAATTCTGAAAAATGTTGATTTAATAGCCGCAGAAGATACAAGGCAGACATTAAAACTATTAAATCATTTTGAAATATCGAAACCATTAATTAGTTACCATAGGCATAATGAAGAAATAAAAACAGAAATATTAATTAAAAAATTAAAAGAGGGACAGAATATTGCTTTAGTTTCTGATGCAGGAACACCTGGAATTTGTGATCCCGGAGAAGAAGTTATAAAAAAGTGTATTGATGAAAATATAAATATTATTCCTATTCCAGGGGCTTGTGCTTTAATTAATGCATTAATAGGTTCTGGAATTAATACAAATAATTTTATTTTTTTAGGTTTTTTACCATTAAACAAAAAACTAAGAAATAAGAAATTAAAAGAAATTGAGGATAGCATTTATACAACTATAATTTATGAAGCTCCACATAAATTAAATTCAACATTAAAGGATTTAAAAGAAATAATAGAAGATAGACGAATTGTTTTAGCAAGAGAACTTACAAAAATACATGAAGAATTCATAAGAGGTAATATTAATGAAATATTAGAAAAGTCAGAAGAGCTAAAAGGGGAGATAATTTTAATTATTGAAGGAAAAAATATAATTCAGGAAGAGAATATCCTAAATAATTTATCTTTAGAAGAACATTATAAATATTACGAGAAACAGGGATTGGATAAAAAAGAAATAATAAAAAAAATTGCAAAAGATAGAAATGTAAATAAAAATGAAATATATCAGAAATTTTTATAATATTGATAATAAAAGATTATATAGAGTTCATTTAAGCATTATATTGATTGTAAATTATAAAAAAGAATAATTAAATAATAATAAATAAAAAAAACCAAGAAATATATATATTTTAATTTCTCGGTTTTTTTATTATTATTCGGATTTCAAATCTCCAATTTTTTTTGCACACTTACTACAAATTAATTTATTGTTATATGGTAATAATTTTTTAGTATTTCCACAAAAAATACAGTTTGGTTCAAATTTCTTTAATACAATAGAAGAACCATCAACGTATATTTCTATTGGATCCTTTTCAACAATATTAAATTGGTTTCTAATTTCTATAGGAATAACAACACGTCCTAGTTCATCTACTCTCCTTATAATTCCAGTTGATTTCATACAATAATCCTCCCTCAAAAGTTATATTTTTACAATCCTTATTCTCATAATATATCATAAATAAAAAACAAGGTCAATTGAATTGTAATAAAAAATATACTTTAGAATAAAATTATTTTGGTGATAAGTATGTTAAATATAGTTTGGCCGGTTTTTATAATAATATCATTTTCATTTGCAATTTTTTCGGGAAATTTGCAAGAGCTAAATTCATCTATTTTTCAAAGTACAACAGACGCTGTTAATTTATCTATTAATTTGTTGGGGACAATTTGCTTATGGAATGGAATAATGCAAATTGCAAATAGAACACAAATGATAGAAAAAATGTCAAATTTATTGAGACCAGTTATTAAGTATTTATTTCCAGAAATAAATAGAAATAGTAAAATACGAAGAGAAATTTCAATGAACATGATTGCAAATATCCTAGGTTTGGGGAATGCAGCTACTCCATTAGGTTTAAAGGCAATGAAATCAATGCAATTTGAAAATAAGAATAAAGAAGAATTAAGCAATTCTATGGCAATGTTTATAGTGCTAAACACGGCATCAATTCAAATAATACCAACAACTGTAATAGCTATTAGAAATTCTTTGGGTTCAAAAAATCCAACTGCAATAGTTTTTCCTGTATGGATTGCAACGATTTGTGCTGCTTTTGCAGGAATAACAGCTACAAAAATCTTTATTAAATGTAGTAAAAAATAATTATATTTTAAATATAAAAATAGAGAGGTTTTTTTATAGAATGAAATTGATGAATTTTATTTCTAATTTAGCAATGCCATTTGTTATTTTAGTCGTTATAATTTATGGAGTTTTTCAGAAAAATAAAATATTTGATGATTTTTTAGAAGGTGCTAAAGAAGGACTAGAAATTGTCTTAAGTATTTTTCCGACATTAGTTGGACTATTTGTTGCAATAGGAGCACTTAGAAGCTCTGGAATTCTAAATATAATAATTAATTTTATGTTACCAATTTTGAACATAATTAATTTTCCAACTGAAGTTATGCCATTGGCAATATTAAGACCAATTTCAGGAAGTAGTTCAATTGCAATAGCAACAGATATAATGAAAAATTATGGGGTTGATAGTAGTCTAGGAATTATTGCGTCTACTATAATGGGTTCTACAGAGACAACTTTATATACTATTGCCATTTATACAAGTTGTGTAAAAATAAAAAAAACCAGATTTGTATTAGCTGCAGCTTTAATAGCAGATTTTGTTGGAATTGTAACAAGCGTTGTTATTTGTCGAATTTTGACATAAAGTTATTGTTGACAAATTATGAAAACGGATTTATAATTTATAAAAATAATTTCAAAGGATTTATTATGATTTTTAATATAATATTATTTATTTTCATATTTTTTTTAACGAAAAAAATTGTAATTAAAAGACTAGCAAAAAAAATATTAAAAGAAATTTCAAATTTTAAAGAAAATTTTTAATACTTTTAATATTTAATAAAATATATATTATCTATGATAAGTTTCATTATTTGTAATTTTAAAAGCTCTAAATAATTGTTCTAATAGAAAAACTCTTATTAATTGATGTGGAAAAGTCATTTTAGAAAAACAGATTTTTTGGCTACATTTATTCAATAATTCTGTATTTAATCCTAGTGAACCACCTATTATAAATGTAACAGAACTATTTAGCATAGAGATTTTCTCTAGCTCTAGCGCAAATTCTTCTGAGGTAAATTGTTTACCACTTAAATCTAGTGCAATTATGTGTGAATCTTTTTTTAAATGATTAATTATATTATTACATTCTTTTGCTTTAATAATATTAGATATATTATCATTTAATTTATCTGTAATTTTTTCATCAGGTAATTCTATAATGTCTAATTTACAATATTTAGATAATCTTTTACTGTATTCATTTATAGCTTCTTTTAAATATATTTCTTTAATTTTTCCAATGCATATTATTTGTATAGTTAGCATATTTTACCTCTATTTTATATATTTATTAAACTACTTCTAGATTCTCTATTGGCTACACTTAACTTTAAAGAATTTTCAGTATAATTTTCGGCTATTAGTTCATCCATAACAGTTTGATAAGCAAGTTCAGGGAAGTTACTTTCTTTACTTAAATGACCCAGCATAGCTTTTTTTAATCCGGATTTTAATAAATAGGAAATTGTCTTTCCTGCTAGTTCATTTGACAAATGTCCGGTAGGACCAGCAATGCGCGACTTTAGTTTAAAAGGGTATGAAGTGCATCTTAATACTTCGGGGTCATAATTTGCTTCTAACATAATAAATAAACTTTCTTCTAAGTTTTTTAATATATCATTTGTCATATGCCCAATATCTGTAGCTATACTTATTTTTTTGTTATCTTTTAATATATTAAACCCACATGGGTTGACAGCATCGTGAGGAATTGAAAAGGGTTTAATTTCTAGGTCACCAATAGAAAATTTATCTGTAACCTTAAATGTTTTTATATTTTTATCAGATATTTTATCTTTTTGTTTTGGCATAGCATCTAAAGTTTCTTGGTTTACAAAAACAGGTAAATCAAATTTTTTAGATAGCGTGCCTAAACCTTGTACATGATCAATGTGTTCATGAGTAACTAAAATTCCATCTAATGTTTTTGGGTCTATATTTATATCGTTTAAAGCTGTTTCAATTTTTTTGCTACTTACTCCTGCATCAATTAATATTTTTGTGTTTGATGTCTCAACGAACAGGCTATTTCCGCTACTTCCACTATATAGGCTACAAAAATTTAACATAATTTATTCATTCCTTTGTTTATTCTTTAATTCTTTTGATTTTAGCACCAACTTTTCTGAATTTTTCTTCAATGTTTTCATATCCTCTGTCAATATGTTCTAAATTGTAGATTTCTGTTATTCCTTCAGCAGCTGTTCCAGCAATTACTAGTGCTGCTCCGGCTCTTAAATCTGATGAATATACAGGAGCACCTGAAAGTTTTTCAACACCTTCAAATACTGCAGACTTTCCTTGTGCTGTTATTTTAGCACCCATTTTGTTTAATTCTTCAGTATATTGAAATCTTGAATCCCAGATACTTTCGTTTATTATGCTTGTTCCATCTGCTAAAGATAGAACAACTCCCATTTGTGGTTGTAAATCTGTAGGAAATCCCGGATAAGGAAGTGTTTTTATATTCGCTTTACCTGGTCTTTGGTTACACCAAACTCTTATACTATCTCCATAATCTTCTACATTGCCACCAACTTCTATTATTTTAGCAGTAATGGAATCTAAGTGCTTTGTTATACAATTTTTTATTAATAAATCTCCTTTAGTAGCTATAGCTGCAAGCATAAAGGTTCCTGCTTCAATTTGGTCTGGCACAACAGAGTATGTTGCGTTTCCTGTTAATTTCTTAACTCCATTTATTTTTATAATGTCTGTTCCAGCGCCTCTAATATCTGCTCCCATAGCATTTAAAAAGTTTGCTACGTCAACAATATGAGGTTCTTTTGCCGCATTATCTATAACGGTTGTGCCATTGGCTAGAACGCTGGCAAGCATTACATTTATAGTTGCTCCAACAGAAACAATATCCATATATATAGGACAACCATTAAGTTTTTTAGCTTTTGCAGAAATGGTTCCTTTTTCTACAGATACGTTTGCACCAAGTAGCTCAAATCCTTTTATATGTTGGTCAATAGGTCTAGCGCCTAATTTACACCCTCCAGGCATTCCAACTTCTATCTGTCCCATTCTTCCAAGCATAGATCCTATTATGTAATAAGATGCTCTAAATTTACTAGTTAAGTCTAATGGAGCTTTTGTTGTATTAATATTTGAAGTGTCTATTGTAATACTGTTTTTGTTGTTCCATTTTATTTTGGCACCTAATTTTTCTAATATGTCACAAGATATTTTTATATCGCTTATGTTTGGTAGATTTTCTATTGTACAAGTTCCATCTATTAAAAGTGTTGCAGGTAAAATTGCTACTGCTGCATTTTTAGCGCCACTTATTGTCACTTCACCTTTTAGAGGAGTAGGACCGCTAATTACTAATTTTTCCACTTGAATTCCCTCCGTTTATTAATATGTTTTATTTAATACAAAATTAAATTCAAATTAAAATAGAGTGTATATAATAACACTCTATAATATAATAAAATATACCATAAACTAAAAAGTATTGCAACTATTTTTTTGCAGTAATTAAGCCATTTGCATTGAAAAACTCCAACAATTTAAATTTAAAGTGAATGTCAGAGCTAGAATTACAAGAAATTAAGGAATATTCTTCATCTGAAAGATTATTTTTAAGTTGTTCTTTTGATTCCTCAGGTACAACTCCAGAAGAAATATCTACAAAGCAAAGAGGCGGAAACATTACACACCACCAATTTTGTCCTTTTGCCTCACCAATTTCAACTCTTAATGCATCATAGTAGCCAGCAGGCAATGAAATATCGCCGTAGGTTTTAGTTGGAAATTCAAAGTTTCCAATATTAATATTTACATTGTAGGAATATCCGTTTTCATTAACAGTTCTAATTGCAATTTCTTTAAAATTAGCTTCATTTTCTTTTACTAATTTAATTGCTTCTTCTTTTGAAGAACAATTTTTACAAATTTCATTCATATATTTTAATAAATTATCTCTTACTATATATTTTAGATTTTGATCTTCTGGGCTATTGCTATTTGCAATTACATGCAATCTAAATACACTATCAGAAATATTTGTAGACATGTTTTTTGCATAAGAAATAGCACATATAGATGTATAAATAAAAAGTAAGAAACTTAGTATAATAACCATTTTAAATTTGTCAGAATTAAAAATATTTTTTATTTTTTTCATATATTGCCTCCTATAAACTTTTTTTCAAAAAAATTCATTTAATTTAATTATTGCCAAATAAGAAAAGTTTATACATTGTCGAAAAAAAACGATGAAATATAAAAGAAATATTATTGACATACATAAAACAAAATGGTAAAATTTACCAGCAAGCCAAAAGATGAAAAGCAGAGTTTCCGTATAATTTATTAAAATGGAAAGGAAGAGTTTTAATGAGTATAAGTCAAAAAACTAAAGAAAAAATGTGTGCATTTTATGCAAGTGATTATCATTTTGAAATGATAAGTTTACCATATATAGATAAAAATATAGATAAAAACAATAAGATAATAGTTTTTACAGAAAACAACTTGGAAAAGACAATGGAGACATTATTGTTTAATTTAAATTTAAGAGAAGAAAAAAAAGATAGAATTTTTAATATTGACTGGAAAAATAATGACCTAGACAAGTTTAGAAAAATAAAAGAGAGTATTAAATCTCGGGCAAAACATAATAGTATTTATAAAAGGTAAAGAAAATTATATAAATAATATAAATAAAAACATTGAAAAATGGACTGAACATTCTGAAAAAATAATAATAATAGATTGTTACTATATAGATGAAGTTGCAGATAAATTTGATAGTATTATAGGGAAATACGAAAAAATATTAAATACAAGTGGTGAAAAGCAAATAGAAAAAAACAAATAAAATATTGATATTTTTTTAAAAATGGTGTATAAGTATTAAAATAAGCAAATATATTTATTATTATGCAAAAATGAAAGGAAGAAAAAGTATGAGCGATGAATTAGAGGAAATAAAGCCACTTTTAAAAAAATATGGGCAAGAGCATTTATTAAATAATTATGATAGGCTAGATGAAAAGCACAAGAAAGAGTATTTGGAGCAAATTAAAAAGATTGATTTTGAATTAGTTAATAGCTTATATAATAATACAAAAAATGAAGAAAAGAAATCAGAAGATACTATAACTCCAATTGAATATTTAGATAAATACAAATTAAATGATAAGTATAAGTATTATGAAGCAATAGGGAAGAAAGCTATTAAAGAAGGTAAGTTAGCTGCGGTTACAATGGCTGGAGGACAAGGAACAAGACTGGGACATAATGGACCAAAGGGTACATATGATATTGGTTTAGATTCACACAAGTCTTTATTTGAATTATTATGTGACGGGTTAAAAGAAGAAGGAAGAAAATATGGAGTTACAATACCATGGTTTATAATGACTAGTAAGGAAAATAACCAAGCAACTATAGATTTCTTTGAAAAAAACAAATATTTTGGATATCAAAAAAATAAAAATATTTTCTTCTTTATCCAAGGAGAATTACCAATGGTTGATACTGAGGGAAAGATACTAATAAATGAAGAAGGTTTAATAAAGCAGGCTGCAGATGGACATGGAGGAATATATGAATCTCTTGTAAAAAGCGGTATGACAGAAAAGATGAAAACTATGGGAATAGAATGGGTTTTTATAGGAGGAGTAGATAACTGTTTGGTAAAGATGGTAGATCCAGTACTTATGGGAATTGCAATAGACCAAAAAGTTACAGTAGCATGTAAATCAGTTGTTAAAGCTAACCCACATGAAAAAGTAGGGGTATTTTGTAAGAGAAATGGAAAGCCAAATGTTATAGAATATTCAGAAATTACAGATGAAATGGCAGAAGCAACAGATGAAAACGGCGAATTATTATATGGTGAGTCACATATTCTATGTAATTTGTTTAGCATTGATGCTGTAGAAAGAATGGGCGCAAATCCTTTACCATACCACGTTGCTTATAAGAAAGCTAAATATATTGATAAGGACGGAAATTTAGTTGTTCCAGATTCGCCAAATGCATACAAATTTGAGGCATTCTTATTTGATGCTTTTGGAGAAGTAGATGAAATGGCAGTATTAAGAGTAAAAAGAGAGGAAGAATTTGCTCCTGTAAAAAATTCAGATGAAAAAGGAGTAGATTGTCCAAAAACTGCTAGAGAATTATATAAGAAGTTTTATAAGATTGATTAAAAAAAGAAAATATCAATATTAAGTAAAAAGGTGGTTTAATATGAATTATTTAGATGAGTATAAAAAGTGGTGTGAAAGTACGGAATTTGACGAAGACACAAAAAAGGAACTACTAGAAATAAAAGATAATGAGTCTGAAATAGAGGACAGATTTTATAAAGAATTAGAATTTGGTACTGCAGGACTAAGAGGAATTATAGGTGCAGGAACAAACAGAATGAACAAGTATACTGTGGGCAAGGCAACTCAAGGGTTGGCAAATTATATTATATCACAGGGAACACAAGAAAAAGGGGTAGCAATTAGCTACGATTCTAGAAGAATGTCAAAAGAGTTTGGTTTACAAACTGCATTAATTTTGTGTGCGAATGGAATAAAGGCATATTTGTTTGAAAATTTAAGGCCTGTGCCAGAACTATCTTTTGCTGTAAGAAATTTGAAATGTACAGCAGGAGTTATGATTACTGCAAGCCATAATCCACCTAAATATAATGGGTATAAAGTATATTGGGATGATGGAGCTCAAATTGTTTCTCCAAGAGATAAAGATATTATTGGAGAAGTTAGAAAAATAGAAAGTTTTGCTGAAATTAAAAATATTTCCAAAGAAGAGGCAGTTAGAAGCGGACTATTGAAATTTGTGGGAACAGAAATGGATGACAGATATTTAGAAGTATTAAAAAAGTGCATTATTAATCCAGAAATAATGAAAGAAGAAGGAAAAAAATTAAAAGTCGTATATACTCCATTGCATGGAACAGGAAATACAGTTACAGAAAGATTATTAAAAGAATTAGGAATGGCAAATGTATATGTTGTTCCTGAACAAAAAGAACCAGATGGAGAATTTCCAACAGTAGATTATCCGAATCCTGAAGATAAAAAAGCTTTTAAGCTAGCACTAGAATTGGCTGAAAAGGTTGATGCAGATGTAGTACTTGCAACAGATCCAGATGCGGACAGACTAGGAATTTTTGCTAAAGATATAAAAACAGGGGAATATAAGGAATATACAGGTAATATGTCTGCACTTTTAATAGCAGAATATAGAATTTCTCAAATGAAGGAAAAAGGGATTCTACCATCAGATGGTATGTTTATTACAACTGTTGTTTCTTCAGAACTTGCAAAAGCTATAGCAAAAGAATATAAATTGGAGTGCATAGAGGTATTAACAGGATTTAAGAATATTGGTGCTGTTATGAAAAAGGCAGAAGAAAACAAAGATAAAACATATGTATTTGGTTTTGAAGAAAGTTATGGATGCTTAATAGGAGATTATGCAAGGGATAAAGATGGTATTGCAGCAGTAATGGCACTTTGTGAGGCAGCATGTTATTATAAATCTAAAAATAAAACTTTATGGGATGCAATGATAGCTATTTATGAAAAATATGGGTATTACAAAGAAACACAAGTTGCTATTGTAAGAGAAGGAGCTAAAGGAGCTCAAGAAATAAAAGATATGATGACAAAGATGAGAAACTCAAATATAGAAAAAATAGGTAACTATAAAGTTTTAACTTTTAAAGATATCCAAGAGGATATTGTTAAAAATATGCAAACTGGTGAAGTTACAAAAACAGGGTTACCAAAATCTAATGTTTTGTATTATGAACTAGAAGATGATAGCTGGTGTTGCATAAGACCATCTGGTACAGAGCCAAAAATTAAATTATACATGGGAATTAAAGCAGAAACAAATACGGCAGCGATAAACAAGTTAGATGATTTAAAAAATTCCATGTTAGAATTAATAAAATAAATAAAAGGAAGAATTAGAGTAAAATGAAATTTTTTTAAATCTAATTCTTCCTTTTTTTATAATAGGAACTTTATTTTTCACTATTATTGAAAAATATTTTATACTAATGTGTGCAGTTCCAGTCATCTAAGTTTCTCTGAATAGCACCAAATAAATTAGCTCTAATCATAGGAATATCTTTTGATAGCGTAAAAATTAATTGTTTCATATATTCTCTTTTAGAAGTACCATCCATTGGGCAAACTTTAGGCATAACAGAAAGATTATTCTTTTTTACAAATCGTTTTATTTCTTTTTCTGGGGTGTAAATTAATGGTCTTATTAATGTTATTTTTGTCCTATCCATGTAACTAACCGGAGAAAAAGTAGAAATGCTTCCAGTGTATAAAAGATTTAATAGAAAGGTTTCTAAAACATCATCTTGATTGTGCCCTAATGCTATTTTATTGCAGTTTTGTTCAATTGCAATAGAGTTTATTACACCTCTACGAAGGTTTGCGCAAAGAGAGCAGGGATTTTTTTCTTTTCTTATATCAAATACAATTTCCTTTGCCCTACTTTCTCCTATAAATAGAGGAATTTCTAATTTATTGCATATATCTAGAAGAAAAGCAGTATCAAAAAATTCAAAACCTGGATTTATACTTATTGCAATAATTTCAAATTTTTTAGGATAAAATCTTTGCAATGCCTTAAAGGCGTGTAACATCGTTATTGAGTCTTTTCCACCAGATAGACATATTGCAATTTTATCTCCTTCTTCAATCATTTTATATTCTTCTATAGCTTTTCGCATATGACTTAATATTCTTTGCATTTTTATCACCTATACTATTATAACAAAACATGTCAAGTTTTCATAGTAGTAACATGTTTTTAACATTTTTTAATATTGACAATTAGTTAAAATGATAGTATAGTTATAAAAGTAAATATGTGCTCATAGCTCAGCAGGATAGAGCAGTCGCCTCCTAAGCGACCGATGGTGGTTCGAGTCCGCCTGGGCACACCAAAATTTATATAGAATATTGTAAAAAAGTAAAGAGGTAAAAATGCTTGAAGAAAAATTTATGAAAGAAGCATTGAAGGAAGCAAAAAAAGCATATGAAAAACTAGAAGTACCTGTAGGGTGCGTAATAGTAAAAGATGGAAAAATAATATCAAGAGCTTATAATTTAAAGGAAACTAAATATGATACAACAAAACATGCAGAAATTTTGGCAATACAAAAAGCAAGTAAAAAATTAAAAAGTTGGAGACTTATAGACTGCGAAATGTATGTAACTTTAGAACCATGTTCTATGTGTGCAGGAGCTATAATTAATTCAAGAATAAAAAAAGTATATATTGGTTCAATGGATAAAAAAACTGGAGCCTGTGGATCAGTCTTTAATATATTTGCTGATTATAAATTTAATCATAAGGTTGAATTGGAAACTGGAATTCTGCAAGGAGAATGTGAAAATATTTTAAAAAACTTTTTTAAGGATTTGCGAAAAATTAAAAGTAATAAATAATAGAATAATAAAATAAAAAATATTGTAGAAATTTATGGGGGAAAGATGATTGAGAAAATAAAAGAAATTACAAATAAAAAATCTTTTCATATGGTTGTGATGATAGTAATTATAACAATTTTATTATTTGGTACAGGCATTATAATTTTAAAATATAATGTTGAAGGAGAAATAAATATGCCCTTTGAACTAAGCAAAATTTCTGTTATAAGCTCCTCTGAAGGTATAGACAAAGAAGTAACAGATAAAAAATGGGCATTTGACGTATATCAAAGTAATGATATTTATTTGTATATTTCAAAAAATAAAAATTATTCTAAATCAGAAATAATAAAATCTATTAGTATTGAAAATATTAGTGTAGAGTCAGATGATGACAAAAATATAAAAATCTATAAGCCCGCTAATGGAGTAGAAAATGTTATTTTTAAAAACACACAAGACAATATAATACAAAATATAGAGTATATTGGAGATTTGGAAAGTAATTTATCAAGTTTAAAGATATCAAATCAAGGTGGACTGATTGCTTTCAGATGTTCTAATGACAATGTAGCAGAATATGTATCAGATGATGAAGAGATAAATCATCAGGAATTGTTAAATAAATTAGGTATTTCAAATGAAGAGTTAAAATTCAAATTAACTTTTGATTTAATAATTAAATTGGAAGAAGGTAAAGAATATAAAACTACAATAAATTTACATTTACCAGTTGATAATGTGGTAGAGCAAGGGACAGTGTCTAAAGAGTATACTGATGTATCAAAATTTGTTTTTAAAAGGGTTAAAAATTAATAGAAATTACTTGATTTAAATATAAAAACATTATATAATACAAATGGTTTGAGCTTAATCTTTGTATGGAGAGAATCCAATAAAGACCTATGAATCTTGTCAGGTCCGGAAGGAAGCAGCAATAAATAGATATCTTTATGTGGAATCTTTCCATAGAGAGATTGAGTATCAGCCATTTTTTATAGTAAGAGGATGTGAAAAATATGGGGTACACAGCTCTTTATAGAAAATTTAGGCCTTCTAATTTTTCAGAGATGGTAGGGCAAGAGCATATTACTAGAACTTTAAAAAACCAGATAATTGCAAATAGAGTAGGACATGCATATTTATTTAATGGTGGTAGAGGAACAGGGAAAACTTCAAGTGCTAAAATCTTAGCCAGAGCAATTAATTGTCTTAATCCTAAAGATGGAGAACCATGCAATGAATGTGAGATATGCAAAGCGGCACTTTCTGGCTCATTAACAGATATTGTGGAGATGGATGCAGCGTCTAATAATAGTGTAGAAGATATAAGGAGCATTCGTGAAGAAGTCAATTTTTTACCAACAAGGGCTAAATATAGAGTATATATAATAGATGAGGTACATATGCTTTCAACAGGGGCATTTAATGCATTATTAAAAACACTAGAAGAGCCACCTGAGCATGTAAAGTTTATACTAGCAACAACAGAGCCACAAAAATTGCCAGCAACTATTTTATCAAGATGTCAGAGGTTTGACTTTAAAAGAATATCAAATGAAGATATAATTAAAAGACTAAAAATAGTCTGTGAAGAGAGTAATATAGAAGTTACCAAAGGTGCTTTTAATATTATAGCGGAACTTGCAGAAGGAGCTATGAGAGATGCATTATCTATTTTAGAAAGATGCGTCCAAGATGGAAGTAATAAAATAGATGAGGATAAAATAAGAGATTTAGTTGGAATTCCTAAAATAACTTTTGTTAATAGAATTATTGAAAATATTATATTATATGATGTAGAACATGCATTAAATAGTATAGATGAAATATTAAATGAAGGTAAAGATATAGTAACGTTATTATGGGAAATGATAAAATATGTTAAGGATATATTAGTATTTAAAACATCTCAGAAGCAAAATTTATATAGTGAAGAAGAAATAGAGCAAATAAAGAAGTTGGCTGATAGTACAACAAATGATAGGTTAGTAGATTTAATATATAAATTATCTGAATTGGAAAATAATATAAAGTGGTCAACACAGAAGACTATTATGTTTCAGGCAGGAATTATAAATTCATGTAATAAACAAATAAATGAAAATAATAATTTAGAAGAAAGAATAGACAAAATTGAAAAATATTTAAAGGCCGGAAATAGAATTGATATTCAAGCTAATACTGAAATTTTAAAGAGTAATAGTATTAAAACTAATGAAATAAAAATAGTTGATAATATTAATAATTCATCAAAAGATGAAGGCGTAAGAACTAAAAAAAATATGAATATGGTATCAAATAGTGACAAGAAATTTTCTAATAAATCTGAAGAATATTGGCCACAAATAATTAAAGATTTAAAGCAAAGTGGAAAGATAGTATTATATACAAACTTAATGGGAACTAGCGCAAAAGAAATAAATGATATGACCGTAGGAATAGAATTTCCAAATGGAATGACATCTTTTGGTAAAACAATTTTAGAGAAGCAAGAAAATATTAGAGAATTATCGAAATTAGTTTCAATTGCATGTGGAAAGGAAATGCAAATAAAATATTTAACACCAGAGATAAAGGCTAAGCAAATGTCTAAAGAAGAAAATCTAAAGAAATTTGCAAGTGAATCAGATATACCATTTAATATTGTAGAGTAATTACAATATCTAAGGTTATCTAAAATATAATAAAATTTTAAATTTGAAAGGAGAATTTACAATGGGAAAAAGAGGAGGATTTCCAGGAGGAATGGGAGGCTTTGGAGGTATGAATATTAATAGTCTAATGAAAGAAGCAAAAAAAATGCAAGCAGATATGGAAAAATCTCAAGCAGAATTAGCGACTAAAGAATTTGACGCATCAGCTGGAGGAGGAGCAATTAATGTAAAGGTTTCTGGAGAAAAAGTAATAAAGGAAATAAAAATAAAGCCTGATGTTGTGGATCCAGAAGATGTTGAAATGTTGGAAGATTTAATTTTAACATGTGTTAATGAAGCATTAAGAAAAGTAGACAGTGCTCAAGCAGACCAATTTGGAAAATATAATATTCCTGGTTTAATGTAGTAATTTGAGCTTTAGGGGGACAAAAAAATGTCATTGTATTCACCATCTATAGAGAAGCTAATAGAAAGTTTTGAAAGATTGCCTAGTATAGGTCATAAAACAGCTGCAAGACTTGCATTTTATATTTTAAATAGTTCACAAGAAGAAACAAATGAATTTGTTTCTTCAATTTTAAATGCAAAGAAAAATCTAAAATATTGCAGTAAATGTTTTAATATTTCAGATACAGATCCATGTTTTATTTGTTCAAATAGCAAAAGAGATAGTGGAATAATATGTGTGGTAGAAGATGTAAGAGATATAATAGCAATGGAAAAAACTCATGAATTTAAAGGCGTTTATCATGTTTTGCATGGCTCAATATCACCAATGAATGGTATTGGACCTGATGACATAAAAATAAAAGAACTCCTTTCCAGACTTATGGAAGGGAGTGTAAAGGAAGTTATCTTAGCTACAAATCCTAGAGTTGAAGGTGAAGCCACTGCAATGTATTTGTCAAAATTAATAAAGCCACTTGGAGTAAAAGTTACAAGAATTGCGCATGGAATTCCTGTTGGAGGAGATTTAGAGTATACGGATGAAATAACATTAACAAAGGCCTTAGAAGGTAGGAGAGAACTATAGTTAATAGTTATTTAATAAAATCTCACAAATATTTTTGGTTGAATCAGGATGAGACAATAGTTTTGTGTTTTCACTCATTTTTTCTAATAATTTATCGTTAGAAAGAAGATTAGTTATAATTTGTGCTGCGTTATCATCCTTTTTTATCCATATAGCAATACCCTTACTTTCAAGAAATTCTGCATTTTCTTCTTCTTGACCAGGTATAGGGTTAATTATAATCATAGGCAATCTAGCTGCAAGGCTTTCTGTTGTTGTCATTCCTCCGGGTTTTGTTACAACCAAGGAAGAAATGCTCATTAATTCAGGTACTTTATCGGTAAAAGCTAAAACAGTCACATAATCTTTTGCATTATTTTTGTCTACAATTTCTTCAAATTCTTTTTTCATTTTCTCATTTTTTCCTGCTATTGCAATTATTTGCATATGGCTGCTATTTTTTACTAAATTTTCGAATATTTCAAAGGTTTTAGATTTTCCTAATCCAAATTCGCCTCCACCAAAAAATAGTATATTTTTTTTATTTGTGTTCAAATTAAATGTATTTGAAATTTCTGCTCTATTATATTTTTTCAAGAATTTGCTTGATAAAGGTATTCCAGTAATAAATATTTTTGAATCTGATATATTTTTTTTAATAAGATAGTTTTTCATTTTGTCATGTGCAACAAAATAGTAATCCATACAATCACTACCAACAAGCCATTGATCATGTGGTGCAAAGTCAGTCATTATTGTTGCAATTTTAGAATTAATTTTATTTTTCCTTTTTAAATAACTGCACATTTGACTTCCAAATGGGTGTGTGGAAATAATTAAATCTGGGTTTTTCTCTCTTAAAAGTCTTAATAATTTTATTGCCATAATTTTATTTGATCTAGAAGATAGATGTGCTAAAGGACCTTTTTGAGAATCACTGTATATTTTTCCCCAAGCCCAAGGAGCCTTTTTTGCAACTTCTCGATAAGCAGAGGTGGTCAATTTTTCTATAGTTTTATTTACATATTTCATACAGTCTATTAATTCTACGTCAAAATTTTTATAATTATCTAAGATATATTCATTTATGGATTTTGCAGCATTTAAGTGTCCTCCACCATAAGATGCATAAAAAATTAAAATTTTTTTCATATTTTATAATCTCTCTTTCTTCTTATAACAAAGCTTTTTCTTTATTGATTTTAACATAAAAAATGAAAAATTTCAAAAAATGGTATATTTTTTTATAAAAATAACAAAATAAATAAAAGTAAGTTTTAATGTTTTTTGAAAGTACAGGTGGTATTTTGTTAAAAGTAGTAAAAATCTTATTAATAGTATCCGTTTTATATATTATATTTTATTCTTTTTTACAATTTAAAAATACAGATCAAAATGTGGTATATGCAGCATCATCTGGAACATCTGATATTCAATTAATGGCTAGAGCTATAAATGGAGAAGCTAGAGGAGAACCTTATGAAGGAAAAGTAGCAGTAGGAGCTGTTATTTTAAATAGGGTAAAGAGTCCAAGTTTTCCTAATACAATAGCAGGTGTTATATATCAAAAAGGTGCATTTACAGCAGTAACAGATGGTCAGATAAATGCTCCAATAAGTGAGGGTTCAGATGTATTCAAAGCTGCGCAGGATGCAAAAAATGGTTGGGATCCAACAGGAGGGTGTATATATTATTTTAATCCATCAACTGCGACTAGTAAATGGATATGGTCTAGACCACTGGTAAAGACCATAGGAAAACATCATTTTTGTAAGTAATTGTAGTAATGTGTAAAAAAAATAAGGATATTTTTATAAAGGAGAATATTATGAATAAGTTAATAGAATGGAAGAATAGGTTAAAGAAAGGGCATATGCTTAGCATAATATGTGTTCTGCTTATAATTGTTGCTATACTTGGAATTATTTTGTATAAAAAGCAAAGGGAATATAGGCAAGCATCAGAGAATTCTTACAATATGGCATTTTTTGATTTGGTTGATTATGTAGAAAATGTGGAGAATTACTTGGCAAAGTCTCTAATTTCATCTACTCCAGAACATGGAGCTGAAACTTTAACAAATTTATGGAGAGAAGCTAATTTGGCGCAAGTGTATTTATCTAGAATTCCTATAGAGAGTCAAGAGCTAGAAAAAACAGCAAGATTTTTAAACCAGGTTAGTGACTATAGTTATTCTCTTTCAAGAAAAAATATATATAGAGAGAGCTTAAGCCAGGATGATTTGAATAATTTAAAGCAATTGCATTCATATAGTGTCGAATTAGAGAATACTTTGAATCAATTATCAGAAGATTTAAACAATGGCAGATTTGAATGGGGAGAGTTAACTAAAAAAGGGACGAGTGCTTTTGCTCAACAGGTTGATAACATTTCAAAAGAAAGTTTTAGTAATATAGAAGAAAATTTTCATCAATATGATGGTTTGATATATGATGGTGCATTTTCAGAACATTTAACAAATGCCGAAAAGAAGGGTCTAATAGGAGAAGATATTAGTGAAGAAGATGCTAAAAATAAGGTATATGAGTTTATTGGTAGTGATAATATAAAAGAAGTAAATAATTTAGGATTCTCAGAGAATGCAACAATTCCTTCCTATAATTTTTCTGTAAGGGACAATAATGAAAATAATATTAATATAACTATTTCAAAAAAAGGTGGACATGTGGTTTCAATGAATTCTGATAGAGATGTTAATTCAGAAATAATATCACAAGATGAGGCAAACCAAAAAGGAAAGGAATATTTGAGTGAAAAAGGCTATTCGAATATGAAAGAGACATATTATTTAAAACAAGATGGCATTGTTACCATAAATTATGCGTATACACAAGAAAATGTTGTAATGTATCCGGATTTAATAAAAGTTAAGGTTGCACTTGATAATGGAGAAATACTTGGAATAGAAACTACAGGATATTTAAATAATCATATTGAAACCAGGGATATATCAAATGTTAAAATTTCTAAAGATGTTGCAAAAAAAACTCTAAATAAAGATTTACAAATAGGAAGTGAAGGATTGGCTGTTATACCAACGGAATGGAAAACAGAGATACTTTGTTATGAGTTTAAGGGTAAAGTAGAAGATAGAGAATTTTTAGTTTATATAAATGCAGATAATGGTAGAGAAGAAGACATATTGATGATAACAAATACTCCAAATGGAACTTTAACAATGTAGTGGGTGATTTGTGGTGATTTGGGGTGATTTTGGGGACACTATCATAAAACACCCACTTCTGGGTGTTTTATGATAGTGTCCCCAAAATCACCCCAAATCACCACAAATCACCCTAAAGCTCATACTAATGTCTTTTATATGTATCTTTTGATAATAATTCTGTACGAATTGTTTTTCCGTCTTTTTTTAAAATTTTATATGCCTCTGAATATATTGCGGTTGATGTTCTACCTGTTTCATAAGAGGATATTTCTATTTGGTAATCATTTTCTTGTTTTAATCCAAATATTTTAAAATTTGCTATTCCTCCAGAAACGTAACACATTATTTTTATAGGATAATTTCTATTGTTTTTAAATTGAAAGTCAAGAGCTCCATAGACAACAGTTGCGTCTCTACTTGCTGTTACATATGATGGGACAAATTGATGATTAGTTCTTTGTGTTATTTCTAAATTTGCATATATTGCTGCATTGTATAATGTAGAGGCTATTTGGCAAATTCCACCGCCTACACCATCTACGACTTTTCCTTGCACATATATAGGTGCTTCTTTATAACCTGCGGAGATAGTTCTTGCGCCTACTATTTTATTATATGAAAAAGTTTCGCCAGGCATTAACACAGTTCCATTTATTTTATTTGCTGCTAAAATTAAATTTGTTGTTCTATTTCTATTACTTGCAGAATATTTAGTTGAAAAATCTGAAAGCATGTCAGGGAAAGCTTCTGTACCTATCATATTTGTAGTTACATTTGGATATAATATTTTTAAAGGAATAATATATTCATCTTTTTTTTCTGATTTGATAATATAATCTGCTTCCTCCATAGAAATGTTAAAATCTACACCGTTTTCTGAAGGATATACTGTAAAAGGTTCTTTTGTGTAATAAGCGTCAACAGGTGTTTTATATATTTCATTGTATATTTTCTCAATATTTATTTCATTTGGAGTAGCACTTTTTACAATAATTTCTACTGGTTTATTTTTGCACTCAAGTGTTGAAATAGAATTTTTTATAGATTCTATAGTTTGTTCTATATCTATAGTATACCCTTCTTTTCCAGAGGTGATTATTAAATTATTTGAGTCTATATAATAACTACTTTGAATAACGGCATCTGGTAAATGAGTGGACATTTCTTCTAGATTTTTTGAGAGTTGCTCTTTGTTAATAGTTAACAATGGTTCAATAGTTACTTTTCCAAACATGGTAGAAAGAACATTGAAATTGTTTTCAAATATATTCCCTTGTCTACCAACTTTGTAAGCCGAGTTAACAGCGGATTTTGTATCAAATTTTGCTTCAATTTGAGAAAGTGAAACTGTTGACTCAAAATCACCATGTGTTAGTTTTATCTCCTCAGGTAGTGAACTCTTTAAAAAATTATCCAATTGGTATTTAGCATCTGATTTGCTCATATTTGATACATCTAAATTTTTTATATAAACTCCAGATATTATATTTGTGTTTAATAGATTATAGATTGTAAAAATGGCAAAAGATACCAATATAATAATTACTATAAATATTGCAATTAGGCTGAATATGGAAATAGATGATTTATTAATTTTATCTAAATTCTCATTTTTTGTTACATTGTTGTTTGATGATTCTTCAATTTCTGTCTCAATTTTTGTTTCAATTTCTGGTTCTTTAAAATCGATTTTATCTAAAAGTTCATTTTTGTTGCTCATTTTTATTCTCCTTTTGTAAAGCTGTCTTTTTTATTATATCATAATTTGTTAGAAAAAGTGAAAAATTTATAAAAAATGTCAAAATAAATTTTAAAAAATTACAAATAATATTATTAAGTTACTAGTAACAACTATATTTATTTTAGGAGGATGTTATGTCTAGAAATAGTAAATTAATATCTGAGAATTTAAGAGAGGAAATAGCAAAAGAATTGGGTGTGTATGACCAAGTAAAAAAAGATGGTGGTAGCTGGCAAAATGTATCATCAAAAACTTGTGGTAATATAGTCTCTAAAGCTATAGAAATTGCGAATAGAACAGTTGAAAACAGTTAGATATTTTTAAATTAACAATTTGTTAAAAAGAGCTTTGCATTAAGTACTTCAAATGTGTTTTATAAAATAATTTACAAAAAAATAGGATGGCTATACTATTTCGTAGCTTTCCTATTTTTAAAATAAAATCTGTAGTTGCAAAAAAAGCATAATAAGCATATAATTGCAAAAGAAAATATATATAGGTAATAAAATATATTTTAAAGAAAGGAAATTTAAAATATGAAAAATTTAACGGTAAAAACAATTTTGGATGTAACAAATGGTGATTTGTTATGTGGAAATAAAGATTTAATTTGTGAAAATTTTTGTAGGGATACAAGAATAATTAGTAACGGTGATACATATATTGGAATAAAAGGTGAAAAATTTGATGGTAGCTATTTTTGGAAAGAAGCAATAGAAAATGGAGCACAGTGTGTAATTGTTTCAGATATAAAAATACAAGAAAAAGAAATAGAACAATATAAAGATAAAACTATTATAAAGGTTAAAGATACTTTAAGTGCTTTGGTAGAAATAGCTAAGGCAAAAAGAAATTTATATAATATACCAGTAATTGCAATTACGGGTAGCGTCGGTAAAACTAGTACAAAAGACATAGTGGCAAATGTGGTATCACAAAAATATAAAACATTGAAAACTATTCGGAAATAACAATAATAATATAGGTTTGCCATTTACAATATTGAGATTAAAAGACGAAGAAGCAATGATTTTAGAAATGGGAATGAATCACCTAGGGGAAATAAGATTGCTTACAGAAATTGCAAAACCAGATATTTGTATTATTACAAATATAGGTACATCACATATAGGAAATTTAGGGTCGAGAGAAAATATATTAAAAGCAAAACTAGAAATACTTGAAGGAAAAAAGGATCCGGTTGTTATTATAAATAATGATAATGATTTATTACACAAATGGTATGAAGAAAATAAGAATAAAATGAAAATATATACTTATGGAATAGAGAAAAAAAGTAACATAAATGCAAATGATATAGTATTAAATAGTGACGGAAGTAAATTTACAGCTAATATATATAATGAAAATAAAGAAGTATGTGTTCCTGTGGGAGGAGAACATTTTGTATTAAATGCATTATGTGCAATTACAGTAGGAGAGGTTTTAAAAATTGAATCTAATAAAATTTTAAAAGGTATAAGGGAATTTAAACTAACTAAGAATAGAATGGATATTATAGAAAAAAACGGAGTAAGAATAATAAGCGATGCATATAATGCCAGTTTAGAATCTATGAGAGCAAGTTTAAAGTATATTGCAGATTTGGATTGTAAAAGAAGAATTGCAATACTTGGTGATATGTTTGAATTAGGCGATTATTCTAAAAAGTTACATAAAATGGTTGGAGATGAAGTATATAAAAACAATATAGATATTTTAATATGTAGTGGAGAAGATTCAAGATATATAGTAGAGCAAGCAGAAGAGGATGGTATGAATACAGAAAATATATATTATCTTAAAACTCAGGAGAACATATTAAAAAAAGTTAAGGAAATTGTCAAAGAAGGAGATGTTATATTAATAAAAGCGTCAAATGGGATGAAATTTTACGAGTTGCCAGAAAAAATAATAGACCAAATCTGAAAGGAATTTGTTTTATGAAAAAAATAAGATTAGGTATTATCTGTGGTGGTATGTCAACTGAACATGATGTTTCGTTAGACTCTGCTAATTCTATTTTAAAAAACATAGATAAAAGTAAATATGTGATATTTAGGATATATATTGAAAAGAATGGAGATTGGTACAGATTTGCAGACAAAGAAGATAACCTAGTTACCATAGAAAAAAATAACGAATCTTATAAAATTGATAATATCATAGAATTCTTAAAAGGATTAGATGTTGTCTTTCCTGTTTTACATGGATTATATGGGGAAGATGGAACAATACAGGGATTACTAGAATTGATTAAAGTACCTTATGTAGGTTGCAAAGTTCTAGCATCAAGTATAGGAATGGATAAAGTATATTCGAAAATGATTTTTGAAAATGCAGGATTAAATCAAGCAAGGTACGAATATATAAAAGTATATAAAAATAGAGATGAAAATAAATATTTTTATATTGATAAGAATTTAAATGAAAAAATTTTTACTATTAAAGAGGTTTTACAATTAATAAATAATAACCTAAAGTATCCAATGTTTGTAAAGCCAGCTAATTCTGGCTCAAGTATAGGAATAAACAAAGCAAAAAATTTGATAGAATTAAAAGAATATATAAGGTATGCATCTAAATTTGATAATAAAATAATAATAGAGGAAGGGATACAGGGAATTGAAGTAGAATGTGCAATACTTGGAAATGAAAGTGTAACTGCGTCTTGTGTTGGAGAAATAAAGCCAGGGGAGGATTTTTACAGCTATGATGCAAAATATAAAAAAGAAAATACTAAGGTTAGTATCCCAGCTAGTATAGATAAGAATATCTCAGAAGAAATTCGAAAGCAAGCGATAAAAGCATTTAAGGCAATAGATGCTAGAGGCTTAGCAAGAGTAGACTTTTTTGTGGAAGATAAAACTAATAAAATATATATTAATGAAATAAACACTTTACCAGGTTTTACAAATATAAGTATGTATCCTAAACTTTTTTTAGCAAGTGGGATTGAATATACTAATTTAATAGATATGCTTATAGAATTGGCTATAGAAAAAAATCCATAAAAAGTATGGATTTTTTTAAATTTTATGTTATAATAGTTTTACCTATTTATAGGGGAGGATGTCTAAAATGGTTTTTAAAAATTATTATAAAATATTAGATTTGGAAACAAGTCATGTATCAATAGATGAAATAAAAGTAGCATATAGACAAGCTGCTAAAAAATATCATCCAGATTTAAATATAGGAGATAAATTAGCAGAAGAAAGAATTAAAGATATAAATGAGGCATATAAAATATTATCTGTACCAGCATCTAAAAGAAGATATGATAGAATTTGGAATTCACATTTTAGAAAAGGGCAAAAGGCATTTTCTGGCAAAGGCCAAAAAGGAACAATTATAGATATGTTTTTAGGCGATTTGGATAAAGATAAAGACAAAAATAATACCAGGAATATAAAGAACGATACTCCTATTAAAGGGGAAAATATAGAAACAGAAATAAATGCAACGATACATGAAGCTTTTTATGGACTTAAGAAAAAGATAGCAATTAAAAATGAAGAAGGTAGAGAAAAGATTATAACAGTAACTATACCAGAAGGAATAAGAGAAGGTGAAAAAATTCGTTTAATTGGACAAGGAAGAAAAAGCGAAAATGGTGGAAAAAATGGCGATTTACTTATAAAGATAAATATTGAAGGTGATAAAAAATTTAAGTTAAAGGGTAGTGACTTATATACAGATTTATTATTAACACCATGGGAAGCGGCTTTGGGTACAAGAGCTAATCTGCAAACAATAGATGATGAAACCAGTGTATATATACCACAAGGAATACAGAGTGGAGAAAAAATTAGAATTCCAGGTAAAGGTTATAAAATTGAAAATGGTAGAAGAGGAGATTTAGTAGCAGAAATAAAAGTTATGGTTCCTAAGAATTTAACCAAAGAAGAAAAATCAATGTTTGAAAAATTGAATAAAATATCAAATTTTAATCCAAGAAATTAAAATTAACATAAAACAAGTTGACAAAATGGTGTTTTTAAGCTATAATTAACTGTAGTTGTAACAAAAGACAAACTATGGGATAAAACATAGAAGCGAGGTGTAGATAATGGATAATATGCAGGGTAAACACTTTAGTATAACAGATCGAGAAGGAGTAAAAACTGTAATATATCAAGTAAATAAAACAGAAAAAGAATATTTGAAGGAATATCCTAAATATACAGTTGAAAGGTTAGACTTTACAGAAGAGTTAGTTGGAAATCTTAATAGAAAAACTTTTTATGTAGAAGAACCAAAAAAAGAAAGTAATCAACTGGTTATTTTATCTTTTGATAAAGATAAGGTAGTAATAAATAATGGAATTCTCGAAAATGATAAGGTAAAAATATCTAAAAAACCAATGCCTTTCAAATTCAAAACAATTTACCCAGAAAAATCAGAAGAATACACAGAGGTTAATTATACACCTAATTTAAAGAGACCTATATCTATTATCGACCCAGAGACAACAGAAGAAATAAAACCTGTATTGTACTTCGATGAAAAAACAGACGAAGTGAAGGGAAAGTGTAAGTTAAAACCACATAAATCTTATTTTGTATTCGAAATAAGAGATGAAAATGGAAAAATTAATTTGGTAGGGGGAAGCCCCGAGTTTACAGATTAATGAGGAGGAATAAAAATGTCAAAAATGATTTGGCCACCTGAGAAAACTATTAAATATGCATTTAAAGAAGAAGATGAATTAACATTTGAAATACCTTTAGAAGCTGGAAAAGAAGCGACAAAGATGAGTAAAGATAGGTCGGAAAAATAGTACAATAATAGTACAAAAGAGTAGGTGAAATAAGTGAATTACAAAATAGAAGGTGCAATAAAAAAGAATAGAAAAAATTTTATAATTTTTTTAATACTATGGTTGTTTATAGCCATAGTATTTGTCGTGCCTTTTGCACATAGTGCTCATATGGCAGGACTTCAGGAAAAATTTGAATTACAAGTTTTTATAGATACATTTGGAATTTCAATGAGTAACCCATTTGGCACAATAGGAAAAATACTTGAAGAGGGAGCAATTGGAACATTTTTTTCAGATTTATTAGTAGTAACAGTAGTATATTCTATTTTTTTCTTTATAGGATTTGTTAAGTCTGCACCTAAGAATGAATTTACAGATATAGAACACGGTTCAAGTGATTGGAGCCAAAGAGGAGAGCAATACCAAATATTAAATAGAAATAAAGGTATTATTTTAGCAGAAAATAATTATTTACCGGTAGATAAACGTGGAAATGTAAATGTATTAGTAGTTGGACGGTTCAGGTTCTGGTAAATCTGCTTCATATTCTATACCAAATGCATATCAGTGTTTAGGTTCATATGTATTTACAGACCCTAAGGGAGAACTATATGATAGGACTGCAGGGTATTTAAAGAAAAAAGGGTACGATATTAAGGTATTGAACTTAGTTAGACCACAATTTAGTGATGGATACAATCCATTAATGCATATTTCATCAGAGTTAGATGTTGACGTTATAGCAAATACAATAGTAAAAGGTCAAAAAGTAGAAGGAAGTAGTGCGGATCCATATTGGGACGACATGGCTGAAATGCTATTAAAGGCGCTTATTTATTATTTAATTGCTACAAGACCAGAGGAAGAACAGAATTTAGCAAGTTGTGCAGAATTGGTTAGAGCTGCAAATGCAAATGGTGGAAGCAATTTGCTTACAGAGCTAATAAGTCAACTTCCATATGATCATCCAGCTAGAATGTACTACAAATCAATCGAGATTGCTCCAGAAAAAACATATGGTTCTATTTTAAGTTCATTGCAGTCTAAATTAGGTAAATTTGATTCTAAAGAAATAGCTGAATTAACATCAACAGATACTATAGATTTTGAGGAAATTGGAAATAAGAAAACGGCAGTATATGTAATTTCTTCAGATACTCATACTGCATATGATTTCTTGCTTACAATATTTTTCTCACAAATGATACAACAGTTATATGACTATGCAGATCAAAATGGAGGAGCTTTAAAGGAACAAACATTTTTTATACTTGATGAGTTTGCTAATATAGGGAAAATACCAGATTTCGATAAAAAAATATCAACATCAAGAAGTAGAAAAATATCATTTAGTGTAATACTACAAAATGTAGACCAGTTAGAAGCTGTATATGAAAAATCATATGAGACTATAATGGGTAACTGTGATACACATGTGTTTTTAGGAAGTAACTCTTTTAAAACAGTAGAATATTTTTCAAAAGCGTTAGGAGAAAAAACAATTGGAAGAGATAGTGTATCAATAAATAGAGATAGGCAGAATTTAAGAACTGGTAAGAGTGTATCAGACCAGGTTATGGCAAGAGCACTTATGACTCCAGATGAACTACGTAGACTAGATAACGATTTATGTATTATTTTTGAAAAAGGAATAAAACCAGTAAAAGCAAATAAATTTTATTACTTTAAACATTCAATGGCAAAAGAAATGGCGGGAGTTGAAATAAGCCACAACGATATTGGAGAAATAGAAAGAGGAACTTGGAGAAAATATAATCCATACAATCCTTGGACAGAGGATAAAGATGAAAAGAGTGTCGAGGATTTAAAAGTAGAATCCTTAGATGATTTATTCGAAGAAGATTTGCCAGATAAAGAGAAAAATGAGGAAAAAAGAATTAATGAAAACAGTAATAAAATAAATAATGAAAAAGTTGATAATATAGCACCTATATTACCACAGGATGATGATGAATATGATTTACAAAAAGAGCTTGAGGCAAAATTTGATGAATTATTTGGATCAATTGAAGATGAATAAAGTTAAAGCATATTAGATTTTTCTAATATGCTTTTATGATGTAATAGTAACCAACCAATAGCAAAAAACGAAAATTTTTTCGTAAAACTATTGCAAAAAAGTTGGAGGTATAGTAAAATAGCTCTATGATAATAAGGTAAATTCAGAAATGTGATTGCTACCTCGGTACATATATGTAGGAGGTGGTTTGTATAATTGATGAAAGGAATGATATAAAAATTGAAATTTGTACATATAGCAGATATGCATTTTGATAGTCCATTTGTAAATCTTTCAGATAAAGATATAATGGGAGATTTAAGAAGATTAGAGCAGCGTAAAATTTTTAAAAAAATAATAGAATATATAAAAGATAATAATGTGAAGTATTTTTTTATTTCAGGAGATTTGTATGAGCATCAATATGTTAAGCAATCCACAATAGAATATATAAATAACTTGTTTAAAGAAATTAGTGATACAAAAATATTTATAAGTCCAGGAAATCATGATCCATTTATAAAAAAGTCATATTATAATAAATATAATTGGAATGAAAATGTAAAAATATTTAATTCAAAAATTGAAAAGATTGAAACAGAAGAAGCAGATATATATGGTTTCGGTTTTAATGATTTTTATTGTACAAATTGTGGTATAGAAGATTTTAAACTAGAAAATAAAAATAAAAAAAATATTTTAGTTATACATGGAACCATAGATGGTGCATCTATTGAAGAAAAACAATATAATTCTATGTCAAAAAAAATGTTACAAGAAAAAGGGTTTGACTATATAGCTTTAGGGCATATTCATAAATTAGATTATAATACTGAGCTAAATCAAAGAATAGTATATCCAGGATCTACAATGTCACTAGGGTTTGATGAGTTAGGGGAACATGGTATGGTTGTTGGGGAGATACAAGAAAAAAAAATAGAGCTACAATTTATACCTCTTGATGAAGAAAAATTTAAAGAAATTAATTTGGATATTTCAGAAATAAATTCAAAAGAAGAGTTAATTGAGAAAATAAATTCTTTGAAAATAAATAATAATGAATATATAAAAATAATATTAAAAGGTAATAGAAATTTTGAAATAAATACATATGAAATATTAAAATTTATTTTTAATGATAGAGTCATAAAAATAAAAGATTTTACAAAATTATCATATGATTTAGAAAAAATAAAAAATCAAAACACCTTAAAAGGATTATTTGCACTGGAAATGATGAATAAATTAAATTATAAAAATATAACTGAAGAAGAAAAAGAAATTATAGAAAAAGCAATAGAAATTGGATTTGAAGCTTTGGATTAATAATTATAGACAAAATATACAAGAAATGGGGAAAAGTATTTGAAAATTAATAAAATTAAGATAAATTCTTATGGAAAATTAAAAAATAAGGAAATTAATTTTAACAATGGTATAAATATTATTTATGGAAAAAATGAGTCCGGAAAATCTACCCTTTTAAAGTTTATTATTAATTCGTTTTATGGAATTTCAAAAAATAAAAAAGGTAAAGAATTTTCGGATTTTGAAAAATATACACCATGGGTTGGAGAAGAATTTTCAGGAAAATTAGAATATGAATTAAATAATAAAAATAAATATGAAATATTTAGAGATTTTAGAAAAAAGAATCCAAAAATATTTAATGAAAATATGGAAGATATTTCAAAAGAATTTAATATTGATAAAAATAAAGGAAATGAATTTTTCTATGAGCAGACAAAAGTAGATGAAGAATTGTTTTTGTCAACTATTGTAATAAATCAACAAGAAGTAAAATTAGAAAAACAAGATCAAAATGTATTAATTCAAAAAATTGCTAATTTAGTAGGTACAGGAGATGATAATGTATCTTATAAAAGAGCAATTGATAGGATTGATAGACGTAGATTAGGAGAGGTAGGAACTGAAAGATCTAGGGAAAAGCCACTTAATATAATTGGAAAAAATATTGAAAAATTAGAGGAGAAAAAACAAGATTTAGAAAAATATGAAAATTTAAAATATGAGATAGAAGAAGAAAAAAATAAATTAATTTTGGAAATAAAAAAATTAGAAAATAAAAATAATTTTTTAAAAGAGATAAAATTAATTGATGAAAAAGAAAAAATAGAAAAAGAAAAAATAAAAATTAAAGAAAATATAAAAAATAATAATTTAGAAAAAATAAATTCAATAAAAAAAGAAATTGTAGAAATAAAAGATAATAATAAAAATATTTCAAACAATAAAATAGAAAAAAATAAAAAAATAAAAAGTAAATTAAATAAAAAACTAATTTTAATATTTTTTCTATTATTAATAATTAATATTTTACAATTTAATTTTATTAAGAATAATTATTTTAAATATATTTTTCTTCTTACAGTACCAACGTTTTTAATTTTTTGTATTATTTATATTAAAAATAAAAAAAATAAAATAAAAAAAGAAGAAAAAATTAAAAAAAATAATGAAGAAAAAATTAATTTAGAAATAAATAATTTGGAAAATCAAGTTAATATATTAGAAAAAAATAATCAAGAAATAGAAAATGAAATAAATAAATTAAATAATAATTTAAATTTAAAAATTAATTTAGAAAAAGAAAAAATAAAAAATAATTATTTAGAAAAAATAGAAAAAGAAGAAATTAATTTATTAAATAATTTTAAAAATATTAATAATGAAATAGAAAAACTTCAAACTCAAATAAATAATAAAAAAATAGAATTACATTCATTAGAATTAGATAAGAAAAATATAGAGCCACAATTAGATAATTTATCAAAAATAGAAGAGGAACTGGTTTTTAATAAAAATAAAATGTTAACTCTAAAAAAACTAGAAAAGAGCATGGAATTGGCGAAAAATGTTTTAAGTACATGTTACGAAAATATGAAAAATTCAGTAACTCCTAAGTTTACACAGAATTTATCTGAAAATATATTTGAAATAACGAATGGAAAATATAAAAATGTTGTATTAAATGATAATGATGGACTTTTAGTTGAACTTGAAAATGGAAATTATGAAATGGCATCAAAATTAAGTGTAGGTACAATAGACCAATTATATCTTTCTTTAAGACTTTCTTTGGTAGAGGAATTATCTGAAGAAAAAATGCCAATTATTTTAGATGAGGTTTTTGCCTATTATGATTCTAATAGATTAAAAAATGCATTAAAATATATTTGTGAAAAGTTTAAAGAACACCAAATTATTATATTGACATGTACGGAAAGGGAAAAAAATATTTTACAAGAACAGAATATAGATTTTAATTTGATAAATTTATAGCTGTTTTATGTGTTACTGTTCAGTCTTAAAATTAGAATTGTTCTGCTTAAACGTGATTACTATCTAAATATTTTTAGTATTGTATTAATTGGAAAAATATAGTATAATATTTGGAGCAATTTATAAATAAAGGAGAATTATTATGTTTGAAAAATTAGAAGCTGTTGAAAAAAGGTATGATGAACTTACAAAAATGATAGCAGATCCAGAGGTTATTTCGAATCAAACAGAGTGGCAAAAATTAATGAAAGAACATGCAAGTATAGAAGATATAGTACAAAAATTTAGAGAATATAAGAAGATTATGAAAGCTATGCAAGATGCAGAAGAATTAATGCAGGACCCTGAGATGAAAGAACTTGCGGAGATAGAATACTATGACTCAAAAGAGCAATTACCTAAAATTGAGGAAGAGCTAAAAGTACTACTAATACCTAAGGATCCAGATGATGACAAAAATATTATGTGTGAAATTAGGGCTGGTGCTGGAGGTGAAGAAGCAGCATTATTTGCAGGGACGTTATTTAGAATGTATACTATGTATGCTGAGAAAAAACATTGGAAACTGGAAGTTTTAAATGAAAATGAAACTGGTCTTGGTGGATATAAGGAAATATCATTTATGATAACAGGAAAAGGAGTTTATAGTAGACTGAAATTTGAGAGTGGAGTTCATAGGGTACAAAGAGTTCCAGATACAGAAAGTAGTGGAAGAATACACACTTCAACTGCTACTGTTGCTGTTTTGCCAGTAGTAGAAGATGTTGAAATTGAAATAAATCCAGCTGATATAAAGATGGAAGTGTATAGGGCTTCAGGTGCTGGAGGTCAGCATATTAATAAAACCTCATCAGCTGTAAGGTTAATACATGAGCCAACAGGGATAGTTGTTGAATGTCAGACTGAGAGATCACAATTTCAAAATAAAGACAATGCTATGAAGATGTTAAGAACAAAATTATATGAAATAGAAAAAGAAAAACAGGATAATGAAATAGCAAATAGTAGAAAGACACAAGTTGGATCAGGAGACAGGAGCGAAAAGATTAGAACTTATAATTATCCACAGGGAAGGATAACGGATCATAGAATAGGAATGAGTATATATCAAATGGAAAATTTCCTAAATGGTGATATTGATGAAATGATAGATAATTTAATTGCTGCTGATAGAGCAGAAAGGTTAAAAGGAGAAGATGAATAAAAGATTATTTGTTATGTAAATTAGGAGGAAAAAAATGCTAAGTGCAAATGGAGTTACGGTAAGGTTTGGAAAGAGAGTATTATTTGAAGATGTAAACATAAAATTCGGAAAAGGAAATTGTTATGGAATAATTGGAGCTAATGGAGCCGGAAAGTCAACATTTCTTAAGGTATTATCTAGAGAAATTGAGCCAAGCAAGGGAGATGTCACCTTAGAAAAAGGAGAAAGACTTTCTATATTAAAGCAAGATCACTTTGCTTTTGAGGAATATACTGTAATAGATACTGTAATAATGGGAAATAAAGAATTATATGATATAATGAAGCAAAAAGAGGAGATATATGCTAAGCCGGACTTTTCTGAAGAAGATGGAATGAAGGCGGCGAAATTAGAAGAAAGATTTGCAGAGTTGGACGGTTGGAATGCGGAGTCAGACGCTGCAACACTTTTAAACGATTTAGGAATAATACCAGATAACCATTATAAATTGATGAAGGAAATTGAAGCAAAAGAAAAAGTTAAAGTTTTATTAGCTCAAAGTTTATTTGGTAATCCTGATGTATTACTTTTAGATGAACCAACCAATGACTTGGATTTAAAGAGTATAAATTGGTTACAAGATTTTTTAATGGATTTTGAAAATACTGTTATTGTAGTATCACATGACAGATATTTTTTGAATAAAGTTTGTACACATATTGCAGATGTTGATTTTGGAAAAATCAAGGTATACCCTGGTAATTATGATTTCTGGTATGAATCAAGTCAATTAGCACTAAAGCAGGCACGAGAGCAAAATAAAAAGAAAGAAGAAAAGATAAAAGAATTACAAGACTTTATAGCCAGGTTTAGTGCAAATGCTTCAAAATCAAAGCAAGCAACATCAAGAAAGAAAACATTAGAAAAGATTGAATTGGAAGAAATAAAGCCTTCTAATAGAAAATATCCATATGTAGATTTTAAGCCAGACAGAGAGCCGGGAAAAGAAATTTTAAGAGTAAAAAATCTATCTAAGACAATAGAAGGAGAAAAGGTTTTAGATAATATTTCATTTGATGTAAAGCAAGGGGATAAAATTGCCTTTTTAGCTGATAATGAAATCTCTAAAACTGTATTGTTTCAAATTATATCTGGGGAATTGGAGCCAGATGAAGGAGAGTTAATATGGGGAACAACAATTTCTAAGAATTATTTCCCTAAGGATAACAATTATTTATTTGAAACAGATGAAAATGTAACGGAATGGCTTAGAAAATATTCAAAAGATCCTGATGAAACGTATGTTAGGAGTTTTTTAGGTAGAATGCTATTTTCAGGTGATGAAGCTTTAAAGAAGGTTAATGTTTTATCAGGTGGAGAAAAAGTGAGATGTGTTTTATCTAAGATGATGTTATCTGGTGCAAATTTATTAATTTTTGATGAGCCTACAAATCATTTGGATATGGAGAGTATAACATCTCTTAATGAAGGTATGAAAAAATTTGTTGGAAATATTTTATTTACATCTCATGACCACGAATTGACTCAGACTGTAGCTAATAGAATTATTGATATAAAAGAAGATGGAACAATTATAGACAAAGAAGTTACATATAATGAATATCTAAACATAGAATAACTAGTTTAATAACGTCTCCAAATATTGACAACAATACAATTTATAATAAGAATAAGTATTCCAATCTTTGTTATTAAATTTGGATGAATATTTATGTGTTTATTAAAAACTATATTTATTGATTCTGTAATTAAATATAATGTAGAAAATACAATTGCATATATAATAATAGGGTTATAATTAAGTGAAGATATAATATCGAATTTTTGTAGTGAAAGTATTGCTCTTGTTCCTCCGACAAGCAGGACAATATATGCCTAAATATTTATATATAGGGCAAGGAGGAATTGGAATAATATTGCTAAAAAAGGAGAAATATACTGTTCCCAAAATTAGTATTAATATATATGTGATTAAAATAGATATAAATGTGTGATTTATTTTTTTCATAAGTACTCCTTGTAACTAAACTAAAATAAAGCTATTTTTCAATAGCTTTATTTTAAAATCTTAATTCCACCAATTAAAGGTACTGGTTTTTCTTCTTGATTTATAGCAGCGATTAATCCCATAATCCAACATACTAATATGAATATTGCCCAAATCCATCCTACGCAAGGAATCAAAGATAATAAAGAGAATAAAAAGATTACAAGAGCTTGATTTAAATGGAATTTAGCTCCTTCTTTATCTCCCGCACAAAATGCTACAATTAAACCAATCCAAGTTATATAAGCTACAATACTTGTTGTTTTTGTATCCATGATTTAACTCCTCCTTTTTTCGATATTTTATGTCATATTTCTACAATCTATAATTTAAGAATACCATGAAAAAGTTAGAAAATCAATAGATTTTGGCAATTTTTTAAAATTTTAGGTTATTGTTGTTGCAATTCACAGTCTATTCTATAATGCTAAAAGCTAAAAAATAAGATACTTTAGCTTCTAGCTATGCAAAATGGGTCGTGAATTGCAGCATTAACTGTTATTAGTTATAAAAATAAAAATCTATATTTCTTGATATTTGAAATAATTTGTAGTAGAATGGCATAAGGTAAATGAAGAAGGAGAGATACAATGGAAAAGATAATAAAAACAATAGCTGAAGAGTTGAATATTAAGACATCACAGGTAGAAAGTACTATAAAATTAATTGATGAGGGAAATACGATTCCTTTTATTGCAAGATATAGGAAAGAGGTAACTGGAGGATTAAGTGATGAGGTTTTAAGAGATTTAAATGAAAGACTAAATTATTTAAGAAATTTAGAGCAAAGAAAGTCAGAAGTTATAAAATCAATAGATGAGCAAGGAAAACTTACAGACGAAATATTACAGGCTGTGGCAATTAGCAAGACTTTAGCTGAGGTCGAAGATATATATAGACCGTATAAACAAAAGAAAAAGACAAGAGCTACTGTAGCAAAAGCAAAAGGGCTAGAGCCACTTGCACATATTATTATTGAGCAAAAAGAAAAGAACCCAATAGAAGAGATAGCAAAGAGGTTTATTAATGTAGACAATATTTCAGAAGAAGATAAAAAAAATAAAGATAAAGTTATTAATAATGCAGAAGAAGCAATTAAAGGAGCATTAGATATTATTGCAGAAGATATTTCAGATAATGCAAAGTATAGAAAAGAAATAAAAAGATTATGTTACAGAGAAGCATTAATAGATACAAAAGCATCTAAAGAAGAGAAGTCTAATTACGAAATGTATTATGATTATAAAGAAGCTATAAAGTATATTCCAAGTCACAGAATTCTTGCTATTAATCGTGGAGAGAAAGAAGAATTTTTAAAGGTAAAGATAGAAAAACCAGAACAAAAGATATTATTATGTATTGAGAAAGATATTATAAAGGGTGAAACACAATTTACAAACATGCTAAAAGAGACTATTTTAGATGCATTTAAGAGACTAATAGAGCCATCTATAGATAGAGAAATTCGCTCAGATTTAACTGAGAAGGCAGAAGAAAAGGCTATAAAGGTATTTGGACAAAATTCTAAGCAATTGTTGCTAGGTGCACCTATAAAGGGAAAAACTGTTATGGGCTTTGATCCTGCATATAGAACAGGTTGTAAAATTGCTGTAATAGATGAGACGGGTAAGGTTTTAGATTATACTACTGTATATCCTACAGAGCCTCAAAATGACGTAGAGGGAGCAAAAAAAGAGCTATTAAAACTTATTGAGAAAGATAAAGTTGACATGATAGCCATTGGAAATGGAACTGCATCAAGAGAATCAGAAATGTTTGTTGCAGATATGATAAAGCAATCTTCAAGAAATGTACATTATGTAATTGTTAGCGAAGCGGGTGCATCAGTGTATTCTGCATCTAAACTTGCTACTGAGGAATACCCTAATATTAATGTTTCTATAAGAGGTGCAATTTCAATAGCAAGAAGATTGCAAGATCCATTAGCAGAGCTTGTAAAGATAGATCCAAAGGCTATAGGAGTAGGTCAATATCAACACGATGTTAACCAGAAAAAGCTTGCGGAGAGTTTAGCAGGAGTTGTGGAAGATAGCGTAAATAAGGTTGGAGTAGATGTAAATACCGCAACGCCTTCATTATTATCATATGTTTCAGGAATAAATAGTACAATAGCTAAAAATATAGTAAAATATAGAGATGAAAATGGAAAATTAAAAAATAGAAAACAATTGTTAAAAGTTCCAAAGCTGGGGAAAGTAGCATTTGAACAGAGTGCAGGATTTTTAAGAATTTTTGACGGTGATAATCCACTGGAAATAACTGCAGTTCATCCAGAAAGCTATGTTGCAACAGAAAAATTACTTGATAGTTTAGGATTTAAAAAGGAAGATATAAAAGATAAACAAAAATTAGAACAGTTAAGAAATAAGCTAAAAAATATAAATATCGAGAAAACAGCAGATGAACTACAAATAGGCGAAATGACATTAACAGATATTGTGACTGAGATTTCAAAACCTGGAAGAGATCCACGTGAAGATATGCCTAAGCCGATTTTAAGAAGTGATGTATTAAAATTGGAGGATTTGCGAGAAGGAATGGTGTTGTCAGGTACAGTAAGAAACGTAATAGATTTTGGTGCATTTGTTGATATTGGTGTAAAACATGATGGGTTAGTGCATATTTCAGAGATGAGTGATAAATTTATAAAGAATCCATCTGAGGTAGTTTCAGTAGGAGATATTATAAAGGTTAAAGTTATAAAAATAGACAAGGATAGACAAAAGGTTGGGCTTTCAATGAAAGTGTAAATAAAAAAATAGGGGTGTTGTTAAAATGACGTAATAAAAGAATATAATTATTTTAACAAGCCCCTATAATTTAATTGTTTATTTGTATTTTTCTTGTATTTCTTGTATTTTATCGTAATGATTTTTAAGAATATCTAAAAATATATCTGTAAGTTGTGGATCAAATTGAGTGCCTTTGCATTTTTCAAATTCTTGTACAACAACTTCTATAGGTAGTGAATCACGATATGTCCTTTTTGAAGTCATTGCGTCGAAGCTATCTGCAATAGCTGTAATTCTTGCTAGGTAAGGAATGTTATTTGCTTTTAATCTGCCAGGGTATCCTGTTCCGTCGTATTTTTCATGGTGGTGCTTTACAATAGGGATTATATCGTTAAAAATAGATGCAGTAGATAAAATGTGTGCTCCTATTGAAGGATGATTTTTTATTTCTGAGTATTCATCATCTGTCAATTTTGAGTCTTTTAGTAAAATACTATCTGGAACTCCAATTTTTCCTATATCGTGAAATAAACCACCAATTTCTAATGTTTTAATATCTTTTTCTGGCAGATTAAGAGCTTTACCAATTAGTACAGAGTAAGCTGATACTCTATCGGAATGACCTCTGGTGTAGTTGTCTTTTGCATCAACAGTATAACGCAAAGTTTGAATACTTTCTAAGTATGCATTTTCTAACATTTCGTATGTGGTTTTTAGCTCTTCATTGACCTTTTTTATTTGTTGCATTTGAGTTATAGATTTTATACCTGATTCTATTAATAGCAATAATTGGTCGAATTTGTCACTTTTTTCACAATAACCTTGTATGTCTAACCTTCTAATAGTTTCCAAAGGAGGTGCTAGGTCTTTATGCCCTGTTAATAATAAAATATAAAGTTCCTTATTGAATTTTCTTATTTCTTCAACAACTTGGTCACCATGTATAGGAGTCATAATAAAGTCCAATATCATTAAGTCAAAATGTTCATTTTTTACCTTTTCAATGGCCTCCATAGGGTCGGTAACCCCAGTGAATTTATAGCCAGATCTTTTTAAAAATATTGAGAGAGAATCTATGATTCCTTCTTCGTCATCTACGGCAATTATTTTAAAATTATTGTTTTCATTGGTATCTAAATTTTGTAATCCCTTTCTCATAAAAATACCCCTTTTAATACAATTTTTTAACATTATATTAATAAAAAATGCAAAAATCAAGTTTTTTTATAAAAAACTGTTTATTTTTCGGTTACTGTTCTGTACTGGTCAGCCTATCGTTATTTTAATGGTATAATAATGCTAAAAGTTGAGCCCTTTCCTTCTTCTGATTCTAATATAATATCACCGTTAAAGTGAGCTTTTATTGTTGAATAAGACATATATAGTCCAAGACCTGTGCCATTTTTTCCTTTTGTTGTTATCATTTCTTTAAATAATTTATTTTTAACTTTTTCTGGAATTCCTGAAGCATAATCTTTTATAGATATGATTAAATTGTTTTCATTTTCTTCGGCAATTAAGTCAATAGATTGTTCTGCTTTTCCTTTGTAAGCTTGAATAGAGTTAGAAATCATGTTATTTATAACTTGTACTAAACTATTAACGTCTCCATTAATTAAGGTATTTTCATCTGCTAGCATTTTTATATTTAAATATATAATGGCATTTTTAAGCTCATGTTTCATTAAAATATTAACTCGTTTTATTAATTCTTCTAGGGTAAAAGAAACGTCTTTTTCATTTGATAGATTAACAGCTTGACCTTTTACAGTGGTAATAATATCTGACATATATTCTGTGTGAGTTTTTATTTTGGTAACCCATTTAGACATGTCTTTTGCAATATCATGATGGTCTAAGCTAGTTACCTCAGGATCATCAATTGATAAATCATATTCTTTTATTAAGTCGTTCAATCCTTCTGCTGCTCCTGAAATTGACATGATAGGTGTTTTTAAGTTATGGGCTATACCACCTATTAATTGTCCAAGTGAGGCTAGGCGTTCTTGTTCCATAAGAGTATTCTGGTTATCATGAATTTGTTTAATATTATTTTTTGTTAATTCTTGTATTTGGTTAAAGGCTATAATCATATTTCCGAACTCATCATTAGATGTAAGTGGGAGAGGCTGCATTAGGCTTGTATCTCTATTTTTTGAGATATTTTGTAATCCTGAAGAAATAATATTTATATCATTAGATAGATTTCTAGAAAATAGTATTAGAATTATTACATTTATTAATACTAGTATTATAAATGAAAGTGCAAATACTAGTAATACATTAGCAGATAGAATTGAGTAATATATTCCAACTGTGTATGTTTCTCCATTTACATTAATATCTACTGTTGCTCCTTGGCAATCTATTCCATAATACTCATAAACTCTACCATTATTGTCCTTAGAAAGTTCATTTAAATATTTGTCAAAGAATTTACTTAATTCAATATATTCTCCTTTTTTGTTTATATATTTACCATTTGGAAGTTTAATAAATATGTAGTCATCTTTTCCTAATAGGTTTATTGTATTTAATTTTTTTAGTAAGTCATCAAGGTTTGAAAAATTATTATATTCATTGAAATAATATAAACTGTATTGATATGTTTCAAATAAAGAATTTCCAGTGTCTATAGAAACAACAGAGTATCCAAGTAATGATGTAAATAATATAGAAACTGTAATTAATGGAAGAATATTAAAAAATATTCTTTTTTTCAATGTGGATTTTTTTAAATCTTGCATATTGTCATAAGGTAATGAAACTAGTATTCTTTTAAATAAATTACATGTATAAATGAAAACTGATGTTACATACAATGTCATTAAAGTTATTACAAGTATAAATAATTTAAGTGTTGTGACACCAAATTGATGTATTGTATATGCGTGTATTACGGTAAGTGCAATACTTGGAATTGCAATGTTTAAAATCAATAGTGAATATGGAACAGTAAATAATTTATTTTTAACATAATTAATCTCTTTTACAGAATAGTTATAGGGGTTTTTAATTAAATCATTGTATTTAATTAAAAATCTGGTTTTATAAAAAGTTACAAATGCAAAAAGAGCAAATATGGAACCAGAAATAGATAATACCTGGGAAAGATAGTTTGTGTTTTCAACTTCTAGTTGGAAATTTGTGCCATAGGTTCCTTTGGGATAGTTTAGTATTAATGGAATAAAAAAGTAATAAATAGTTGTTAAAAGTACTAGCCCTATGGTAAGGATCAATAGTAGCTTTAATTGTATTTTGTATTTTTCTAATATTTTTTTCAAAGTAATTCCTCCTTTGTTATTGCAAATATTTTTTTCTGCGCAAATATTCAATTATTTTTTCTATATATTCTTTAGTAATAATAGGCCATCTAAAGTCTAATTTTTCTAAACAAGAATTTGTATTTATATTTTTCTGATTTACACTATCTAAATAAGATAGACCTAAAGTATCATCTAAATCATTTACAATACCTTTTAAAATATTTTCATTTGAATATTTATTAGATAATGTAAGTATTCTTTGCTTAAATTCATTTCCTGATAATATTGTAGTTTCAAATCCTAGAGATTTGAATATATTTAGTAATTCAGATACAGCGATATAATTATCGTTAAATAGATGAAATACATATTTATTTGTATCAACATTAAATGCTAGGTCTATAATTGATTTGGCACAATAATCTACAGGTGTAAATTCCAGGAATTCATTAAGCATGGTATTTGGTAAAATATGATAATTTAGTATCATCATAAGTATATTATAAAATGCATTGCTTTCAAAATTTTGTTGAAATCCTCCATCTGAATATCTACTTGTTAAATTTCCAACTCTAAAAATTGAAGCTAAAAGGCCTTGGTTTGACTTTTCGTATATTAGTTTTTCTGCTTCAAATTTTGTTTGTATATATACATTTTCATTGTAATTTTGCCCAATATAGAAATTATTTTCATCAAAATTATTGTAGTTTTGTTTATGTTTAACTAAATAATTACCGGAAACTCCAAGTGTAGAAATGTGTATTAATTCTATATCATTTTGCATAGAAAAATCAATTGAATTTTGAACTACATCAACATTTATTTTTTTAAATTCTTCGTAGTTCCCATAGTATTTTACATTTGCAGCACTATTAATTGTTAAATCTATAGAGGTTCCTAATTCTTTATATTTTCTTATTCCAAGTCCAAAGTTTGGCTTTGTAATATCAGAATCAATTACTGTTATCCTATTTAAAGGAAGTCTCTTATTAAAATAAAATTTATAAAGTTGAAGTAACCTGTCAATAGGTGATATAGAATTTTTGCTACGAATTATACAGGTAATATGGCAGTCAGAATTATGTAAAAGCTCATATAGTATATGAATGCCCAAATAACCAGTTGAACCAAGAAGTAGGATATTAGTATAGTCTTTTTTACAAAATTGCATAGTGTGTGGATGTTTGTGAAAACTATTGTTTATATTAGATAGATAGTTTTCATCTATATCACTTAATTTTGATTCTTTTTGATTCTCTTCTAATAATTGAGCCAATTTTTCAATGGTTCTATATTTGTAAAATTTCTGAGTGTTTAGTTTATAATTATATTCTAACATTTTTGTTTGAATTTTTATTATATCAAGAGAATCGATATTAAAATTAAATATATCATCCTCAATTCCTATTTTTGAAATAGATAGACATTCTTTAAAAATATCGCATAAGTTTCTTTCTATTTTTGTAGAAGGTTTTTTGTAAGAAGATATTCTATTTATATTATTTATATCAGGTTCCGGAAGTGCTTTTCTATCTATTTTGTGATTAAGAGTTAAAGGAATGTTATCAAGTTCTACAAAATATGTTGGAATCATGTAATGTGGCAATACATCTACTAAATATTTTTTTAAATCTGTTATATCAATGTTCTTATTACAAACTATATATGCGCAAAGATATTTTTTTCCATTTTTATCAGTTTTATCAATAACAATACAATTTTTAATTCCTTCATAGTTTAAAATATGGCTATTAATATCGTCAAGTTCAACACGATAACCACGAATTTTAACTTGATGATCTTTTCTACCTAAGCATATTAGTTCACCATCTAAGTTCCAGTATCCTAAATCACCAGTTTTATATAATATATCATTAGATAATGGATTTTGTATAAACACATTCTTTGTTTTTTCTTGGTTAAGATAATATCCACTTCCTACACCGTCCCCGCCTATACATATTTCTCCTATATTTCCAATAGGCTGTAATTGATTATTGTTGTTTAATATATATACTTGAGTATTATTAATAGGTTTTCCAACTGTAATTAGGTTTGTATTTGTAACATCTTTAAAAGTTGAATAAACAGTGGTTTCAGTTGGACCATATAAATTAATTATTCTAGCGTTTGTGTGTTTTTGAAGTTTGCCAAGTAATAACTCTGGTAATGGTTCTCCTCCTAATAAAAATTCTTTTATGCATGTTAATGAATCTAAATATGAGTTATTTGAGAACAATAATTCAATCCTAGAAGGTGTAGTTAATATTTTAGAAATTTTGTGCTTTTGTATTACTTGGCTTAATAGTTTAGGACTTCTACTTTCAAGTTCATCTGCAATTACAAGTGTTAATCCTGATAATAAAGTAGGATAAAGTTCAAATACAAATATATCGAAGCATACAGTAGTAACAGAAATAACTTTATTATTCTGTGATGGAATATAATCTAGTCTGTCTTGCATACTTTTAATAAAGTTTAGAACGTTGTAATGATTTATTGTTACTGCTTTTGGAATTCCAGTAGAGCCAGAAGTATACATTATATAGCAATGATCACTATTGCTAATATTAATATTTAAGTTTTTAATAGTTTCATTAAATAATAATTTTTCAAAAAGAATATAATTTTGGTCATAAGTGATTTTTTTAGAAAAGTTTTCAGTTGTTATTAAGAGTTTAGTTTTACTGTTTTCTAGCATGAAATTAATTCTCTCAATTGGATATTCAGGATCTATTGGCATATAAGCATGTCCTGATTTCAAAATGCCTAAAATTGTAATTACTATATCTACAGTTCTATTTAATGAGAAAGCAATTATATCTGTTGTAATATTTTTATCGATGATATATTTGGCTAGAAAATTTGCCCAATTGTTTAATTCTTCATAAGTATAAGAACCGTTTTTATCAATAACAGCAATATTTTGAGGATATTTTTTTACAATATTCTCAAATGCTTTTACAATATTAGAATTTTTATTGTAGCTGGAATTAGTTTTGTTGAAACTTTCTAATAGTTTTTTTTCAGGTTTTGAGATTACCTCAATATTATTGATACATACACATGGATTTTCTAATACTTGGTTAATTATCCATAGTATTCGTTCATGTAGTAATTCTATATCTTTTTCGGAAAATATGTCGGTTAAAAAGTCATAGTGGATTGACAAGTTATTGTTTTCTATTGAAATATTTTTTATGTGTATTTGTAATGACTCTGCTTGAGAGTGATTAGGAATCCATTTACAATAGGAAGGTATAGTTGCGTTTTGATAAGAGAAAACAATGTCATATAAAGAGTCAGAAAAATTATGTTTTTTTCTGATAAAGTCTAGGATTTCGTGATATGAATATTTGATGTGACGATATAAGGTTCGTTGGTTCTTTGTCATTTGAGAACATAAATCTATGAATGTATTAGATTTATTAAGCTCAATTATAAAAGGCATAGTAGAAACGAACATGCCAGTCATATGTTTTTCTCTGAAATTTGACCTGTTTAAAATTGGATTACCAATAACAAAGTTATCAGTGTTAAATATATTTCCGAAATAAATGCTAAAAATGCTTAATAAAAAGATATAATCGGTTATGTTATGTTCTTTGCAAAACAAAGAGATTTTATCTGCTAGTGATTTATTTATTGAGAATATCTTTCTATTTGAATTTATAGATGATTTGATATTATTTTTAAAAGATACTATGTTAGGGAGAACTTTAAATTGTTCTTGCCAAAATTCACGATCTAAATCGTATTTATTTGTTTCTAAATATTTTTTTTGGGATTTTATGAATTCAATATAAGATGGATTAGGATTGGCGTCTATTGTTTTACCACTGATTATATCGATATAATTTTGATAAATTTCTTCTAAAACTAAAGACATGGTCCATGCATCAGAAATTAAATGATGAGCAATTAGAACTAAAATTCCTGAACCATCAGGAAATCTTAATATTTTTGTTAAAAATAGAAAATTATTTAGAACATTAATATGTTGCATAGGAAAAGACTCCTCAAATTCGGCTAATTGAGTATCATCTTTTAAATCTATTATTTCAATATTTTCGTATATAAAATCGTCAAAATATTGTTTTGGGCATGTTCCATCAACTATAATTTTTGTTTTGAAAGAATCATTTTTTAAAACAAAGCAATTAAAAGCTTTTTCGAGAGCTTTAAAGTTGGTATTTTTGTTAATTTTTAAATACCCAGTTATATTATTTATATTACTTTTGTTATAAAATTGTTCTGTATACCAAATACTCTTTTGAGGATTGGTTAATTCGTAGACATCCTTTTTCATAAATACCACCTTTATATCTATGTATTTTATAGTTTAATTATATCGTTAATGCTATTATATTGTCAATGGGTAGAGCAAGGATATTATAAACAACTATAACTGACTAGTAAGTATAGGAAGGCTTGATTTTTTATTGAATATAATATAAAATAAACAGGTGCAAAAAACTATAAGGAAGGGAAAGTGATTTCATGGAAGATATTAAACCTAGAAAGGTTTATGAGGCTCAAAGTATAAGTAGTTATAGAGAACTATTAAAAATGGTAAAAGATAAGTATTCCAAAAACATAGCATATAAATATAAAAGAGATTATACAGCAAAAGAACCAGAATATATAGAAATAACTTATGAGAAATATGTAGAAGATGTAAAGGCATTAAGTACAAGTTTATTAGATTTGGGAAAGGAAAATAAAAATGTTGTTTTAATAGGAAAAAACAGTTATGAGTGGTGTACAGCATATATGGCAATAACTACTGGCAATATGGTTGTTGTACCATTAGATAAAGCACTGCCAGATTCAGAAATAGAGACTTTAGTAACTAGAAGTGAAGCAGAACTTGTATTTTTTGATAAGAAATATCTAGATGTAATGAAAAAACTAAAAAATGAAAAAGGCAACAATGTTGATACATTAATATGTATGGACGGCGATGTTGAAGGAGCAAAATATTATAATGATGTATTAGAAAGAGGAAGAGAGCTTTTAAGAAATAACGATACAAGATATGATAACATGGAAGTAGACAATAAAAAGATGTCTATTATGCTTTTTACTTCAGGAACTACCAATTTACCTAAGGCTGCAATGCTATCACAATATAATATATGCTCTGATATTTCATCTATAGCAACTTGGGTAAAAATATATGATACAGATACTTTGCTATCATTTTTGCCAATTCACCATACATTTGAATGTACAATAACATTTTTATATGGAATGTATAGTGGAGCAACAGTTGCTTTTTCAGATGGGTTAAAATATATACAAAAGAATTTAAAAGAGTACAAAGTATCCGTTTTTGTTGCGGTTCCTTTAGTATTAGAGACGATGTATAAAAAAATTCAGAAGGCAATTGAGGAACAAGGAAAAACAAAATTAATAAATACAGTATCAAAAATTTCGAATGCGTTATTAAAGGTTAAAATAGATTTGAGAAAAGTTTTATTTAAACAGATATTGGATCAGTTTGGTGGAAATTTAAGAGTGGTTTTATATGGTGCTGCTCCAATGAGTAAAGAAACAATAATAGGGTATAATAATTTAGGCATAGATTTAATACAAGGGTATGGTTTAACTGAAACTTCACCAGTTATATCTGCAGAAACAGACAAGGAAAAGAGACCAGGCTCTGTTGGACTTGTGCTAGACACATTAAGAGTCAAAATTGATTGCCCAGATAAAGATGGAGTTGGAGAAATATTAGTAAAAGGTCCTAGTGTAATGATGGGATATTATAAAAATGAAGAGGAGACCAATAGAGCATTACAAGATGGATGGTTTAGGACAGGAGATTTTGGATATTTAGACAAGGATAAATTTTTATATGTTACAGGAAGGAAAAAGGATATTATTGTTCTTAAAAATGGAAAGAATGTATATCCACAAGAGATTGAATTTTTAATAAATAGATTGCCATATGTAGTTGAAAGTTTAGTATATCAAAGGGAACAAGATAAAACAGACACTATGTTATGTGCTAAAATAGTTTATGATAAAGATTTAATAAAAGGAGAATTTGGTGATAGTACAGAAGCGGAATACAAAGAGAATATATGGAATGATATTAAAGAAATTAACAAATCTTTACCAATATTTAAGCACATTAAAAATATTACAATTACAACTGAAGGATTTGCTAAAACAACAACACAGAAGGTAAAAAGATATGAGGAATTGAAAAAGATAAATTAAAAAGTGTAGTAAGCGGTGTAAGCCCCAAATGTTAGATGCAGTTTTATTTAGCATAATGGGGTTTATTTTTATTATAATGAAAAAATGTTTCTTATGTATGTAGAAATTTAAGTTTAAAAAAATATATTGTGGAGATACTAATATAGAGGTGTAAAATTTGGAAGAAAAGAAAAAGAAGTTAAAATTAAAAGGAATAATAATGTCAATTATACTTTTAATTTTTTTAGGTTTATTTGGATTTTATTTGTATAAGACATATAAAGATATAGAAATTGATACTAATAAATACAAAGCAACTAGATCTCAATCCACAATTGGTGTGCAAACTGTGGAAAAAGAGGAAGAAAAAAGCAAAACAATTTCAGATGTAATTGAGGAAACAAATAGGAAAGTTGTTGGCATTTCAAAATTAAAAGAGCCAGGGAGTATTATTTTATCTAAAAGTGCAGAAAATGAGATGGGTTTAGGTACAGGCATTATTGTTACAGAGAATGGTTATATTTTAAGTAACGAACATGTTACTGGAGGTAAATATAGTAGATGCTATGTGACTGCAGAAAATGGAAATAATTATGAAGGTACAGTGGTCTGGAGTGATTCTGATATAGATTTATCAATTACTAAAATTAATGCTAAGAATCTGGAATATGTAAAGCTAGGAGATTCTAGTAAAATAAGGATAGCAGAAACTGTATATGCGATAGGTAATCCTATAGGATTTGAATTTAGGAGGACGGTTACATCAGGAATTATTAGTGCAAGAAATAGAACAATTAAAATCGAAGAAAAAGACAAAGTGTCTTATATGACAAATTTAATTCAAACAGATGCTACAATAAATCCTGGAAATAGTGGTGGACCACTAATATATCCAAATGGGGATGTAATAGGTATAAATACAGTTAAAATCTCTACAGCCGAAGGAATTGGTTTTGCAATTCCTATAAACATTGTAAAACCAATTCTCGATAGTTTTATCAAGAAAGGAAAATTTGAAGAAGCTACAATAGGCATATACGCATATGATAAAGAAGTGGTTCCTTATATTGATTCCAATTATAAGATAAATTTCGATAAAGGTATATATGTAGCTCAAATTATTAAGGATGGTCCAGCTTATAATACAGACCTAAAAGAAGGAGATATTATAAGAAAAGTAGATGATTTAGAGATTTCTACGATGAATGATTTAAGACAATATATTTATACCAAGAGACCCAATGATGAGGTTTATTTGGTTGTTACAAGAGGTAAAATAAGCAGGCAAATTAAAGTTACTTTAGGGGAGAGATAAACTATAAATATAGTTATTCAGATATACTATTTTCAAAAAAGTCATATTTTCTGGTATAATCTTTATTTTCTTTGTCTGACATATAAACTTCGGAACGATTTTTCTTTAAAAATTCTATTATTTGATACACATCAATCCATATTTCATTAGGACTATCAACTTGAGATTCATCAAAAATTAATTGCATACCAAAATGTAAATGAGGGATATTAATATTATTTACGTTTTCTTTTATACTGTAGCCAGTCATACCTAGATATCCAATTACATCACCTGCTTTAACAATATCACCAGTTTTTATATTTTTGTTATAGGGGTGATTTTTTCTTAAATGAGCATAGTAATAGTATCTTTTTGTATCAAAACTTCTTATACCTATTCTCCAACCACCATATTGATTCCAACCTAGATTTTCTACAATTCCTGATTCTACAGCAATTATTGGAGTACCTATACTACCCATTAAATCATTTCCAAGATGGGTTCTTTTGAAACCATAAGATCTAGAATTTCCAAAATCATCGTAATGATTAAAATTATAGTTTTTTGCTATTGGCAAGAAAACTTTTAACCCATAGTTTTCTTTAAGTATTTTTGAACCATCTTCTGCTACTGTTTCAATTGAATAATTACCAATAAATTCCCCTAAAATTGCACTATAACTTTCGTAATAGTAATCATAAAATTTCATATTTTGAGTTAAATCTGAAATTGATTCCACCGTATTTAGTTTATTTATTAAATTGTTTAAATCCTTGGATTTGAAATTTTTAAAATTTCCTCCGTTTTTGCAAGCAAGATATGCAAGTAACTCTATCCAATTGTACGTAATCCCGTTATTATTATTATGAGAGTCAATATCTAATTTTGCTGTTTGATTTAATGCTTCTGCTGTAACATTAAAATCTACCCATTTTATAAATTTATTGTTTGTATCTGATGATTTATCTTTTATTTCTTCGTTAGCAAAGGAATAAAAGACTATAATACTTGTAAATATAATTATTAATATAAGGAGTATTATTAGTAAGTTTTTATTAAGCTTAAAGGTACTAATAAGCAAATGTATCACCTCAATAAATTATATAGTTAATATGGATTATTATGATAAAGTCTATAAAAAGAATGGAAAAATTTAATGCCAAGAAGTAAACATAATGTATTGATTTGGATACATAAATATGGTAAAATATAATTTAATTTAATAAGTTTTAAGTATAGGTTAAAAAATGGAGGATAAAATGGAGAAAAAGACTATAAATAGATTTTATTTAGATAAAGAAAAAGATATAATAGTCAATATATACAAAGAAAAACAAGATGAAATAAGATATGTTCTTGAAACTCCAAATCATAATACTGGTAATTTGATAACAAACTTAGCAAAATTATGTGGATGTCAAACTATAAAAAATGAAAAAGATATGAAAATAATTACTGGTGTTATTCCTGCTGGTATAAATGGAGATAATGATGTAGTCTACATCTTTAGATTGGGTGGAGTAAAAATAGCAAATATATATGAAAATGGAAATGTTGAGATAAAAGCTAAAATACCTGCAATTGCTAAAACTTTAATGTCTCAAACAAAGAATTATGTTTTACCAATTGAAAAAACAATAGTTAAGTCATACATATTAAAAAAATCTAAATTTAGTACAGATTTACATACACATATGAATGCAAATTTGTCACCAGATGTGTTGATAGCGTTGGGAATTAAACATCAATTAAGATATCCATTATATTATATAAAAAAATTAAATTTAAGAATAAATAAAATTCAGGAGGAAGAGATATTAAAAAGAAGGAGAATAGTAGAAGAACAATTTAAAGATATTGATTTAAAAGGAAAGTATTTAACGAGAAAGATAGATGATAATACTTTTATTAATTTTGCAGATTTAATTTTAAATAATATAGAAAATGCAGAATACAACATTTCGAAGATTAGAATAAGTTTAGCAATATTAAAAGATGGTCAAGCAGTATTTACAAATCTTGAGAAACTATATATATATAGGTATGTATTTTGTAAGGGTGTAGAATTTGAAAATAAAATAGAATTAAGCAGGGAAAAGATAAATAAAATACCAGAAAAAGATATAAGAAATATACTTAAGTTAATGCTTAAGGATAAAGAAAAGGAAGAATTAAGAAATATTTCTCTAAGACAAGATAAATTTTTATGGATAGCAAGAGAGTATAGAAAACAGAATATATATTATATAGAAATTTCAGATACAGATTTAGTCAAGGCAAATGGGCCTGCAATAAAATTAATAGAAGAAATACATTACATAATGCCATATATTGAAAAAGAAACAGGAGTAAAGATAAGGTTTTTGGCTGCAATGAGAAGAGTGCCACTAACTATAATTAAAGATCAGATTATAGAAGGAAATTATTTAAGAGAAAATTTAGATGTATTAAAAGCAATTGCAATAAGTCCTTATGTTGTGGGAAGTGATTTTATTGGAGAAGAGATAAACGATGTGTTAGATTTAAGACCTGCAATCCAAGAGTTGGTTGAATATGTGAATAATGTTGATAAGGATTTTACGATAAGAATACATGCTGGAGAGAATGATAGTTTAAGGGAAAATGTATCAAAATCTATACAGTGTATAAAAGAATCTTTAAAACCTGGGCAAATAATGCCAAAAGTAAGATTAGGACATGGATTGTATACAGCAGATTTGAATTCAGAGAATGGGAAAAAATTAATGGATGAATTGAAAAAAGAAAATATTATTTTAGAGTTTCAATTGACTTCAAATGTTAGATTGAATAATTTGAGTAATCTAAAAATTCACCCATTGAAGATATATTTAAAAAATGGAGTAAAATGTGTTCAAGGAACAGATGGATGTGGATTTTATGGTATAGATACAATAGATGAACAATTAGCACTTCAAAATCTCTTGGGATTGACTGATAGAGATTTTGCACAAATGAGAAAAGTAGAAGATGAAGTGGTAAGACAGAGTGATATATATTTTCAAAATAAATCTAAGGTATTTTTGGAATTTTTAGCTGGTAGGACAATAAGAGAAGCATTGTTAGCTAATGAAAAGCAAAACCATGAAAATAGCAAAAATAATATTATTCAGATGAGAATAAATAATAATGTAGATGTGGAGAGAGTTCTAAAAGATAAAATAAAACAATTGCCACAAAATAAAGTCCCAATAATAATTGCAGGTGGAAGTTTTAATAAAAAGGGAAGAGTAACACAAGTAACAGAAGATGGTAGAAAGATATTAGAACAATTAATTAATAAGGTGGATGCAAAAAAGGCATATTTTGTAATAGGTCATAAGATTGAGGGATATGAGAAAGAAATAATAAAAATAAGTAAAAGTTTAAATAAAGAATTTGAAATAGATGCAATTATTCCAAAGATGGTTTCAAAAGAAGAATCAGATAAGTTATTATCTGAGAACATAGATGGCGTAAGTATTTCTATAGAAAGCGATGAAATGGGAATATATAAAAGTTTTAATTATGAAATTTTTGAAAGAAGAAACTCTGTTGTTATGGCTTTTGATGGTAATTGGCCGGTATCAAATTTAGTGCAAGAAGCAAAAAATGGAAAAGGGAAAGCAAAAATATATGTAAATGAAGAGACTCCAATATTATATGATAAGGCCAAGACTTTAGAGGGTTATGTAATTCCCTTCAATGTTAAACAAAATATTGTGGATAAAATATTAGAAGATAATCCAGAAATTGTTTTGAAGTAAAAGTATTATTAATAACCACGTGTTAAGACTTAAAAAATAATATGACTGAATAGTAACATTAATATATAGTGGTTACTTTACATTTCTTTTTTTTAATGATATTATATTTCATAGTTAAATAAAAAAATAAAATAAGGGAAGTGATAATTAAATGGGAAAAGAAAACAGAGTTGAATCAAATGAAAATAGCAATTTAAATAGTCAAACAAAGCAAAATGGAAATGATTTGTTATATTTTTTTATTGGAGTCATTTTAGTGGGAGCAGGATTATTTATGTTAAGCCAGAGAGTAATGGTACATAGTAGTTGGTATTCATGGAGAATAGGTGGTTTCAATGTACCTTCTGGGACAGTAATAATACCACTAATAATAGGTATAATATGGTATTTTGCAAATCCTAAGTCAATTGTTTCAAAAGTTATTGTAACTTTAAGTGTTGTTTTTATAGTGATAAGTATTATAATGAGTGTTAGTATTCATTTTGTTACTACATCAATGTTTGATTATGTATTGATTTTGGGAATGGCAGGAGCTGGAGCAGGATTATTATTAAGGACAATGTTTAAAAAAAGAAATTAGAATACATAAAAGTAATTTTTTATAACATTTTTTGGAGTGTAAAAAAATTGTGAGAAATAGCTTTACAAAGTAGATGAAACATGTTACTATTTATGTAAATCTTATGTGGAGGTGCATAACAATGTCAGGCATTAGTAATAAATCTAAAAGGCGGCTGACATGCATTTTTTGTACACGTGCTCCCAGATGCAATAAAAAATGCAGATTGTTCTGGAAGGATGTATACAAGGCACACCGTGACGAAATTTTAGAAATTCGTCGTAAGGAGAAATTGCAAAAATGAAAATAACCGTACTGAATAATTTCAGTACGGTTATTTTTATAAAATATGAAAGCAGTTTTTCCATATTTATAAAAAGTATATTGATTTAAATGGGTAATATTTAAAGTTGGTGTACCTGGAGGGATTCGAACCCCCGGTCTGCAAGTTCGTAGCCTGCCATTTTATCCAGCTAAACTACAGGTACATATAATATTAAAATGATTTGTAATTAGTGGTAGTTATCTTATGCACATATATTATTATACATTGATTTATAGAATTATTCAATAGTAGTATAGAAAAAAACTTGTAAAAAAATATAAAAAATGAAATAATATTGAAAGATAGCTAATAATTATTAACATAATTATATTATGTATAAAAAAATTGTAAAGGAATAGATATTATATGAAAAGATATTTTAAGATAGTATTAATATTTATATTTGTTTTCTTGGTATTTTCTTTAAATAAGCATGTTGAAGCAAATTCCATAAGTAAGATATCTATGGATATTTATATAGATGATAGTGGAGATGCTAGTATAATTGAAGTATGGGAATGTAATGTTTCTAAAGGTACTGAAGTATACCATCCATACTACAATTTAGGAAATTCAAAAATACAAAATTTAAAAGTTAGCGAAAATGGGACGCAGTATACAACTATTAATAGATGGAATACGTCAAGTTCTATGAAAGAAAAAGCCAATAAATGTGGAATAAATGAAATATCTAATGGAGTAGAGTTATGTTGGGGTATAAGTTCATATGGTTCACATAAATATACAGTTCAATATACAGTAACAAATTTTGTATCTGAGTTATCAGATTCACAAATTATATATTGGACTCTTATACCTTATGATTTTTCAAATCCAATAGGAAATGTAGACATAAGAATTAGAGCAAATTTTTTAATAGAGGATACTATTGATGTTTGGGGTTATGGAAATTATGGAGGATTGGCATATGTAGATGATGGAAATATTTATATGAATTCAGATGGCAGACTTGATACAGATGAGTATATGACCATATTGGTAAGGTTTCCATTAAATTCTTTTAATTGTTCAAATAAATTAGACTATAATTTTCAACATTTTTATAAAATGGCGGAAGAAGGTTCGGTTAAATATAACCAAGGCGTAAATCCTATATATAATAAGTTTGTGGGTATATTTGCAACATGTTTTGGTTTGATTGGATTTATAGCTATAATTTATTTAGCAGTCTTGAAAGATGTAGGAACTGATAAAGAATATGGATTTAAATATGGTAATACAAAAGGAAAGATTCCTAGAAAAGTAGATTACTATAGAGATATTCCATGTAACAAAAATATATTCAAGGCATATTATATTGCATATCAATATGGGATTATTAAAAATAGGACAGATATTTTAGGTGCGATTATATTAAAATGGTTAAAAGAAGGAAAAATCAGAACAGAAAATAAAGCTGAAGTAGGGGTATTTAGGAAAGATAATACAGTAGTAGTTCTAGGAAATGAAGCTAATAACCAATTTGAGAGTTCTAAAGAAACAGAATTATTTGGTATGCTATATAAAGCTAGTAAGGATGGAATATTAGAAAATAAGGAATTTGAAAAATGGTGTGAAAAACATTATGATAAAATTTTAGATTGGTTTAGTTATATATTAAAAGAGCAAAGAGATAACTTAGTAAGCGAAGGGCTATTAACTATAGAAGAAGAAGGTAAGGGTTGGAATGGTAAATATATAGCTACACAAGAATTAGAAGATGAAGCAATGAAAATAGCCGGTTTTAAAAGATTTTTATTAGAATATACATTAATAAATGATAGAGAAGGAATAGAGGTTAAATTATTTGAAGATTATTTGGTTTATGCGCAATTTTTGGGAATTGCAAATAAAGTTCAGAAACAATTTAAAAAGTTATACCCTGATATTATAGAACAGACAAATTATAATACATATGATAATTTAGTATATATAAATATGTGGGCTACAGGGGGAATTTCAAGTGCAAGTGATGCAAGATATGCTGCACAAGGTTATAGTTCTGGAGGAGGAGGCTTCTCTTCTGGAGGAGGCGGCGGAGGATCCTTCGGAGGCGGAGGAGGAGGACGGAGGATTCCGTTAATAGTAGTAACAGTAACGAAAAATTGATTAAAAATTTAATAATATAGGTTTACAATAGATATGTCACACTAAAATAAAAATAATAAAAAACAGGA
>CAMJCT010000002.1 GCA_946404215.1 uncultured Clostridium sp. | reverse complement strand
AGCACATCGGTCTCCAAAACCGCCTGTGAGGGTTCGAGTCCTTCTACCCCTGCCATAAAAATAAAAGCTTATAAGCTTTTATTTTTTTATTTTCCAAACTTATTTTTAAATTTATCGAGGTGATTTTATTTTTAAATATCTAAATATTTCTTTTTCCATTTTAATTGTTTTTTTACTATTTATATCAATTTTTTTTACTCCAATTATAAATTCAAATACTACCTTCTCTGGCTCAGAAATACTAGATTCACAAATAATTGATTTCAATCCAAATGGCTTTGTATGGCCAATTCCAGGGTATAATAAAATTAGCTCACCATTTGGAAAAAGGAATGCACCTGCAAGTGGCGCATCTAGTTTTCATTATGGATGTGATATTCCTGCCCCAACAGGAAGTAAATTAATTGCTGTTGCAGATGGTAAAATTACATTTACTCAATTTTTAGGTGCTGGTGGCTATACTATTACTCTTTCTTTTTCTAATTTTAAAGTTTCTTATTGCCACGTAGACCCCAATTATATTGTATCTGTTGGAGATATTGTAAAACAAGGACAAGTTATTCGGATGTGTAGGTCCGAAAATTGTATATGGTGTTCCAGGAAATCAATACCATGATCTGCAGGGTAACCCTACAAATGGCGCAACCACTGGGCCTCATCTACATATTGGAATTAGAATTGATGATTCATATGTAAACCCATTAAATTACTTTTAAAAAAACAGGTTACTAAAATAAAGAGGCTACTGAAAAAGTAGTCTCTTTATTATCTCCTGCTTTATTCTTTTACATATCTTCATTTTCATCTGAACAATTAGAACAACCATGGCAATTACCTGAACAACCATTATCAGAATGTTCGTCAAGGTCACCTGTCCAATCCAATTCTATTGTGTTATGACATTCTGGACACTCTATTTCAGATTTATCTTCATCCGCGTCAATAATAAATTCATAATTACAATATGGGCATATTATTTCAAAATCAAATCCTTCTTCTGCATATATGTCTTTTTCAATGTTATCTATAACCTGCTGCATTTTTTCTAATTTTTCTTCCATTTGTTTTTGAGTTTTTTCTAATTTTTGGAATTTTTCTTCCTTATAATCCATTACATTATTAATATGCTCTACTGTAGTATCTACAAATTTTGTAAACCTCTCTTTTATATATTCTAAATCTTCTTTGTTTTTAATATTCTTTTCTATATCATCTAAAAAACTCTTATATTCGTTTTTTAAAATCGCCATATTATTAATCACCTTTCTTAAACTCTTTCCATGTATTCGCATGTTCTAGTGTCTATTCTTAAAATATCACCAATATTTACAAATAACGGAACTTGTATTTCTAGTCCAGTTTCTAATTTTGCTGGTTTACCAGATGTTGTAGTTGTATTTCCACTAAATCCTGGTTCTGTATATGTAACTTCTAATTCAACAAATGTTGGTGGCTCTACAGCAAAAACATTTCCCTTATATGAAAGAATAGTAACTTCCATATTCTCTTTTAAGTATTTCAAGCAATCTCCTAATTGTCCTTCATTTAATGGCATTTGATCATATGTCTCATTATCCATAAAATAATAAAGTCCTCCATCATTATATAAATATTGCATTGCTTTCTTTTCAATTTCTGCTGCAGGGAATTTATCTGATGGATTAAATGTTTTTTCCAATGTTGCTCCTGTTATAACATTTTTTAGTTTTGTTCTTACAAATGCTGACCCCTTTCCTGGTTTTACATGCTGAAATTCTACTATTCTATATACGTTTCCTTCCATTTCAAATGTAGTTCCATTTCTAAAATCTCCTGCTGAATATACTGATGCCATAATATTTTCTCCTTTCAAAATTCATTTATTTCTCATTCATTTTATAAACTTTATATATTTTACTATAAATTTCCTAAAAAATCAAGTACTTTTGTGCTTGCAACCATTGAGTACGTTGTTAGTTGTCATATTATAATATAATTTTTCTCTGAATTGGTCAAATTTATACTTCCATTTTTTGTTATTAGAATTGTATCTTCAATTCTAACTCCATATTTCCCTGATATATATATTCCTGGTTCATTTGTCACAATCATGTTTTCCTTTAAAAGAGCATCGGAATTATAACTTAAATATGGTGCTTCATGTATTTCCATACCTACACCATGTCCTAAACTGTGTATTAAATCATATCCATTTAATTTAAAATCATTTTCTACCATTTTAGTTATTTGCCTTGTGCTTGCACCATCTCTATACTGTTCTTTGGCTTGTATTTGATTTTTTAAAACTAAATCATATATATTTTTTATGTTTTCTGGAATTTCTCCTAAAAAAAATGTTCTTGTCATATCGGAACAATATCCATTTACTTTACATCCCATGTCTATAGTAATAATATCTTTCTCTTGAATTTTTCTGTCAGTTGGTATTGCATGTGGTTTTGATGTATTTTCTCCAGAAGCTACTATTGTATCAAAAGCTAAGCCATCTGTTCTTTTTTTATAATATTCTTCTATTTCATCTGATATTTGTTTTTCAGTCATACCCGGCTTGATATAGCTCAATATATACTTAAAACAATTGTCTGTTATTTCACATGCTTTTTTTATATTTTCTATTTCTTCTTCATCTTTTATCATTCTTTGTTTTTCTATTATTTTCTCTGTTTCCACAAAATTATTAATTTTATATTTTCTTATATATTCTTTGTATTTAGCATATGAAATATAATACTCCTCAAATCCAACATTCTCGCAAAACATAAAAAAGTTTTCATAATCATCTTTTGAGATATCATGAACATCATAAACAATAATTTCGTCAAATAAAGTTAATGTTGTATGTACGTGTTCTATATATCTACTGTCTGTTATGTATATATTTTCTTTTCTTGTTAATAATAATGTACCTTCTGCTTCAATATTTGTAAGATACTTAATATTTATTGGATTACTTATTATTAACCCTTGCAGATTTAAACTTGACATTTTATTTCTTAGCCATTGTAGTTTAGGATTCATTTATTTCATTCCCTTCTTATCCTTTATACATTCCTAATGTAAAAATCATCATTAAAACATATTTAATTTGTTCAAACGGTATGTACATACTAATAAATGTTGCAATAACAATAAATGGTCCAAATGGTATATATTCATTTGTTTTTTTGATCTTTGTTGCTAATAATATAATACTTAAAACTGCTCCTATTAAAAATGAAACTAATGTAATAATTATAATATTAGGTAACCCAAAGAATAATCCCAATGCCCCCATTAATTTGACATCACCGAATCCCATTGCCTCTTTACCGTAGAATATTCCACCCAAAACTGTAATTAGTAAAAATATTCCTCCACCAGCTAGCATTCCTAGTAACATATTAATTGTTATAGCTATATCAGATAAACCATATATAAATGCAAATACGAGACCTACTTCAAATATTGTTAAATTTAATCTATTTGGTATTATTTGTAATTTATAATCAATTATAAAAGCCGACAATAGCATAGGCGTTAATAACATAAATTTAATTAAATCTAAATTACCTATTAGTGTATCCTTCACACCTAATACATACACCAAAGATACGTATATAATAGATGTTATAAACATTAGTATATAATTAGGCTTAAAATTCATTTTATATTCAGAAATTATATCTTTAGATATAACCTTCTTATACTCTGGTAATCTTTTATTTATCCAATCTATTATTTGTCCAACGAACAACCCTAATATTATTGATAAAACATAATAAACTATATGTACATCATTTAAATACATTTGTTATTTCTCCTTTGTTATTTTCTTGTTATATTTATTTTTTATTAATCTCTCTATTGGTCTTTTCCACGCAGTATACCAAAAGTCTTTTTTATTTATTGGTTCTACTAATATTGTATACATATTACATCTATTTCCACCAATAACATCTGTAAAAATTTGATCTCCAACTACTGCTATATTTTCGCTATTTTCTTTTAATTCTTTTTGTACTTTTAGGAAACCAGACTTAAATGGCTTTTTTGCGAGATTCCTATAAGGTAAATCTAACTCTTTTGCAACTTTTTCTACTTTATCTTTATGGTTAGTATTTGATAATATATATAATTTGATACCTTGCCCTTTTAAATCTTTTGCCCATATTTTAACACTTGAAGACATTTTTCTATTATAATCTATTAATGTATTGTCTATATCTAAGATAAGAGCTTTTATTTTATTTTTTTTCAAAAATTCTATTGTTATATCTTCTACCTTATTTAAGTATATGTTAGGATATAGAAACATTTTCTCCTCCATTTACAAAATATAGTATTATATTATCAATTTGACTTTTTTTTGTCAAGAGGTTCATAGACTAATGTCAGGTCACTGGTTAAACAGTGTCCTGACATATTCTATTTGCAAAATCTATGTTTGCCTATAGTTACAGTAACTGGTCTAGACCAAATCCATTTATTAGTTGCTGTTGATGGATTAAAATAATATATTGCTCCATAACTAGGGTCCCATCCATTTAAAGCATCTTGTGCAGCCTTTTTTGCTGTTGAATCGGGATTCATATTAATTTGTCCGTCCACAACTGCGTCAAATGCTCCTGTTTGATATATTACTCCCGCTATTGTATTTGGAAACGAGCTACTTTTTACTCTATTCATAACAACTGCGCCTACTGCAACTTGACCTGTATATGGCTCTCCTCTGGACTCTCCATATATTATTCTTGCTAATAAGTTAACATTACTTGTATTATTTGAGCTTGTGTTTGATGTAGTACCACTACTAAATATACCCATTGCTTTTAATGTAGCTGACCCTGCTATTCCATCTACTGTTAATCCATTTTTTCTTTGAAAATATTTTACAGCCTCTAATGTTTTGCTACCATATATTCCATCTATACTTCCATTATAGTATCCCCATCTTTTTAATTTAGTTTGTATTTGCTTTACTTCTTCTCCTTGTGACCCATATCTTGATAAAGCTTCAACACGACTATTTTGAATACTTATAATAAAAAAAACAATACCTATAACAAAAAAAGAAAATATTGCAACTAATATTTTATCTTTTTTTCTAAACATAATTAAACCACCTATCTAAAACTATTTATTTAACCTTATTGTTATCCAAATTTGGTTCAATTATGCATAATTGCATATTTTCTTTATGAACAATATTTACAAAGTATTGCTTCAAGTCCGACTTGTAAATCTATTTCACCACTTTTATATTTATAATCTAAATCCATTATTTTATTTAAGATCTCTTTTAAATCATTCTCCTTGAAATACTTGGCTTGCATTTTATATTTATTAACTAAAAAAACTTGATTGCTTTTCAATTTTAAAGTATTAATAATATCATTATTGTTTCTTAATGCTATTTTTACAAAATACAATTTTCTAAAATGATTATATAATGTTATAAGAATCTTTTGAATTGGCTCTTTTGCATAAATTAAATTTTTTAATACTTCTAATGACTTTTCAATATTTTTCTTTCCTAAACTATCAGTTAGATCAAATATAATACTTTCCATCTTCTTTATAGATAATTTATCTATATCTTCTTTTAGTATCTTCCCTCCATTTCCTGCATACTCTATAAGCTTTCTAATTTCATTAATTAAATCCTGCATGCTACCACCGCAGCACTCTATAAAATATTTAACTGTTTCTTTGTCTATTGATACATTATATGCTTTACAAATACCCATAATTCTTTTTTCGATTTGGAAAGGCTTTTCAAAATCAAATCTACATACAATTCCTAATTTATCTATTACTTTGTATAATTCTTGCTTACAGTCGACATTTTCTTCTACAAATACTAGGACTACACTTTTATTTAATAAATTAAAACTATCCTTTATATAGTCAGTAACTTTTTCTCTTAATTTCTGAATATCACTAACTTTTCTTTTTCCTTCTTTTTGAAATAATCCTGTATTTCTTGCAATAATAAGCTTCTTTTCATATCCAAAACTTGGAGTTTCAATATCTGATATTAAATTATTACAATTAGTATCATCAATATTTATATAATTAATACCTTTTATACATTCTCCAAATAATAATTTTATTTTCTTTAAAGAATTTTCTAGTAGAAACAATTCTTCTCCATATAAAAGATATAAATTTTGCAATTTACCCATTTTTAAATCTTTTTCTATATTTTCAGTAGTTATCATTTCTTCTCCTATAATTTTTATGCCACATAGGCTCTCCTTGTGGCATTTTTTTTATCAATTATATTTCATTTTCATAATTTTTATATCCCTTTACACCATACCTTCTTGCAACATTTGAAACTATTATTTCATCTATTCCAAGCTTTTCTGCAATTTCACTCTTGTTAAAATCTCCACTTTTTAATAATTCTATAATTTTTTTACATAATTCTATCCTTTTAACTTCATCTTTGAAAAGATTATATTTCTTTTTTTCAATTTTAGTAAAAAAATTATCGTCATTTTCCTTTATCTTTATAAAATCTTCCACTTGTTCTAAATACTTGAATTTAGCTAATGTTTTTATTATTTCCTTAAAAGTAGTTTTATTAATATTTTTACTTTTAACCTTTTCTCTAAGTACTTTTTCGTCTTCCATATTTAATTTTCCATGTAATTTCAATGCTATTAAAATTATTTTTACCTCTGAATCTAATTCTAAATATTCTTTAACATATTCTTTCCTTTGATTTTCTACATCATATGGCTCACTAAATAGAATATTTAGATTTTCTTTTATTTCTGAATTAATTGTTATTTCTTTATTTGCATTTGCTTCATCTTTTTTATGATTTGCATTATTTTCTTCTTGCGTACTATCTTGCGATTGTTTTTCTCTTCTATTTTGAAAATTATACCCCACACTACTACTTTCAATCATTTCATCAATTGGTTTAATAATTTTTAATTTTTGTAACTTCAAATAAAACATCTTAACAAAGTTCAAATTAATATCTAATTCTTCACTTATCTCTTTAGGTGTTTTTCCGTCAATTGCCATTTCTCTTACTTTGCTCTCTAATTTATTTTTGCTTTCTATTCCCCATAAGCCATCCTCATCAAACTTTTTCCTTATTTTTTTTACTCTGTACTCTGTTATGTTAAATAATCCAGCTATTTCAGAATCTGAATACATTTTTCTTACATATGAAAGCAATTCCTTTAATTGTTGTTCTGTTATTTGATTATCGTCCTTTTTACCCATATTTTTGTACCTCTATTTTTTATTTATTAGCTACTTTTTAGCACATTTAATTAATTTGGTGCCAACAAGCAGAATCGAACTGCTGACCTACGGGTTACGAATCCGTTGCTCTACCAACTGAGCTATATTGGCGTATTTTCTTTATTATTATAATATTTATTTTTATGATTTTCAAGTATTTACACAACAATTTTAAACATAAACGTTAAAAGAGGTAAACATTGAATTTACCCCTTTCTTTATTTACATTTCATTTAATTATTAATACATTCCGTCCATTCCAGCTGGCATTCCTGCATCGTGTCCTCCGCAATTACATCCTTTTGGTTCGGGGCTATCTGTTACTACGCTTTCTGTTGTTAATACCATTGAAGCTATAGATGCTGCATTTTGTAGAGCACTTCTTGTTACTTTTGTTGGATCTACTATTCCTGCTTTTTTCATATCTACATATTCTTCTTTAGCTGCATCAAATCCAACTCCTGGATTAGCTTTTTTTACATTGTCAACAATTACTGCAGGTTCTAACCCAGCATTTATAGCTATTTGCTTTACTGGTTCTTCTAATGCTTTTAATACTATGTCTGCGCCTAATTTTTCTCCACCTTGTAGTGTCTTTTCTAATTCTTCTACTTTTGATATTACATTAACTAAAGCTGTTCCTCCACCTGCAACTACACCTTCCTCAACTGCTGCTTTTGTTGCAGATAATGCATCTTCTATTCTTAATTTTTTGTCTTTCATTTCTACTTCTGTTGCAGCTCCAACTCCTATTACAGCAACTCCACCAGCTATTTTGGCTAATCTTTCTTGTAGTCCTTCTTTATCATATTCACTCTTTGTTTCTGTAATTTGAGCCTTTATTTGTGCAACTCTTTCAGATATTTTAGTTTTTTCTCCTGCTCCATCTACTATTATTGTATTTTCTTTTTGTACTTTAACTTGTTTTGCCCTACCTAATTGTTCTATTGTTGTATCTTTTAGTTCTAATCCTAAATCTGATGTGATTACTTCTGCACCTGTTAAAATTGCAATATCTTCTAGCATTGCTTTTCTTTTATCTCCAAATCCTGGTGCTTTAACAGCTACAATATTTAGTACACCTCTTAGTTTATTTAAAATCAATGTAGATAATGCTTCGCCTTCCATGTCATCACATACAATAAGTAGTTTTCCTGATTCTTGCATTAAAGACTCTAATAATGGTAATATTTCTTGAATATTGCTAATCTTCTTGTCTGTTAATAATATATATGGATTATCTAGTACTGCTTCCATTTTTTCTGTGTCTGTAACCATATATGGAGATAAATATCCCTTATCAAATTGCATTCCTTCTACTACGTTTAATTCTGTGTTTGAAGTTTTTGATTCTTCTATTGTTATAACTCCATCTTTAGATACTTTTTCCATTGCGTCTGCAATTAGGCTTCCTATTTCTTCATTATTTGCAGATATACTAGCAACTCTTGCAATATCTTCTTTTCCATTTACTTCTGAACTAATTTCTTTTAACCCTTCTACTGCTTTATTTACAGCTTTATCTATACCTCTTTTTATAGCCATTGGATCTGCTCCAGCAGCTACATTTTTAACACCTTCTTTAATCATGCTTTGTGCCAAAACTGTTGCTGTTGTTGTACCATCTCCTGCCACATCATTTGTTTTAGTAGAAACTTCTTTTACCAATCGAGCTCCCATATTTTCAAATTTATCTTCTAACTCAATTTCTTTTGCTATTGTAACACCATCATTTGTAATTAATGGTGCACCAAAACTTTTATCTAAAACAACATTTCTTCCTTTTGGACCTAATGTTACTTTAACAGTGTCTGCTAATTTATTAACACCTTCTAATAAAGATTTTCTTGCATCTTCTCCAAATTTAATTACTTTTGCCATTTATATCATTCCTTTCATATTTATTTTAATTGTTTATTATGCATTTACATGTAGATTTTAATTATTCTTAAATTTTAATTTTGAATTTGATAATCATTATTCAATAATTGCTAGAATATCATCTTGTTTTAAAATGATATATTCTACGCCTTCATATTTAACTTCTGTTCCTGAATATTTACTTACGATTACATTATCACCTTTTTTTACATTCATTGTTTCTTGTTTTCCATCTTTTATTTCTCCTGGGCCTACTTCTATTACTTCTGCAATTTGTGGCTTTTCTTGAGCATTTCCTGCTAATATAATTCCGCTTTTAGTTTTTTCTTCGCCTTCTTTCATTTTTATTAATACTCTACTTCCTAATGGTTTAATCATTTTACATTACCTCCTATAAGTTTAATTAAAATCTCAATTAAAAATTTAGATATTTATTTAGCACTCTAATTAAATGACTGCTAATAATTTATACCCTATCTCTATAAAAGTCAATACCTTTTTTATTTTTTTCACATAAAGTTCACATATATAATATATTCTTTTGATTTTCAATATATTACAAAATTAAATATAAACTTATATTTAGAGGAGTGTCCCCATGGCAATTTATTGCCAAAAGGACCGTCCCCATTGACAATTTTTTTAAAAAAGTTATAATACTATTATGAAAAAGTTTATTGTAGATAAAAAATATAATGGAAAAAAATTGGATAAGTTTATTTTTGATTCAATTCCTAATTTAACAAATAATTTATTTTATAAAACACTTAGAAAAAAGGACATAAAAATAAATGATAAAAGAATCAATTCAAATGTGACTATTTTTGAAGGAGATGAAGTATTAGTTTTTATTGATGATAAATTGTTACATTTTAATTTTGATTTGGATATTTTTTTTGAAGATGACAATGTTTTAATTATTGATAAACCATATAATATTGAAGTTACTGGTAAAAATAGTTTAACTTCCTATGTACATAAGTATTATTCTAACTGTGCTTTTAAACCAATGCCTTGTCATAGAATTGACAGAAATACAACTGGATTAGTGTTATTTGCTAAAAATGAGGATTCTTTGAATATTTTGCTTAAAAAATTTAAAAATCACGAGATTGAAAAACATTACATCGCTCTGGTTTATGGAATTCCTAAAGAATACTATACAAGGTCTGAAGCTTACTTATTTAAAGATACCAAAAAGTCTTTGGTATACATATATGATGACTTTAAGAAAGGATCTCAAAAAATTGTAACTTCATTTAAAGTTTTAGAAAAAAGACCGGATAATACTTCTCTATTAGATGTTAATATAGAAACCGGTAAAACACATCAAATTCGCGCTCATCTTGCACATTTAGGTTATCCTATTATAGGTGATGGAAAATATGGTATTAATGAAATTAATAAGAAGTTTGGAAAAAAATATCAAATGCTTTGTAGCTATATTTTAAAGTTTAATTTTAAAACAGATAATGGCATTTTGGATTATTTAAATGGAAAGGAATTTATAAAGCCTATAGTTTTCTAGGAACTTAGGCTTTTTTGTTTTTAAAAAATAATCCACCTATATAGTTGGTGGATTACTTTTTATATTTTTAATACTATTAATTAGCTTATGCTCCTGTTGTTCCATCAAAAGGTATGAATTTATTAACAACACTTTCTTGTGCTACTTCCTCTGACCTAAACATCATAAATGATGTGTTTATCTTATTTTCTACTAATTGTTCTACATCTTCTTGTGAAGCATGTTCTGCTAAAACTAGCTCACTTACTAATATTTGCTTTGCATTGTTTAGCATTTTCTTTTCTCCTGTTGATAGTCCTTTTTCTTTTTGCTTAAAGCTTAAATTTCTAACAACATCTGCAATCTCATAAATGTCTCCGCTTTTCATTTTGTCCATATTGTCTCTATATCTTTTATTCCAGTTTTTGTCCATTTCTGTTTCGTCTTTTTCCAATATTCCAATTACCTTATCTGCTGAACTCTTATCTATAATATTTCTTACCCCTACTGATTCTGCTTTAGCTGTTGGAATCATAACCTTTACTTCTCCTGGCATTTTCAGTATGTAATAAGATTGTTTCTCTCCTAATATATCTTTTTCCTCTATTGAATCAATCACTCCTGCCCCATGCATTGGGTACACTATTTTATCTCCTACATTAAACATGTAAGCCAACTCCTTTCTGCACTTTAAAACTATTTAGCAAAAAAAGATAATAAAGTTATGTAAATACTATATACTTCATATAACTTTATTGGATTTTTTAACCATAATTATTATACAACAAAAAATGGTAAAAGTCAAAGCCTTTACCATTAATTTCTTATGTATGTTTCATCTGTAACCCTTGGGGTTCTAGGTTTAAATTTTTTTTTATTTTTTTGAAGTTCTTTTATATTCCTGTTTCCAATACTTTAAAAGTACTAATTGATACCACTGCAAGAATTTGAGACACGATTATGTCTTGTATATAACCGTCGGACAGGCTGTAGACGTATTTTCGTGCCTTAAAAAGAACAATAAACTGATTTTCTACAATGTCATAATTCTTTTTTATCCTACATTGTTTATGGTGACACAAAATAATAGTTTCCAACATTTATAGTTTCATCTGACTTCACAACGTCATTACTATTATTAGATGAGCATAAAGGAGTGTACTCGTCGGTCGACTCATCATAAGAACAAACAGATCCTTCTGGAAGTCCAGAAAGAAACTCATCTTTCCATCCATCTATAATCATTAGATAATAGTTATTTTCATTGATTGTTAATGAACCCATAGGAAATTCTCCCCAAGTTGTACCTTGCACTAAACGGACTTTCTAGCCCTAAATCTATATTAGCTACATGTATATAAGCCATTATACTTCTTATATTACTATGTCCCATTAATTCCTTTACTTGAATTAGTGTTGCACCATTTTCTATTAAATGCGTTACAAAACAATGTCTTAATGTGTGCATTGTAACTTTTTCACTTAATTTTGCTTTTCTCCTATTCTTAACCCCGAACCATATGCTATCATAAATATTGTTTTAAATTTATAATTATCTACACAATTAAAAAAAGCACTTAACTCTTCTTTAGCTAGCACTTTATAAACTGTTTTTTCTTTTTTCTCATCGGTAATTGTTTCTTATTTAACACTTTATCTAATGTTTCTTCATAAATACATCTTATAACTGAATTATAATAATTTATGCAAGTTAGAAAAGATAAAACTAACACTAAACTTGCTAAAGACTTTGAAACTTGGAAGAAAAAAGCTAAAGAAAAAATTAATGATATGAAAAAAGGAAAGCTTACTGAAAATGAAGTTTATAAATGGCTTATACATAGTAAATAGAGAGAAATTAGATTCTCTCTATTTCTTAATGAGCTATATTATTATGTGCTTCTTATTATCTTATTTGTCATATGCCTTATCAGTTTCTCTATTGTCCATTTTGAAAATTCTTTTTATTTTACTAAATATTTTTAAATCTAGATTTTTATTATGTTTGGCTCTTTTTCCATTATTGTATGATTTTACAACCATTGGATATAATTCATATTTAACATTAAATATCTTAAAATCTTCTAACTCATTTTTATCAAGGCAATCCAAATATACATCCAATTCGTTTAGAGTTCTACATGCAGAAATTATAGCAGGGTGTAAAAAATTTTTTCTCATCATTTCTGTTGCTATTGTTACTGCATCAATAAAACTATAATTCTCCCTTTCTCTAGCTAATCTTATTGTTTCAGCATATCTACTTGCAAATTGTATTTTAAAGTCTGAAAAATTTCTTGTAAATTTATCTTCTATTACCTCTTCTACAGAACTGTATTTACTCTTCTCCTTATTAAGAATTCTTAATACTTCTTCTGCTTTGTATGGTAATATAACTTTCCCCTGTTTTTCAGATATTAAAAGTGTATTGTTATTTTTTATATGAATTTCTTTATCTTCTGTTTCATCTATATAATTTACTATTTGATCTTCTTGTATAACATTTTCTTTTTTCTCTGTTACATTTTGAATATTTGCTTTTTCAGTTAATACTTTTTCCATTTCTTTTTCGTGTTCTTCCTTCATTTTTTCGAGTGTTTTTGCTAAATCAATCATTAATACATTTATATAATCTTCTGTTAACTGTTCTTCAAAAATGCTATTAATTATATAATTATTTCTAATTTCTCTGTATTTTTGATTATATTTATTTAATATTTTCTTTTCTACTCCTATATTACCTGTTGAATCAATATTTCTTAGTAAATTTGTCAATAGTTCTAAATTATTATCAATTTTATTAATTTGTGTTTGAAATACTTGCTTTTTGTTTTCCATATCCTCTTTATTTAGATTATTTCTCTCAGCAATTACATCTTCAAATACTTGCATAGTATCTAAATATGTATTATATAAAGATATTCTTTTGCTATATGAATTTTTATAATTTTCTAGTTCTTTGTAATCCAATTCGATTTGTTTTCTTATATTCTTATCATTGTAAAATATCATTAACTATCATTCTCCTCATATTTTGGAACATTATATAGCTTTCTCGCATTTTCTCTTGATATTATTTTTTCTTCTTTGTTTTTATCTCTTATATATGATAATATAATAACTGCAAATAGAATTGTAATTCCTGTTCCAGTAAACATTTTTGTAATGACTGCTCCTAATTTGCTTATTTTAAATACTAATATTCCCTTCACTTGGCTATAGTTTACTAATTCTGGATCTACACTATTGTTGTTATCTCCTTTTGTTTTATAGTAAGTTTGTCCATCTTTTTGTATTATATCTACTACTCTATGAGTTATTGTATCTATTCCGGTTTCGGAGATATAATTAATTACATCTCCGATTTTTATTTCTTCCTTTGTTGTTTCTCTTATAACTATTAAATCTCCAATATTATATTCAGGTTCCATACTTCCTGTAGCAACTACATATTGTCTAAATCCCAAAATACTAATATTGTTTTCATGCTTTACACATTTTTTGTACCCTGCAAGTATTGTTATTAAAATAATACCTGCAATAATTGGTACATAAACTATTTTAAGCAATCTTTTTATAATTAACTTTTTTTCATATTTTTTCTTTATAATTTCATTAGTATAAATCATTTTATCCCCCATTAATCATGTTATGTTTATTCTAAATGTAAAGTTTTATATGTATCACTACCAATTGTTTCTGTTCCAGTAAATTGTGTACTATTTGCTTCAGTATCTGTTATAGTTCCATAAATTGGATCAGCTACACCTTTTATAGCACCATCATAAAAGTCTAATGTTCCTGAAGCCCATACTCCATACTGCTTACCCCTAATAACTGGCGATGTGCTACTAATATTTGAGTCTTTAATACCTATAATTATAGATCCATCACCTGAAATTGCATGTTGAGTTGTTCCAATAATGGTTCCACCTGTTATTGATATTGTTCCATTAGTCCCAACATTTTGAATTGTTGCTCTTGGTACATTTGTATGATCAGGAGTTCCAGTAGCATTAGAAGTAAAGGTTCCACCTGATATTTCAACAGTACCATTAGTATTATAAATTACTGCTCTTTGTGTCGCAGAGTAGTTTCCATCAGTAATTCTTAAAACAGCACCCTCCAAATTATTAATTGCACCAGTTGCCTGTGTCGATGATAATGTACCATTTGTAATCAATAGAGTTCCACTATTTTCTATAACAGTTTTATTTTCTGCAACACTTAATGTATAACCATTCAAATCTAGTATAACATTTTTATTTTTAGCGACTTTAAAGCTTCCAACTGAATTTTGTAATAATGTTATAGTTGTTTGAACATTAGTAGTTGGCACAGCATTTAAAGCTGCTGATAATGAATTATATCTAGTATTGCCTATTTGTGCAAAATATAATAGTCTCCAATGTGCAAAATATTCAACATCTGCTGTAATAATTGTAGTTGCATCTATTTGATCTCCACCATCACTTAATGTAAACCATCCAATAAATGCATATCCATCTCTAGTAGGTGTTGGTAATGTTCCTATTGGATTTCCACTTATAATACTTCTTGTTGGTTCACTTACAGTTCCACCATTTGGACTAAATGTTACTACCTTTGCTTTTTCCCACTGAGCAAAATATTCAACATCTGCTGTAATAATTGTGGTTGCATCTATTTGATCTCCACCTTCACTTAATGTAAACCATCCATTAAATACATATCCTTCCCTAGTTGGAGTTGGTAATGTTCCTACTGGGTCTCCACTTAAAATTCTTCTTTTTGGTTCACTAACAGTTCCACCATTTGGATTAAATGTTACTTCCCTTACATTCGCCATATTTTGCAAATACGCTGTTTTGTATGTTTGATTATTTATTGTTTCTTGTGAATGTCCTATTTCACAATAGTTTTCTACATCAGTTATAAGTGTTGCCTCATTATTTATTGCACCAGTTTTTCCTTTTATAATTCCATCATAAAACTTAAATCTTCCATCATTATTTGAATAACTACCAATTCCATAAGTACCACTTTGTATTACTGGTGTGGTTGTACTTACATTTCCATCTTTTGAACCAATTTCTACAGCATTAGCACCTTTTTCATTCCCTACTGCATAATAACTTGTTCCAATAATTGTTCCACCTAATATTCTAGTTATAGCAGTGTTAGAATTATAGTCTAAATGATGTACTGTTGGTCTATTTGTCGACACACTACTTAAATACGCCGTTCCCGAAATCTCTAATGTTCCACCTTTATTGTAAACAGCTTGTCCTTTTAGAGTCGAAGTTCCAATTAAATTTCCTCCAGATATATAAGCCGTCGCTCCTGGATAGTTATTTAATACGGCACCATCAACGCTTGAGGTTAATGTACCATTTGTTATCCTTATTGTACCATAATTTTCAAAAACTCCGTCTTTACCTGAAGTTTTTGATACTGTATAGTCTTGCAAATCAAATATAATATTCTGCAATTTGTTTATAGTTATTTGTTCTTCGGTATCTGCAAGAAGTTTAACTGTCTTTTGTACATTATTTGGTACTGCATCTACAGCAGCTTGTAAAGTCTGATAAAAATTACCATCTACCTCTGCAATACCTTGAGCCCATTTTGCATATAAATCTATTTGATTTCCTGTAATATAATCTGTTTCAATTATTTCTTGCTCATTTCTATAGTTTGTCCCCATTCCATCTGCCTGTGTATTCCATCCTGCAAAGTGAGAGGGCTCATTGGTGAATGTGTTTGGGATTAAATTAACCGCCTCATTATAATTCACTGTCATACTTGCCATTGTACCAGTTCCTCCATTACTATGGAAGTTTACTTTGTATGTACTTCTTCTCGTTTCTTTAGCATAGCCAACTACATTTGCTGTAACGCTTGCTTGATATCTCATGAAAGTAGGCAAAACAGTTGCTAAAATTATAAAAAAGGAAATTAATAAAGAATATTTAATTCTAATTTTATTTATTCTTTTCAATTTTTTTCTCCTTTTTATTGTTGATTTATGTATTGTTTTACAGTTATTCTAGGTGTAGCTGTAAAATCTTCATCCTTGTCTATATCTGTTGGAAATGGTATTTTGCAAAAAATCCTATATCTTCGTATTGATTCATTATTCAATGCAATTTGTGTCTCTTGCAATGGAATATTTTCTATTATAGAAACCGTTTCTTCATTTATATCCTCTGTTTTATCTCTTTCTTCGTTTGCTCCAGTATTTACATACTTTTCATATTTTAAGATTTTTGTTCCACTAGGTAAATTAGATTCAGCTAAATCTACTAAAATAGAGTATGAAATTGCAACTTCAGTTGTGCTTGGATTTATTATTATATCAAAGTAGCATTCATCTCCAGAATCTATATTTGTTGTATTATCTTCTACATTTAATAGTCTTATATTATTATTTAAATTGCTTGTTGCATTAGTTATTTCCGTACCATTAATTTCTATATGCCATTTAGCAACTGAAATTGCTCCGTTATTTGTTGTTGTATATGTGTATCTTGCATATGTATGAGAAACAGTAATAAGAATGAAAAACAATATTATTAACTTAAAATATGGTTTTATACTTTTTCTGCTATTAATTGAATAATGCTCTTTAAGAGTCATTACTATTTCTCCTTTCTCTATTTTTTATTTTGAACTACAACTTTTTAAAAGTTTTGTAATTTGCTTGTAAAAGATATAATACCTACTATTATACAAATTATATTGTATCATACTACAAAATCTTTTTCAATGCTGTAAAAAACCGACTTTCTTTGTTTTTTAGTTGCTTCAAGGATTTTCAATAATTTTATATTTATATTACATTTATATTACATTTTTGTTACGGAATTATTAGTCTTTTATTTCTAACATAAAAAATCACCATCCTAAGCTCTAATAAAAAACTTAAAATAGTGATTTATTAAATGTGTTGTAATACCTTTATTTTTACAGGAATTTCAATCGATGCAATATTGATTCCTATTTCTGTATCTTCTATATCCTTTCCATTCCATATAAGTTCTAATAACACTTTTTCTATTTTTCCTGCGTTTACCTTTTTTTTACTTTTAGAAGATAAATTTTCATCATTAAATCTTGCATTAAGTAAAAATACATCATTCAGTTTTGAATCATCAATTTCTAATTCTATATCCACAAATCCATTTACTTTTTGAAGATTGATTTCTATTTCAGCAGTTGCTTTCATTCCTGGTGCTATTTTTCCTAGTACCACATTTTTATTTTTTTGCACTTCAAATTTTATCTTGTGTGTATCATTTATTTCTTTTGCATCATTTGTAATTGTTACGTTCCAATTATCTTTTATCTCACTATTTTTTGCATATACATAGTTTGAGCTTGTAAAAAGGATAAGTATAATAATAAATGCAGTAACAAATACATTTGCTTTACTTTTTTGCATTTGATACACCTCTTTTAAAAATACATACACATTATACTATATTATGTCAATATTGTCAATAAAATATGTAAAAATAAAACACCACCTTAAAATTAAGATAGTGTCTTATAAGAATAAAATTAGTCTATGTGTTTATATGTTGTTGAACTGTCAATGTTACAGGGATTGTTATAGTTCTTGATTCATCTGCAAGCATTCCAGTTGCTGTATCATCAGCATTATTTTCATTATCATTAGCCCAAGTTAATGTTAATGTAACTTTTTTCTTTCCATTGCTTTCTGTAAAAGCACTATTACCAACTAGTGGTATATAGTTTGAACTTCCTACTGTTCCACCTTCTACTGCTGATGATAAAGTAATTTTGTCAGCACTTGGAAGTGTTGATGGTGTATAATCACCAATAGTAGGTGTAAAGTCAACTGAAACTTCTGTACCTGTTAAATCTAATTCAATTTCAGCCTTAGCTGTAACTGCTGGAGCAATTTTTCCAGGAACAACTTCAGTATTTGATTGTACTGTAAATGTAATATCTTGAGTTGTAGAATTTAATGTTGTTCCATCATCTGCTGTCATTACAACCGCCCATTTTGCTATATCTACTTTTCCATTTGCTTTTCCTACTGTTGAGTATCTAGCATATGTACTACTTATTAGGTAGGCAACTAATAAAAGTGCTATAACAACAAAAATCGCTCTTTTAGTTCTTGTCTTTCTTTCATTTTTTGCCATTGTTTTTCCTCCCTTCAATTATGATATTTTTGTATTTTAAACTGTATAATTAGTTATTTTCTAATTATAACAATCTTAATAACTATTTTCAGTTGCTTTTTTCATATCTCTTTTGTCCAATCTTCCTGCTATATAGTAAGCAACTATTCCAATTAATAAAACAATTCCTATTAAAATCAAAATTATATAAGGTTCTTGAATTTTATATAATATTATACCTATATTAGGAATTCTGTAAATAATTAATCCTTCAACTTGATTTTCTTTTACACATTTTGTATCTCCAACCTCATTTACGCTATTTTGCATTTCAAATTGTCTTCCAATATCATCTTCTGTAATTTTTATAATCCTATGTATTGTTACTTTATTAGTATTATTTCTAAATGCTATTAAATTGCTTTTTTCAAGATTTTCTGGAGCAATATTGTGTGTAAAAATTAAATCTCCATATTCAATCGCTTGATCCATATCTCCGTCTAAAACAACAAACATTTTGTATCCTAAAATATCTGGTATTTTATCTGGTTCTGTTAATCGTTGCCAAATTATTGTTATAGATATCAAAATTAAAGGTATAATAATTACATAAAATATTATATCTTCTAATAATGTTGTCTGTTTAATTCTTTCAGTGATTTTTTTTTCATTTTCCATTACCTTTTCCTTTTTCCTGTTAAAGGTTACTTTGATTATTTTTATTTTATTATATTTCGACTTTTTTTGCAACACTTCACAAAGTTGGCAATATATATATATATACATACAGATGTAAGGGTTTTCGAGTTTTATTACAAAAATATTGTTTTTATGTTACATTTTTATTACATTAATTAGTACTCAGCTATTATATAAATATTTATTTTTACTTAAATTTCTAATTTACATTTTTTCATTATCTTTCCATTTCTAAATCTTTTTCTCTTTCTTCTCTTTTTATTTGTTCCTCGCCATCTAAACAAGTTCTAGTTTCTCTTTCAAAATCTCTAATTAGTGTATCTCCTGTACCCATATCAAAATTAACACAGATCCACTCTATAAATTTATGGATAGTTTCTCTAAATTTATCTATTACATTTTGCAAATAGCTATTTTCTTTTTCTAATGTTTTGATTTTATAGTCATATTTCCATTCTAAATTATCTTCTTTTTCTTTATATTCAGCTTTAATACTATCTACTTGCTTATGCAAATCTCTATTATCAGCCATAATCTTGTTTCTTTCTTTTTGATATTTTTCTGCTTCTTCTACCATTTTTGCCTGTCTTAATAATTGCTGGTGCATTTGTAGATTATTCTCATATAATTTGTTTATTAAATCATCTTTTGGTTTTATAATATCTTCTAAAATCTTTTCATCTCTTTTCTTTGACCATCTAGCCATTTTAATATTATCAATCTCTGGAACATCTGGTAATTCCAATTTCATATTTTGCATTTTTTATCTGTAGTATGAACAACAGGCAAAAAAATTAAGTGCATATGTGGAGTTTCCTCGTCCATATGCACTTTTGCAGACATTATATATTGTTCGCCTAAATTTTTATATTCAGCAACAAAATTATATGCAGTTTCAAAATATCTTTTTGTTTCTTCTTCGCCTATTTCTTCAAAGAATTGTTTATCAGAAGTAATAATATATTCACAAGCAATATTACTAACTGTCTTTATTTGTCCTTTTAGATTGTATTTTTCTTTTAGTCCATCAAATTCTTTGTCATATCTATATTTAGGGCTTTTTATTGAGTAATTCAAATAAGACCTTTCTTTATCTATATTATCATTTGAGTAATTCTTGTTTTTTCTTTCGTTGTGTCTGTATATTCCTTTTAAATTTTCTCTTTTGTATTTTGTGTTTCTAATAATTGCAAAACTCATTTTTCATCATCCGCCTTGTTTAATTTTTTTCTTCTTTGACTTGCTAAATAATAAGACATATTATTTCTAAAATTCCGCTCTTTCTCGTTTGTCTTGTAACTTTCTCGTTTGTCTTGTAACACAACTACAACACTTTTTTTACGCTATCGCTAAAAGTGTTAGTTGTGGCAGGAGTTCCTGCACCCTTTTGCCTAAAAAATACTTGCTCGTATTTTTTAGGTTTTAGTTAAAGCCTCTGCATAAGACATCTGTAACTCACTTTGTTCTAACAGCTGTCTTAAATTGCCACTGGCAACTTTAACTAAAAAAGCAGCCATAAAAGTAACATCATTTACTTTTTCAAAATTATTATATTCCTCTGCAAATTTCCTCATATATTTTAAGTTTCTAACTGAAAAACCTGTTGAATTTGGAAATTCCAATTTTAAATCTATTGATAAATTATCAATAAACTTATTTCCCCATTCACTATTTGCTAATATAATTTTTCCTATATTCCAATACATAAAAATTAATTCTTTGTTTACAAATTGCATTGCCCTATATTGCGATTTTAAAATTTCATTTTTAACATTTTCAAAAATTTCTTTGTATTTGTTTACTTCTATATCATTATTCATTTTTAACCTCTTTCTAATTTTACTGATATATAATTTCGTTTGTTATAATTTCTTCTACTCTATTAAGTATATTATTCATTCGAGCCACCCATTCCATTTGATCTCTTGCTTTTAATTCTTCATTTACATTTTCTTTTTCTGCAATTTGTTTTACTAACAAATCAACTCTTTCTCTACAAATGTCATCAATATCTAGTAAATGACTTGTTAATTCATTTTCAATTAACATCAACGAATATTCTGCTTTTTTATATTCCTTCAAATATCTTGCTCTTATTCTTCCATATTTTCCTATATTTCCTGTTTTTCTTGGTTTAGATAACACAATATTTGGAATATAATAGCCATTGACTAAATTATATTCGATTCCTGTTCTTTCATCAATAATAGTTTGTTTTAATTCTTTATTTTCCATTTTTAAATTCTTCCTTTCTTATTTTTAACTAAAAAAAAATAGAATTATTATCTTTTTCAATAACAATTCTATTATAAGTTTATATAAATCATAGACTGGAACCCACTAAATTACTAATATTTTTATTCTTGTCATAAAATACTCTATTTACAATTATTGTTATTACTAATGCAATTAGAGTTATACCCTGTTCTCTTATCACATGATTTATCTTCTTTGCTTTTTGTTTTTTCATTTTCATCCTACCTCACTATTTTTTCTTTTTACTTATTTTTTCTAAAATAGCAAAAATGGCGGATGTCCTTTATTTCTATTTATTTGTAAAATATCCGTGTGTGTGTGTGTGTATTACAGCCTCAATGGTTTTAAGCTTTGAGTGTTCATTTGTATTTTTCATCAATTTACTTTTCCCTCCTTTTTCTTTCGTACTCTCATTTTCATTACATTTATTTTATATTTTATTGTTTTTATTGTCAAGAAATTTTGTAGCTTTCATTTTAAAAAGTAGACAAAATTTGATTTTCTTGTCTACTTTTTACACTCACAACAAAATTATTTAATATACTTAATATTTAAAATAAATCTATTCTACTTTCTTGTTGATCCGAATCCACCTAGCCTTTCACCTTCTGCCGCATCATCATCTGCTATCAAATATTTTTGGAATATTGCTTGTCCTATAGCCTCTCCTTTTTTTATTAAAACATCTTCTTCTTTTATGTTATAAAACGCAAACATAATATGTCCGTCATTATCTGGATTTCCATAATAATCTTTATCTACAACTCCAACACTATTTGCAAGTATTAACCCTTTTTTCTTAGGGTTAGAACTTCTATTATATAATAATAACATTTCATCATCTTGCATATATGCTTTAATTCCTGTTTTTACTAGTGTTGGATTAGTTCCCTTTTTAAAACTTGGTATTACTATATCTTCAGCCGCTTCTACATCATAACCTGCAGAATATTTTGTTTTTCTTATGGGTAAATTTATTTCTTTATCCTCGAACCCTTTTGCTACTTCAAAACCTCTTACTTTTTCCATAATTGATTTTATTCCTTTCTAATTGTAAATTTAGTTAAAAAATGATAAATGTTAATATATCTTCTTGTATTTTTCAACTTTATGTCTATTTTTTCACAAATATTATGTATTGTCAATAGTAACATATTTTTTTCGACAAAATATAATAATATAGGAGGCAAGACATGGAACAAAATATAAAAGTATTAAGCGAATTGCCAATAAACACCAAAGCCTATATTGATAATTTAAATTGTAAAGGAAATATTAGAAGACGCTTACTAGACTTAGGACTTGTAAAAAATACTTCTATAACTCCTATTTTAGAAAGTCCTTCGGGTGACCCAAGAGCTTTTGAAATTAGAGGTACACTTATAGCTATTAGAAAGGAAGATACAGATTTAATTAACATATATTTATAATCTTTTTTGAACCTTTTAATAGATACAATCATAATATATTTTAAAAAAATATGTTACTAGTCAGCCAGATATAATAAGAAGTCCTTAGCTAAGTGATTACTATATAAATATTTTAAGAATTAAACGAATGCGACTGGAATAACTTAGAAAATCTTAATAATTTCGAAAGGGAATCTCAAAGCTTGTATTTCAGGGGGCTTTCGAAATTAGTTGGATTTTTTTAGTGTAAAATGTAAGGTAGCCGAGATTATTCTTAAAATATTTATATAGTAATCACATTAAGCAGGGCAAAAAAGTTTTAAGGCTGACTAGTAAAAAGACTAGCAACACTCTAGGAGGTGCTTATGGGGCTTACAAAATCATCTACTGGAAATGGATTACTATCTAATGATTTTCAAAATATAAAAAAAACAAATGGATACACTATAGCTTTGGCAGGTAATCCAAATGTGGGAAAATCCACAATTTTTAATAGCTTAACAGGGATGCATCAACATACAGGCAATTGGCCTGGCAAAACTGTTTCAAATGCTACTGGGAATTGTTCTTATAAAGGTACAGATTTTCTTTTTGTCGATATTCCTGGTACATATTCTATTATGTCTAACTCAGAAGAAGAAGAAATCGCAAGAGATTATATTTGTTTTGGTAATCCAGATGTAACTATTGTTGTAGTAGATGCTACATGCTTAGAAAGAAACTTAAACTTAGTTTTTCAGATAATGGAAATAACTAATAATGTAGTTTTGTGTATTAATTTATTAGATGAAGCTAAAAAGAAGAAAATAAAAATTGATTTAGATAAGTTGTCAAGCTTACTTGGTATTCCAGTGGTAGGAACTACAGCTAGAAATTCAAATACACTAAATACACTTATCGATACGGTTTATAAAGTCTGCAAAAAGCAAATTATTCCAACTCCTAAAAGAGTTTCTTATGATTCTTTTATTGAAAAAGAACTTGAGACTTTACAAGAAAATATTATAATTCAATATAATTTTAAAAATTGTCAAAATAGCAAATCACATCCTAGCAAGTTAGATTCAAAATTTAGTAATAATTCTAAATCTAACTATAACTCCATATTACACTCAAATTTAGCTAGATGGATTTCTTTAAAGTTACTTGATGGTGAAGAAAAAATTCTTAGTTCAATTGAAAAAAATCTTTCCATTGATTTAACCAATAACGAAACTATTAGAACTATAAAAAACAGAAGCTTAGACAATTTATCTACTCATAAAATTAATAAAAATACTTTTAGAGATACAATAGTTTCCTCTATTATGAACAAAGCAGAAAGCATATGTAAAGATGTATGCACTTTTGAAAATGAAAATTATTCAAATAAAGATAGAAAAATAGATAAAATTTTGACATCCAAAAAATTTGGCATTCCAATTATGATTGCTTTTCTAGCATTAATTTTTTGGATTACTATTGTTGGCGCAAATTACCCTTCTCAAGTTTTATTTACAATATTTAGTTGGATTCAAGATAAATTAATAATTGGAGCTAAATTAATTAATTTGCCAGAATGGTTTTCTAATATGATAATTTTAGGTGTTTACCAAACCCTCACATGGGTTATATCTGTTATGCTACCACCTATGGCTATATTTTTTCCTTTATTTACTTTTTTAGAAGACCTTGGCTATTTGCCTAGAATAGCTTTTAATATGGATGGTTTTTTTAAAAAATGTTGTTGTTCTGGAAAACAAATGATAACAATGTGTATGGGTTTTGGCTGCAATGCTGCAGGTTGTGTTGGGTGTAGAATAATAGATTCACCTCGTGAAAGATTGATAGCCATTTTAACAAATAGTTTTGTTCCTTGTAATCGGAAGATTCCCAATCTTGATATCTATCGCTACAATATTTATTGCTGGCGTGATACAAGGAATTGGAGCATCATTCATTTCTACTTTTTTTGTTATATTAGTAGTTATATTAGGAATTTTCTTAACACTTATAACTTCAAAAATACTATCAAAAACAATTTTAAAAGGAATGCCTTCTTCTTTTGTACTAGAATTGCCACCATATAGAAAACCTCAATTTGGTAAAATTTTAATTCGTTCAATTTTTGATAGAACACTATTTGTACTAGGTAGAGCAATTAGCACTGCCGCCCCTGCTGGGCTTGTGATTTGGCTATTTGCAAATATTGGAATAAATGGTCAAAATCTTTTAACAATTGTTGCAAATTTCTTAAATCCATTTGCGAAACTTATGGGATTAGACGGATATATTTTAACTGGATTTATTCTTGGAATTCCAGCTAACGAAATAGTTTTACCTATTATTTTAATGTGTTATTTAGGTGGAAATTCTTTAGTAAATTTAGATGATACTTTTTCAATTGGTCAGATACTTATAGAAAATGGTTGGACTTTTTTAACCGCTATTAATGTAATGATTTTTACTGTTTTACATTTTCCTTGTGCTACTACCCTACTTACAATAAAAAAAGAAACAGGAAGCTTAAAATGGACTTTTGTTAGCTTTATTCTTCCTGCATTATGTGGTGTTATTATATGTATGCTTACAACTTTTTCTTATAATATTGTCTTTTAATACTACTAAAGGGAACTTATTATAAGTTCCCTAATTTTTAGCTTCTTTTCATTTTTATTATGATTTTTTGTACAAGATAGTCTTTATTTAATACATCATTAATTTACATTTCTATAAGATGTTTTTGGAAGGTGTCCCTAAAAACACCTAAAAACATCCAGTATTTTGTTTTTAAACTCTCGAACTCATTAAATTAGATGATGAATATCTTTTTAAACCTTTATAAAACATTACAAATGCTAATATAACTATAGCAACTGTAAATAAAACTATATATAAAAAGCTCATAACATTAAAATTTATTATTGTTTCTACCGGTAAGTAATTAGCTAGACCTACTGGAATAATAGTATATAAAATAATTTTTATTATGCCTTTAAATATTTTCCCTGGATATGTACCAAAATTTATTATTGCTGTAAATAATGTATCTGCAAGAACATCTCCTCTAACTATCCAAAATGATAAACTTTGAATAATACTTATAAATGCAGTTAAAATAATTCCCCCTGCTATAGAGAATATTGTAAACAAAATAAAATTTTCTATGTTTACTCCGTATATAATTAAGCATATATATCCATAAATTAAATCTCCTATTGCGGATATTCTTGTTTCTGAAGTTAGAACACTTAAAAATATATTTTTAGGTTGAACTATAAAAGTATCTAATTTACCATTTATTATTAAATCTCCTAATTTGAACGCTCCATTAAAAACTATATTTGCTACTCCAAAAGTGCTTGCTGCAATTCCCCATAATAAAATAACTTCTTTTATTGTGTATCCGCCTATTTCATCTTTTAATCTAAATAATATTATCCATTGAATAATAAAAGTTGCATTATTTAATATCATGAAAAGTATATTCGTTATAAATGTTACTTTATTTACCATTTGCCTCATTATGTTATATTTTACTGATAATATTATAACTTTTACTTGATTTTTAACCTCCATTAACATTTAATTTTTTCACCCCTTTATTATATAGAAATCCAATTATTATTAAAGATATTACTAAATAAATTATTTGTGCAATAAATATATTTATAAAATTTTCCATGCTAAAATCTATTATTAATTTGGTTGGTCCATATGTTACAACAAATATTGGCGTGCATTTTATTATTGGCCTTACTATTTCTGGAAACATTTCTATTGGAAATAATGTTCCTATTACTAGTATAAGCTTATCATATACCCAATGAAATGGTGTTGAATCTTCTATCCAAAAAGAAAATATACTAATTGTAATTCTCAAAATAGAATTTATAATTGTTCCGAAGTATTAGTGATATAACAATAAATGGTATATTAAAAAAATTAAAATTATTTATTGGTCCTACAAAAATAACTCCTAATATCATTCCTAATATAAAAAATACAATAGATTTTATAGTTATTTCTCCTAGGTGTTTAGAAATTATGTAATAAATATAATTATATGGTTTATTTATATTGTAAGCAATGTTACCGGTTTTTATATCTTCACTTATTTCTGTTGTTAATATTTTGTTTCTAGTTCCAAACCATAAAACTTCTGCAATTAAAACATACCATATCATTTGTTCCATTGTATATCCATTTATTATTTGGCTACTATCTGAATAAATATATTGCCATAAATTTATAAACACAAACATCATAACTATAAAATTCAAAAATCTTATCATTACACTACTCATATAATTCAAATTTTCTATTAATGTTGCTTTGTATATATACAGATATTTTTTCATACTTGTTCCCCTTTCTTTAATTTAATTTTTTGAATTGTAGCATTAAGCAAGCATCTTACTGTTTATTTTCTTTGTAAATTGATGTGATTATATCTTCTAATGGTATGTTTGAAATGTTTATATCGATAATTTTATCAGTATCTAATAGTTTTATAACATCTGCAATTTGCTTCTTTGTACTATCTATTTCTACTTTTAAACTATTACCTTTGTCTTTTAATACAGTAATACCTTCCTCACCTTTTAAATTCACTTTTTCTTTTAGTTTAACTTCTATAATTTTCTTATTTAAGTAATTATACTTTAAATTATTCATTGTATCATCCATAATAATTTTACCTTTATTTACTATAATTACCCTTTTACAAAGTTTTTCAATATCTCCAATATCATGGCTTGTTAAAAATATTGTTGTGTTATATTCTTTATTCATTTTCTTAATTAATTTTCTTATGTTCTCTTTAACTACTGGATCTAAGCCAATTGTTGGTTCATCTAAAAATAATATTTCTGGTTTATGTATTAAGCTTGCTGCTATTTCACATCTAATTCTTTGTCCTAAAGATAAATTTCTAACTGGTGTATTTATAAAATCTTGTAACTCAAATGTTATTTTTAATTCTTCTATTCTACTTTCAATTTCTTTGTTTGGTATATCATATATAGCTCCAAAAAACTTGAAATTGTCATACGGAGTTAAATGCATCCATAATTGTTCCTTTTGACCAAATACTGTTCCTATTTTATAGGCTAATTTTTTTCTTTGCTTTGAAGGATTTATTCCATTTACTGTTATTTCACCACTTGTTGGGTATAAAATACCCGTTAGCATTTTTATTGTTGTAGACTTTCCTGCACCATTTGGTCCAATAAATGCTACTACTTCTCCTTTTTCTACTGTAAAATTAATATTTTCTACTGCTTTTATCTCCTTGTACATTGGTTTTATTATTGATTTTATACTTCCTTTTATTCCTTTTTCTTTTTCTTTAATTCTGAAATTTTTGTTTAAATTTTTTACTTCTATTATGCTCATTATTTTCCCCTCCATTTTCTTACTTCTTCTAATTTCTATAGATAAGAATTTAGTATTATGCACTTTTAGATTATCTAACAATCTCATGTTTTTTTAGAATTCAAAAAAAGCCCCGCAAAAGAAATACTTTAAGACTCCTTTGCAAGACTTTAAATAATCTTACTTTAAGTGTAAATAACATTTTTGTTATCCTTTACCGCTCCAGTAAATTAACCTTTAGATAAACTCTTAAATATAAATTAAATATTACAATATTTTTTAAGTTTTGTCAATACTTTTAAATCGTTTTATGTTGACTTCTGTTTCTAGAAGTTACAAATCACGCCATATTCTATAATTCTAAAAAGCCATACAAAATCATCCATGAATTGTAACGCTAGATAATGATTTATTTTTTAATAAAATCCTTAACAAATTTTTCTTTTATTTCTTCTGGGAGCAATAATATTTTTTCAACATCTTCTCTTTTTATTATTTCTGGTATAAATTTTCCGCTATCTATATATTTAGGATTATTTGAAAATTCTGGTCCATCGCCTGTTCCAAATTCCCCATCTATATACTCGCATAAAAAGAAATACTCTTTTTGACTAAATATTTCTGATTCCATTTCATACATCATTTTAATAACTTTTACATTTATGCCAAACTCCTCTTTTATCTCTCTAATCACTCCTTCTTCAAGTGATTCATTTTTTTCTAATCCTCCGCCTGGAAATGTATAATAATCTTGTAGTTCTTTTCTCTTTCGAACTCCAACCCTATGCATAAAAGCAAATCCATCATCCATTGGTATTATTCCTGCTACTCTAATTCTTTTCATTTTTATCATTCTTCTTTCTTAAATATATTTTATGTAGATTAGTATACTATACTAAAATTACTAACTAATGGTGCTTTTTTTAAGTGTCCCTAAAAACACCTTCTATTTATAATATTATAAAACTCGTTTTTCCTACTGTCCTCCTCAAATGCCCCTGTAAATTTGGATGTTACAGTTTGAGCATTTAGCTTTTTAACACCTCTTATAGCCATACATAAATGTTTTGCTTCTATACATATTGCTACATCTTTTGTTTTCAAATTTTTTTGTATATCTTCTACTATCTGTTCCATCATTCTTTCTTGCACTTGCAATCTCCTTGCATATTTTTCAACTATTCTTGCTAATTTGCTTATTCCCACAATCTTGCCATGTGGAATATATGCAATATGCACTGACCCAAAAAATGGTAATAAATGATGTTCACACATAGAACTAAATTCAATATCTTTTACCATAACTATGTCTTGATAGTTTTCTTCTTCGAATGCTGTATAATTAAGTTCAGGAGAAGCTAATAATTCTGCATACATATTTGCTACTCTTCTTGGTGTATCTTTTAGACCATCTCTTTCTGGATTTTCTCCTAACGCATCTATTAAGTCGTATATAGCTTTTTCTATTTTCTCTTTATTCATATTAAACACATTCCTTTCTGTAGCACAATTTCTTACAACTTTATTAATTCTTTTTTGTTGGCTAAAAACATTTTACTATAGACACGCGAAAAAAACAAGATTTTAGGTTCACCCCATACATTTCTTGCTTTTTTCTATAAATGCATATTTCAATCCTTTATATGTACACATCTATATTTTTCAAATCCATATTCTTCTACACTTTTTCCAAATACATCATAAGTATGTGCGGCTATTAAAGTATTATACACATTTATTCCATTTTTAATTACTACCAAAGAATGCGTATATGAAAGTCCACTAAAACTTAATTGAATAATATCTCCTATTTTTAAATTTGCAATATCTGTTTCTTCTCCCTTAGGACCTACTCCTTTATTTGATATCAAGAAATTATATAAAAACTCCACTCCTGTCCACGAAGGAGATTTATTATTTCCATTTATATAATACCACCCATTATTGGGGCTAAAATTCATCTGATTGCATCCTGCATAAATACATTGTGATACAAAATTTGTGCAATCTCCTCCCACTGGGTCAAAGTTATAGTATTTTGGATTTCTTCCATATGACCATTCTTTTGCATATTCATATACTTTTTGTCTGTTATACATATTATCACCTAGTATATATTATGCAATAATTTTTGTTAAATAATTGTTTTAAAATAAAAAATTAGTGGTATAATTAAAAAGTACTAAAGAAATGGAGATGATAGAATTGGTAAACCCCAAAGAAGAAGTAAATGTACGTAAAATGTATGGGCAAGAATGTATTTTGCCCAAAGATGAGTTTATTAAAAAGTATAATGTTAAGGAAGATGGCTTGTCCTCATCAGAAGCTGAATATAAAATAAAACAACTTGGCTTAAATGAAATTAAGCAATCTAAGCCTAAAAAATGGTACAACTATTTTCTAGAGAGTCTTATAACTCCTTTTAATTGTATTCTATTAGGAATTGTTGGCATTTTAATATATACAGATATATATCTTCCTGAAAAACCTAGTTATGCAAATATTATAGTAATTGCAATTCTCGTAACAGCAAGCACATTACTTGATTTTTTTGAAGAGTATCGTTCAAATAAAGCCGCTGAAGATTTAAAAGAAATGGTTGCAACAACCACAACTGTTATAAGAGATGGCAAGGAAATACAAATTCCAATAAAACAGATAACATTAGGAGATATTGTAGTTCTTTCTGCCGGTAGTATGATTCCTGCGGATTTAAGAATAATAGAATCAAAAGATTTGTATGTTGGTCAATCTTCTTTAACCGGCGAATCAGATAGTGTAAAGAAATCAGCTAATTCTGAAATAAGTATTAAAGATTTAGATAGTATATCTGATTTAGATACAATTTGTTTTATGGGTACTGACGTTATTTCTGGAAGTGCTAAAGGTGTTGTTATAAAAACATCTGATTCTACATATTTCGGAAAAATTGCTCACACATTAACATTAGGAAAACCCAAGACAGCATTTCAAAAAGATATTGAAAATATAAGCAAATTATTAATTAGATTTATGCTAATATTAATCCCTATTGTTTTTTTATTGAATTCTTGGAAACATGATATAATAACAGCATTTACTTTTGCGGTTGCAATAGCAATTTGTATAACACCTCTCCTACTTCCAGTTATTTTATCTTCTAGTTTATCTAAAGGTGCTGTAAGAATGTCTAAAAAGAAAACTATTGTAAAAAAACTAGATTCAATTCAAAACTTTGGAGCTATGAATATTTTATGTACTGACAAAACAGGAACCTTAACAGAAGATAGAATCGTTCTTGAAAAATACCTAGATATAAATGGTAATGAAGATATAAGAATTTTAAAGCATGCATTTCTAAATTCATATTTTCAAACAGGACTAAAAGGCAATATAGATGAAGCTGTTATAAATAGAGGTATAGAAAATGGTTTAGAAGAATTAAAAAATAAATATAAAAAAATAGATGAAATACCTTTTGATTTTTCTCGCAGACGCTTGTCTGTTGTTGTTACAGATGGAAATAAAAAGCAATTAATTACCAAAGGTGCCGTAGAGGAAATATTAAACATATGCACTATGGTAGATTATAAAGGACAAGTTTCAGCTATTACAAGAGATATAAAAGATAATATCAGAAAAATTAGTAAAAAACTAAATGAAGATGGTTTAAGAGTCGTAGCTGTATGTCAAAAAAATGATATTGTAAATATAGAACAATTTAGTGTAACAGATGAAAAAAATATGGTTTTACTTGGTTTTATAGGTTTCCTAGACCCACCAAAGGAAAGTGCAAAAGAATCTATAGAAAAATTAAACAAAGCTGGCATAAGAGTAATTGTATTAACTGGAGATAACGCCGAAGTTACAAGATGTATTTGTAATAAAGTTGGTATTAATTCTAATAAAATTGTACTTGGAAATCAATTAGATAAATTGCCAGATATGGCTGTAATACGATTATTAAGAAAAACCAATATCTTTGTTAAACTTTCTCCTATTCAAAAAGCAAGACTTGTAAGACTTTTAAGAGAAACCGGAAATGTAGTTGGTTATATGGGAGATGGAATAAATGACAGTTCCTCTCTTACAAATTCAGATGTTGGAGTTTCTGTAGATACAGCTGTTGACATTGCAAAAGAATCTGCTGATATAATTTTACTTGAAAAAGATTTAAATGTTTTATTAGACGGTGTTACAGAAGGAAGGCGCACATTTGCAAATTTAATGAAATATATAAAATTAGCCACAAGCTTTAACTTTGGTGAAGTTATATCTGTTTTAATAGCAAGTGCATTATTGCCATTTTTACCAGAAACACCAATTCAATTACTAGTAGAAGGCTTAATATACGACTTTGGACAAATGACATTGCCTTTTGATAATGTAGACAAAGAATTCTTGCAGAAGCCTAAAAGATTTTCTGTAAAAAGCTTAAAACAATTTATGTTTTTTATGGGGCCACTTAGCTCTGCATTTGACATGATGGTATTTGCATCTTTATGGTTTTTATTTAAGGTAAGAGATGTTGCCACCTTCCAAACAATTTGGTTTAGTTATAGTATTGTTTCAAACTTAGTTGGAATGCATATTATAAGAACAGCAAAAATACCGTTTGTTCAAAGCAATGCTCACAAAACGGTATATACTTCATCTATTTTATTAATGATAGTTGGACTTGTCGTTCCATTTACAACTTTAGGAACTTTAATAGGTTTAGTACCAATATCAATTAAATACATTATACTAATTTTTGTTATTACCTTACTATATTGCTTTGTGGCAATATTTGCAAAGAAAATTTACATTAAAAAATTTGGTGAGTGGATTTAGTTTTTTGGGTGTTTTTGGGTGTTTTTGGGGACACCTTCCAAAAGCACCTTGTTTTTGTTTTCACCTCAAAGCAACTTTTTTGGGGCACCAAGGTGTTTTTTTAAGGTGTCCCCAAAAGCACCCATGCATTTTCGTGTCCCAAAATATCTTTAAATATGTTTAAAACTTCATCAGTCAAATATATTTGTCCACAATCTTTTAGCTCTTCTCCTACTTTTATTTTTACATTAATATTATTTTTTTCTCCTGAAAAGTATCTAATTGCCCCTCTTAGTTTTTCTTTTTCTTCTTCAGTTGCGTCGGTTATATTAAGTATTATAACCCTTTGTTTTTGTTCGCCAAAGTCCTTTATTTCATTTGCAATAATAGTTGTTGTTTCTCCTTCTCTAATGCTTAACCTGCCTTCTACCAACACGATATTTTCTTCTATTAGGCTTTTTCCTGCATTTATATATGCATTCTCAAACACAAGGACTTCAGCTACTCCATACAAATCTTCTATAGTTACAAATGCCATAATTTTATTTTTCTTTGTGTATTTCTTCTTAATAGATGTTATTATTCCAGCATATTTTATTTTTTGTCCATCTTCATATTGTAACTTATCATGTGGACCTTCCATATTCATTTGTGAGTTCATTTGTTCGTCTATCTGTTTTAGCTTTATTGTATTTATATTTGTTGCAGATTCCAATTTATTTTTTATTTTTTCTAATGGATGTCCCGAAATATAAATTCCAAGCATTTCTTTCTCTATTGATAGTAAATCTTTACTTGACATTTCTTCATGTTCTTCATATGTATATTTTATTTCGTCCATTTCTTCTTTTTGTTCGTTTGAACCTAAATCAAACATTGACACTTGCCCTGCCAAAGATTTTTTTCTTGTATTTTGAATACTGTCTAAAATATTTTCAAATGATGCAAGTAGAGTACTTCTTGTTTGCTTAAATTCATCAAATGTACCTGCTTTAATTAAACTTTCTATACACTTTTTGTTAACAGCTTCATCTGCTATTCTTTCACAAAAATCTGTAAAAGATTTATATAGTCCATTTTTCTTTCTTTCCTTTACAATATTCTCCACAGGGACTATACCAACATTTTTTATGCTTCCTAAGCCAAAACGCAATTTGGCTTGTTTATCTGCTTCTTCATATTCTGGTATAAACTTTGTATCACTTTTATTTATGTCAGGCTTTAATATTTCTATTCCAAGAATCTTACATTCATCTATATATTGAGGTATTTTATCTAAGTTTCCTAAAAAGCTATTTAATGTTGCTGCCATAAATTCTGCAGGATAATATGCTTTTAAATATGCAGTTCTGTAAGCTACAACAGCATAACATGCAGCATGAGACTTGTTGAACGCATATTTAGCAAATTCTGACATCTCATCAAATATTTTGTTAGCTGATTTTTCATCAATTCCATTTCTAATGCAACCTGGTACAATTACATTTCCTTCATCATCTAACTGTCCATGAATAAATATTTCTCTTTCTTTTGCCATTACATCAAGTTTTTTCTTTCCCATGGCACGTCTTACTAAATCTGCCCTTCCCAATGAATAACCTGCTAGATCCCTAACAATTTGCATAACCTGCTCTTGATATACCATACATCCATATGTAACATTTAAAATAGGCTCCAATTTTGGATGAGTATATTCATTATGACCTGGGTTCAGCTTGCCTCTTATATATCTAGGAATCTGATCCATTGGTCCAGGTCTATATAAAGAAACACCTGCTATTAAATCTTCTAAGCAATCTGGCTTAAGCTCTTTCATAAAATTAGTCATTCCTTGAGATTCAAATTGGAATATTCCACACGTTTTTCCTTCTTGCCACAATTTGTAAACCTTTGGGTCTGCCATATCTTTGTCAAATTCTACATTAATTCCTCTATTTTTTTTAACTAAATCTATGGTATCTTGAATTACTGTTAAAGTTCTTAAACCCAAAAAATCCATTTTTAGCAATCCCAATTCCTCTAATGTTGTCATTATATATTGAGTAGATATTTGTTCATCACGAACATATAAAGGTACATAAGTATCAACTGGTTCTTTAGTTATAACTATTCCGACAAGCATGAGTTGATGCCTGTCTTGGCATTCCTTCTAGACCCATAGCTATATCTAGAACTTCTTTTACTTTCTCCTCACTTTCATATCTAGCTTGTAATTCTTTATTTTGTTCTATTGCTTTTTTTATGGTAATATGCAATTCATTTGGTATCATTTTAGCCAAACCATCTGCTTCAGAATATGGTACATCTAAAACCCTTGCAACATCTCTAATTACCATTTTTGCTGCCATGGTACCAAATGTTATAATCTGTGATACATGGTCATGTCCATATTTTTTTGATACATAATCTATTACATCTTGCCTATGTTCATAGCAAAAATCTACATCAAAATCTGGCATACTAATTCTCTCTGGGTTTAAAAACCTTTCAAATAGAAGTCCATATTTTATAGGGTCTATGTCTGTTATTTCAATTGCATAAGCAATAATAGAACCAGCACCAGAACCACGTCCTGGTCCAACTGGTATATTATGTGTTTTAGCATAATGAATAAAATCCCATACTATTAGGAAATAATCTACATACCCCATTTTCTTTATAACACTAATTTCATATTCTGCTCTTTCTAGAATTTCTTTTGAAGGTCTTTCTCCATATCTTTTTTTTATACCTTCTTCACATAGCTTTTTAAAATAATCATAATGTGTTTCAAATTCTTGTGGTACATCATAATTCGGAAGTATTGTATGACCAAATTCAAATTCCACATTGCACTTTTCCGCAATTTTTACAGTATTCTCTATTGCCTCTGGCACTGCCTTAAAATATTCTATCATTTCTTCTGGTGATTTAACATATAGCTCATCTGTATCAAAACGCATTCTATCTGTATCACTCATTCTTTTTCCTGTTTGAATGCAAAGTAAAACTTCGTGATTATACGCATCTTCCCTTTTCAGATAATGGCTATCTGTTGTTGCAACAAGTGGAATATTTAATTTTTTTGATAGCGCTATTAATTTTTGATTTGCTAAAACCTGCTCTCTTAATCCATTGCTTTGAATTTCTAAGTAATAGTCTTCACCAAAAACATTTTTATGCCATAAAGCAATTTCTTCTGCTTTATCGTTCTCTCCATTTAATAGTGCTTGATTTACCGCTCCTGCTAAACATGCACTTAAACAAATTAATCCTTCGTGATATTTTTCTAAAACTTCTAAATCAATACGTGGTTTATAATAATATCCATCAACAAATCCAATAGAAACTAACTTGCTTAAGTTCTTATACCCCTGCATATTTTTAGCAAGTAAAATTAAATGGTAATAACGATTGTCTATTCCAGGTTCTTTATCAAATCTACTTCTAGGAGCAACATATACTTCACAACCTATAATTGGCTTTATTCCTTCTTTTTTACATGCTTTATAAAAATCAATTGCACCATACATAACACCATGGTCAGTAAGAGCCATTGCTTCCATTCCAAGTTCCTTTGCTCTTACCGGTAAATCCTTTATTCTATTTGCACCATCTAATAAACTAAACTCGCTATGTATATGTAAATGTACAAAATTCCCCATCTTTATTCCTTTCATTCTTACAATCTTTTCATATTATACAACAGGAACGGATTGCTTTCATATTGTATAAAAAAGCATTTATCTCTTAGATAAATGCTTAAATAATATTAAACTAATTATTTTTTAGTATATTCAACATCTGATCCAAAGCTATCTGTAATAATCAATTTGTCCCCGTCAATTCTGTATTTTAAAACAGTTGGTGATGTATTTCCTTCATATAAAATTGATAATTTTTCACCATCATCTTCATAAGTAAATTTCATCTCTTTACCAGACACATCATAAGTTCCTGTCTTATCTGCGTTAAATGTGTATACATATGATGTATATGCCCATTGTCCAGTAACTCCTCCTTTTGATTCTTCTTGCTTTTCTCCACATCCTGTAAGAATAAAAGCTGTTGCAATTAAAATTAATGATATTACAATGCTTAAAATTGTTTTTTTCATAACTTTAACCCCCTTTTAAATTTTACAAAGCTAATATATCACAAAAAAATATATTTGTCATCCTTTTTTACTCTTCTTTTATAAAATTTTATTTAAATAGTTACTGCTCAGCCTGTCGTTATTTTAATGTCCTTATCCAGTGATTTGTCATATCTTTTTTAAGTGCATACAAGCACTTAATAATAAAAATGCTAATCCAATTACAATAGATATATCAGCAATATTAAAAATAGGGAAATTAAATACATTTACATCTATAAAATCTACAACATATCCCCTAAATATTCTGTCTATTAAATTTCCTATACTTCCAGATATAATTAGAACATATGGAATATAATTAGTTATTTTTTTTCTTTTTTTCACCATAATAATAATTAATCCCAAAATAATTATTATACTTGCTAATAGTACAATATATCCTTTACCAATACCAAAAGCTGCTCCCTTATTTTGTGTATAAGTAAATTTTAATAAATTTGGTATAACTATAATAGTTTTATCTATAATTAAAAACTTTGATAATTGATCTATAATAATAATTGTAAATCCAACTATAAAATATTTTATTTTCACTTTTTTTAGCTTTTTAAATATTAAAATAGTAATAAATATTATACTTAAAACAATTGATACAATCTGAGAAACCCTTAAACCTCCCAACATTAAACTGTCTGTTCTAAAGCCTTCTATTAATGCTCTTGACAGCCCATACAAGGCAAAATATATATAAGTTAATTGTCCTGAATATTCTCTTTTATTTCTCTTTAAATAAAGAATTATAAATATTATAAATGTACATATTGATTCATATAAAAAAGTTGGATGAACTTGTATGTACTTACCGTTCTCAATTATTCCCATTCTTAATATATTATTTGTTTCAGTTCCATAAGCCTCTATATTAAAAAAATTTCCCCATCTTCCAATGCTTTGACTCAATGCTAAATATGGTGCAAAAAAATCCAACATATCTAATACTTTAATTTTTTTCTTTTTGCAAAACACTATTATTGTAATAATAGCCCCTATTATCCCGCCATATATTGCAAGTCCTCCATTTCTTATATTCAAAATCTCTATTGGATTTTGAATATAAGAATCTAGCTTAAATATTACATAATAAATTCTTGCACTTATTATTGAAATTGGTATTAAAAAAATAATTAATGTTAATATATCGTCAAACCTTATATTGTATTTTCCATCATCTTTTTTACATAAAATAATAGATAATATTATTCCCACAACAATAAATACTGCATACCAGTATATTTTAAAACCATTTATATTGATTAATACATTATTTATATTAAAGCTTAAACCTAATCCTTCAAAATTTACAACTTCCATAATACACCTTGTATGACTCTAATATATATTTTATCCTAATTTTTCTATTTTTGTAAAAAGTATAAAAGTACTATAATTCCAAGTATAATTCTATAATATCCAAATATTTTGAAATTGTGTTTTTTAATATAATTCATCAAAAATTTAATGACAAACATTGAAACTACAAAAGATACAAGCATTCCTACCAATAAAATTGCAAGTTCTGCTCCAGTAAATGCAAATCCAAATTTAACAAGCTTTAGTAAACTAGCTCCAAACATTGTTGGAATTGCAAGATAAAAAGTAAATTCTGCTGCATTAGGTCTAGATAAGCCTATTAGTAAACTTCCTATTATTGTTGACCCTGAACGTGATGTTCCCGGGAATATAGCAGCCAATAGTTGAAAGAATCCTATTATTAAAGCATCTTTATATGTAATTTCTTTGGTGGCTTCTTTTTGTTTTTTCTCTTTACCATGTTTACTTTTTTTACTATTTCTATTTTCTACAATTATAAAAGCTATACCAAATGTAATTAAAGCTATTGCTATACATATAGGGTTATAGAACAGCGCTTCAAATACATCATCAAATACAAGTCCTATTATTGCAGCTGGTATACATGCAACTAGAATTTTCCCCCATAAACTCATAATATCCTTATCAAAAAATGAAAGTATACCTTTTTGCTTTATTGCTTTTTCTTTTTTAGTAGTTATTGGCCATATATTTTTAAAATATAATAACACAACAGCTAAGATGGCTCCCAACTGAATAACTACTTGAAACATCTCCCAGAATTCTGGTGATACATTCTTAAATTTTAAAAACTGTTCTACAAGTATTAAATGCCCTGTACTACTAATTGGTAGCCATTCTGTTATTCCTTCTACAATTCCAAATATAATCGATTTTATTATTTCCATAAATTATTCCTTTCTATAATACTATAAATATTTTCTTTTAAAATTTCTGCCGACGAAATTGGTGCAACTTTTCCAGGTAATGCTAATGCCCAAATGCACTTTATTGATTTTTTCTCTGCTTCTTTAAAATCTATTCCTCCCGGACATGATGCTAAATCTATTATTAAGCAATCTCTTCTTATATTTTGCAATCTTTTTCTATTCAATATTAACACTGGAACTGTATTTATTATTAGATCATATTGACCTAAATTTTCTCCTAATTCATTGATATTTGTAGGCGTATACCCAAGTGCTTTAATCCAAGCAAAATCTATATTTTTTCTAGCCGCACAAGTAACATTAGAAGAAAAAGCCTTTAATTTTTTTGCAAGTATTTTACCTATTCTTCCAAACCCTAGTATTAAAACATCACTTCCATGCAATGTTTTCTGAGTGTTGGCTATTGCAATTTCTATTGCCCCTTCTGCTGTGGAAATTGCATTTAATATTGCTACCTCTTCCATTTCCATAATATCAAATATTTTAATATTCTTTTCATTTGCCTTATTATATATATCTTTTTTTATGCTTCCAGCTATAAGTATTTTAGATTGTATCTTATTTATAAGTTCCTCTATTAATATTTTTTTGTTACTAAATGGCGTGTTTATTTCAGTACCATTTTTTGAAAACGGTACTGGTGCTATTACTATATCGGCTTTCTCAGTAGCTTTATCTATGCTATCCATCAATATTATATTTTTACTTTGCCTTAATTCTTCTGCATTTTCTATTCCAAAAGTTCTTATCATATTTCCATCTTCAGCCAACATCCTAGACAATTTTACAATTCTTAAATCTCCACCAATTATTGCAAAATTTTTACTCATAAAATTCCCCCTTTTATTTCCAATTATATTAGTGTTTTAAAATTTTATGAGTTATAAAACTATCTATAAGCTTAAGTTAATTTACATATCAAATATGTAGATTAACACTATTCTTGTATTTCTTTTTGAATATCTCCCTTCAAAGGCTCTTTTTTTCTTTTCTTATTGCTTTTTAATAAATTAATATCATTATAACTTAAATTTCTTGTAATCTCACTCATCTTTTCTAAATGTTCTTTTACTTTTATCTCTTTTTCTTTTAACCTCATTTCATCTTTAATTTCTTTTTCTTCCTCTAAATTAAATGGAATAGATGTTTTTGCTATTATTGGTATAAATATTGGTTCTTTTTTTACTTTTTCAACAATCTTTTTAGCATTACTATCAATTGCAGTATTGATATACTTTATAGCAGTGTCCTTATCTCCTTTTATTAAATAAATTTTTGCAAGTTCATAATAAGCATCAGCAGATAATTCTTCTTGTTCAATGGATTCCAAAAATCTCTTTTCTGCTTCTTCAAGATCTTTATATATTAAAGCTATTTCTGCTAAAGAATATTTAGCATTATATAAAAGCGAATTAATTTCAGCTGCTTTTTCATAACAAATTTTAGCATTCTGAAAATCATTTAACATAGTGTAGGCTATACCTAAGCTATAATTTAATTCATAGCTTGTAGGATTAAATCTTAATGCATCTTGATAAATGTTTACAGCTTCTTTATACATTTCCTTTTCTATTAAAATATTTCCTAAAAGCTCAGTTGCCTTAATAGTTTCTGGCTTCTTATTTAATAAATTAAACAACATTTCTGAAGCCTCATCTTTTTTTCCTAGATTATTTAGCAATTCCGCTACTTTGTAGTAAGATTCATAATCTTTTTTATTTAAATCAATAGCTTGTACATATTCATCTATTGCTTTTCTCATGCCACCTTCATTTTCATATAAATCTGCAAGTATTTTATGTGCTTTGTAGCTATTGTTGTTTTTATCTAATATATCCAATAATTGTTCTTTTGCCTTTTTATTATCTCCAATAAACAAGAAAAACTTAACTTTTTGTAATTTTATAATTTCAAATAATCCAGCTCCATTTTTTTCTAATATTATTATTGCTATTGGCAATATAATTGCTAAAATGTATTTTAAAATGACAAGCAAAACATTCAACTTGACTCCAAACAGTACTTCTACAAAATTTAGTGCTATCCCTATTGCTTCTATTACTAAAACTATAACATATGTGGTATCATTATGTTTTATCATTCTAAAAAACATATATACAAATATAGCAAATGCAATTACCGTAAAAATTAATTGTTCTATCACCATTTGGTATTCTCCTCTTATTTTATTAGTAATCTATGTTCTTTAATATATATTATTTTATTTCATTTTTTGTAATTTGTCTAGCTATTTATATAACTCTTGGTAAATTTTATAATCTCTTAATATTCTTCTAACATAATTATTTGTTTCCTTATATGGAATATTTTCTATATCAGAACCATCTTCTTTTATTATTCCATTTTCTATCCAATTATCAACAGTTCCAATTCCTGCATTATAAGCTGCAAGAGCCAATTCGATATTTTTATATCTTTCCAATAATATTGACAAATATTTAGTTCCTATATTAACATTTTTATTAACATCAGTTAACTCTTCTTTTATATTATTATAATTGATATCTATATGATTCTTTCTCGCAATATCACTAGCCGTTTGTTCCATTAATTGCATTAGCCCTATTGCGTTTTTGTTTGATACAGCATTAGGGTCAAAATTACTCTCTGCTTTAACAAGCGCAAAAATAACGTTTTCATCGACATTATATTCTTCTGAATATTTATAAATAATTTCTTCATATTTTTTTTCATATATAATCTTTAGTATATTAGTTTTAAATACAAAAAGAAAAACAAATACTATAGATATTGCTATAAAAACCGTTATTGTAATCTTTTTGTTCTTCAATTTATTCTCCTTTCTTGCTTTTGCCAAGGGGACGGTGCTTATGGCATTTTTTTGCCATGGGGACAGTCCTTGTGTGTATATGTTTTTTATACTATCTTATACAAAATCAAGGACTGTCCCCGTGGCAAAAAAATGCCATAAGCACCGTCCCCTTGGCAATCATTTGCAATCGTACCAATTTGAGGCTTCTGATATTTCTGCTATTAATGGAACTTTTAGTTCTATTGCAGATTCCATACATTTCTTCATTATTTGCTTAACTTCTTCTTTTTCTTCTTCTAATGCTTCCACCATCATTTCATCATGTACTTGCAAAACTATTTTTGATTTAAGTCCTCTGCTTTTTATCTCTTTTAACACATTAATCATAGCTATTTTCATTATATCTGCTGCTGTTCCTTGTATAGGTGTATTCATTGCTGCCCTAGAGCCAAATTGTCTAACCATATAATTGTTTGATTTTAACTCTGGAATATATCTTCTTCTATGGAAAAGTGTTTCTACATATCCATCATTTGTTGCCCTTTTTGTTATATCTTCCATAAAATTCTTTATTCCTACATATTGTTCTAAATATTCATCTATATATTTTTTTGCTTGTTTTCTAGATATTCCTAATTGTTCTCCCAAGCCAAAATCACTTATTCCATATACAATTCCAAAATTTACCGCTTTTGCATTACTTCTCTGTTCTTTAGTCACTTCGTCTATTGGCGTCTTAAAAACTTTTGATGCCGCTTGTTTATGAATATCTTGTCCTTCTATAAAAGCTTCTATCATGTGCTCATCATTAGAAATATGTGCTAATACTCTTAATTCTATTTGGGAATAATCCGCATCTAAATATACCTTTCCATTTTCTGGTTCAAATACTTTTCTTACTCTTTTTCCAAACTCAAATCTTGTAGGTATATTTTGAAGATTTGGTTCTGTTGAGCTTATTCTTCCTGTAGCTGTAATTGTCTGATGAAAAAAAGAATGTATTCTTTTAGTTTTTGGATTTATATACGGTTTTAATCCTTCTACATATGTAGAATTTAGTTTCATTATCTGTCTATACTCTAATATTTTTTCTATTATTGGGTCTTCTTTTTTTAGCTTTTCTAATACATCAACATCTGTTGAATATCCACTTTTTGTTTTCTTTATTACAGGTAATTTCATTTTCTCAAATAATATTTCACCCAATTGTTTAGTTGAATTTATATTAAATTTTTCTCCTGCCATTTCATAAATTATCTGCGTTAATGTCTCTAACTTATCTGTTAATTCCTTCCCAAATTTATTTAACTCGTTTTCATCTATATACATACCATTCCATTGCATATTTGATAATACTTCTACTGTTGGCATATCTATATTATAAAATAAATCTATTGTCCCTATCTCTTCTAGTTTACTTAGCGTAACTTCTTTCAATTTATATATAGCATAGGCAAATAAACAATACTTTTCCTTATCCACTTCATTTTCGTTTTTAATACTTGTTTCTACACTTTCAAATAAATTTATTTGTTCATTTTTTTCTTCTTGTACATATTCTTCAACATTTATTTCTAAATATTGCTCCATCAATTTCTCTATTTTGAATTTGTTATCTGTTGGATTTAAAATATATGCAGCTATTGATACATCATATTCCATTCCATTCAATTCAATTCCTAATTGTTTTAATAATATATATGAATTCGTAAGATTAATACTTATTTTTTTTATTTTTTCATCTTCTAGTATACTCTTAAGTTTTTTTATATCTCCTTCATCTTCGATTCTTATATAATATGTCTCATTATTTTTAGGATTATAAATAGAAATCCCTACTATTTTTTCTTTTATTATTTTTTCAGGGTTTTCATCTTTCTTTGTATTTATACAAAATATCATTTGCTTTTGCTCTTTTATTATGCACATTAATTCTTCGTCTGATTTTTCAATTTTTTTATATAAATCCTTTATTTCTTCTTTTTCATTTTTTGTTTCTTCTCTTAAAGAAAAGCGGTCAATGTATCTGTTAAAATTTAGTTCCTTAAATAATTCTAGGACTTTTTTTCTATCCCACTCTTCTGTTTTAAAATCTTCTAAAGTATCTGAAATTGGAACCTCCAAATTAATAGTTCCCAGTGTTTTAGATAAGCACGCTAAATCTTTATTGTTTTCAATATTTTCTTTTTGCTTTCCTTTTAGGTCTGCTTGTCCATTTTCCAATTTTTCATATAATTTTTCAATGCTCTCATATTTTTTTATTAGATTTAATGCTGTTTTTTCCCCTACTCCTGGTACTCCAGGGATATTGTCTGATGAATCTCCCTGCAATCCTTTTACGTCTATTAATTGTTTAGGCTCTATCCCATAAGTCTCTATAATTTTTTCTCTGTTATACTCTTCTGTTTCAGTTTTTCCAGCTTTAGTACGTGGTATTCTAATTGTTACATTATCTGTTGCTAACTGAAATGTATCCCTATCTCCAGAAAGTATAGTAACTTGCAAACCTTGCTTCTCACCATATCTAGATAAAGTACCCAAAACATCATCTGCCTCATATCCTTCCATCTCTACAATATCTATATTCATTGCTCTTAAGATTTCTTTTATTATTGGCATTTGCTCTGCAAGCTCACTTGGCATTCCTTTTCTTGTTGCTTTATATCCTTCATATAGCTTGTGTCTTGCTGTAGGCGCTTTTAAATCAAATGCTACAACAATGTATTCTGGGTTTATATCTTCTAACAACTTAAATAAAATTGCTAAAAAACCATATACTGCATTTGTATATTTTCCGTCTTTTGTTGTAAGCATTTTACTTCCCATTATACCGTAAAAAGCCCTATTCATTATACTATTTCCATCAATTAAAACAAATTTATTCATAATTACTATCTTTCTCCTTTTCTTGAAATTTATTACTTTTATTTTCTATACTCATTCAATAATTCTTTTTCTTCTTTACTGACTCTGTATGAATCATGAATTTTACTTATTGCTTTATTTTGAGTAAATTTATTAAAATTATTATTCTTTAAAAATTCTTTTGTTTCTTTAGGATATTTAGTATACATCTCACATACAAGCCATGCTTCAGCCATATTTATATAAAATTTGTCACTCTGTATTTTATTTAAAGCATCAAATATAATATCTAAATTCTTTTGACTAATGAAATGATTTAAAATCATAACAAGTCCAACTCTTGATACAAATTCTTCTCTTTTTAAAGCCATTTTTACAGATTCTTTAAAATACTTTTCTTCATAGTTTCTTACAATTTTAATTGAACTACAAAAAGAATCACATATAGCCCAATTATCTATCTTATTTATAAATTTTATAAAATACTTGTAGAATAGCTTTTCATCTTTAATATGAGAAATAACTAATCCTTGAATCATTACTTCTTCATAATATTTATTTTGTGCATATTTCAAAAATTCTTCTATATTACTTTTTGCAATTTTTTTTGCAACATCACGCATAATAGGTACTCGTATTCCTATCATCTCATATTTTGAATTCAAAACAAGTGAATTATGAAATTTTTTATATTTTATATCTTGTAAACTTAATATATATTTTATAAATTCTTTATAAACATCTTTATTCCATGTTTTCACTGTAATAAATTGGGGTGTTAACATATATACTTTCTCCTATCTGTCTATTACTTGTACTCAATATTACAAATATTGTGATTATCTTAATTGTTTAAATTTTTTGAATAATAATACATATCTATAAATAGTAAATTTCCATCCATAATTTCTTCATCAGCCATATCTACAAAGTAATTTTTTATTGTTTTTTCATATTTATCAAAGTCTTACTTAGCATAATACAAAATATTATCTCTTCCACTCAAATCCTTCAGGCAAATTTAAACTATCCTTTTTGTGGTAATAATATCTATCTTCCTCTGAAAAAACACATCCACAATATTTTTGCATATAAAGTTCTAACTCTTTTGCCTTGTCATGTCCTTTCCAAAAACCATATCTAAAATCTCTATATAAAAACTCTATTTCATATTCTTTAGATAATTCTTCACAGTAATGTTTTATAAAATCATGTTTTTGATAAATGCTATATAAAAGCGTTGTAGAAACTGCATCATACCCATTTTGCTTTGCATATTCAAAAGTTTTTCTCAAACGAACTGGATAGCAATATTTGACACATCTAGTTTCTATATTATTTGAAACATTTTTACAAAACTCATCTAATCCATATTCATCTTCAACAATACACTTCGCATCTATGGATTTAGCATATTCAATTAAACAATTTCTTCTTGCCTCATATTCTTTGTATGGGTGAATATTGGGATTGTACCAATATAAAGTTGGTTCTACCCCTTCTTCTCTTAATGTATCTATACAATATACGCTACATGGTGCGCAACATGTATGTAGTAATAATTTCATATTCTAGAACTCCTTTTTTATTACAAATATAATTATTGATGCTTAAATTATTCGTATAGTTCTTTGTTAATATCCGCAGTTTTCTAAAACGAAAGCTGTTCTGTATCATTATCCCCATTAAAATTATAGCCCAAGTGCTTATATGCAGGTGGCAATACCCTTCTTCCTCTTATGGTTCTTGCAATAAAACCTATTTGAATTAAATATGGTTCATAAACATCTTCTATTGTATCTAACTCTTCTCCTACTGTTGCAGCCAAAGCTTCTATTCCAACTGGTCTTCCGCCATATTGTACAATCATTGTTTCTAATAGTTTTCTATCTATTTCATCTAACCCCAATTCATCTATTTCTAGTTTATTTAAAGCATGTTTAGCTATTTTTAAAGTTATATCTCCATCTCCTAAAACAAGTGCATAATCTCTTACTCTTTTTAGCAATCTATTTGCTATTCTAGGTGTTCCTCTAGATCTTCTTGCAATTTCTTCTGATGCTCCATCTTCAATATTTACTTCTAATATTTTACTTGACCTTTGAATTATTTTTTTCAGATTCTCTACCGAATATAACTCTAGTCTATGCACTATTCCAAAACGGTCTCTTAAAGGTGTTGTAAGTGATCCTGCTTTTGTAGTAGCTCCTATTAATGTAAATTTAGGTAAATCTAATCTTATTGACCTTGCACTTGGACCCTTTCCTATCATAATATCTAATGTAAAATCTTCCAATGCTGGATATAAAATCTCTTCAACACTTTTACTCAATCTGTGGATTTCATCAATAAATAAAACATCAAATTCTGATAAGTTTGTAAGAAGCGCTGCTAAATCTCCAGGCTTTTCTATAGCAGGACCTGACGTTATTTTAATTTTTGACTCCATTTCATTAGCTATAATATTAGACAGTGTAGTTTTTCCAAGTCCAGGAGGTCCATATAGTAAAACATGGTCTAATGGTTCTCCCCTTTTTTTTGCCGCTTCTATGTAAATTTTCATATTTTCTTTAACTTTATCTTGTCCAATATATTCATCCAAATTTTTAGGTCTTAAAGAATTCTCTAGTTTTTCTTCTCCCTGATTTTCTAATTCCGGATTAATTATTCTCTCTTCTTCCATTAAACTCATCCTTTTTTATTAAATATGTTTTGTTTGTAGGCTTTTAGCATAAGCTATCTATAAAATCACTTATTGTTTTCAACATTTTTTCATTATTTTGTTGATATTTAGCTGGAGTAAATTCCTCAATTGATTTAATAGCATTCTCTAACTCTTCTACTCCATCTATACCTACTATATATCCTTTTTCATTAAATACTTGCACAATTTGTCTTTGATGGTCATTTACATGCTCACCATATTTATGACATCTTGGCACAGCAATTACTTTCTTGTTCTTTTTAATTGCTGATATTATTGAACCTACTCCTCCATGGGTAATTATAATATCTGCCTCATCTACATATTTTTCTAATTTTTCCTTAGGTATTAAATCTATTATCTCCATTCCAGTAGATTTATATTTTGTATGTCCTGCTTGTACAATTATTTTATCATGTATAATATTATTATTTTTTAATCTATCTATTTCTTCTAATAGCCTATGAAAGCTATTGTTTTGAGTTCCCAATAATACTAAAATCATTAATAAATCGAACCTCCATATACAGCTTTAGGATATATCTTTAACATTTCCTCCCATTGCACAATAAATAAGTCTGCAATAGGATATATCAATTTTCCTGTTGCTGTTTTTGTATTTGTATTTGCAAATGTTTCTATATAAATTATCTTACTTCCAAACAATTTTCCTAAATAGCACATTGGACCTGCCGTGTGCGTTCCTGTAGTTACTATAACTTTAGGTTTTATCTTAAAATATAAATATATAGTTTTGAAGCATAAATAAATGTATTTAAAAATATATGAAAAAAACTTTGCTCTAGTTCCATATGGTAAAAAACTTATTTTTTCTTTATATTCTTCTTTTAACATTTCATTAACTTTATCTTTTTCTGTTATTATATAATAATCATACTTTTCAAATAACGGCTTAAGTTGTAATAGCTCATCTAAGTGTCCTCCTGTACTTGAAATAAATAATACTTTTTTCTTCATTTTAATACCACAAGCAAACTTTAGTAATTTGCATGCTTTCCTTTCTTTTTTCTCATATTATTATATCTTTTTTTTATTCATATGTCTAGTAAAAAAATAGACCTATTATATAAAAAAGAAGTAGAAAAACTGGTTCTACTCCTTTTTGTATTAGACAGTTTTATATAGAGAGGAAACTGCCATCATTAAATACTATTTTAATATTATTTTATTATTAATTATGCTCTTGGATGAGCTTTTCTATAAACATTTTTTATTCCTTCATCTTGAAATTGCATATATACTTGAGTTGAAGAAATATCCGAATGTCCAAGCATTGTTTGAATTGCTTTTAAGTCTGCCCCATTTTGTAAAAGATGTGTTGCAAAAGAGTGTCTTAATACATGTGGTGTTATTTCTTTTGTAATATGAGCTTGTTCCTTATAGTATTTTATTATTTTCCAAAATCCTTGTCTTGTTAGTCTTGTACCATTTATATTAACAAATAATGCTTTTTCATCTTCACTTTTAATTAATATATCCCTTGCATCCTCAACATATTCTGTTAAAGCTTTTAGAGACATTGTTCCCAATGGTATATTTCTTTGCTTATTCGCCTTATTGCAAACTACATAACCCTCTTCTAAATTAACATCATCTATATTTAAAGAAATTATTTCTGTTACTCTCATTCCTGTTGCATATGCAAATTCAAGCATTGCCTTATCTCTAATGCCTTTTAAATCTACGTCTTTAGGTTGATCTAACAACAACTCTACTTCTTGTGAAGTTAATACACTTGGAACCCTTTTTTCTATTTTAGGTGATTGAATATTAGCTGTTGGATCTACTTTTATTTTATTTCTTTTTAAAACAAACTGGTAGAAAGAACGAATAGATGCAATACATCTAGAAATACTTGATGCTTTTTTTCCATCTTCTTCTAATTCTCTTATATAATCTTTAATATCTTCTTCTTTTACTCTATTGTAATGTACTTCACATGCCTCTATATATCTTTTAAATTGTTTCAAATCTCTTTTATAAGATTGCAATGTATTTTCTGATAACTTTTTGTCATTTTCCAAAAAATCAAAAAAATATTTTAACTGTCTCTCCATATATTTCTACCTCAATTCTTTTATACTATATTTACATAAACCATATATGTTATATCAAACAATTCATAAAATGTAAATACATTTTATAATTTTTTTAAAAATATTTAATAATTAATTTTAAAATATTGGTTGATAAAAATACTTCTATAATTGATGATAAAACCAATATTGCTAACATAATAAGCGAAAAAATTGTATGTCGTAATATTTCAATTTTTATATTTTCCTTATCTTTATTTTTAACAATAGATTTATACAATTTAAAGCCACTAACAGACAATCCTAAAATTGCTGGTATAAATAATGTATTTTGCAAAAGGAGTGAAGAAAAAATAAATATTAAACCTTTTGGCATACTTAAAGAAAGAATACATACTGCAATTGTATATCCAATACAAAAACCTCTGTATAGTGTTATTCCAAAAACAACAGGAAGTCCTATAACAGTAGTTCCAAAAAACCATATTGCAAGAGCCAATAAAAAGTTTTCTATTAAGCTTTCCCTTAATAAATTTAATGTATTTAGACCCTCTAATTCTTTTAGTTTATTTATATAATCATTAAAAAACTTGCTTACTTCTGCAGTTTTTGTTTCTTGCATATTATTTACAAAAAATACACCGAAAAATATTCCTATAACAAACATTAAAGAAATAATTATATATTCCTTTTTGTTGTTTATTATGTGCTCTTCTAGTGTTTTCAACAGTCTTATTCGTTTGTTTTTCTTCATAAAAAAATCTCCTTCTCGTTTATACATAATTTGTATTCGATAAAGAGAATTTTAGAACTTTAAATTTAAAACGTCTGCCACGGGGACCGTCCCCGTGGCAGAGAAAAGGACCGTCCCCGTGGCAGACGCGGCAAATCAGCATATTTTTCCGTAATTTCCACCGCCTCCAGACTGAACTTTACAATTTCCGCTTCGTGCCTTTTCAATACTACTTGCTACTTTTTCTCCTACTAATGATTCTATATCATCTTTTGATAATTTATGTAAAATATTCATTTCTGTTTCAAATGTATTTAATAATTTATCTATGGTTTTATTTCCAACTCCTGGTATAAATCCTAATGGAACCTGATATATATATGGTGGTCTATCTTCTGGACTTTTAGTTTTTTCTTTGTCTTTTATCAATTCTATTCTATCAAAAACTCCAAATGTAACGTTTTTTCCGCCACATATTGGGCATGTTTCAACTGGCTCTCTTGTTTCTATAGACTTTTCACAATCATCGCAATATGTTCTATGATATTTTCCAAGTTTAGGATCTAACCCATAGTTAGCTATTATTTTTCTGCCATCTTCTTTTTTTAATGCCTTTACTATCTCTTTAAAAGATATATCTTCTACTAACATTTTATTATACTCTCTGGCTATTTTCGGTAAAGAATGTGCATCTGAATTAGTTAAAAATGTTTTTGTTTCTAATTCAGAAATTGTATCTGCTAAAAAAGTATCTGAACTTAATCCTAGTTCTATAGCAAATATCTTCTCAAACTTTTCTTTAAATACATTTTCAATTCTATCTGTACAATTACCATAATAGCTTTTAAATGGCGTAAAAACATGGGCAGGAATTAATATACCATTATATTTTTCTACAATATCTATCAATTCATATCCAGATAAATCTGACCTTTGAGTGCTTAATGTAATATTTTTTATATGATGACTCATTTCATTTGAAAAAGCTTTAATATCTTTTAAATAAGGAAAGAAACATATATTGTGAGCACTTCCACATTTTCCATTTCTTCCTTTTTCAGATGTTTCTACCTCACTTCCAAGTAAGATACAAACTCTATCTTTGTATATAATTCCACCATCTTTTAACTCATATGCATCACCAGTTTTTAAGAAATTTTCTATATCTTCTATTACATATGGTGATGCACAATCTATTATTCCTACTACATTTATACCTTTCCTGTCTGCACACTCTTTTGCAATATTGGCAAAATTTAATGATTTAGCCGCTGTAATTTTTATTGGTTTTCCTTTTTCACTTCTTCCTATGTGTACATGTAAATCCGCAAAAACTTCGTACATTTTAATTCTCCTTGTTTGCTATTGTTAGCTCTTGTTTATTATTTAGATGTGTCATAATCTTTCTTGTAGTTTCTCTACTAAATAATGGTCTATTATTTTCTTCAACTTTTTCTAAAATATCATTTGCTACTTTACTATTTTTCCAATTTATCAATTCATCTATTTGTGGTTCATAATGATATATAATTTTTTCCATAAATCTTGATAATTTTTCTGTTTCTTTATTTATTTTTACTAATCTTCTTAACGCCGTCATACTAACCATGTCATTCATTTCTATTTGTTCTAAGAAGTTTATAAACTCTATAAATGTACCCAAATATCTATTATATTGGTCTTTTAAATTTCTATGCTCTAGTAATACCAATGCTTCGTCCGGTTTGAATCCTATTCTCTCTGGCCTGTCTAAAAGCATTCCTCCAAATTGGTCTACCAATTCTAATATGTCGCTTTCTTTTTCTCTTGGATTGCTATTGCTATATCTGTTAACTTCTTCACATACCTTACAGAATTTTTTTCCAAATCCTATACTTCTTAGATACTCTGCTCCTTCTTTTGCATATGTATGAACTCTTTCTATATTTTGGGCATTATCTATTTTTTTACAATTGCATAATAAATTTGCTGTTAAAACAAAATTATGGTCTACATCAATTTTAGAATAATTTAAAAATAACCTCATTATTTCTGTTTTAAAAACTACTGATTTATCAAAGAAAATTCTTGTTTTTTTTGATAAATAATATACAATTTCCATTTTTGCTGCCAAATCTTCTTCATTTAGTATGTATTCTGCTAAATCATTCATTTGTACTTTCTCCTATCTTAATAAAAATATTCATACATTTTTATTATAATTTAATTAAGAAACTTTTTCAATGTTTTTCAATTATGTAATATAATTGTAATATTTCACTTGTTGTTAATTGCGTTTCTTGCAAGCTCATCACATCTATTGTTGTATTCATTGTCGCTATGGCCTTTTACTTTTATAAAATTAACTTTATGAGTTTTGGTTAAAGCATACAACTCTTTCCATAATTCCTGGTTTTTTACAGGCTCTTTTCCAGACGTTTGCCAATTATTCTTCATCCAATTATATATCCAGCCTTGTTTAAATGCATTTACAACATATGCACTATCACTATATAAATCTACTTCACAAGGATATTTTAAAAGTTTTAAACCTTCTATTACTGCAGTTAGTTCCATAACATTATTTGTTGTTTCCTGCTTTCCTCCTGATATTTCTTTTTTGTTTTCTTTATACATTAAAACAACTCCCCAACCACCTGGGCCAGGATTTCCCGAACATGCTCCATCTGTATAAATAATTACTTTTTCCATAAAACCTTCCCTTTCATTTGTTTTTTTACATATTTTATGATATTATTATAACATAATTATAAAAAGATACAAGAATGGATTTTTCTCTTTCTAATATAATCTTTTAATATCTCAAGAAAGGAATGGAATTTTTATGAGTAAAGTTTTAGGTATTGTCGCTGAATATAATCCTTTTCATAATGGTCATTTATATCATCTGGAACAATCTAAAAAATTAACTGGTGCTACATATTCTGTTGCCATTATGAGTGGTAACTTTACTCAGCGTGGAAGCACTTCATTAATAGATAAATGGAGTAAGGCCAAATGTGCTCTAGAAAATGGAGTAGATTTAGTTATAGAACTCCCTGTCTTATATTCTATATCTAGTGCAGAGAACTTTGCCGAAGGTAGCATAAAAATTTTAGATTCTTTAAAAGTTGTAGATTATATTTCTTTTGGAACAGAAATTGATAATATAAAAGTTTTAGATAAAATTGCAGAAGTTTTATATAATGAGCCAAAAGAATTTAAAAACTTGTTATCTCATGAATTAAGCAAAGGCCTATCATACCCTAAAGCTCGTGAAAATGCATTAATTATGTATTTAAATGATATTAGAAAATACATAAATGTCCTTTCTTCTCCTAATAATATATTAGGTATAGAATATTTAAAGGCTCTAAAAAAATGTAATAGTAATATTATGCCTATTTCTATACCTAGGTTTGAAGTTGGTTATAATGATATTGGATATTCAGGAAATATCGCAAGTAGTACTGCTATTAGAAATATAATTAAAAATAATGGATTTGATATTTTAAGAAAAGTTGTTCCAGAAAACACTTATACAAATCTAATTCAAAATATTAAAACTGGTCATTTTGTTACAGACTTATCTGCTTTTGAAAAACAAATAATATATAATTTAAGAAAAATGAATGTATCTGAAATTGCCCAATTGCAAGATGTGTCTGAAGGCTTAGAATTTGCAATTAAAAATGCTGCAAACTCTTGCAATAGCTTGGTAGAATTTTTAAATATTATAAAGTCAAAACGCTATACTTCTACTAGAATTCAAAGAATCTTATTATATAGCTTACTTGGAATTACAAAAAAAGATATTGCTTTATCTAAAAAGGCTCAGCCTTATTTACGTGTTTTAGGTTTTAACAAGAAAGGAAAATTTTTAATATCTGAAGCTGCTAAAGCTAATCCTAAACTTCAAATTGTTACCTCTGTTAAAAAGTTTGCAGATTGTAATTTAAATAAAAACCTACAAACTATGCTAAATAAAGATATTTGGGCAACTAATGTATATACTATTGGATATGAGTACGATTCTTGGAGCAATTTAGATTATACTAATAAAATAATTACCGTAGATTAGAAGTATTAGACAATAAAAAAGTCCCTTTGAACTTTACCTAAAAGTAAGGTTCAAGAGGACATTTTTTATTTTTTTAATATATTATTCTAAATTCGTTGCTTTAAATAATTCTATTGTGTTATTATCATTATCTATTGTTGCATCTATATCGTATGGTAGTTTAACCAGGCAACGGAAACCGGTTATCGATGCCATCATAATCAGTGAACTCAGGAATTACTCCTTGCACGTTTCCCGAAAACATCACAGCATATATAAACGTCTCCAACCCATACCTCGGCGCATCCACGCCCAAAAGAAAACTTTTTTCTATACCAATATCAGAACAGACAGTTGGGTTTAAACTCTTTGCCACTTTCCTATTGTCATTTACTGTTTCTTTAGTAGTGGCTTGGGTATACTCATCCGCTAAATAATATGCATGATGTGTTGTAGTGCTTTCAATAACATACAAAGGATCTTTTGGACTACTTGTTAAATTGTAATCATTTCCATGTTTTGCTTTATAGCTATTTTCAAGCATTGCTTTTGTTGGTCCACCATATGCTAATGCCCCTGAGACATCAGGATCTACGTAATTGGTCCATTTTGTGCTATCATTCATATCGGTAGCTAAAGCCGCTCCGTCATTTTCATACGCGGAATCATCCTCTGAAATATAATCATCAGAAATTATATATACTCCATTATTGTCTTTATAGAACAAACTCCAATCTGTTACTCCATTTGCGCTATAGTTTGATACTTTATATCCATACATTGAAGAAGTTACATCATCTCCTAGGTTAGAAGACATTACAATGTTACCTAATCCTCCTCCACCTTCTACATCTTGTGTTCCTTCTCCTACTATTATATTTGAACCACTTAAGCTTATAGGATAATACATTCCATTTAATTCTACGTAGTTATCTCTTATAGTATATCCATAATTACTCTGTAACAAACTTACCCAGTCATCCTCTGATACCACATAGTTTTGATTTTGTGCATTTTGTGAATATAACTCCATATATGCTAAGCCTGCTTCATCTTTAAATTTTGCAACTTCCATCTGCTCTGCTGCGTATTGTGTTTTTTCTAGCAATCCATTATTCCCTGTTAATGTCGAAATTGCTACTCCTGCAAGTATTAGAAGCACAATTATTGTAATTACCAATGCTATTAGTGTTATACCTTTGCTAGATTTTTTTCTTACGTCTTTCTCTAAATTGAATTTTTTCATCTTTTTTCTCCTTTCATTTTTCTTAAGTTTATTTCTTTTTGGAATTTATTTAGTAAATTCCTTTTAGCTTATTATACTATATACATTTATCACCTGCAATACTTTGGGCTGTTTTGTAATACAATTGTAATATTTGCATATTAAAAAATTCTTACAATATCTTTATATGTTATATATAAAGATAAAATTATTAAAAATGAAAATCCAAGTAATTGTATATTTACTTCTAACTTTTCATTTAGCGGTTTTCTTCTTATAGCTTCTATTGCTAGAATCATTATTTTACCACCATCTAATGCTGGTATTGGTAGCAAATTTGTAAATCCTAGCGATAATGAAATAAGAGCCATCATCTGTATAAATTCTTTAAACCCATCTGTTTTAGCTACAACTTCAGATATTCCAACAGGTCCCATCATTTGATCTACTCCAACATTTCCTGTTACTAACTGCTTTATATTATCTACAATTGAAAATAAAAATTCTTTTGTTTCCATTGCTCCATTTATACTTCTATTTATAATATTATCTTGAGATGGCTTAAAACTAACGCCTATATAATATGTAGATATATTGTCTGTTAGTTTAACTTCAGTTGGCTTTACAGTATATTGCAATATTTCACCGCTTCTATCTACTTTTATTTCTAGCCTCTTACCATTGCACTTATCTAATATTTTACTTAAATCATTTTTACTCTCTACCCTTTTCCCATCTATTTCTATAATTCTATCATTAACCTGAATACCAGAATTTTCTACTCCATATCCTGGTAAAAATTCATCTATTTGATTAGAAATATATGGTCCTGCTGAAAATGCTAAGAAAAAATATATAATTGATGCAAATACTATATTTACAAATGGACCAGCCAATACAATTGCCATTCTTTTAGGAATACTAACATTCGAAAAGGATCTGCTGTCTTCTGACCTTTCTTCTTCTCCCTCCATGCTAATAAAACCACCCAATGGTATTAAACGCAAATTATATTTTGTTTCTTTCCCCTGTTTTTTATATATTGTTGGACCAAATCCTATTGCAAATTCATTGACCTTTACATTGCATAATTTTGCTACTGTAAAATGCCCTAATTCATGTATAATTATTAAAACCCCCAATAATATTATTACCTTAAATGCTGATATTAAAAAAGCTATCAATTGAACCTCCTTAAAAAATAATAGAGTATGATAATTTTACTTTTAAGTATAACTTCATACTCTGCTATTTGTCTATTTTTATAATATTGTAAACAGTGCATATGCAAATGGTGCTAAAAAGATAAGGCTATCTATTCTATCTAGCATTCCACCATGCCCTGGTATTAAATTGCTGTAATCTTTTATATCTACAAATCTTTTTATACTTGATGCTGCAAAATCTCCTATTTGTCCTACTAAGCTTAAAATAATTCCTATTCCAGTTATAAACAAATATGAATAATTCATTCCCCAATATGTATTAGCAAAATAAGTATAAACAAGCATCATAATTAATGCTCCTATAGTTCCTCCTATACAACCTTCAATAGATTTTTTAGGGCTTACTTTACTAAACTTGTGTTTACCAAAATGCTTTCCTGTTATATAAGCAAATACATCTGTACCCCACGCAGCAAAAATTGCATACCATATTAAGATTTTTCCATTTGGCATTCCATCAATAAATGCCACAAACATTATAAAAAATACTACATAAAATATTCCTAAAAATGTATATGCAATATCCTTAAATGTTGTTTTCATATCTGTTGCAATTACTTGCGCAAATAGAATTATTAAAATAGTTGGAATTGCTAGAGTTGCAACCATATTAAGAAACTCTTGTGGTACTATGTGTATTATTGCTATACTAAAGCAGCTAGCATAGCTTACCCATTTTACTGGTTTCGCAACTTTACTAATTGCATTTAAATATTCACTCATTGCGAGCAATGCTATAACAGCTAGAGCAATATCCACTATTATTTTGTCTCCTATTAATAAAACTAATACTACTAGTGGAAATCCTAGCAAACCTGATGTTAGTCTTTTTATATCCATATTTTATTCCTTTCAAACTTTTTTATTCATTTTTTTGTTTTTATTTAAAAAGCTTATTGGTTTTAAGATGAAGTTTTTGCGTTTGCGCCGAACTTTCTTGTTCTTTTTTGGTACTCAAGTATTGCACTGTCTATATCTTCTTCATCAAAATCTGGCCAGTTCTTTTGGATAAATAAAAATTCTGTGTATACCAATTGCCATGGTAAGAAATTACTTAATCTAATTTCTCCGCTTGTTCTTATTAATAAATCAGGATCTGGCTCTCCTTTTGTATATAAATTATCGGAAATAAGATTTTCTGTTATATCTTCTATTTGTAGTTCTTCGTCTTTCACTTTTTGAGAAATGACCTTTACAGCCCTAACAATTTCATCTCTTCCTCCGTAATTTAAAGCAAGATTAAGAGTTACACCTGTGTTATCTTTTGTTCTTTCCATACATTTATTTATACTTTTTTGCATTCCTTCTGAAAGCTTACTTATATCTCCCAATATTTTTATTCTTATATTCTCAGTATCAGCTTTTTTACTGTATACTTCCAAATAGTTCTCAAGTAACTTCATTAAGCTACTAACTTCCTCTTCTGCCCTTCTCCAATTTTCAGTTGAAAATGCATATACTGTAATATATTCTAAGCCTATTTTATTGCAATACCTTACAATTTTCTCTAGAGTCTTGGCTCCTTCTTTATGTCCATAACTTACCGGCATACCTTTTTCTTTCGCCCATCTTCTATTTCCATCCATTATAATTGCAATATGCCTCGGCATAGATTCTTTAGCAAATTCCATATTTACTTCACCCCTCTTATTGCCACGGGGACGGACCTTTTGGCAAATAATTGCCAAAAGGTCCGTCCCCGTGGCAATTATTTATTTCTGTTTTGTATGTATAAGGCCAATTGCCTTAAAAATTCTGCTTTTTCTCCATATTTATCTAATTCGTTTATGGCTTCTATTGTTATTTGTGATAATATTTCTTTTGATTTTTCTAGTCCATATTGTGATACGTATGTGCATTTTTCCATTTCCTTATCATTTCCAACAGGTTTTCCTAGTATTTCTTCATTGCCCTCTTCAGATAAAATATCATCTTTTATTTGAAAAGCTAAGCCTATTTTTTCTGCATAATTAGTTAATTTTACTAAATCTGTTTCTGTGCAATCTGCTAAAATTGCTCCCATCCTTACACAAAGTTTTAGCAAAGCTCCTGTTTTATTTTTATGAATATATTCTAGTTCTTCTGCTGATATTTTTCTTCCCTCAAACTCTGTATCTACATATTCACCTACAATCATTCTATCTACAGCTTTAGAAAACTCTTCAAAAACTTTTATTTTATTTGCTACTTCACTTATATTTGCCTTCCTTAAATCTTCACTAATTGTTATATATGCCTGATTTATCAGCGCGTCCCCCGCAAGTATTGCCGTAGATTCGTTAAATTTCTTGTGGTTTGTTAATTTGCCATGTCTAAAATCATCATTATCAATTGCTGGTAAATCGTCATGAATTAAAGAAGCATTATGTATCATTTCAATTGCCACTGCATATGGCATGCAGTTTTCTATATCGTCTTTAAACAATTGATATGTGCATATTACTAAAATTGGTCTTATTCTTTTTCCTCCTGCCATTAAGCTATATTCCATAGATTCATTTAATATTTCTTCTAAACATTTTTGTTTCCTTACATGCTTTTTTAGTTCTTCATTTATTAAATGTTGGTAACTTTTTAAATTTTCTTTAAATTCCATTTGTTATTCCCCCAATTTATACAACTACTAAACTGACATTACTTCTTTTTCTTTTGCTTCCAATATTTTGTCTATTTCTTCTATACTTTTGTCTGTAATTTTTTGTATTTCATTTTCTGCTTGTTTTAGTTCATCTTCTGTCATATTTCCCTCTTTTTGCTCTACCTTTGCTTCATCTATTCCTTCTCTTCTAATACTCCTTATAGCCACTTTTGCCTCTTCTGCCATTTTGCGAACATCTTTTACTATTTCTTTTCTTCTTTCTTCATTTAATTCAGGGAAAGCTAGTCTTATTACTTTTCCATCATTATTTGGATTTATTCCAATATCTGACGCAAGTATTGCTTTTTCAATTTCTTTTAACACACTTACATCCCATGGTTGAATAACTATAAGTCTTGCTTCTGGTACAGAAACACCTGCTACTTGATTAATTGGTGTTGGTGTTCCATAATAGTCTATTTTAACTTTATTTAATATTGCTGGGTTTGCTCTTCCAGCTCTTACCTCTGATAACTTTTCATTGTACACACTTATTGACTTTTCCATTTTTTCTTTTAAATTTGTATAATCCATTTTTTTGATTCCTTTCTTTAATTATTAATTTTTAATAGTATATGTCAAAAACATATATTAAATCTTTATTATAGCCTATTTTATCTTACTATTGTTCCTATTTTTTCGCCTTTAACAGCTTTTACTATATTTTCTGGGTCAGAAATTCCAAATACTAATAAAGGAATATTATTATCTCTACACATTGCAGTTGCTGTCGAATCCATTACCTTTAAGTCTTTATTAAGCACATCTAAATATGATATTTCCTCAAACTTAATTGCGTCTGGTTGTAATTTAGGGTCAGCGGAATATACTGCATCTATTGCTTTTCCAAGTAATATTATATCTGCTTTTATTTCTGTTGCTCTTAAAACTGCAGCTGTATCTGTTGTAAAATATGGATGTCCTGAACCGCATGCAAATATAACTACTCTACCTCTATTTAAATGCTTTTCTGCTTTTCTTTGAATAAATGGTTCTGCAATTTCTCTCATTTCTATAGCTGTTTGTACTCTAGAAAAAAGACCTCTTGCTTCTAATGCATCTTGAAGAGCTAATCCATTCATAGCTGTTGCAAGCATTCCCATGTAGTCAGCAGTTACTCTTTCCATTTGATGTCCATTTCTACCTCTCCAAAAATTTCCTCCTCCTACTACTATAGCTACTTGTACTCCCATTTCTACTACTTCTTTTATTTTGTCACATATTTTTCCAACAGTTTCAGCATCTACACCTGTCTTCTTTTCTCCTGCTAGTGCTTCTCCACTTAATTTTAATAATATTCTTTTATATTTTGCTTCTGACAAATTTCCCACTCTCCTTATTTTATATTTTATCTTTGTTATTTTATCATATATTATAAAAAAATACAGTATTTTTTTATAATTTTGTGAATTTTTTAGGTGTTAGGGTGATTTTGGGGTGATTTGGGGGACACCTTCTAAAAACACCCTTAAAAATTTTAGTAAACCTTTTAATTTAGATTTTTTTGTAATAGGGTGTTTTTAGAAGGTGTCCCCCAAATCACCCCCAAAATCACCCCAACACCTAAAAAAATAAAGGCTCTAAGCCTTTATTTTAATTGTTTCATAACTTCTTCTGCAAAATTTTCTTCTTTCTTTTCAATTCCTTCTCCCTTTTCAAATCTTGCAAATGCTACTACTTCACTGTCATTTTCTTTTAATAGTTGAGATACTTTTTTGTTTGGATCTTTAACAAATGCTTGCTCTACTAAGCATATTTCTCCATAAAATTTACCAATTCTACCTTGAACTATTTTATCTGCAATAGCTTCAGGTTTTCCTTCATTTATTGTTTGTGCTTTTAATATTTCTTTTTCTTTTTCAAGTCTTTCTGCTGGAACTGATGCTTCGTCCAAATATTCTGGTCTAGCTGCTGCTATTTGCATACAGATATCTTTTGCAACTTCTTTATTTCCTTTTTTCATGTTTACTAAAACTGCTATTTTTCCATCACCATGAATATATTTTTCTACTAATCCTTCTGCTTCGAATCTTTCAAATCTTCTTATATTTAGGTTTTCTCCTATTGTAGCTATTTTTTCTACTAATACTTCTTTTACAGATTTACCAGCAACTTCAATTGATTCTTGTTCTAATAAATCTTCAACATCTTTTGGATTTTTTTCTACTACTTGTTTTGCTACATTCATAACAAAGCTTTTGAATTCCTCATTTTTAGCAACAAAGTCTGTTTCTGAATTTACTTCTACTATTGCTCCTGTTTTTCCATCTTCTGAAATATAGCATTCAACTAACCCTTCTGCAGCTATTCTTCCTGCTTTTTTTGCTGCTTTTGCAATTCCTCTTTCTCTTAATAATTCAATTGCTTTTTCCATATCTCCATCAGTTTCTGTTAAAACCTTTTTGCAGTCCATCATACCTGCACCTGTTTTTTCTCTAAGTTCTTTTACTAAACTTGCTGTTACCATTTTATTATTCCTCCTTTTAAATTTAAAATTGTAGTAAAAAGACACATCTTATCTATAGCATGTACTATTTAGTTAAGATATGTCCCTCCTTATACTTATTTTATATTATTTTTATTCTTCTACGTTTTCAACTACTTCTTCAATACTTGTAACTTCTTCATCTTGAGCTACTTGTTCTTCCATTTCTGGTTCTAGGCTTTCCCCTTGTCTACCTTCAATAACTGCATTTGCCATTACATCAGCTATTAACTTAACAGCTCTTATTGCATCATCATTTCCTGGAATTGGGAAATCCAATTCTTCTGGATTACAATTTGTGTCTACTAAACCCACAACAGGAATATTTAGCTTTTTAGCTTCTAAAATTGCTATTCTTTCTTTTTTAGGATCTACTAAGAATATAACTCCTGGTAATTTTTCCATTTCTTTAATTCCACCAAGATTTCTTTCTAGCTTTTCCATTTCTTTTTTAAGTAATATTACTTCTTTTTTAGGTAGTACATTAAATGTACCATCTTCTTGCATAGTTTCTAAATCTTTTAGTCTTTGTACTCTTGTACGGATTGTTTCAAAATTTGTTAACATTCCTCCTAGCCATCTTTGGTCTACATAGTACATTCCACATTTTAATGCAGCTTCTTTCATGCATTCTTGTGCTTGTTTTTTAGTTCCTACAAATAGAACTGTTTTTCCTTCTTCTGCTTGTTCCTTGATGAATGCATATGCTTCATCTAATTTTTTTGATGTTTTTTGTAAATCGATGATATGAATTCCATTTCTAGCTTGAAATATGTATTCAGCCATTTTTGGATCCCATCTTCTTGTTTGATGTCCAAAATGAACACCTGCTTCTAGTAATTGTTTCATTGCAACTACTGCCATTTTAAATTCCTCCCTTTTTGTTAAACTTCCACAAAGTTCTTTGTTTTTTTGGACCTTTTTTTCAAGGCACTTCCTTTAAAACTCGCTCTGTGTGATTAATTACGCACATTAGTTTATCATATTTTTTTATAAATTGCAAGCATTTTATACCATTTTCCTTATAAATTTGTTACTGTTCAGTCATATTTAATTAGAAGTCCTTAGTTAAGTGCTTACTATCTAAATATTTTGAGAATTAATCGAATGCGACTTGAAATAACTTAAAAAATCTTGGTAATTTCGAAAGGGAATCTCAAAGTTCATCTTTGAGGGTGCTTTCGAAATTAGTTAGATTTTTTTAGTGTTTAATGCAAGGAAGCCGAGATTATTCGAAAAATATTTAGATAGTAATCACGTTTAAGCAGAACAATTCTAATTTTAAGACTGAACAGTAACAAATTTGTTCTAAGTAGTAGCATAGCTCAAATAATGTAATATTGATATTTGTAATCATATTAATATTGAAAGAACGGAAAAGATGGAGGCAATGCCCCCATCAATCCTCTTTTTGCTTCTCTTTTTTTATTCGCGCTGAAGGCCGTTCTCCAAACCTTTTCCGGAATGAACGGTCATATAATAGTGCCAATATATGCACCATTATCAGCACAGACAGAATTGTTAGTACCATAGTACACACTGATGTCTTAATAATTGCCATCCACAATTCATCGTCATTACGTGTGAATAGACTAATGAATATGCAAAAATTACACATGCATATTCCCATAACAAGAATTGGAACTAGCCAATTCTCGTTGTCGTTCAACCACGAATAAAAAAATTTCCGCTTTTTTTTCATTTTTTTGTCCTCCTAATTTTTTGTTTTTATATAATAAAATCCATTAAAGGATGAACAAAATATCAGCTGCTTTATATAAAAGCATCATTACTATTTTATCACTATTTACAATTTTTTTCAAGTCTTTATGTAAATATGTCTTTTATAGTTTGGTTTTTAAACTAATGTTGCTCCTATAATACCTGCATCATTTCCCAAAATAGCTATTTGTATATCTATATCTTCTCTTCTATTAAACAACATATTTGGTTCCATTAGCTTTTCTTTTAACCTAGGCATTAAAACATCTTCAAAAAATACAAAACTCCCGCCTATTCCTATTGCTTCTGGTTCAAATATATTAATTAAATTTGCAATTCCAGTGCTAAGGTCTTCTATAAACTCTGAAACAACTCTTTCAATTATTTCATAATTCTCTTGCTCTGGTTTATTGTTTTTTATCATATTCAAAAGTTCTTCGCCTCTTGTACTCTCTGTAAGACCTAATTCTTTTCTTAATTTATTTTTAAAGTTTTTCATAGAAGCATATTTTTCAAAGCATCCATTTCTTCCGCAATTACATTTTATTCCATCTTTTTTTATTACCATATGCCCAATTTCACAACCAGATAGTTTTCCTGTATCAAGTAATTTATTATCTATAATTACAGCACCACCTATTCCTGTTCCCAAAGTCAAAAATACACTCCTTTTGTATTCTTTTAAAGCACCATACTCATTTTCAGCAATAGCTGCACACTTTGCATCATTTCTAATTTTTATTGGGACTTTTATTTTGCTTTCAAGTTTTTCTACTATATTATAATTTTCTAACCCTAAATTTACAGATTTAATAATTTCTCTTTCGTTTAATGTCCCTGGTATTGCTATTCCCATACTTGTTATTTCATACTTTTTTGAATAACTTCTATAACATTCTATTATATAATCCTCAATTACTTTTTTTACGTCTTTTTTTTCTTCTGATGTTATCCTTTTTTCTGCCTTTTCAACTATTTTTCCCTCTTGGTCTACAACTCCTATTCCTATATGGCTTCCGCCAATATCGACTCCTAATTTCATATTTTTGTTTCCTTTCTACCATATTCTATTATGAACTAGGTTATAAAAAAATAACTATTTTACTTAATGTCCTTAAATATTAACAAATGGAAATTCTTATAAGAAAGAATTTCCATTACTTTTAAACTCCATATGCTGAGAATAAGAAATTTCCCATATAAACTTGAATACATGGTGCTAAAACTACTAAAACGAAGAATATTAAAACAGCACCTACTATTGCATAAACTATCTGTGGTAATGCTTTCATTATTTTGCTCATAATATTATCTATATCTATTTCCATGTAATCCACTAATTTTTCCATCATCTCTGTTAAATCTGACTGCATACCTATGTTAAGCATCTCTGTTATCATGGCACTAGATAACCCTGCTTTTTCAAATGGTTCTATCCATGATGAACCTATTAAAATATTATTCATTGATGTCTCTATTATAGAAAGCATAACATAGTTATTTACTACGTTCTTACTTACTTCTAGTGCTTCTTGAATTCTCATTCCATTTTTTAAATTAAGAAGCATTGCCTTCATTAACCTTGAAAAATCTAATGCATATATTAACTCTCCAAATACTGGCATTTTATATTTGAAATAGTGAAAATTATATTTTCCTTTAGGTGTATTTATATAGAATATAATTCCTGCTGCAACAGCTAGTATAACTGTTACTGGCACATACCAGTGTGCTATAAGTCCATTTAAAAAGTCAGAAAACCATAATGTTATTGCAGGCAATGAATCTTTTGTTCCTAATTCATCAAAAACACCCTGTATTGCTGGTATAGCAAACAATGTTCCTACTAGTAACATTACAATTAATAGTAGAAATTGCGCCAAGTTTGGAATTAATATATTTCTCAATTTTTTATTTAATGCAGCTGTGTCATCCAAATATTTTACAGCTTGCTCTAACGAATTTGTAAGAGAACCTGACAATTCACCTACTTTTATCATATTTATGTATATATATGGAAAAACATTTGAATAGTATTCCATTGTAGTATACATGTTTTCACCTGCTTCAACACCTGCTAGAATATCTTCTAATATTCCTCTAAACGATAAGTTTTCTGTACTTTCTATTATTGTACTTAAAGCATGTATATTATTAAAATTCGCTTTTTTAAGCAAATAGAAATCTTGTGTAAATATAGTCAGGTCTCTTTGTGTTATTCTCTCACTTTTTGCAAAATATAGATTTATTTTTTCTTTTGCAGAAGGTGCTTTGCTTTTAGGTCCTATTTGTGTTGTATTAACATGTTTCATTATTTCTTGTATGTCTGTAGTATTTTTCTTTCGTTTTTTTTGCCTTTGCATACTACGATATGAAACTTGTTCAATTGTTATTGGTAATAAATCACTACCCTTTAGTGATTTTATCAATGATTGTCTGCTAGCTGCTTCTACTTTATTTCTAACAATTAAACCCGATTTATTTACAGCTTTATACAAATATGTAGGCATTTTTTGTCCTCCTATTTTATTTTTGTAAATACTTTTTTATTATTTTTATGGTTTATTATTTCTATTTATTTTTAATTGCATAATTGTTCTATTTAATATTTCTAAATTTTTTTCTTCTATTTGTGCTTTTGCTTGGTCTAATGTAATTCTATCATCAACAAATAATTCTGCTAAAGAATTTATTAAACCAATACTTCCTTTTTCCAGATTACTTTGAATAGCATCTTCTATTTCAGAAACACTCATTTTTTCTTTACGTATTATTCCTGAAACTATGTTGTCAACAACCATAACCTCTGGTACTAAAACCAATTTTCCATCTGTTCCTTTTAAAAGTCTTTGAGAAACAACAAGTTTTAGTAATGCTGATAACAAGTATTTTATAGTTGCTTGGTCTCTAACTTCGTAGAAGTTTATCATTCTGTCTATTGTTTCTGCACAAGATTTTGTATGTAATGTTCCTATTACTAAGTGTCCAGATTCTGCCATCTCTATTGCTGCTTCCATTGTTACTTTATCACGAATCTCTCCTATTACTAATATGTCGCAATCCTCTCTTAGAGAGTTTTTTACACCATCACTAAATGTTAAACTATCTCTTCCCTTTCCAACTTCTTTTTGAACTATTAAAGATTTTTTTGAGGTATGCTTATATTCTACTGGGTTTTCTAGTGTTAATATCTTTTTATTTTGATTTTCATTTATATAGTTAACTAAAGCGTTTAATGTTGTACTTTTACCAGAGTTTGTTTTTCCTGTTACTAGTATTAGTCCTTGTGGTTGATATGTCATTCTTCTTACTATATCTGGAACGCCTAGAGATTCATATGGTGGCAATTCATTTTTTATAAGTCTTAATGTACAAAGCGGAATTTCGTCAGATAAAGATATATTTACTCTTAAACGAATATCCTTGTATTCATAAGACATGTCCAACTTTCTTGTTGTGTTAAACACCTCATCTTTATCAACATTTCCTTTTACAAGATAGTCATAGTATTCATACATATCTTCTGGTGTTAATACTTCACTATTTGGTACTGGAACCAAGTCTCTTGCAATTCTAAGCATTGGTTTATTATTACATATTAAATGTACGTCAGAAGCATCCGCTCTCATAGCTTCATCCAATATTTGATCTAAATTCATAATCTTTCTCCTTCTTTCTATAAGTAAAATTTTTTTACTTATAAAATTTCTTTAGTTTTAAATTAATAGATTAGTATTTTTCTATTTAATTCCTCTAATGTTGTAATCCCTTGTACTACTTTTCTTATTCCGTCAACAACAAGAGGTTTATATGATTGTGTTAATGCTAATTTTCTAATATCTATACTTGACTTTCCATTTACTATTGCTTCTTTTATTTCTTCTGTTATATTTAGTATTTCAAAAATACCAATTCTTTCGTAATACCCTGTATGGTTACATTCTTCACAACCAATAGCATCATATGTTGTTCCAGATAAATCATATTTTACACCATATTTATCTCCTATTTTTTCTATTATAGCTTTTTCTTCTTCTGTAAATGGTCTTTCTTTTTTACATTTTGGACAAAGTCTTCTTATAAGCCTTTGTGATATAGAAGTAGCTAGTGTACTTGAAATGTCATAGTCTGACAATCCCATTTTTCTAAGTCTTGTTATTACTTCAACTGAATCTATTGTATGAATTGTAGACAAAACATAATGTCCAGTTTGCCCAGCTTGTATAGCTATTTCTCCAGTTTCTTTGTCTCTAATTTCTCCAACAAGAATTATGTCTGGGTCTTGTCTTAAAACTGTTCTTAATGAACCAGAAAATGAAGATTTTGCATCTATTTCTATTTGGTTTAAACCATCTATACGTATTTCAACTGGGTCTTCTATTGTTGTTATATTTATTTCTGGCCTATTTAAATAATCAATTATACTATACAAAGATGTTGTTTTTCCTTCTCCAGTAGGAGCTGCAAGTATTGTAATACTATTTCTCTTATTAATTGATTTCTTCATTTCATCTTCGCTAATTGATAAACCAAGTTCAAATATATTTTTTATGTTTATATTTTTCTTTAATAACCTTAAAACAAATTTTTCTCCATATACATTTGGTTGTGAAGATACACGTATGTTGTAATCTTCGTAAAGAAGAATTCTACCATCTTGTGACTCTTGCTTTTCTTGGTGCATGTTAGAAATTGCTTTTAGCCTTCCTATTATTTGCTGTTGTTTTTCTTTATTAATTTTTGCAACAGTAAATAATTCTCCGTCTATTCTATATCTTACTCTAACCTCATTTGCCATTGGCTCTATGTGAATGTCACTTGCTCTTCTTTCCATTCCTGTTTTTATTATGCTGTCTACTAAACCTGTTACAGTTTCATTTTTTCCTGTATTTTGTAAGTTATCTGTTGGAGTTCCTTCCATGTTTTTTATTATTCTAATTATATCTGACTCAAATGTAATATAACTTTCCATTACTAGGCCTTTATTTAAAAGCAATAATCTTACATTTTCCATGCTTTTGGTGTTAACAGTATCTGCAAAACATACTTTTATTTTTCCAGCAGCTACCTCGAATGGAACAACTTTATTTGCTAACGCTAAATCTGTTGAAATATAATCTGTTAATCTTATTTTTATATTACTACTTGTAAGAAGAATTCCCTTTGTACCCACAATATCTCCTATTGCTTCTATTAGCTCATTTGGGTCGCAAACATTTAAACTATATAAAATGTCTCCAATTTTCTTGTTTGGATTTTGTTTTTGATAGTCTAATGCGTTATTAATGTCTTCTTCTGTTACTATTCCTCTTCTTACTAGTTCAACCCCAATTGGTTGTCTTCTTCTTATGTCCATATCTTTTCTTTCCTTTCTTTCGTTTTTTCTACTATTTAATTATACTACACTTTTAAAAAAATTACTTTAATTTTTTTTAAATACATACTTTTTCCATTTTTCTTAATTTAGCTTTTATATTTTTAGTGTAAATGTAGTTTGCTTTGTCCAATCTTTTACCGCAAAGTCAACTTGTACTACTTGCTTTCCTTCTTCTATCTTATAGGTAAACTCGCAATTTTCTACATCTCTAGATATTTTTACTTTGTTCATATATATTCCTTTATTTCCTTTTACAAATGTATATTGTACTCCATTACTAAATACTATATAACTTTTTTGTACATTATTACTGCCATCTTTTTGAGTTTCACATGCTAGAACTCTTATGTTTTCGTGGTTTACTTCATCTGAAAAAAATGTATTAAATCTTGTGTATTCACCAATTAAATCTATATTTTCTCCTATTCCTTTTGTATTTTTGAAAAAGAAGCCACTTAATACTGCAATAACAGCTACGACTACAGCTAATGCTATTATATATATTGTTAAGGAAATTAATGTAACACCATTTTCATTTTTCATTTTTTTTATTCCTCTCACTTTATATTTAAACGCCTTTTTATATTATTATTTTGATATAACAGTAGATATTTCAACTTTTTTTACATTTCCTTTGTATCTATAACTTATCTCTACTGTTACCTTTTTTGTTATTCCTGCAATTTTACCAGGGGCTGTATCTGCATAATCTTCTACTAATACTCTTTTATAAAATCCCTCTTCAACTTCTGTTGAATCCACGTATACCCCATTATTCTCTAATGTTTTTCTAAAATCTTCTATCTGGCTAAAATCTTCACTTTTAATTGATTCTATTTCATCTATTGCTATATAGGTTGCTTTAGATTCATATTCCAATGCTTTAACGGCACTATTATAATTATAAGATAAAATTGCAATTAGCGATACAAATATAAAAATTACAACAACAGATATTGCTATATCAATTCCTGTGTAACCTTTTTCACTTTTCAAATTCATAAAAATCCTTTCTGTTACATTACTTTTTTTACATTAAATAGTTACTATAAACTAATGCAATAATTAATAATGTAATATTTAATGTTCCAAGGAAAAACCCTATGCTTATTTGCCTTGAAAATTCCCTGTCTGTTTTTCTATTTCTATTTCTTCTTTCTTTTATTTTATAAATTAGTAAATATATTGCTATTGCTAAAAGTGTTATTAATATTGCATTTGCTGTAATATAACTTCCTGTAAATATGCACATAGTTATTGTCATTAATAGTATTCCTGTTACATAACTATTTTTTGCATATTTTTTTAGTGTTATTGTATCTAAAATTAATACTATTATATAGAAAATTAGATATATACCATATCTATAAATAGTAGCATTCTCCACTATGCATAGATATAACATATACATAATAGATATTACTATACCATAAACTAAAACTGATTTTTCCATTTTTCTGTTTTCTTTATCTATTCCTGATATTAGTATTATATATGTAAAATATAGCACAAAAAAACTAAATTCCGCAATTTTTGTAAATGTTAAATTTAGCAAATCTAGTTTCATTGAATATCCTAATAATACAAAAAGTAAACCAGATAGTATTTCTAAAATTAAATATCTTGGTCTTATTTTTTGTTTACAATATCTACATTTTCCACCAAGGAATATATAACTAAACACTGGAAATAAGTCAAATAATCCTAATTTATGATTACAATTAGGACAGTATGAATGTGTATGCGTAATATCTTGTCTTTTGGGAATTCTGTATACTGCTAAAGTATAAAAGCTTCCAAAAAATATTCCCATTAAAAATAATAATATATATAAATATATTTCCATTTTGTTTCCCTTTTTTATAAATTAAGCCATACACACGTTGTGTGCGTATGGCTTTAATTTTTATTTAATTAAAATGATTCAGTTGTATCAATTATTGGAGACCAAGTTAATGTGTATGTTCCACATGCCGTGGCTGTTCCACCTGTTGCATGAAGAGTTGCTTTACATTTTCTTGTATCATATGTTATTATTATAGAACCATCCGTACTATCTGCAACTGGAGCAGTATACGCTACTTCACATCCATCAATTGTTCCTGCAACTGCAGTCGTAGGTGTTCCAACTTTCTTTAAAGCGTCTTCTACTTTAGTTACTATACTTAATACGCTTTCAGCTTTTTTTGTAGCATCAGTTTCAGAATAATATTTTTGTAAGTATGTTGTCATACCTTCTTGTTCTGCTAATGTGAATTTATCTTTAAGTCCTGCTATAGCATTATCTTTAACAGCTGTTTGAGATTTTGTTAATAATCCATTATCTCCTGTTAACATAGCTATTGATATACCAGCTAATATTAATAATACGATAATTGTTATTACTAACGCGATTAATGTAATACCTTTTTCATTCCTCATTTGTATTTCCCCCCTCTCTTTTTCTAATATAGTATATAATTGCTTATATTTATATTATATATAAATATAATGTTAATAACTAATATTATTTTGTACCTTTGTCTTGGAAGTACTTGCCTCCAGTTGTATTTTCGTTGGTATTGCTGTATATGTTTGTATTTGTGCTTGAGCTACTTGTTTTATTTGATGAACTAGCATTTGATGTATTGTTTCCAGATGTAGTTTCTGTTTCGCTTTCTTCTGGTTGCTCTATTACATAAGATGAAAATGGGTTAGCCTTTCCAGGTTTATAGTCATTTACTTTTTTGTAATTAGATATATCTGTAGAATCAACCTCATAAGTCATAATTACTTTATCTTCATCTATACTTTCTGCTGCAAGCATTTCTTGTTTTGTTTGTTCTGGTGTACTATATGAAACTTGGTTAGGAATTGTTTTTGATCCTGGTACATATCCATAAAGTACTATTCCTAAAACCAGTATTATAGCTAAACACAATAGTAATGCTATAATAAGCTCTTTTAATATTGTCTTTACCATATTAATTCTTCCTTTCTATTATCTAGTTGAATTTGTTGTGTTTGTTGTATTAGTTGTGTTTCCATTACTATTAGTATTGTTATTTGTACCATTGTTTGTATTATTTGTATTATTGTTGTTATTAGTTGTGTTTGTGTTATTTGTGTTGTTATTACTATTTGATGTGTTTGTATTATTTGTTGAATTTGTGTTTTGTGTTGTATTATTATTTGTATTTTCTGTATTGTTTGAATTTTCTGTATTGTTTGAATTTTCTGCGTTATTTGTATTTGCAGATTCTAAATCTTTAATTGTTATATCTTTACATACAAATGTTGCTTGTAATCCTGCTACATTTACTGTATCTTTTGTTTTAGAACTACTTGTTGAAATATTTGCTGGTTTCATCTTAAATTCTTCTATTTTAAACCCTAATGTACTATCATTTTCAATGTCAGATATAAAATCTACTATTGATATATAAGTTCCATAGGCTGTAAACTGTAAGTTGTATGCATTTGTAGCTCCAGATGAACCTTGTTTTATGTCCATTTTCATAGTAACGCCTTCGCTTGTTGCATGGTTTCCTAATTTTACCCATAATGTTTCTATTTCATATCTTTCTATCTGGTTAGCGTTTTGAACATCTCCTTCTGTGCTTACTTGTGTCATTTCTTCATATTTGCTTTTTTCTTGTTTTAATTTTCTTGTACTTTCTTCTACTGTATATACTGCTTGCTTATAGTCTGTTTCTGCAACTTTACTTGCTTCTATTATTTTACTGTCTAAAGCATCACTTTTTTCTTTTATTGAATTTAAACCAAGAATTTCTATGCTTCCAATGTTTATTCCTCTTATTATTGCAATTCCAGAAAGAACTAATAGTAAAACAATTAAAACCATTATTAATAATTTTTTCATGGTAAATCTCCTTCTATTTTAACTGTTACTACCCCGTTGTCTTTTTGTCCTGCTGTTGATATTACATTTGTTAATATAACATCTAATTTTATTTTTGCTTTTAAATATCCTAATTGTTCATATTTATCTGATTGTGCATTTATAACCACATGTGCATCAGATGTGTTTTCTATAGAAGTTAATTGTACATTTTCAGGAACTATTGACATTATCTGGTTTAAAAGATTTGGTATAGCATTTTTTCTTCGTGCTCTTTCTGCCATTTTTTCATTTGCTTCTTCTAAGTTTTTTATCATATTTGTATAATCATTTGTTTTTGTTTTTAATTTTTCACTATCGCTATTAGCTAAAGCAATTTGGCTGTTTGTTTCTTGTATAGAAGCCTCAGCTTCTTTTTGCTTTTCACTAATTTGCTTGTTTAAAACTATAGAAAATGTGCTATAAATTGCAAATAGTAAAAATACCCCTACAGCACCTCTTATTAAATTCATTTCTATTTTGTCTAATGCCTGTCCAAAATCCCATGTGAATAGGTTGGACTGTTTTTTCTTTTCTTCTGCTGTTTTTGTAGTTGTAATTTCAATTTTAAGCCAGCTTGGAATTCTATCTGCAAGTGTTTTTGCCTTAAAGTTCATTCCTTCAATTCCTTCGCCTATCCCCATTAAGCCTAGTGAAATTGCTGTATTTACTTCTATATAGTCTTTTATGCTAATATCTTTTGTACTTTCAACAAAATATGGTTTTAAAATTTCACAATTTGCTTCTGTAAAATACTCTTGAAAATATAAATCTATATTATTTATTGCACTTGCTGTACCTGTAATATATATTTTACTTATTTTTTCAGTTGTTGCATTCATTATTTTTCTAACTTTAGTTACTATATTGTATAGTGTTGGCATTATATCCTCAAGGTATGATGTATCATCTTGTTGTAAATCTCTTCCTTCTGAAGTATAAATTGTAGTATTTTTGCATATTTCATATGCTTTAGAATAAGAATTCTCTTTAAGGTTTATTTTGTTTAAAAACTGTTCGCTTCCTTCTTCTAAAATATCTACACTATATATTTTGTTTTGTATTATTGTCGTTACAGTTGTTTTGTTTTCTATATTTACTATAACTGAATTTTCTTCTTTTGTAACATCTATTAAGTTTGGTATAGTCATAGATATAGGTGAAATATTTGTTAGTCTATATCCATCTACTTGTTGTGCTCTTTTGTTAAGTTCTATCTTGTTTTCGGCAACGTGTATTACCCTAACTTTGTTTTTATCTGTTAAATTTTCTACTACCGCAAACCTTGTTTCAAAAACATTTGCATTGTAACCTTTGTCTGTACAATAAGATTCAAATTCTGTTTTTATTGCTTTTTGTAAGTCATTCTTATTTAACAAAGAAAACATGTCAAAATAGTTGTACATTTCTTCAGATAAGCTAATGCTTATTGATGTTTTTTGACTATATGTTTCCTGAATTATTTGTTCAATAGCAGTTCCAAGTTTTTCGTAAAACTTTATTCCAAAAGTTTGGACTACTATTTTTTCATTTTGTTTAGAAACTTTAGCATATTTAATTAAATGTTCTTCAATGTATAGTCCTAAGCAACTTGAATTTGCCATTGTTTTCTCCTTTGATTTGTTCTTTTTACTTGTATTTTTAGCAATTTTCCGCTAAAAAATTCTTCTAATTTTTTCTTTTCATAATTATATTTTATAATTTTTTCGAAAATTGTCAATATGTTTAATGTAATCGTAATATAATTGTAATACTTCTGTAATATAGCGTATTAGTTTTTTCTTTTTATTTTACATATAAAAAATCCATCTGTATATTCGTTTTGGCATACTTGTATGTATTTATTATCTTTCATATATTTATTGAAAAAATCTGATTTAATATTTTTTATTTCTACAATTTCGAATTCGTTATTTTCCTTTATGAATTTTTCTACAACATTCTGGTTTTCTTCTTTTAATATGCTACATGTTGAATATACTAAATATCCACCTTTCTTTAAATATTTTGAACATGTTTCTAGTATTTTAAATTGTATTTTACTAATGTTATTTATATCTTCTTTGTTTCTTTGCCATTTTATATCTGGTTTTCTTTTTAACACTCCTATTCCTAGGCAAGGTACATCTAACAATATCTTGTCAAAGTATTCTTTGTAATTTTCATCATATACTGTGGCATCTTTTACTCTTGTATTTATTATATTAATTTTCAATCTATTAGCAGCATTTTTAACTAAATTCACTCTGTGTTCATAAATATCCCATGCTTCTATCTTCCCACAGTTATTCATAAGTTCAGCTATATATGTTGTTTTTCCCCCTGGGCTACTGCAAGCATCTAGTATAATCTCATTTTCCTTTGGCTCTAGAATTTTTGGAATTAATCCTGCAGCCTCATCTTGTACTGTAAATTCACCTTTTTTATATTCTTCCATATTATCTATATTTTTTGCTTTATCTAAAATTAAAAAATCATCTAAAATGCCGTCCTCAGTTTTTATATTTATTTTTTCTAATTCTTTTTTAACGTTTTCTTTACTGTTATTTAGTCTGTTTATTCTTATAGAAACTTTTGGCCTTAAATTTGAATATTTGCATATTTCATAAACATTTTTAGTAGGAATTTCTTTTAATAATTCTTCTATTATCCATTGAGGCATTGATGTAGTTTTAGATATTCTTTCAATTTCATCTTCTATCTCTTCAAATTTATCATAATCAGTTTTTTCAACTTTTCTCAATATGGCATTTACAAAATTACTACTAGATTTATGTCCATATCTTTTAGCCAAATTCACACTTTCATTTACAGCAGCAGATTTAGGTATTTTATCTAAAAATATAATTTGATAAATCCCCATTCTTAAAATATTTAAAATCCATGGAGATATTTTTTTTAATTTTATATTAGAATAATTTTTAATAATCTCGTCTAAAGTTAGCTTCCAAGTTGTCGTTCCGTAAACTATTTCTGAAATAAGTCCTATATCTTTATCTGTTAATACATTTCTATTTTTACTTATTTCTTCATTTAAAGCAATATTTGAAAAAGCGCCTTCTTTATCTATTTTATATAATATTTTTAACGCAATTTCTCTAGTTCTATCTATCATATTTAAAACCTCCATTGCCACGGGGACGGTCCTTTTGGCAAACTTTTCTTTATCTATTTTTTATTATATATTTATTTGCTAAAAATTTCTACCTAATTTGTATATTTTTTCTATTTTGTGGAAAAGATATTTTTAAAAGTTTTTGGAGGTTTAATTTTATTATAATTAATTACTATATATACCTTCCAATAAATCAAGAAAGGAATGAATTTTATTATGGAAACAAAAAAACATTTACTAATAACAGGTTATTCTACTGTTTCTTGGAAAGATGCAATTGTCAAAGCTGTTTCTGAAACTTCTAAAACTATTGACTATCTTTCAGAGGTTAAAATTTTAAATCAGTGGGCAAATATTGACGGTGACAAAATTTCAGAATATTTTGTAGACTTAGATATTAGCTTTACTGTTGATGTAAATAGAAAAAATTCTTAATGCAAGGAGGTCTATATGAATCCAATTGAATCTAAAAAAACTTATCAGGAATATGTTGATAAGAAATCTCCTAATTCTCCTATTTTAAAAAACTGTTTCAATGCCTTTATAGTTGGAGGTTTTATTTGTACTTTTGGTCAGGTTATTCTTAATATATGTAAAGAACGTGGTTTTGATACTCAAACTTCAGGGACAATTGTCTCAATTTTGCTTATTGGCATATCTGCTTTTTTTACTGGGTTAAACTTGTTTAATAAGATAGGAAAATTTGCAGGAGCAGGCTCATTGGTTCCAATTACTGGATTTGCAAATTCTATTGTTTCACCTGCTATGGAATATAAGTCTGAAGGCTATATTATGGGTGTTGGCAGTAAAATGTTTACTGTTGCAGGTCCTGTATTGGTATTTGGTATTTCAGCCTCTATAATAGTTGGAATAATTTATTTGATTTTTAATACTCAAAGTATGACTCTTGTATAGATAAAATATATAGCCAAGGTGTGTCCCCATGGCAATTTATTGCCATAAGGACCGTCCCCGTGGCAATTAGGAGATGATTTTTTTGAAAAAACTAGGTTCTCAAACTATAAAATTTGATAATCCCCCTACTATTTTGGAATGTGCTTCTATAGTAGGACCTAAAGAGGCTGATGGTCCTCTTTCAAAATATTTTGACCAAACTTTAGATGATGAATTCTGGGGAGAAGAAACTTGGGAAAAGGCTGAAAGTAAAATCATAAAAGAAACTGTAAATACTGTTATTTCAAAGTCTGGAATTTCTTCTAAAGAAATTGATTGTATGTTTTCTGGTGATTTGTTAAATCAATGTATTTCTTCAAGTTTTGGATTACGTGAATTAAATATTCCTTTTTTCGGTGTCTTTGGTGCGTGTTCTACTTTTGTTGAGTCTTTATGCCTTGGAGCAATATGTGCAGAATCATTTGCAAATAATGTTTTATGCGCTACTTCTAGTCATTTTTGTAGTGCAGAAAAGCAATTTAGATTTCCTTTAGAGCTTGGAAATCAAAGGCCACCTACAAGTCAATGGACTGTTACTGGTTCTGGAGCTGCCATTGTCTCTAAAAATGGTCAAGGTCCTTTTATTACTCATATAACTCCTGGCAAAATTGTTGATATGGGAATTAAAGATTCAAATAATATGGGTGCAGCTATGGCACCTGCATTTGTAGATACCCTTTTATCTCATCTTCATGACACCGGTAGAAACCCTGGTTATTATGATGCAATTATTAGTGGTGATTTAGGTCATATTGGAAAAGAAATTTCTATAGATTTAGCTATGTCCAAAGGTTATAATATTAAAACTTTATACAATGATTGTGGAGTTCTTATTTTTGACAAGAATTCTCAAGATACACATAGTGGTGGCAGTGGATGTGCTTGTTGTGGTTCAGTTTTTTCTGGCTATTTCTTTAAACAGTTAAAACAAAAGAAAATTAAAAAGTTATTATTAATTGCTACAGGTGCTTTGATGAATTCTACAAGTTCTCAGCAAGGTGAGTCCATTCCTGGTATAGCACATGCAATTAGCATAGAAGTTTAACTACAATTGGAGGATTTAGTTATGAATATTAATTGGGTTAATGTTTTTGATTGGATGATTTTACTAAAGTGTTTCATCACAGGAGGAATTATATGTATTATTGGACAAATTCTAATTGATAAAACCAAGCTTACTCCTGCTAGAATTCTTGTTGTTTTTGTTACAACTGGCTGCATACTTGGTGGATTAGGTGTATATCAATATTTGGTTGATTTTGCTGGTGCTGGTGCTACTGTTCCTCTTACAGGGTTTGGCTATAATTTAGCTAAAGGTACTATTGAAGCAGTTAAAGAGTCTGGATTGGTTGGTGCCTTTACTGGCGGTATAAAAGCTTCTTCTGGAGGCATCGCTGCTGCTGTATTTTTTGGATATATAGCATCTTTAATTTCAAAACCTAAAATGAAAAAGCAATAAACTGTATAAAAAAAACACTATATATGTAATGAACCCTCATTATTAAACATATTTTTCTAATAATTGAGTTCTTTTTTAATATCTAGTGTTTTTATATTTGTTATTTTACGCTTTTTTTGCAACTTCAGCTATTTGACTAAATGCTTTTGGATCTGTTACAGCTATTTCAGCTAGCATTTTTCTGTTTATAGCTACATTTGCTTTTTTTAATCCAGCTATCATTTTACTATATGTAGTTCCATTCATTCTTGCAGCAGCATTTATTCTTGCTATCCATAATTTTCTGAAATCACTCTTTTTATCTTTTCTTCCTACATATGCATATGATAATGATTTTAATACTGCTTGATTAGCATTTCTAAATCTATAGTGTTTTGCACCAAAATATCCTTTTGCTTGTTTCAATATTTTTTTATGTCTTGCTCTTGTAGTTCTTGCTGTTTTTACTCTTGCCATTTATTATTCACCTTCCTTATTTATTCTTCGATTTTAGTTACCATATGGTAATAATTTTTTAATTGTATTTTCACAACTTTTATCAGCATATGCATTTTGAATTTTTCCTGATTTCTTTTGTCTTTTTGTTTTGTTTGCTAATAAATGTCTTCTGTTTGATTTTGTTCTTTTTACTTTTCCTGTAGCTGTTAAAGAATATCTTTTTTTTGCAGCTTTATTTGTTTTTAATTTTGGCATAACTATAAAACTCCTTTCGTTTATATACTTTATTTTTTAGCTAATATGGTAAACATGTTTCTACCTTCTAGCTTAGGTTGTTTTTCAACAGTTGCAATATCTGCTAATTCTTCTATAAATTTATTAAGAACTGCTTCTCCTGCTTTAGAGTTATTAACTTCTCTTCCTCTAAATCTAACTGTTATTTTTACTTTGTTTCCTTCTTCAATGAATTTTCTTGCATTTTTAGATTTGAAACCAAAGTCGTGTTCTTCAATATTAGGAGTAACTCTTAGCTCTTTTATTTCAAGAACCTTTTGTTTCTTTTTAGCTTCTTTTTCCTTCTTAGCTTGCTCAAATTTATATTTTCCATAATTCATAATTTTGCAAACTGGTGGATTAGAATTTGGCGCTACAACTACTAAGTCTAAATTTTTTTCTTCTGCCTTTTCTAAAGCAGACTCAAAGTCTACCACACCTAACTTTTCTCCGTTTTCTCCTATTAATTGAACTTCTTTAGCTCTTATTTGTCTGTTGATTGGTAATTCTTGTTTTATAAAAAACACCTCCAATAAATAAAAAAATTGACTTTTGTTACAAGCCAATCATCAAAATAAAACAAAGCAAAAATGCCTGAATTTATTTAATTTCTAACCTTTTTCCTGCTTAGATAAGGTGAGAAGCTTTGACTTCTTCTTGTAACGAGTATTATTATACTATAGTTTTCAAGTAATTGTCAATAGTTTTTTAGATTTTTTGTTGCAAATATAATTTATTCTTGCTAATCCTTTTAATTTATTATATAATATCAACAATTATATATAAGAATACTATATTTTCTTATATATAAATTTATATATAGATTGGAGCGAATTTTATGAAAGAAGTACAAATTGGTAGAGTTTACCGCCATTTTAAAGGAAATTATTATTTTGTAGAAAATGTTGCGTTTGACTCGGAAACTAAAGAAAGAATGGTTGTTTATAAACCTTTATATGAAAGAGAAGACGGTCGCTCCATTTGGGTTAGACCTGAAAAGATGTTTTTAGAAGAGATACCAGAAAGACCAGATAATATTACTGGGCAAAAAAACAGATTTACGTTAGTTTACGATATTGAAAAAAATTATTTAAAATAATAAATATGGAGGAGTTTAGATATGATAGATATTAAGTTTTTAAGAGAAAATCCTGATATTGTAAAAGAAAATATCAGAAAAAAATTTCAAGATAATAAGTTGGTTTTAGTTGATGAAGTACTAGATTTAGATATTAAATGTAGAGAAGCTAAATTAAATGGAGACAACTTAAGAGCAGAAAGAAAAGCATTAAGCAATCAAATTGGTCAACTTATGAAAAATGGTCAAAAAGATGAAGCTGAAAAAGTTAAATCTCAAGTTAATGAAGTAAACGCAAAACTGGAAGAAAATGAAAAATTAGAAATAAAATATTCAGAGGAAATTAAAGACAGGATGATGAAAATACCAAATATTATGCATCCATCTGTTCCTCTTGGAGAAGATGACAGTAAAAATGTAGAAATTCAGAAATTTGGTGAGCCTTTTGTTCCTGAATACGAAATACCTTATCATGGAGAGATAATGGAGGCTCTTTGCGGGCTAGATTTAGATAGTGCTAGACGTGTTGCAGGTAATGGATTTTACTATTTAGTTGGCGATATTGCAAGACTTCACTCTGCTATTTTGACATATGCAAGAGATTTTATGATAAATAAAGGTTTTACATATTGCATACCACCATATATGATTCGTTCTGATGTTGTTACGGGTGTTATGAGCTTTGAAGAAATGGACGCAATGATGTATAAAATAGAGGGTGAAGATTTATATTTAATAGGAACTAGTGAGCACTCTATGATTGGTAAATTTAAAGGTCAAATTCTAAAAAAAGAAAATATGCCATATACAATGACTTCTTACTCTCCATGCTTTAGAAAAGAAAAAGGTGCACATGGTATCGAAGAACGTGGTGTTTACAGAATTCATCAATTTGAAAAACAAGAAATGATAGTTGTTTGTGAACCAGAAGATAGTTGGAATTGGTATGATAAAATGTGGTCATATACTGTTGAATTTTTTAGAAGTATGAATGTTCCTGTAAGGACATTAGAATGTTGTTCTGGAGATTTAGCAGACCTTAAGGCAAAATCTTGTGACGTTGAAGCTTGGTCTCCAAGACAGAAAAAATATTTTGAGGTTGGAAGTTGTTCTAATTTAACAGATGCACAGGCACGTAGACTTGGAATACGTATAAAAGGAGAAAATGGAAACTACTTTGCACACACTTTAAATAATACAGTAGTTGCTCCTCCACGTATGCTTATTTCTATAGTTGAAAATAATTATCAACCTGATGGAAGTGTTGTTATTCCAGAAGTACTTAGACCATATATGGGTGGATTAGAAAAGATTTCATTAAAAAAATAATTTATAAATACATAACAAATAAGGAGTAATTTTATGATAGTAAAAAATCCAATGTTTCAAATTTCTGCAGTAAGACCTGCTCAATATCCAAAAAATAATTTACCAGAAATAGTCCTTGTAGGTAAATCTAATGTTGGTAAATCTAGCTTTGTAAATACAATGATAAATAGAAAAAAGCTAGCTAGAACTAGTAGTGAACCTGGAAAAACAAGGCAGATTAATTTTTACAATATAGATGATACATTCTACTTCGTAGATTTGCCGGGATATGGATATAGTAAAATGTCAAAAACAGAACAAGAAAAAGTTGGTAAGTTTATTGAAGAATATTTATTAAATAGAGAGCAAATTGCTTTAATTATTTTTTTAATAGATATTAGGCACTCTCCAACCGAAAATGATAGGCTTATGTATAATTATATTATTTCGTCAGGATTACCTTTTATTATACTGGCTAACAAGGCTGATAAAATTGCTGTAACCAAGGTTGATGGTGTAGTTAAGTCTTTACAAAAGCAGCTAAATCCTATTGGTGATATTACCACTTTACCTTTCTCTTCTGAAAGAAAAATCTATAAAGATAAAGTTTGGAGTATTATTGATAACTGTATATTTAATAGTTAGTATTATATTGTTTTTATTAATTTTAGTATTAACCCAAGAAACTAAACTTGTATTATAATAATGCAGAAAGTATTTAAACTCTCTGCATTTTTTCTTTTTTAGATTCAATAACCTAACATTGTTCTGCTTTTTTCTCTATTTTAGTAATTGCTTTTAGCGCTTTAGGTCTTTCTAAAACTACCACGTGTCCACAGCCTTGACATTTTAATTTAAAATCAACGCCAACTCTTGTTATTTCCCATAGTTTACTTCCACAAGGATGTTGCTTTTTAGTTCTAACAATATCACCAATATTGTACTCCATTTTTCCCTCTTTCTTTTAATTATTTAATATTAAATATTATACATGTATTAGCATATTTTTTTAGAATAAAACAAATTAAATGAAATTTTTTTAAGCTTATTTTGTTGCAACCTCAAATCTTTTGGCAATTCTATCTTTTCCAAGCACTTGCATAATTTCATACATATCTGGTGTGTTTGTTCTGTCTGTTAAAGCTACTCTTAAAACTGTGCTTACATCTCCAACATGTGCTTTATACATATCTGGATTTGCTTTAAACTCTTTAACTTCTTTTGCATATCCCATTTCACCTGCAAGCTCTTTTATTTTGTCAAACCAAGTTTGCTTGTCATCAGAATCATCATAGTATTTTTCTATATATAAATTTAGTATTCTATCTATGTCTTTTTTATCATTTATAACTTGATATGTATATTCGTGTTTTGCTAAATAAAACTTTTCATCATACATGTATTCTATATTTTCTTTTACTTCTGCCCATTTTGATATATCTTTTCTTGGCTTTTTATTTCCTCTTTCAATTCCAAAAACTTTTAAAGCATATTCTTTATCTTCTAGCATTTTTTCTAGTTCTTTATCATGTTTTTTTGCCCAATCCATTGATTCATCATATACTTTTTCAGCAGTATATCTTGATATTACAGTCTTTCCCACATCTAACAGTTTTACCATATCAAACAAAGCACCACTAACACTCATTTTATTTAATTGAAGCTCAAATTCTTTTATATCTTTATTCTGGTTTGATCTTCTCCAATTTTCAAATGTAGAATTTGCTATATTTAACAAATACTCTTTTACTGCATCTGCAGGAATTCCTTCTTGTTCATAATAACTAACTGCTGCTTCCGGATCTTTTCTTTTACTTAGTTTTCTTTTATTTCCATTATCATTTTTCATTATAGGAGCTATATGAGCATATTTAGGTGCTCTAAATCCAAGTTCACGAAATAATTGTAAATGAAGTGGAACAGAAGAAAGCCATTCATCTCCTCTAATTACATGAGTTGTTCTCATAAGATGGTCATCTATCGCATGTGCAAAATGGTATGTAGGAAGTCCATCTCCCTTTATAATTACAATATCTTGATCATTTTCTGGAAAATCTACCTTTCCTTTTATTACATCATGGTGTTGTATCTTTCTGTCTTCCCTTCCTGGTGATTTAAAACGTATAATAAAACTTTCACCATTCTTTATCTTTTCCGCAGATTCCTCAACAGTATAATTTCTGCATTTTGCCCATACTCCATAATATCCTGGTCTAATTTTTGCATCTTCTTGTTTTGCCCTTATCTCATCTAGTTCTTCTGCTTTACAAAAACATGGATATGCTTTTCCCTGTTCTATTAAATATTTAGCATAACTTTGATATATATCTTTTCTTAAAGACTGTTTATATGGTCCATATATTCCTTTTTCTTCGGTCTCGGAAATCATTCCTTCATCTATTTCTAGTCCAAAATCACTAAAAGAATTCACTATTCCTGTAATAGCATTTTCTACTTCTCTTTTTTGGTCTGTATCCTCTACTCTTAAGAAAAATACACCCCTAGTTTGTTCTGCCAATTTTTTTGAGATTAGCCCTTGGTATAAACCTCCAATATGCATATATCCTGTTGGGCTTGGGGCATATCTAGTAACAATGGCGCCTTCTGGCAGGTCTCTTTCCGGATATTTTTCTTCATAATATGAAATTTCCTTTACGTTTGGAAATATTAAATCTGCTAAATCTTTATAATTCATCTTTATCTCCTTCCCAGTGATTGAATTAAACCTCCATTATAATTGGTATTATCATAGGATTTCTTTTTGTTTTCATAAATATATAATCTCTTAAATTTTCTCTTGTTGCGGTTTTTATTGTAGCCCAGTCACGAACTCCTCTTTCCTCGCATTTCTTTATTTCGTGTCTTACTACTGATTTAACATCATCCATTAGATTTTCTGATTCTCTAACATATACAAATCCTCTTGATATAACGTCTGGTCCTGCTACTACTTCTCCTGTTGCAGAATCCATTGTAAGTACTATTATTATTAAACCATCTTGAGATAAATGTTGTCTATCTCTTAATACTATACTACCTACATCTCCAACGCCTAATCCATCAACTAATATTCTACCACTTTGTACTGATGTTGTAGTTTCTGCCATTTCTTCATTTATTTCTAATACCCTACCATTTGATAACATTAATACGTTTTCCTTTGGTATTCCCATACTTTGTGCTGTTTCGCTATGTGCTATTAGTTGTCTGTATTCTCCATGGACTGGTATAAAATATTTTGGTTTTGCAAGTGCCATAATTAGTTTTTGTTCTTCTTGGCATGCATGTCCTGATACATGTATGTCTTCTAGTGAAGAATATACTACTTCTGCTCCTATCTGCATTAAATCGTCTATAACTTTTGAAACAAATTTTTCATTTCCTGGTATTGGTGTTGCAGAAATAATAACTAAGTCATTTGTTGTTATTTTAACTTTTCTATGGTCTCCTGCAGCCATTCTTGTAAGTGCAGACATTGGTTCTCCTTGGCTTCCTGTTGTAATAATTACAAGTTGGTCATCTGTATAACTATTTATCATATCTATATCTATAAATAGATTCTCAGGACAGTCTATGTACCCTAATTCTCTTGCAGTCTCTATCATATTTATCATGCTTCTTCCACAAATTGCTATTTTCCTATTATATTTTACTGCTGAATTAACAATTTGTTGAACTCTGTGGACATTTGATGCAAATGTTGCAACAACAATTCTTTTTGTACAGTGTAGGAAAAGTTTATCAAACACTTCTCCTACTGAACTTTCTGACATTGTAAAACCTTTTCTTTCAGCATTTGTACTATCTGACATTAATGCTAAAATTCCTTGATTTCCAAGTTCTGCAATTCTACCAAAATCCATTATTTTTCCATCTATTGGTGTGTAATCTACTTTAAAATCTCCTGTATGAAGTACTGTTCCTGCTGGTGTTGTTATTGCAAGCATTACAGAATCCGGTATACTGTGTGAACTTCTTATAAATTCTACTTTAAAATTTTTTCCTAAGCTTATAGTTTCCCCTTGCATTACTTCTATTAATTTTGTACTTCTTAATAATTTATGTTCTTCTAATTTATTTTTTATTAGACCTACTGTTAGCCTTGTTGCATAAATAGGTATATTTATTTTATTTAATAAATATGGAACTCCACCAATATGATCTTCGTGTCCATGTGTTATAACTAACCCTTTTATCTTATCAACGTTTTTTTCCAAATATGTAATATCTGGTATTACTAAATCTATTCCTAGCATATCATCTTCTGGGAATGATAAGCCACAGTCTACAGCAATTATTTCATTTTCATATTCAAAAACAGTTATATTTTTTCCTATTTCATGTAGACCCCCTAAAGGAATTATTTTTAATTTTGACGCTTTAAAAATACTATTTTCTTTTGTTTTACGTTTTCTGTTATTTGCCTCTTTCCTTACATTTTTATCTGTTTCTCTTCTTTGTCTTGTTTTTAATACTTCTTTTACCTCTTTTTCTCCTTCTTGCTTTATTTTTTGAGGTCTTCTGGTTCTTGTTTGTTTTTTTCTTATCTCCTCTCTTTTTTCTTTTTTCTGTTCTTCCATAAATTCTCCTTTCCTATTTATTTGTATTCTTTTTTAAATTTTATTAATACTTAAAAAATTAGTTTGTATTATTCCAAACTAATTTCCCCTAATTTATTATATGTGAACAAAAATAAAGCTCACTTTTATATATGGTTTTTCTCTCTAAACCATATATAAATAACATATTAAACTTTTTAAAATCCGATCCGTACTATTTTTTATATTTTTATCTAATTATATTTTGTTTAAAAATTAGGTTTAATTATAATAAAATCTCATATTTAGCTTTCCTAGCTAATCACTGTTTTGTATTATACAATATTTTCATATAAAAGTCAAATTTTAAAAGGAATTGCTACAGCAACTCCTTTTTCCTTATTACTTTTTATTTACTATTTTTAGTTATTTTCTCCTCTTCCTTCTGGTAAGGCTGAATAATCTACTACTATTCTTATCTTTGTTATATATCTTATTGTTCTAACCAATTTGCTGTTTTTAATTCTTTGCCATAAACTTGGTTTCGTTTCAAATGTTGTTTCTTGAACATATTGTTGTTCTTGAACTGATACAGGCGTTTCTTCTACAAGCGGAGTTTCTTCTACTTTTTGTTCTACTTGTTCTTCTGCTGGAGTTGGTATTGACTTTAACGCATCTGCTATTTCTATACCAATATAACTTAATGCTTTTGACCTATCTTCTATTCTTTCCATATCTATTTCTATATGTAAATTAGATTCAAGATTGTTAATCCTTGCATTTAGTAATTTCATGGCATCCTGATAATTTTGTGATGTTTGGTCAGTTTCATTACCAACTATTGTTAATGTCTCTATTATATCTTCTCCAAAGCTTTCCTCTGCTTTTTTTATTTGCCCTTTCCAGTTTTTTTCTTTATTTTCTACTGTCTCTACCAATTCTTTTAATTGCCCAGCTAGTGCAATATTTCCCTCTCTTTGTCTTATTAATTCTTCTATCTTTTTTGTATTTTCTTCAAATTGGTTTGTTGCAAATTCAACTAATCCGTAAGAAGCTTTATAGACACTTACAGGAAAGTTTTTCTTTTTAGGATATTCTATTAAATATGTTTTTACTGATTCTATTAAATCTTTAAAATATGTATCTTCATCCAATTGTATTATTTGCTTTTTGCTTTTTGGATTTATTAATTTTTGAATTTTATCTATATTTGATAATATTTTTTCCTCTGTTATAACCATTCTCACATTTACTATGCCAGATTTAGACATTGCAATGTACCTCCTTTATCTTACGCATGTTTGCTTTTTATCTTTTCAATACTAATTATACATTACCAAAAGCCAAACCTCAAGTGAATTTGGCTTTTTTTATTTTAAATTTTAGTTACAGAAATATTACAAAAATATTACAATTTATTTTTTTATTCGACATATCTATATTATTTAATTAATTTAACACCTTTTTTATTTCTTCGTATCTTTTTATTTTTTGTGTTGTAGTTTTTATTAATTCATGTTGTGTTAAGCTTATTTCTCTTACATATTTATATGCGGGCATTGTTTTATTTACTTTCTTAACATCTCTCCATATTAACTCTTTAAGCTCTTCTTCATTTTCTGTACCATAAACTTTATTACATATTTCTTTATCATATACTATTTCTGCACATATTTTGTAATCTCCGTCATCTTCTGGCTTTCCGTAAGCAAAGCTTTCTTTTACGCCTTCAATTTTATTTATTAATGTCTCTAATTCTTCTGGATAAATATTTTTTCCATTTTTTAAAACTATTACAAATTTTTTTCTTCCACAAATAAATATAAATCCATCCTCGTCTATTCTAGCTAGGTCTCCTGTATGTAACCATCCATCTTTATCTATTGTCTCTTTGGTTGCTTCCATATTTTTATAATATCCAAGCATTACTGTAGGTCCTTTAACTACCAGTTCCCCTATTCCTTCTTCATTTTTGTCTACTATTTTCACATCTATACTTGGAAATGCTTTTCCTATTGACCCTACTCTTTGATATTTGTCATCTTCTGCGGCTATAACTGGGGATGTTTCCGTTAGTCCATAACCCTGGTACATTTTAAGCCCTAATTCATTAAATCCTTTTTCTGTTTCTTCATCTAATGCGGCACCTCCTGCCACAAAAATTCTTGCTTTTCCTCCTAGATTTTGATGAATTTCTTTAAAAACTATTCTTCTTATATCTATTCCAAATTTTAATAGAAATTGGCTTATTTTTATTCCTTTTTTTACACTCTCTAGTTTTCCTTTTTTTTCTATTCCTTTTATTACTTTTTTGTACATATTTTCAAAAAGAATAGGTACTGAAATCATAGCGGTTATTTGATATTCTTTTATATTTTCTGCAATATGCCTTATTCCATCACAAAAAGCTATTGAGGAACCTTTTGAAATTGGATATAAAAATCCTACAGTGCATTCAAAAGTATGATGTAGTGGTAGAAATGATAAAAATCTATCGTTTTCATCTACTTTAATTGTTGAAGCAATATCAATTAAATTGCTACATATATTTTTGTGTGACAACATAACTGCTTTTGATGTTGCGGTTGTTCCAGAAGTAAATAACATTATTCCCATTTCTTCATTATTGATTTTAGCATTTATAAAGTCTGTGTTCCCTTTTTCTATTAATTTTTTTCCTTCATTTATTAATTCTTTTTGAGAATATATTCCATTTTCTTTTTTATTTAAATCCATTGAAATAAAATATTTTAATTTTGTGTTGTTCTGCTGTTTTATTTTGTTCATAATTTCATTGTATTTCTCTGAATAAAAAATGGCTTCTACTTCTGAACGTATAATTAGGCTTTCTATTTCATTGTCAGGTAATGCCTTATCTAAAGGTACTATTACTCCTGTTCCTGTTACTGTAGAAAGATATGCCACTCCCCATTCATATCTGTTTTCTGATATTACAGCAATTCTTTTATTTTTTAACCCCATATTTATTAAAGCAGTTCCAAGACAGTCTATATCTTTTCTAAATTCTTTATGTGTTATTTTTTTAAACTCTCCTGGATTTTCTGTCTTAAAAATATAAGCTGGTCTGCTTCCATACTCATTTCCTGATTTTTGAAGCATTTCTTTTAGGTTATCAAATTTCATTACATTATATATTGGCTTTCTCATTTTTTTCTTTGTCTCCTCCTTAAGGTACTGAACTAATTATATATAGCTAATAATTTATTTTATTCTTAGCCCTTCTACAACGGTGTTTTCGAACTCCTTATATACTTTCATTATATTAAATTTTTCTTTTTCTCTTATTTTGTATATTAAAGCAGAACAAATTAGACCATATATTTCAGAAGCAACAACTTGCGGATCTCCGTTTTTTTATTTCACCAAGTTCCATTCCTTCTTTAACTATTTTTTCTATTTTATTAATATATTCATATATATATTGCTTACATTTTTGATTTCTTGCTTCATTTCCCCAAAATTGACTCAATAGAATTGTTATTAGATCTTCGTATTTTTCTACTATTTTTACTTGAATTAATACAATCGCTTTTATTTTGTCTATGTAATTTGTATATTTTGATGTTTTTATATCAATGCTGTTTTGTATTAATTTTATTCCTTCTTCAACTAAAAAATTAAAAATTTCTTCTTTGCTTGAAAAATGGTAGTACAGTGTACCTTTTGCAACTCCAACTGTTTCTGTTATGTCTTCTACGCTTGTTGCATCATATCCTTTTTTTGCAAATAATCTCATTGAAGTTTCAAATATTTTTCTTTTTGTTTTATTCATATTTTGCATCCTTTCAATTTGGAAAATGACCATTTGTATTATATCCTTAATTACTTATTTTTGCAATAGCTTTTGGTTTATTTGAACCAATGGTTCAGTTATTGTGTTACTAGTCAGCCTTAAAACATTTTTTGTCCTCCTTAACGTGATTACTATATAAATATTTTGTATTTTTATTTACTTTTTTGTCTAACTAATATAAAATAGAATTAAATTGGTTACACTAAGAAAAACTTTTAAAAATGAAAGGAATGAAATACGAATGAAAAATAAAAACGAATTGAGCTACAAAGATTTAAAGTTAAATTTTAATACAAACCTTTTAAACTTTGAAACTACTGAAAGTTTAGAGCCTATTAAAACTGGAATTGGTCAAGAACGTGGCATAAAAGCTTTAGAATTTGGTTTGCAAGTAGATGTAAAAGGTTACAACTTATATTTGGAAGGACCTGGTGGCGTTGGAAAAACTTCTTATACTAAGAGTTATTTGCAACAAATTGCACCTAAGAAAAAAGTTCCTTCAGATTGGTGTTATATATATAATTTTGATAATCCAAATGAACCTATTGCTGTTGAATTGCCAGCAGGTCAAGGTAAAGAATTTAAAAATTCTATGGATGGCTTTATAAAAGAAATACGAAAAGACATAAAAAAGACATTTAATAATGATGATTTTGAAAAAGAAAAAGCTCTAATAAAACAAGAATTTGAAGCTAAGCGTTCTGCTTTACTTGATAGTTTAAATGAAGAAGCTTCTAAATATAATTTTCAAGTAAAAACAGCACAAAACGGTATTTACATGATGCCCATAGTTAATGGTAGGGTTGTTGAAGAAGAAGAATTTGAAAAATTAGATGATAAAATCAAACAAGAATATGAAGAAAAATCTACTATAGTTCAAGAGCAGATAATGAACGTTATTGGCCAAATAAAGGAAATTGAACGTGAATCTGATAAGCGTATTTCAGAATGGCAATCAAATGTGGCACTTCTTACTGTTAATGTTCATATTAACTTTTTAAAATCGAAATATAAGCGTAATAAAAAAATAAATAAATTTTTAAATAATGTTAAAGAAGATGTTTTAAAAAACATACCTACTTTTTTGGAGGATGAAAATGTTCAAAATCAACAACAACCTCCAGCAGGTCCTAATAGTAGAAAACCTGACCCTTGTTTAAATTATAGAGTTAATTTGTTTGTAGATAATTCTAATCGTGAAGGTGCTCCTGTTATTATGGATTCAAACTACTCCTTCCATAACATTTTTGGGTCTCTTGAATACGAAAATTATTATGGTTCGCTAAAAACTGACCATACCATGTTAAAATCAGGCCTTTTGCAACAAGCAAATGGTGGTTACATTATATTTCAAGCTAAAGATTTATTATCTAACCCTATGTGTTATGAAGCTCTTAAAAAGGCTTTAAGAGTTAAAGAATTAAGCATTGAAAATACTTCTGACCAACGCTCTTCTATGGTTTTAGTATCTCTAAAGCCAGAACCAATACCATTAAATTTGAAGGTAATTTTAATTGGAAGCAGCAACATATATCAAACTCTTTTAGCAATGGATTCAGATTTTAGAAAATTATTTAAAATAAAAGTAGAATTCGAAGATGATGCTGTACTTAATCAAGATAATGCAAACAAACTAGCTAGAATTATACATTCCTTTTGTGAATCTGAAAAGTTGCCACATTTAGATAAAGAAGCTATGGGAAGATTAATTGAATATGCTTCTAGATTAGCTGGAAGCCATAATAAAGTTTCTACTCGTTTTGATGCGCTAATGCAGGTGGTTGGTGAAGCTGCAACTTGGGCTAAACTTGCTCGTTCTAAAGTAGTCTCAGCTAAATATATAGATAAAGCTTTACTTGAAAGAATTGATAGAGTGAAAAAATACGATTCTAAATATACCGAAATGATAAAACAAAATACACTTTTAATTACAACTTCTGGCTACGAAGTTGGACAATTAAATGGTTTAACTGTTATGACTATAGGAGATTATGCATTTGGTAAACCTGCTAAGATTACAGTTAATACTTATACAGGAAAATCTGGTATTGTAAATATTGAAAGAGAGGTAGAAATATCTGGTCCTTCTCATTCAAAAGGTGTTTTGATTCTTAGTGGCTATCTGGGTGAGATGTTCGCTCAGGATATTCCTTTATGTTTAACTGCTAGTATATGTTTTGAACAATTGTATAATGGTGTAGATGGTGATAGTGCTTCTAGTACAGAACTTTACGGTCTGCTTTCTAGCTTATCTGGTATACCAATAAATCAATCAATTGCTGTTACTGGTTCTGTAAATCAAAAGGGTCAAATCCAACCAATTGGTGGAGTTAACGAGAAAATTGAAGGATTTTTTCAGATATGTAAAATGAGGGGATTAGACGGTTCTCATGGTGTAATGATTCCTGTTCAAAATGTGGATAATTTACAACTTTCTGATGAAATAATTGATGCTGTAAAAAATAAAAAGTTCCATATTTATGCTATATCTACTATAGAAGAAGGAATTGAAGTTCTAACTGGTGTTCCAGCTGGAAGAAAAGATAAAAATGGTAAATTTCCAGCAGGTACTATTAATTATTTGGTTTATGAGAAGCTTAAAAAGTATGCAAAAATAAATGAAAAATAAAAAAATATTTAATTTGTTTAAAATCCGCATAATTGATAATTTATAAAATATATAAAACTAATCAATTGTGCGGATTTTCAATTTGTTTGCAAGATATAAACCCAAATAAATATGCAATTAAAAAATGTTTTCTAAATTTAATGCATATTTATCTTGTATATGATTTAATAGAAAAACTGCTTTATCTAATTGGCTAATAGAGTCATTATACTCTTTAGTGTCTATATAACTTTGAAGTTCTATTAGGCTTGTTTCTACTTTTTCTAATTCATTATGTTCTATAAAATATGCTAATTTATCATGCCTATTTTCCCATTTTTTCCATACTTGTTCTGCTTGTTCTTTAACTTTTTCATCATCTATATCCTTATTCTCTTTAAGCATTTCTTCTTTTAATTCTTTTAACTCCTCAAATATAGTATTAATGCTTTGCTCTATATAATTTTGAATTTTATAATTTCCAAAAATGATGCAAATTACAATTGATATACATATTACAGATTCTTTCAAAATTCCCCTCCATATATAACTTTATCTCTTCTCTTTTCTCTGGCAAAAAATTTGTCCTTTTCCATCTAAAGTTACTACTAATGCATCTTCTGGCCTCATACCAAATTTTTCAATTTGGTTTTTCAGCCAGTTATAGTTCTTACCTATTATTTTTAAATTGTCATTCATTATTTTTCCATCTACCACTAAGTCATATGGTATTCCTTCATATTCTGGCACAATTCCAAAATCTTCTGGAATTGTATTTCTTTTTTCTGGTTTTAAAATAACTGTAACTTGGCCACTTGTTTCTAGTATTGCATATTCTACATCTCCTAGGTTATTTACATTGTTACCTCTTAATCTTTCCTCTAATTCATTTATTGTAAATCTTTCTTTTTTTAGTGCTTTTTCATCTATTTTTCCCCTATAAATTAATATTGTTGGTCTTCCACATATTATTTCTCTAGCTTTCATACTTTTCATATTTAAAACTGAAATTAATAAATGCATTAATAGCAATCCCAATATTGGTATTATTCCATTGCTAATTGGAATTCCTATGTCTGCCATTGGAATCGTTGCAAGGTCTGCAATCATAATTGATATTGCTAGTTCAAATGGCTGTAATTGCCCTATTTCTCTTTTTCCCATAAATCTCATAACTACTAAAACTAGAACATATAAAATTATTGACCTAAAAAAAGTTATTAACACTAGCACACCTTCTTTTGATTTGGGGTGATTTGGGGGACACCTTAAAAAAGCACCTTGAGAAGATGCTTTTTTAAGGTGTCCCCCAAATCACCCCAAATCATCTCAAAATCAATTTTCTTTTTAATTTATTTTTTTCAAATTTTAACTATTTTATACTATATTTTTTGAATAATTTATTTTTTTTTGACAATAATAATTTTAGAACCTTTGAAATTTACATCATAAATTTTCAAATCAAATTTACTTTTAAGGAGGTTATTATGTCAGAAGCTCAAGGAAGTCAAACAAAAAACGGTACATCTACTGTTTGGCAAATTATTGGTAGATTAATTGCCGCATCAGTAGTTTTAGCAATTACAGCATTTTTTACACCTGGATTTACAATTAATAGCATCTGGACTTTAATAATTGCTGCTATCGTTCTTACTATTATAGATTATTTGGTTACTAAATTTACTGGTCTACATGCTAGTCCTTTTGGTAAAGGCTTTATAGGTTTTGCATTAGCTGCTATTGTTTTATATGTTACACAATTTTTTGTAGCAGGTTACTCTATATCTTGGATGGCAGCTATTATAGGTGCTTTAATCTATGGTGTGGTTGATTACTTTATTCCTGGAAATCAGGAGATGTAAAAAAACTGAAATATTGAACTTTATTTAAATAATGCTCAATATTTCAGTTTTTTAATTTTTTTCTACTATTTCATTTTTATTTTTGTATATACTCTTTTCTGGTATTACCCCTCTTACAGATGAAAGTGGGTATATATTTGAATTCTTTCCAATTACACTTCCAGGATTTAGAATACTACCACAGCCAACTTCTACTTCATCACCAATCATTGCACCAAATTTTTTTAATCCAGTTTCTATTTGTTCTTTTCCGTTTTTTACAACAACTAATTTTTTATCAGATTTAACATTAGAAGTTATTGAACCAGCTCCCATATGTGACTTATATCCTAATATAGAATCTCCTACATAGTTATAGTGTGGCACTTGAACTTTATTAAACAAAATAACATTTTTTAATTCTGTAGAATTCCCTACTACTGCTCCTTCACCTACTATTGCCTTTCCTCTTATAAATGCACAATGCCTAATTTCTGCATTTTCTCCAATAATTGCAGGACCTGAAATATATGCTGTTGGAGCAACCTTTGCTGTTTTAGCTATCCAAATATTTTCACCTTTTTTTTCATATTTTTCTTTATCTAGTTTATTACCTAATTCTATAATGTAGTCACTTATATTTGGTAAAACTTCCCATGGGTATATATATTTTTTTAATAATTCTTTTGCAATTGTCTCTTCTAGATTATATAGATTACAAATTTTACATTCTTCCATTTTGATTCTCCTTATATTAACTATTTTTATCATTCCAAAATTTTTCATATAGTTCTTTTGCTGTTTTTGGACTGTCTGCACCATCTTTGTTTTTTACTGGTGCAAATTCTTCCTCTCTTTTAACTCTTAATAGTCCCATATTATCAAATAATTCAAATCCATCAAATATAAATGACTCAAATTTATATGAATTTGGACTTTCTGGTATTACTTCTTTTCCGTTTTCGTCTATATAAGAATTTTTCTTAAATGCAGTATGATAAATTAATGTTTCTTTACTTATTTTTTCTATTGCATCTATTGTATATAAATGGCACATAATATTTGATTCACCATATTTTAATTCTCCATTTTGATCTATCTCTTCTGCCATTTTTTCTGGTAACTCAGCATACTCTATTATTTTAGGTTTTCCATTTATTTTACAAAAAACTCCAACTTTTTCATGAGGATTTGCTTTTACTACTGATTTAGACGCAATTTCAAATCCTAAATCTTTTGTCATTCCAAGAAGCGTAACGTCTGCCATTTTTAGTAGAACATTATCTACTCCTCCAATGAAAATCCATTTAATTCCTTTTTCTTTCATTTCAGCCAAACATCCACTAGCTCTTAACGAAGAGTATGTTCCACCATTTCCATCTGATGCTTCTTTTATTTTTAAATCTTTACCTATTAATAGTTTTCCTTTGGTGTCTATAAGTGGCATCTCACTTTGCATAAATACTTTTATTTTATTCTTATCATATCCAAAATAATTGTGCTTTTCTAAAAATTCTACAGTTTGACCATTGTTCTCTTTACTTGTCATTATGTACCATGGAATTGTTACTCCATATTTTTCATTGGCTTGCTTTAAATTTTCTGCTAATATTTCAAATAGGTATTTACCTTTTCCATATACATCTAATTTAAAAGTTCCTTTTGGTCCTGTATGTCCAAGTCTTGTTCCTTGACCTCCTGCCATTGTAATTACTGCATATTCACCATTTTGTATTATTTCTTTACCTATTTCATCCCATTTTTCTTTTTGATATTTATCTAGTTTTTGTTTATCATAATATTTTATTGATTCTATTTTATTTTCTTTTATTTCTATTTGTTTTTTTGTATTTTCATATAGTTCCATTATTTGGTGAAAGTCTATCTTACTTATTTGCTCTATTAATTCTTTTTTTTCTTTTCCTTCTAATTTGTTTAATAAATCTATAATATGATTTTGATTATATTCTTTTAATAGCTTAATCGCATCTTGTACTTTCTCCATTATTTATTTCATTCCTTCCACTTTTATTTTCTATTTATTATATGACTTATTTTATAATGTTGCTATTTTATCACATATTTTTTTTCTTATCAAGAGGTTTTTAATTAAACTTGTCATATTAATTCGTCTTAGTCAATATATATTAAATAAAGTAATTTAGTACAAACATTTAACGAAAATCTAAGGAGGTATATGGATGGAAAATACAAGATTGTATCAAGACATCGCAAAAAGAACAGATGGTGATATATATGTAGGGGTTGTTGGCCCTGTAAGAACTGGTAAATCTACTTTTATAAAAAAATTTATGGATTTATTGGTTATTCCAAATATAAGTAATGAATATAAGAAAGAAAGAGCCAAAGATGAATTGCCACAAAGTTCTGGTGGTAGAACAATAATGACAACAGAACCCAAATTTGTACCTAATGAGGCTATAGAAATTTCTCTTGATAATAATTTAAAATTCAAAACACGTTTAGTTGATTGTGTTGGTTATTTAGTGGATAATGCAATTGGTTATCTTGAAGATGATATGCCTAGAATGGTAAAAACACCTTGGTCTGAAGAGGAAATACCCTTTGAGCAAGCTGCAGAAATTGGAACAAAAAAAGTAATAGAAGAACATTCCACTATTGGTATCTTAGTAACTACCGATGGCTCTTTTTCAGATATACCACGAGAAGATTACGTAAAAGCTGAAGAAAGGGTCGTTTCCGAGTTAAAAGCTTTAAATAAACCTTTTATAATAGTTTTAAATTCATTAGAACCTTCTTCTGACTATACGCAAGATTTAGCTAATGAATTAAAAGAAAAATACAATGCAACTGTTCTTCCTTTAAATTGTGAATACTTAAGTTTAGATGATATAAACAATATATTTTCAAAGGTTTTATATGAATTTCCTGTTAGTCAAATAAAAGTCAACTTTTCTAAATGGATTGATGGTCTTGATTTTGAACATCCTTTAAAAATTGAGTTGTTTAAAGAAATTAAAAACGCCTTTTTAAATATAACTGTTTTAAAAGAAGTTTCAAATTGTGTAGACTCTATTAAACAAACTGAAATTATTGCAAAAACATCAATAGAAGATATACAACTAGGTTCTGGAAATGTAAGTATAGAAATTGTTTTGAAAGATGAACTATTTTACCGAGTTCTTTCTGAAATTACGGGTGTTACAATAAACAATGAGGGTGATTTATTTAGTATAATATCTGAACTTTCTACAGCCAAGAAAAAATATGATAAAATTTCATATGCTTTAGATGAGGTAAATTCTAAAGGTTATGGTATTGTAACTCCTTCTATTGACGATTTAGTTTTAGAAGAGCCTGAAATGATAAAGCAAGGATCTCGATTTGGGGTAAAGTTGAAAGCAACGGCTCCTTCTATACATTTAATAAAAACAAATGTCGAAACTGAAGTTTCTCCAATAGTTGGTTCCGAAAAGCAGTCTGAAGAACTTGTTAACTATTTACTTTCTGAATTTGAAAACAATCCAAAAGAAATATGGAAGTCAAATATTTTTGGAAAAAGTCTGCATGAACTTGTAAACGAAGGTCTTCAAACGAAACTAACTAAGATGCCAGAAGATGCTCAAATCAAATTACAGGAGACTTTAGAACGTATTGTTAATGAAGGCAGTGGTGGATTAATTTGTATTATTCTATAAAAAAAAAATTGGGGATACCCAATTTTTTTATTGATAATTTCTTGTACTTATACTAGGATAAGTAAATGTTTTTCCTCCTTCTGAAAATTGACCACTAGGAGTATGGTCTTTAGACATTTCTGTTATACCTTTTAAAAAGAATTTGTACTTTGAACTTTCATTTACCACTCCAGAATTAGAAATTGGGTCATCCCATGTTGTATCTATAGCATACCATGCCCCTTCTAATTGAACATAATTCCATGCATGATTTTCACTTTGACCTTCAGAATTAGTTGCTTTTCCTATTACTAGTGTACAAGGTATTCCTAATTCATCCATAATATATTTAAACGATTTAGCATATCCTTCACATACAGACTTTCGGTTTACAAGCGTTCCATATATATTGTAAATATTTTGTTTTGATAATGTTGTGTCATAATCTGTATTATTTATAATATAGTCATGAACCATTTTTATGTCTTTATATGTATTCCCAGTTCTATTTCTTATAATACTATTTTTAACTTGCTCTATATTGTTAGTTGCTTGGTCTATTTGCTGTTTAGAAGAAAATTCATCCGTTAAGTAACTTTCATTTTTTCCGCAATTTATAAATGCATTATAACTTACATTTTTTCCTCTTGTTGTTGTCTCTATATTTAAATACATTTTGTTAGGATTTAAGTAAAAAACTTCTGGATTGTCATATATATATGCTTCAATTGCAGATTGATAATATGTATTTAGTAAACTTTGACCATTAGATTGTTTTAACAAATTTGAAAATGCATCTCCAAATTCTATTTGATATTTTCCTGTCTTCATATTTTCTTTATTGCTTTCAAATGCTCTATATATAACTTTTGAATAATCTTCCAATTGATTATAAAAATATTTATCTATATTTATATTTGTATAATTATTGTTACTTGAACTATTGCTGTCTTTTTGTGGTTTTATCTGGTCTAATGGGTTTTCAACAATTTGTGGAACTTTTATTTCATTTTGTGCTTTGTCTGTTTCCATTGAACTTATTGTTGCTGTTTCATCTTGTTCATATGTATTGCCAATTGTTTCAACCCCCTGCAGTTCATTTGATGTTTCTATATTTTGCATTTCGCTAAAAAAAATAGCACCTAGAAATCCAAGTAATAAAAATATCATAATTGTTATGCCTGTCATAACAATTGTTACAAACCTATCTTTCATTTTTTTCTCCTGTTTTTTATTTTACCTACTATAACTATTATAGCATTTTTTTATATTAAAAACTAGTATATTTTGTATCTTTTTACAAATAATAATTAAAACGTTACTAGTCAGACTTAAATCTCTGTTAGGCAGGACCGCTTAAATTTTAAGACTGAACAGTAACTTAAAATATGTTACAATTTACAGCTAAAGAGGAGTCAATAATGAAAATAGTCAATTTCTTTCAATCTCTATTATCATATAATCCAGCACCAGAATACAATTTTAGTATGACTGATTATCAAAATAAAAACCAAAATGCTGAATCTACTTCTTTTTTATTTAACAATTCTAACGAGTCAAATACTAACGTTTTTTCTAGTATTAGTGTTAATATTGATTATATGAAAACTAAATATAATTTATTAATAAATAGTGATATTATTCTGCGCGAATTTACTTTAAACGCTAGAGGAAAGCAATACAATGCTTTTTTAGTTTACATCGATGGAATGATAAATTCTAAAATTATGGATGAATTTATATTAGAACCTTTAATGATGCGAAATAGAAATAATCTTTATAATGGTTCACATAGTAATGTAATTTCAGAAACTATTAATAATAATATAACTGTTCGAAAAATCAAAAAATTTGATTTAGCTTCTTATATTACTAATTGTCTAATGCCTCAAAATACTATTAAACAGGTTTCAAAATTTGAAGATGCAATTTCTGGAATTAATTCTCGGCAATTGTTCATTATTTGTAGATACTCTAGATATTGCCTTCGATATAGAAGTAAAAGGTTTTAATCAAAGAAGTGTTGATAAGCCTTCAAATGAAATAGTCATAAAAGGTCCTCATGAAGCATTTGTTGAAAATATTAGAACAAACACTTCAATGCTTAGGAGAATTATAAACAATGAAAATTTAATTATAGAAAATGTTGAAGTGGGAAATTTGACAAAAACTAAATGTGCTATTTGTTATATGCAAGATATAGTAAATCCTGATTTAGTCAGTGAGGTTAAATATAGATTAAACAACTTAGAAATTGACTCATTACTCTCGTCTGGTGAACTTGAACAACTTCTTGCTGATTCAAATATTTTGGGCGTTCCATGTATGCTATCTACAGAAAGACCAGATAAATCATGTAAATACATTTTAAATGGAAGAGTTGTAATATTAGTAAATGGCACCCCCTATTCTCTTATTGCTCCTGGGATTTTAATTGATTTTTTAACATCCCCAGAGGATACTAATTTACATGTTAATTTTGCAAATTTTCTTAGATTCCTTCGAATTCTATGTTCTCTTATAACATTGCTTCTACCGGGATTATATGTTGCTGTTACCAGTTTTCATCAGGAAATATTGCCAACAGAATTATTGTCTTCTATTATTGTAGCCAGAGAAAATGTTCCATTTCCTATAATCTTGGAAATATTATTTATGGAAATTTCTTTTGAACTAATAAGAGAAGCTGGCTTAAGAGTTCCTTCACCTATTGGCCCTACTATCCGGTATCGTTGGGGCATTAGTTTTGGGACAAGCTGCTGTAAGTGCAAGTATTGTTAGTCCTATACTTATTATAGTAGTTGCCATAACTGGTATTTCTTCTTTTACTATACCTGACTTTTCTTTCGGATTTCATTTGAGATACTTCAGATTTGCATTTATTCTTCTTGGTTTTATTGCTGGATTTCTCGGTATCTCTTTAGGTTTATTTGTTTATATATCTACACTATGTAGTTTACGCTCATTTGGAGTTCCATATACTTCTCCTTATGCACCTTCCATCGATTCTAATGGTAATAATTACTTTTTAATTCCAATATGGAAAAGAGAATATCGTCCTTCTTATGTCTCTTCAGAGAAACCTAAATCTCAGGATAAAATTTCTATGAAATGGAAGTTTAATCCAAATCTTTACAGAAAAAGGTGATTTTATGTCAAAATATAAAATAGGGAATTTAGAGGCTATTATGCTTGTTTTAATAATAGTAGTAACACATACCATTTCCTCTCTTCCAAGGCAACTTTTGGTTACTACTAAGTCAGCTACTATTATTAATTTGATATATGTCAGTATAATTGCTATAATTCTAGCTTTTACAATTTTTAGATTATTTAAAAAATTCCCCGGTCAAGATATAATTGATGTTTCTTACTTTGTTGGAGGAAAAGTTTTTCGTAACATTATAGGTACAATATTTATATTATATTTTTTTGTCAGCTCTAGCATTTTACTTAGAAATTTTTGCGAAAGTCTTAAAATTTTATACTTCCCTATGACAGACATAACTTATATTATTATACTTTTTATTATAGCTTTATGTACGGCAAATAGACTAGATTTTAACGCTACTTTAAAAACAAATTTATTAATTTTACCTCTTGTTTTTGCTAGTATCATTTTTTTGTTTTTTGCAAATATGAATAAATTTGTACCACAAAGAATTTTTCCAATACTGGGGGATGGCTTATTTAATACTTTCATTTTGGGGCTTAGTAATCTTTCTGCATTTAGCGGTATTATTTTTTTGTATTTTTTGCCTCCACTTTTAAAAGAGCCTGAAAATTTTAAAAAAATAGCTATTGTATCTACAATTGCTACTGCTGTATATCTTATTTTATGTGTTTCTACTTTACTTTTTATGTTTTCCTTTTTTTTAGAAACAGATGAAATCACACCTTTGTACAATGCAACTAGATATATTGAATTAGGAAGTTTTTTCCAAAGATTAGAATCATTTTTTCTTTTGTTTTGGATTCTAGCTTTTGCATGTTATTTAAGTATTGTAAGTAAATTTTCTTTAAATATTTTTAAGAAAATAACTAATATAGAAACTTCTACTCCTTTAGTGGATGTATTTGGATTATTATTTTTTGCAATTTCTTTAATTCCAAAAAATTATGCCATTTCAGATAATTTTGAAACTCATATATATCCATATTTAATGCTTGCTGTTTATATTTTTATTGGAATTTCTATTTTAATAGTTGCAAATGTATTGCATAATAAATCTAAAAAGATTTCTTTTAGAAAGGAATTATTTAATGAATAAAAACTTAAAAAATGCATTTATATTAACTTTAATAATACTTTTTATTATTGCTTTTTCTGATTCTTATCTGTCTCTTAGCCTAGATAATCTCGCCTATGTTATTGCAATAGGTATAGATAAATCTGATAATAATAATTTACAAGTAACATTTCAATTTTCTACCCCAAATTCAGATTCTAGCTCTCAATCAGAATCTGAATCTTCCGGTAAGACCAGTTCTATTATAAAAACAGTGGATGCTTCTTCTTTAAGCAGTGCTATTAATTTAATGAATTCTTACATTAGCAAGCAAATTAATATGTCACATTGCAAAATTATAGTTTTTTCTGAAGAACTTGCTTCACAAGGTATTTCTGATGAAATATTTACTTTAATAAATGATACTCAAATTAGACCATCTTCTAACATTGTAATTAGCAAATGTGATGCCAAATATTATATAGAAAGTACTAAACCTGATTTGGAAAATCTAATTGCAAAATATTATGAAAGCCTTCCTAATTCAAGTTCATATACTGGATTTATAACTGATGCAACTATTGGTGACTTTTTTAATTCTTTAATTAGCAAGTCTAGTATGCCTTATGCAATATTGGGCAATGTAAATTCTGAACAATCTGAAAGTATGGGTCTTGCTATTTTTTATCATGATAAATTTGTAGGAGAATTAAATGCATTAGAAACAATTAGCTTTCTTTCAATTACCAATGATGTTGAGCGCTTTTTAATTTCTATACCTGATCCCTATTCTAAAGATAAATATATAGATTTATACATTTCCACTGATAAATCACCCGATGTAGAAGTAGATACAAGTTCTTCTTCACCTTATATAAAAATAAAACTAAAATTTAATGGTAGAATTTATTCAATGTCAGATAACTCTGATTATTTGTCACCCGAAGTTTTAGAAACTATTTCTAATTCTTGCAGTAAGTATTTAGAATCCGTTTTTTCTGATTTTTTGTATAAAACCTCAAAAAATTTAAAAACCGATATTTGTAAATTTGGTAGATATTCATGTTCTAATTTTTCAACTACTGGTGAATTTGACAATTATAATTGGCTATATAATTATAGAAATACTTTCTTTGATGTTCAAGTAGACACCTCTGTAAAATCCGGAATGCTACTTACTGAAACATAATGCTTTGGGATGCTTTTGGGTGCTTTTGGGTGCTTTTGGGGACACCTTCAAAAAACATCTAAAAGTATTTAGTATTTAGCATTATCTGCATATAAATATAATAAAATTGAAAAAAGCATAAAAAGCGTGCAAATTAAAAATTCTAATTCTAATAAATACTTTGACTGGTAATTCAAAATAATTATAAAAGGAGTTTTTATGATTTATAATATAGTATTTTTTATTATTTCTTCTTATATTGGTATAAGAACTATAGCTTATGGTTTATATGAATTAAAAGAAAAAAATAATATCAATGGCGGTATCTGTGTCATTACTTTATCTTTATTTTCACTTATTTTTTCTAATATTTCAATGTGGTTGTTTTAAATTGCCATGAGTTCAAATTCTTTTAGAATCTTTTTTATAGAGTACTTTTTTGTTTTGTTTTTTATAATTAACCTCCTGAACAGATAAGGATAATTATAAAATTATCAAAGGTGTTTTTGGAAGGTGTCCCCAAAAACACCCAAAAACAATTAGATTAATTTAAGATTTCAAAATCAATTTGTCTTAATAATTTGCTTGCACTCTTTACTCTAATTTTTACCTTGTCTCCAATTTTATATGTTTTATTTGTTTTTTCTCCTATAAGTCTCTTTCTATCCTCATCATAAATAAAATATTCGTTTCCTAAATCTTCAAATCTAACCAATCCTTCAATTGTATTTGGCAATTCTACGAATATTCCAAATGAAGTTACAGATGATACAATTCCATCATATTCATCTCCAACTTTACTTTCCATGTATTCAGCCTTTTTCAAGTTTTCCGCTTCTCTTTCTACCTTTGTTGCAATCTTTTCTCTTTCAGATGACTGCTTTGCTCCTTCTTCTGCTTTTTCCTTGTGCTCTTCAATCCACTTTTCTTGTACATCATAATTACTATCTATATATTTAGAAATAATTCTATGAATAAATAAATCAGGATATCTTCTAATTGGAGATGTAAAATGGCAATAATATTTACTCGCAATCCCAAAATGTCCTTTGTTTTCTGCCTCATATCTGGCTACTTTTAATGTCCTTAATATTAGATTAGACACTACTTTTTCTTCTTCTTTTCCTTTTACTTCTTCTAATATTTTTGAGAATTCTTTAGGATATATATTGCCTTTACTTGCTTTTATTTTTAATCCAAAATTAAATAAAAATTTGTTTAATTCTTGAATTTTTTCAATTTCTGGATCTTCATGTACACGATAAATAAATGGTGCATCTAACCAGAAAAATTTTTCTGCTACTACTTCATTTGCAGTTAGCATAAATTGCTCTATTATTTCATTACTAAATGATGTTTCATATTTCGATACATTTGTTACCCTTCCATCTATATCTAAATCTATTTTACTTTCTGGTATATCTAAATTCAAATAACCTTGTTCCATTCTTCTATTTTTTAAAATTGATGCTAATTCTTCCATTAGCTTAAATTCATTAACATATTTTTCATATTTTCTTATTACACTTTTGTCTGATTCATCTAAAATAGTTTGAACATCTTTATAATTCATTCTTTCAGTTACATTTATAATTCCTTTTAATATTTCTCCCGAAACTAATTTCCCTTTCCTGTCTATTTCCATTATACAAGAAAGTGTGAATCTATCTTCTCCGGCATTTAAGCTACATATACCATTAGATAATTCTCTAGGAAGCATTGGTATTACTCTTCCAAGCATATAAATACTTGTACCTCTTAATAACGCTTCTCTATCTAATAAACTTCCCTCTTTTACATAGTAACTAACATCTGCTATATGAACTTCTAATCTGTAATTTCCATTTTCTAATTTTTGAACTCTTACTGCATCATCTAAATCTTTTGCATCTTCTCCGTCAATTGTAAAAATTGTTTCTTTTCTAAAATCAACTCTGTTTGGAATATCCTTTTTATCAACCTTATTTCCACATTTTTTTGCTTCTTCCACAACTTGTTCAGGAAAAGTTGAAGGTAATTTGTATTCTTTAATTAAAGAAAGCATATCAACTCCCGCTTCATTAACATTTCCTAATACTTCTAACACTTTTCCTTCTGCTTTTTTTCCATTTTGTGGATATTTTGTGATTTTTACTAATACCTTATGGCTATTTCTAGCTTTTCCAAAATCTTTTTTTGAAATATAGATATCTGTTCCCAAACTTCTATCATCTGGTACAACAAATCCAAAGTTTTTATTATTTTGGAAAATTCCAACAACAGTGTCTTTTTCGTGTTTTAAAATTTTAACAACTTTGGCTTCTCCTTTTTTTACTTTATTTTGTTCTTCTATAATTTCAATTAAAACTCTGTCACCATTTAAAGCATTTAAAGAATTTTCTTTTGAAATATATAATTCGTCTTCTATATTTTCTATTTTAACAAATCCAAAACCCTTTTGATTTTTTCTATAAATTCCATCATAATATGTGGTTTCCAAAATTCTAAACCTATTTTTTTTATTTTTTTGAATCTTCATTTCCAGTTCTAACTCTCCAAGTATTTCTAAAAATTTATTATATTCATTTTTAGGTACCTTCATAATCATTGCAATTTCTTTTGCTTTCATTGGTACATAATCTTTATCTTTCATAAGGTTCAAAATTTTTTGTTTCTTTTCTTCCATAAAATTTTTTCCTTTCATTTAATCAACAAATTTAACAACGTTCCCTCTGATTGAAAAATTTATCAAAAAAGGACGTACCTAATGGCAACGCCCCTTATATTATTATAACCTATGCCATATATATTATTCCTAAAGCTATTGTTAATATGGCAAATACAACTGATAATATTATAGTCCATCTTTTCTGCTTTCCTTCTTTTGTTCTTCCTTTATTTTTTTCATAGAAATTGCTTGTTGATGAACCTGTTATTGTAGAAGATAATCCTGCATCTTCTTTTGATTGTATTAATGTTAAAATTATTAATGCAAGTGACACTATAAAATAAATTACTATCAATATACCCTTTGCTATTTCCATTTATATTCCTCCTTACGGTTTCTCTCATTTAATACTACGATATTGTAACATATAAATTAATAAATTGCAAATTTTTTGCATAAAAAGTTAAAAATTTTTCAATATACACCATGTACCCACTGGTTCTGGCAAATCTTTAAATACCATTTTTTCTTTTGTTATTGGATGTTCTATTGTTAATTCATATGCCCATAGCGCTATTTGCTTTCCCTGTCCTCTTGTACCATATTTTTGGTCGCCAAATATACTGTGTCCAAAATTTGATAGTTGAACTCTTATTTGATGATGTCTTCCTGTATGTAAATTGATTTCAACTAAACTTAAATTTTTTACCTCATTATATATTAATACTTCATAATCTAATTTGGCTAATTTAGAATTTCTCTTTTCTTTACTCACAACTTTGCTTATGTTATTTCTTTCGTCTTTATATAAGTAATCTTCTAATGTTCCTTTTTTATTATTTATTTTTCCATCTACTACAGCCAAATATTTTTTTTCAAATATTTTTTTCCTTACTTGTTCGCTTAATCTAGATGCTGCCTTAGAGGTTTTAGCAAACACCATTACTCCTCCAACTGGTCTATCTAGTCTATGTACTAATCCTAAATATACATTTCCAGGCTTATTATATTTTTCTTTTATATATTGCTTTACAATTGTTAACATATCTTCATCGCCAGTTTTATCAGACTGTGATGGTATATTAGGAGTTTTCTCTACTACTATAATATGATTATCTTCAAATATTACTTTTAGATTTTTCATTTATTTTTTCTCTTTCTCAATTCTATTTTAATAGTTTTAATTTTTCTTACTATTCTGCTATAATCATTTACAAGGTGAAACTAAGTATTATTAATAATTTATAGAGTTTCGAATGTGGCCAGAATAGTTTTAGAATTAATCTTCCCATCTTCCATAAATTCCGCAAGGCAATACTAATTCTGAATTCTCCATTGGAAGTCCTATTTCCCCTGATTCTAATTTTCCTTTATATTTTTTACCAATTGTTATACTTAAAATATTTTGTAATACTTTACTAGATATGCCTGTTGTATATGAATTTACTAAGAAAAATAAAGGCTCTTCTGATAAAACTTGCATGCACAATTCTATTAAATCATATATGTTGTTCTCGAATTGCCATACTTCACCTTTTGCTCCTCTACCATATGATGGTGGATCCATTATTATTGCATCATATTTATTTCCTCTTCTGATTTCTCTATTTACAAATTTAACTACATCATCAATAATAAACCTAACTGGTTTTTCGCCCAGTCCAGATGATACCACATTTTCTTTTGCCCATGTTGTCATACCCTTTGAACTATCTACATGGCAAACAGACGCTCCTGCTGACAAACAAGCTACTGTTGCTCCCCCTGTATATGCAAATAAATTTAAAACCCTTATTGGTCTTTTGGAAGATTTTATTTTTTTTATCATCCAATCCCAGTTAACTGCTTGCTCCGGAAATAGTCCCGTATGCTTAAATCCCATTGGCTTTATATTAAATGTTAAATTTTTGTATTTTATTTGCCATTGTTTTGGCATTTTCTTTTTAAATTCCCATGAACCACCACCAGTTTTGCTTCTATGGTATGTTGCATTTATTTCTTTCCATTTATTTGGAAAACTTTTATCTTTCCATATTATTTGTGGGTCTGGCCTAGATAAAATTACATCTCCCCATTTTTCCAATTTTTGGCCATCTGCCATATCTAAAATTTTATATTCTTTCCATTCATTTGCTAACTTCATAAAAAAATATTACTATCCTTCCCTTTAATTTTGAAATAATACAATACTTTAATACTGTATAAGAATAGCAATATTTTATCATATTTTTATATTTTTTGCAAAACATTCATAAAATTATAAATCATTATTATATTTATTGTAGAAAATATCAGTAATGCTAAAACAATTGTTGAAAATAATTTATGATTTCTTATTTTTCCTTTTAGTTTACTTGTCCAATTTTCCTCACAAGATTTTGATTTTTCTGATGTTTCATTGTATCTAATTTTAAAAACATCTTCTTTTGCATATTCCATACATACATCATCCCTTCTCATATATGTATATGCTTATTTTTTGGATTTATTCTTATTTTTCTAATTTTATTTAAAATGGTTATACATAAATGTAAAATATAATTTTTAAAAAATATAAATGTACATAATCTTAAAAAAATGGTAATTTATAGCATGTATAGACATTTATGTAAATTTATGGTATAATATAAGTGATTGCATTAGCAATTAATTTTTAGGAGGAGGTGTCCGTATTGGACACAGAAAAGTTTTGGCGGCCTATGGCAGCCACAGTAGCAATATTGGCTTTCACGAGTATACTCGTGTCTGCCGGACATAGTAACCTTAGTTACAATGTTTCTACCAAAGAGGATAACAATACTTCCTCTTATGTTTCCCCAGAAGAATCACGGGAAACCCAAATCATGAAAGCTGTTTCTAACATCTGTCATGATGACGAACTGAAGTCAAAAAAGGCATGGGAAAAGTACATAGCTGATAACCCCATTCCTAAAGACTTTAGGTTAAATTCCGATACTTCTAAGGAAAGTACTGAGGAGAGTACTGAGGAATCTGTTGAAGACTCTTCGGAAACATCTCTTAATGAGGAATCATCAGAAGAACCTCTTGAGGACTCTTCTGAAGAATCTCTTGAAGAATTATCTGAAGAAACCTCAGAAGAATCCTGGTGTGAAACATCTGGCGCGCTTGAGCGTACAAGCTACGAACAGTTCATGTTCGAAGCAGTTTTGTATTCCGAATGTGGCGCCCAAGGTACTTCGGATACTATTATCCGAGCAAACGCGTGGATCGCTCGTAACAAAATTGAGCAGTCTATCTCCTCTGGATCTTCTGATCCTTTTAGAGAAGCTCTCAATAAGTACCATTACCAGTGCGTCTATGATGACGAATTGGGTTGGCGAGTGATCTGCCCTGAAGGTCAAGTGGACCAGGATCTGATTGATTCAAACCCTGACATCCACAGAATTGCTGAAGAGGTTCTAAATAGCACGTCTGATGTGAGTCCTATCTATGATTGGGACTGCACGGTCTGCTTCGACTACTTTGGTTTCTCCGATGGAGACTCTTTTGCAGCCGAATGCGGAATAAATCAGTATGTAGTTATTGAAAATGGGTTATACTTTCCTTCATCAGAGTGGACCGAAAGGCTCACATGGTATATGGAAAATGGTTGACCTAAGCCACTAAGCCGCTAAAGCAAAGCAAAAACACACGGGTTCCGTGTGTTTTTGTGTTTTCTTCTTTACTTCTTTTCTTCTGTTTTTTCTTCTTTTTTCTTGTTGACATTTTCTGCTATCTTGTCTATTTTAGCTACAAAATAGAACCCAGCTCCAAATCCAGCTAAAATTAATGCCAACATAGATTGTAGTGAGAAATTTGTGTAGAAGTTAACAATTGTACTTACTATTTCTCCCTGCCGAAAGATAACCCCTCCAGCAACCAATAGTAGCAATAATGCTGCTATTGTCTTCAAGACCGCTACAAAAATTTTTCCCATGATGTCATTCCTCCTAATATCTATTTTTGTATTTTACACCTCCTTGGTGCATGGGTTATCTTATATTATACACTATTATTCTATAAATATCAAGGATTTATTTGAATTTATGTTCGTTTATTTTTTCGGCTATACTTTTAGTTATACCCTTTACCTCCATAAGTTCTTCTAGCTTTGCTTTTCTTATATTTTCTACGCTTCCAAATTTTTTTAATAAAGCTTGCTTCTTTACTTTTCCAATCCCAACTATTTCATCTAATTCAGATTTTGTAATTTCTTTATCTCTTAATTTTCTATGATATGTAATTGCAGTATCATGAACTGCATCTTGAAAATTAGTTATTAAATTCATTAAATTTTGAGATATTTTAAGTTCATTTCTATTTTCGTCCATTAAAGCTCTAGTTTGATGTTTGTCATTTTTTACCATTCCAAATACAGGAATATTTAGATTATTTTTTTGTATTGCCTTTTTAGTTGCTCTTATTTGAGTTATTCCTCCATCTGCAAATATAGCATCTGGAAGTTTTCCAAAACCATCATTTGGATTTTCTATAGAATGTTTTAATCTTCTTGTTATTACTTCTTCCATACATTTCGGGTCATCTTGAGTATATACTGTTTTTATTTTAAATCTTCTTGATAAATTCTTTTTTATAACACCATCTTGCATTACGCACATTCCTGCTACCATATATTCACCAGATATATTTGATATATCATATGTTTCTATTTTTCTTGGCAATAGTTCTAAATTTAATACCTCTTTAAGTTCTAATAATATCTCACTTTTATCTTTTTCTTTATTTTCAAGAGTAACTTTGGCATTATTTTCTGCCATTTCAACAAACCTTAATTTTTCTCCTTTTTGAGGACTTTTTATTTCCACTTTTTTGCCTAAAATTGTGGATAACCATTGTTCTATAGCCTCTTTATCTTCTACATCTTCTCTTACCATTATCTTGTTTGGAATATTTGGATTATCTAAATAATACTGTTTTATAAATCCAGATAAAATCTCGCTATCTTCCATATCTTTTAAATCTGTATAGAAATAGTGCTCTCTTCCTATCATTTTACTTCCTCTAACAAAGAAAATTTCTATACAGATTTGTAAATCTGATTTTGCAATTCCTATTACATCAATGTTATTTTCTGATATATTTGAAACTTTTTGTTTCTCAGATACTCTTTCTATTGCTTGTATTTTATCTCTTAAATCTGCTGCTTTTTCAAAATCTAATTTTTGAGATGCTTCATTCATTTCTGTGTTTAATTCTTTTGTTAATTTATCTGTTTTTCCTTCTAATAAATCTATAATTTCATCTATTTGCTTTCTATACTCTTCTTTACCTACATATCCCATGCATGGTGCTAAGCACCTATTTATATGGTAATTTAAACATGGTCTTGTTCGTTCTTTTAGTGTTCTACAATTATGAATTTTAAACCTTTCTTTTATGAAGCTTACCATTTCTTTTGCCGCACCAGGATTTGCATATGGTCCAAAATATTTAGAGCCATCCTTTATTAATCTTCGTGTAATAAATACTCCTGGATAGTCTGATTTTATGTCTATTTTTATATATGGATATGTTTTATCATCTTTTAATAAAACATTAAATTTAGGCCTGTTCTTTTTTATTAAATTACATTCTAAAATTAATGCTTCTGCTTCATTATCTACTACTATATATTCAAAATGATCTATTAAGCTTACCATTTTTTTTATTCTTTCTGTTTTATTAGTTTTCCTGAAATATTGTCTAACTCTGTTCTTTAAAGAAACTGCTTTCCCTACATATATAATATTATTATCTTTATCTCTCATTACATAAACGCCGGGCCTATCTGGTAGTTTTTTTAATTCTTCTTCAATATTGAACATTTTACCTTCATTCCTTTCCAAGTCATGAATCTAGTTTTTAAAAAACAATTTTAATATTATTATAATACCTTTTGAACAAAAAGTCCATTTTTCTAAATATATCATATAAGTGTAAAAAAGCTGTATTTACAAATAGTTTAATATACTGTATAATATTAGTTGTAGACTTATTTTTAATACTTTTAATTTTATAATTGTGGTATTTTATACCACTACAAAGGAAAGGATTATAAAAACATATGAATGAGAAAGAGTTTTTAAAAACTATTAAAAGTTTAAGTTATGCCTTAATTGAAGATTTTAGGGGATTTTTGGTGGAAGGTTGTGAGCTTATAGAAGTCCCTGATGATATGTTACATCTGCATATTGCGTTTCAAGAAATGGCAAAAATACCTGGCTGGAAATATGAAAGCGGAACAGGTCAAAATCCAACAATAGAATATATGAGAGATAAAAAAGCAATTTATATTACTAAAATACCAGATGAAAATTGCAAAGGGAATTATCAAAGAACTGTTGGTTATTTAACTGACTCTTATTCTGATATTATTTCATATAGAGGATTACAACAACCTCAGTATGAAGTAATAAAAAAGATAGCTTTAGGTATGGGATATGATGTTGATGAATATACATTACAGGAAAAGACTGAATCTTCTGTCAAAACTCCTGTTTCAATTACAACATATAAAGGAAACATACACGTTCGAAAAACAAATCTTAATTTGAACCCTACAAGGAATATTTCTGAGGGAGATAGACCTGTATTTGGACCTAATAACAAGGTCATAGGTTTTATATCTAAAGGAAAATTTGTTAATATAAATAATTACAAAAGATATGCAGTAGGTTCAACTGAAATTAATAAAAATTTAAATGAATTGGACAACAGATAAAAATATTTATTGCTGAAAATCAAAAAGGCAATGTCTTCTTACAGACTATTGCCTTTTTATGTTTATTGTTTTCCTTTTATATCAACTTGAATATGAACATCTCTTAATTGGTCTCTTCTTACATTACCAGGTGCACCCATCATTAAATCTTGAGCTTTACTATTTAATGGAAAAGCTATAACTTCTCTAATAGTATCAGAATCTGTTAGTAACATAAGCATTCTGTCAATACCAGGTGCAATTCCGGCATGTGGTGGTGCACCGAATTGAAACGCATTATATAATGCACCAAATTTAGATTTCACTTCTTCTTCAGTATACCCTGCCATAGTAAATGCCTTAAGCATTATTTGAATGTCATGATTTCTAACAGCCCCTGAAGATAATTCTATACCGTTACATACTATATCATATTGATATGCTAAAATATCTAATGGATTTTCGTTATTTAATGCATCTAATCCCCCTTGAGGCATAGAAAATGGGTTGTGGCTAAATGCTAATTTTTCTTGGTCGTCTAATTCAAACATTGGGAAGTCAACAATCCAGCAAAATTCAAATACATTTTCGTCAATTAAATTTAGCCTATTTCCAAGTTCTGTTCTTATTTGCCCAGCAAGCTCTGTTGCTCTTTTTTCGTTATCTGCAATAAAGAAAATTGTATCTTCTTTTTCTAAACTTGCTAATTCTAATAATTCCTTTTTTAAATCTTCTGGAATAAATTTATCAATTGGTCCTTTATAGCTTAAATCTTCTTGAACTTCTAAATATCCAAGCCCACCCATTCCAATAGACATTGCATATGCAAGCATTTTTTCATGAAATCCTTTAGAAAGATGTCCTTTTACTTTTATAGCTCTTACTGTTCTGTCTATAAATGGTTTAAAAGTACATTTTTTAAAGAATTCAGATAAATCTATAATATAAAGTGGGTTTCTTAAATCTGGCTTATCTGTACCATATTTAACCATCGCTTCCTTGTATGCAATTCTTTGGAATGGATATTTACTTATTTTTTTATTAGAAAATTCTTTAAAAGTATTGTAAATAACAGGTTCAATACTTGCAAATACATCTTCTTGAGTACTATAAGCCATTTCCATATCTAATTGATAAAACTCACCAGGAGCTCTATCCGCTCTTGCATCTTCATCTCTAAAACATGGTGCTATTTGGAAATATTTATCAATACCAGAAACCATAAGTAATTGTTTAAATTGTTGTGGAGCCTGTGGTAATGCATAAAATTTTCCTGGGTGTAATCTACTAGGTACTAAATAATCTCTTGCGCCTTCTGGAGAAGAGCTTGTAAGTATTGGTGTTTGTACTTCTAAAAAGCCTTGTTCTATCATTTGATTTCTTAAAAATTGTAGAACTTTTGCTCTTAATATTAAATTATTTTTAAGTCTATCATTTCTTAAATCTAAAAAACGATATTGTAGCCTTAAATCTTCTCTTATTTCTTGGTTTGTATTTACTTCAAATGGTAGATTTTTAGTTCTTTTCCCCAAAACTTTTATTTCTTCAATACGAATTTCGACTAATCCCGTTTTTAATTTTGGATTAATTGTTTCTTCATCTCTTTTTTTAACTTCTCCGAAAACTGTAACAGAAGATTCAATAGGAATGTGTGATGCAAAATCTACATCTTTTGGATCTCCTGAAGTAACTACTTGTGTTATTCCATACATATCTCTAATGTCTAAAAAAACAAGTCCTCCAAGATCACGTATAGTTTCAACAAATCCTGCAATTCTAACTTTTTTTCCAACATCTTCTAAACTAATTTCATTGCATGTATGAGTTTTGTACTCGTTCATAATAAAAATCATTCCTTTCTTAATTTGTTTTATGCACTTGCGTTACAAAAAAATTTATATATATTTGCATAAATAAAAAAAATGTCCACAGCAATATATGTTATATTGCCGGGACGAAATTTTTTTCCGCGGTGCCACCCAACTTAAAAATCTATTTTAAATAAATTTTTCACTTTATCAAATTTGCTCCAATATGTTTCACTATTTTAGGTTGACCTTTAAGGGCTTACAGCCTATGACCCTTATTCTCTTGAAAGTAACTTCTAAAAGCTTTGTATTGTACTTGCGCAATTATTATTTAATTAATATATTCTATTTTACATAGTTTTTCCATATTTGTCAAGTGTTATACAAGATTTTGCATTGATTTTGGGTTAATATAAAAAAGAAGCTATCTTTAGCTTCTTTTATATGAATTCATATATTTATATATTATACTTTATACAAATTTCTTATTTTTTGTTTACTAAATCTTTTAATGCTTTACCAGCTTTGAATACTGGAGCTTTTGATGCAGGTATTTTGATTTCTTCTTTAGTTTGTGGGTTTCTACCTTTTCTAGCTGCTCTTTTTCTTACTTCAAAAGATCCAAATCCAACTAATTGAACTTTGTCTCCTTTTTTTAATGATTCTGTAACAACTTCAACAAATGCATTTACTGATGCTTCAGCTGCTTTTTTTGTTTCTCCTGTTTTTGCAGCCATTGCTGCGATTAATTCAGCTTTGTTCATTTAAATTACCTCCTATAAGATTTAATGTTATGTACCTTATTGCTGATAAAAAGCAACAAATGTACTACTATTTAAAATTATTCGCCAAAAATACTTAAAATCCTTCTTTTTTTACTGTTTTTTTTAATATATTTTTATTTTTTCAAGTACTTTGCATATTTTATTGCCTGATGGCAACATCATTAATTCTTCTTTAGAAAAGACTTTTAATGCTATAATCGCTAATGAATAGATAACAACACCAACTGCTATTGCTAATATTGTAGCCATTTTTTGACTTATTATTCCTAAAAATGTTAAATATGTAAAATACGAACATATTCCCATAATAAATGTTGCTATAACAGGTTTTATTACGAATTTTGAAAAGGTTAAATTTAGTTTTACATTTTTTCTTAATGATGTTATTGCAATAGAAAATGCTACTAAATGGCATGCAACTGAACCCCATGCTGCACCATTTACACCTATTTCAGGAATTGGCACTAATAATAGATTAAATATTAATTTTGTTAATACTCCGACATCCGAAGTGCTACTGCTGGCACCATTAATTTTCCATATCCTTGCAAAGCACCATTTATAGTCTGATCTAGTATTGTAAAAATAATTGTTAATGCACTTATTTGCAATATTACAGCTCCTGAGCTTGCATTTGGAAATAATAAGCTTAATATTGGTCCTGCAAATACACACATTCCTATTGTACAAGGTAATCCAATTAACATCGATATTAATAATGAAAATGATGTTTTTTGGGTTATTGTTTCATTGTCTTTTTTTGCCTTTGCAGCAGATATAGCTGGTACTAATGCTGTTGCAAAAGCTACATTTATTGATAATGGCAAACTTGTTAGCATATCTACCTTTCCGCCGAGTATTCCATATTGTGAAAGTGCCATGTCTTCACTCATAAATTGTTTTAGACTTCTTACAACTGTAAATGAATCTATGTTTTTATTTAATGATGACATTATCGCTGTTAATGCTATTGGTATTGAAACTGTCAAAATTCTTATTATTATTGTTTTTACTCTTTCGTACTTATAATTTACTGTTGATTTTATTTCTGCTGCTATTTCTGATTGTCTCGTTCTATAAAATAGATATAAATATCCAAATCCCGCAAATGTTGCAAGTGTTGTGGCTAAGGTTGCTCCACCTGCCATCCACTGTGTTGATACATTTGAAATAATGGCTATTATTTCTACTAATATAATTGTAAGTGATGTTTTAAACACTTGCTCAATACTTTGTGACCTCGCTGTTGCTTTTATGTTTTGTCTTGCATTAAAATATCCTCTCATAACAGATGATATTGCCACAAAAAATATAGCTGGAGATAATGCAACTAGTGTCATTTCCGCTTCAGGTATTTGAAGCCAATAATTTGAAATTAAATGTGCACCAAAAAATAGCATTAAACTTCCTATTAGTCCTATTACTGAAAATGTGGCAAAAGCGATTTTAAAGATTCTGTGAGCACCTTTGTAATCACCTACTGCAATTCTTTCAGAAACTATCTTTGATATTGCATTTGGTACTCCTATTGATGATATTGTAAGTAGCATTGCATAGATTTGATATCCCGCAGCTACAATTCCATTTCCCTTGTCTCCAAATCCTTCTCTATTTGTAAGATATAATGTGTATATTAATCCTAATAATTTAATAAGTACTTGCGAAAATATTAATGTTATTACCCCCTGCATGAATGTCTCTTTTTTGGGGCTCTTTTCTTGTTCTTTTATATTTGTCATTTATTTTCCCTTTCTCGAGTTATACTAAAATTTAATAATTATATGTTTTTATTTTTTTAATATATTTCTATTTTTCTCTTTATATTTTACTTACTTAATAGATATTTAATTACTAAAATATTAAATACTTCTAAATTTTTAATACTTATTTACCTCTTTTTATATATAAAGAATTTGAAAATATATTATCATTTTTTACTATTTCTTACAAGAGTTTACAGTAAAAAACATATAAACATTTATTGTACTAATCTCAAGTACATTTTTAAATGTCTATATGTTTTTTTACTATATTTTCTTATCAATATTAGGCAATAGTTGTTTCTTTCTTGAAACAACGCCTTCTAGAAATACTTTGTCATTTTCTAATTCTTTTCCAAACGCTTCTTTAATAATATTTGACTTATTTCCTAAGGCTATAATTTCAGAATTGCTATTTAAAATATCTGTAATTGCTAGAACGAATAAACCTAATGTTTTATTATCTATTTCTTTATTAATAGCTTCCTTTATGGCATCTTCTCTTTTTAATACATCTTCTATGCTCACAGTATTTACTTGAGCTATTACAAATTTTGTTCCATTTTTATCTAGGCTTTTTGCATCTAAATTAATTAATTCTTCTGCTGATAAATCGTCTAAATCTGTTCCTGCCTTTAGCATTTCCAAACCATATTCTTTAATATCAATTCCTGATATTTTTTCTAATTCTTCTAGTGCTTCTTCATCTTTCTTTGTTGTTGTTGGAGATTTTAGTAGTAAAGTATCAGAAATAATAGCACTTGCCATTAATATTGCTTCTTCTTTACTAATTTCTATATTGTTTGATTTATATTCATTATATAATATTGTTGATGTACATCCATATGGCTTGGCTGTGTAAAATAATGGTTCTGATGTTTCAAAATGTGATATTCTATGATGGTCTATAACTTCTATTATTTTAGCCTTTTCTATGCCTTCTGCACTTTGATTAAATTCGTTGTGATCTACAAGAATTACTTCTTGTCCCTCTTCAACTTTTTCAATTGTTTTAGGTTCTTCTACTTTTAAATAGTCTAAAACATATTTAGTTTCTTTATTTATATTCCCTAATTTTACTGTTTTTGTATCTTGTCCACATTTTTTACTTAATTTTTGTTTTACTATGCTTGAACATATTGAATCTGTATCTGGATTTTTGTGTCCGAATACTAATACTTCTTTTTCCATCTTATTTTCCTTCCTTTTCTCTATAAATTTCTACGATTTTATTATACCAGTTTTTGGTTTTATTTCAAGTTTAAATACGGTAGTTCTACAGTTTATTTAAATCCTCTTTTGAAAATTCATATTTTTTGTTACAAAAATGACATAAAATTTCTGCTTTTCCGTCTGTTTCAATTATGTCTTGTATTTCTTTTTTTCCTATAGATGCTAATACTTCTGACATATGTTCTTTTGAGCAGTTACATTTATATATAGGTGTTATATTTTCTTCTATTACTTTAACATCTTTATCTCCAGTAATTTTTTTTGCAATTTCGGTTAATGATAAATTATTATCTAACATTTTAGACATTGCTCCCGCTTCAAATATGGCTTTTTCTATTTTGCTTATTTCTTCTTCTGTTGCATCTGGCATTGGATTAATTAAATACCCTCCAGAAGATTTAACACCATTTCTGTCTACTAATACTCCTAAAGCAACAGCTGATTGCCTTTGTTCTGAATTTACAAAATAGTTTGCAAAATCTTCTGCTATTTCTCCTGAAACCAACGGTGATATTCCTATATATGGTTCTTTTAACCCTATATCTTTTATTACATTTATATATCCATTATTCCCTACTGCTCCTCCTACGTCTAGTTTTCCAAATTCATTTAATGGCATGTCTACATGGGGTTCTCCTACATATCCTTTTATCTCTGGAAAATTATTTGAAACAGTAAGCATACTTCCTATAGGTCCATTACTTTTTATTTGAACTGTTAGCTTATCTTTGCTATTTTTCATTTCTACCGCCATTATAGTTGTTATTGTAAGCAACCTTCCAAATACTGCTGTAGCCAATGGACTTAAATCATGTATGTTTCTGGCTTTTTCTACTAAATTAGTTGTATTTGCACATATTACAGAAATCTTTCCATCGTAGGCTAAAAATTTCATAATTCTATCTATTTTATGTGCCATTTATAAATCATCCCTTTCTTTTAGCAATTTCCAACCAATTGGGACGTTCTTAATTGACCAAATTAATGATGTATATCAAATCTATCTTTACTTTCACCACATACTGGGCATACCCATTCTTCTGGTAAGTTCTCAAAACTAGTCCCTGGTTTTACTCCCGCTTTTTCATTTCCATACTTTGGATTGTATATATATTTGCATTGCAAACATTCATACATTTGCATAACTTCATTTTTCTCGTTAACAAAATTTTTGTATCCAAGTCCTAATGCAACTATAATCATTAGTAAGAATGATAATGCCTTCCAAATTCCACTCTCTAATAATATTATTGCAAATATTCCAAAAGTTGCACTCAATCCATATAATATCAAAACAGCTTGCTTTTGGCTGAATCCTCTTCTTACTAATCTATGATGTAAGTGTCCTTTATCTGCTTTAAATATAGCTTTTACAGATTTGCCCTTTATTAATCTTCTAATTATTGCCCATAATGTATCTACAATAGGTAGACCTAATGCAATCAATGGTAATACTATTACTACAGCAGTATATGTTTTTGCTATTCCCAAAATTGATATTATTGAAAGTGAAAATCCTAGAAAGTTAGAGCCTGTGTCTCCAATAAAAGTTTTTGCAGGCGCAAAATTAAATGGAAGAAAACCAACAAGTGCACCTGCTAATGCTGTTATTAACAGTATTGACACCAAGGGTGATCCATTTAAAACAAATATTATTAATAAGGAAATAGCTGATATTACAGATATTCCTGAAGATAGTCCATCTAGACCATCTATAAGATTTATTGCATTTGTAACTCCAACAATCCAACAAATAGTTAAAATTATTGAAAAAATTTCTTTAAATTCATATGTAGGTAAAAATGCTGGTGTTATTTCGTCTATTCTAATACCAAACGAAACTGCCACTATAGCCGCTACTATCTGTCCTGCAAGTTTTACTAATGGTTTTATTGTAATTATATCGTCAATAACGCATGTTATTGATATTACCAATATACCGTAAAAACATTCCTAATAATTTCATTCCATATGCATCTTCATTAAATAAGTTTATACTATGTTCTATACTCATAACGCTTACGATATAAATAACTGAAATTATAAAACCCAAAATAACTGCTGGACCACCAAATTTTGGCATGGCTTTTTTATGCATTCTTCTTTGATCTTTTGGTACATCAACTGCGCCTATCTTTTGTGCTATTTTAATAGTATATGGAGTTGCCATAAATGATACTATAAAAGCTAGTAAAAAAGCAATTGCTATATCTCCCCACATAAAATTTGCCTCCTATTTCATGTTTTCATTCTCTACTTCTTTTATTAACTCTATTCTTTCTTGATGTCTTCCCCCTTCAAATTCTGTTGCAAGCCACATTCTTAAAATACATATAGCTTCATTTACAGTTATATCATCTGCTCCCATTGCTAAAATATTGCTATCATTGTGTAGCCTAGCATATTTAGCTGTAAATTCATTGTGGCAAAGCGCACATCTTATTCCTTTGAATTTATTTGCTACTATACTCATTCCAATTCCAGAACGACATATTAAAATACCCTTTTCACATTCTTTTTTTTGTATACATTTTGAAACTTCTTTTGCTATATTTGGATAGTCAACTCTTTCTTCATTCATGCATCCAAAATCTTTGTAGTCTATTTCCTTTTCCTCTAAATATTTTCTTATTTCTTCTTTTAATTTATAACCTCCATGATCGCATCCAATTGCTATCATATATATCACTCCATTTCTTTGATAAATATATCATATCTTTGCCTATATTACAATAATTATTTGAAATTTTGCTTGCTTTTTAATAAAAAATATGTTAAAATATCATATGTTATAGTTTATATAGAGCAAGAGGAGGTGTCAATAGAAAATGCCAAATATTAAATCAGCAAAAAAGAGAGTTAAAGTAATTGAAAAGAAAACTTTAAGAAATAATATGATTAAATCTGGATATAAATCAGCTGTTAAGAAATTCGAAGAAGCTGTAGCTAATGGAAATGTAGAAGAAGCTAAGGTTCTATTCTCAGAAGCTACTAAAAAAATAGATCAAGCTTGTACAAAAGGTGTTATTGTAAAAAACACAGCAGCTAGAAAAAAATCTAGTTTATCAAAAAAATTAAATGCAGCTATGGCCTAAGACAAAATAAAGATTATGCATAGTTTTTATTTAAAAAATGTAGATATTTTAATATATCTACATTTTTGTTATTAATTTCCATTGTTTTTGCCTATTCTTAATGCTATGATAAATATAGATATATAATTATTATAGAGGTGGATTATGCTAAAAAGTCTTATGAATAATTATAAAAATTTAGATAAATTAACTTATAAAATTATGAAAAATGGTCTTATATTTTGTTTTGTGTTATGCATAATTTCAGTCGTTATTTTATTTACATATGAAGTATATATTACTTCCCCTTCACTATATTATATAGGTTTAATCTTATTTAAATTAAGCATTAACTTCGGAATTGAGTTTGTTGTTTGTGGATTAGTTGTTGACTCCATAAAAAAACAATTAATTTAAGTTGACACGGGGACGGACCTCTTCTGCCATGGGGACGGACCTTTTGGCAAAAAATTGCCAAAAGGTCCGTCCCCATGGCAGAAGAGGTCCGTCCCCGTGTCAATTATTTTTTTAATTCCTCTATAAACATTTTGTTTAACATTTGTGGATTTGCTTTTCCTTTTGTTTCTTTCATTGCTTGTCCAACTAAGAATCCTAAAGCTTTGTCTTTTCCACCTTTGTAATCTGCTATTGATTGTGGGTTCGCTTCTAATATTTTAAGCACGACTTCTTTTATTGCACCCTCGTCAGATATTTGTATCCAGCCTTTTTCTTTAATTATTTCTTCTGGATCTCTTGGATTTTCAAATAACTCTACTAATACTTTTTTACCTATACTTGAGCTTATTGTTCCTTTATCAATTAATATAACTAGTTTTCCTAATTGATTACTATCAAATGGTATTTCTATTGGATCCATTTCTGTTTCATTTAATATTCTTGATATATCAGATATAATCCAGTTATTTACTGCCTTTGGATTATTACATACTTTTATTGATTGTTCAAATAAATCTGATAAATACTTAGATGATGTTATTAATTTAGCATCTTTTTCTGATAATTGATAGTCTTCTAGATATCTTTGTTTTCTACTTTCTGGTAATTCTGGTAAAGTATTTTTTATGTTTTCTATGTATTCATCTGATAATTTTATTGCAACTAAATCTGGGTCTGGAAAATATCTATAATCTTGTGCATCTTCTTTATCCCTCATCGGGAATGTTTTTCCAGATACATCATCCCATCTTAAAGTTTCTTGTTCTATTACTCCACCATCTTCTATAACATCTATCTGTCTATTTACTTCATACTCGATTGCTCTTACAATACTTCTAAATGAATTCATATTTTTCATTTCTGTACGTGTACCAAATGGTTCCCCTGGTTTATGTACTGAAACATTTACATCTGCTCTTAATGAGCCTTCTTGCATTTTGCAGTCAGATACTTCTATATATTCAAATATTGACTTTAATTTTCTTAAGTAGCTTTCTGCTTCTTCTGCACTTCTCATGTCTGGCTTTGATACTGTTTCAATTAGTGGAACTCCTGCTCTATTTAAATCTACTAATGAACCTCCTCCAAAATCATCATGATTTAATTTTCCAGCATCTTCTTCTATATGGATTCTTTCTATTCTAATTGTTTTTTTACCTTCTTTTGTTTCTATTTCTACATGTCCATCTTTGCATAATGGTTTGTCAAATTGAGATATTTGGTAAGACTTTGGTAAATCTGGATAATAATAGTTTTTTCTATCATTCTTACTATTTCTTGAAATTTCACAATTTGTTGCTAATCCTGCTTTTACTGCATATTCAACAACCTTCTCGTTTAATACTGGTAGTGTTCCTGGCATAGCCATACATATTGGACATGTATGTGTGTTTGGTAGTGCACCAAATTCTGTTGGACATGAACAGAATATTTTTGTTTTCGTACTTAATTCTGCATGTACTTCTAATCCAATTACAACTTCGTAATCTTCTCTTGACATCTATATAGCACCCCCTTTAAACTCTGGTTTATGATTTTCTCTAAATTTAATTTCTTGTTCAAATGTATATGCAGCATTTAAAATAGTCTCTTCACAGAATTTATTTCCTATTAATTGCATACCTATTGGCATACCTTCTTTATCTACGCCACATGGAATAGATATTCCTGGAAGTCCTGCAATATTTACAGAAACAGTACATATATCTGCAAGGTACATTTCTAATGGATTATTTGATTTAGCTCCTATATCAAAAGCTACTGTTGGTGAGGTTGGTGTTAAAATAACATCATATTTTCCGAATCCTTTATTAAATTCGTTCATGACTAATGTACGTACTTGTTGAGCTTTCTTGTAATATGCATCATAATAACCAGAAGATAGTACATATGTTCCAAGAATAATTCTTCTTTTTACTTCTGGTCCAAATGCCTCACTTCTTGTTTTTTTGTATAATTCTTTTAGGTTTTTAAATTCTGGTGTTCTATATGTATATCTAATTCCATCAAATCTTCCTAAGTTTGAACTTGCTTCAGCACATGCAATTATATAATAAGTTGCTAATGAGTATTTAGCAATGTCTAAAGAAAATTCTTCAACTTCAGCACCTAATTTCTTATATGTTTCAATAGCTTTTCCTAGTGATTCTTTTACCTCTTCATTTATACCTTCTCCAAAAAATTCTTTTGGAACTCCTATTTTTAATCCTCTTACATCATTTTTCAAACACTTTGTATAATCTATCTTTTCTTTGTCTGCTGATGTTGTATCTCTTTCATCATGCCCCGCAATTAAGTTTAATAGCATTGAACAATCTCTTACATCTTTTGTTATTGGACCAATTTGGTCAAGTGAAGATGCAAATGCTACTAACCCATATCTAGAAACAAGTCCATATGTAGGTTTTAAACCAACTACGCCACAGAAACTAGATGGTTGTCTAATTGACCCTCCTGTATCTGAACCTAAGGCCCAAGGTACTAAATTTGCTGCAACAGCTGCTGCACTTCCTCCAGAAGATCCTCCTGGAACTTTGTTTAAATTCCAAGGATTTCTAGTTTTCTTAAAGTATGAATATTCTGTTGAACCACCCATAGCAAATTCATCCATATTTAATTTTCCTAAATCAATTATATCTTGCTCTTTCAATTTTTCAATTACTGTTGCATCATATGGGGATACAAAGTTTTCTAACATTTTAGAACTACATGTTGTTTTTATACCTTTTGTGCACATATTATCTTTTATTCCTATTGGAATTCCAGCAAATTCAGAAGATATTTCTCCTGATTCAACCTTCTTTTGAACATCTTCTGCCTGTTTTAAAGCTTTTTCTGTTAACAATGTTACAAATGCTTGTACATCTTTTTCTTTTTCATTTATTCTGTCTACATATGCTTTTGTTAATTCTGTTATTGTTAATTCCTTACTTTTTATTTTTTCTTGTAATTCATGAACAGTTAATTCTGTAATATTCATAAATTTTCCTCCTATTTTATGTTGTTATAACTTCCTTCTATGTAAGTTATTGTTTATAAAACCTTTGGTATCTTGAACATGTTTTGTTCTTTTGATACTGCATTTTGTAATAAACTTTCATTATCTTCAAATACTTTTATTTCATCTTTTCTAAATACGTTCTTTGCTTCGTTTGCACCTATTGTTATATCTAATCCATCAACTGGTGCATTATTTACTATATTTGCAAAATTTAATATCTCTTGTAAATGTAATAAATATGTATCTATTTCAGTTTCATCTAAATTTAATTGTGCTAAATTTGCAATATGCAAAATTTCCTCTCTACTTACTTTCATTTTATATTTCTTTCCTTTCTTGCTTCACTTGGAAGGTACATAAACGCGGTTAAGCGACTAAATTTACCAATTATTTTTCAAGCTAGCATTCCCTTAACTTAATATGTTTTATATTATATACTTTTTTTGCAAAAAAAACAAGCCCAAAATTCAATAATTCTGGGCTTTTGAAAGTTTTATGAATTTAATTATTTTAATTCAACAACTGCTCCAACTTCAGCAAATTTAGCTTTTAAGTCTTCAGCTTCTTCTTTAGAAACTCCTTCTTTAACTGTTTTAGGTGCTCCATCTACTAATTCCTTAGCTTCTTTTAATCCTAAACCTGTAGCATCTCTAACAACTTTGATTACTTTTATTTTTTGATCTCCTGCTTCTGCTAATACAACATCAAATGATGTTTTTTCTTCAGCTGCTGCTCCTGCTGTTGCTCCTGCTGCTGGTGCAGCTGCTGCTACTGCAGATACTCCATATTTTTCTTCTATAGCTTTAACTAAGTCAGCTAATTCAACAACTGTTAAGCTATCTATTTCTTCAATTAACTTTTCAATTTTTTCCATTTTAAAATCCTCCTATTTTTTTAACTTATTTTAAGTTATTGTTTTGTGATTTAAGTTCACTACTCTATTATAATTTTTTGTAAATTCACTTTTATTAAGTGTTTTAATATATTCTGATTTCACCTTTATATAAGCATAATCTTTCTTATTTTTAATTATTCAGCGTCTGTTGATTCTTGTGCAGTTTCTTCAACAGTAACTGCTACTTTTTCTCCAGCTGCTTCTTTTTGTTTTTTTACTTCATTCAATGCAACTGCAACTTTTGATATATTTCCAAGTAATGCACCAGCAAGCATTGATAGTAATGTTTCTCTTGATGGTAATTTAGCTAAAGTAATTATTTCTTCAGCTGTCATGACTTTACCTTCTATAACTCCACCTTTTATCTTGTAAAATTCATTGTCTTTACTAAATTTGTATATTACTTTTGATGGTTCTAAATAATCTTCATTACTCATAACTACAGCTGTTGGACCTTCTAACTTATCTTCTAAACCTTCTATTCCACATTCAGCTAATGCTCTTCTTGTAATGTTATTTTTTATTACATCATATGTTGCATTCGCATTTCTTAGGTCTCTTCTTAATGTTGTATCATCTGATACATTAATTCCTCTGTAATCTGTTAAAAGTATTAATTTTGCTGACTTCATTTTTTCAGCTACTTTATTAACTTCTTCTATCTTTTGGTTAAGTATTTTTTCACTTGCCATTTGTTTTTTCACCTCCCAATATATTTTTATATTATAGGCTTAATCCTGTTTCCATGATTTCAGCTCGTAAAATAAATAACACTCTTTGTTCCCACCAAGGAATACAAAGAGTGTATATACTCTTATTTTACCTCGGTAGGACTTACTTTTGCCTACTGTCTTTGGCTAAAATTAAAATTATTTTTGATTTATAAATATACCAGGTCCCATTGTTGTTGTAACTGATACACTTTTTATATATTGCCCTTTAGCTGCTGCTGGTTTTGCTTTTATAATAGCATTTATAATTGTTTCATAGTTTTCTAATAATTTATCAGCACCAAATGAAACTTTTCCAAAGCCTAAATGAATAATATTTGTCTTGTCTAATCTATATTCAACTTTACCTGACTTTATTTCACTTATTGCTTTTGTTACATCCATAGTTACTGTTCCTGATTTTGGATTTGGCATTAATCCTTTTGGTCCTAATACCTTACCTAATCTACCTACAACACCCATCATATCTGGAGTTGCAACTACTACGTCATAGTCAAACCAGTTTTCATTTTGAATCTTTGGTATTAATTCTTCTGCTCCTACATAATCTGCTCCTGCTTTTTGAGCTTCTTCTGCTTTTGGTCCTTTAGCAAAAACTAATACCTTTTGCGTTTTTCCTGTGCCATTTGGAAGTACTACTGTACCTCTAACTTGTTGATCTGCATGTTTAGAGTCAACTCCTAATTTAACATGTAATTCAACTGTTTCATCAAATTTTGTTTTTGGCATTTTTTCGATAATATCTAAAGCTTCTTTGATTTCATATTCTTTAGTTTTATCTACTAATTTTGCACTTTCTGCGTATCTTTTTGATACTTTCATTTTCTTTACCTCCTTTGGTTCTAGCGAGCTTGCGCTCTCCCAATTAATTATTTTTTATTTATCTTAGTCTGTCACTACTATCCCCATAGATCTAGCAGTTCCTTCAACCATACTCATTGCTGTTTCTATTGACGCAGCATTTAAGTCTGGCATTTTTTGTTCAGCAATTGCTCTAACTTGTTCTTTTGTTATTTTTGCAACTTTTTCTTTGTTTGGTTTTCCTGAACCTTTTTGAATTTTAATAGCTTTTTTTATTAATACTGCAACTGGTGGAACTTTTGTTATAAATGTGAATGATTTGTCTTTATATACAGTAATTACTACTGGAATAATCATCCCTGCTTCACTTGCTGTTCTATCATTGAATTCCTTAACGAATTGCATAATATTAACACCACTTGAACCTAATGCTGGACCAACTGGTGGAGCTGGAGACGCTTTTCCAGCTTCAATTTGTAACTTTATAATATTTGATATTTCTTTTTCTGCCATTTTAATGGCACCTCCCTATTTTAATTTTTGTACTTGTGAAAACTCTAATTCTACAGGAGTCTCTCTTCCAAACATAGATACTAGAACTTTTACTTTATGTTTTTCTGTATTTATTTCTTGAACTGTACCAATAAATCCTTCAAAAGGACCATTCATTACTTGAACTTGTTCATCTACTTCATAATCCACATTAACAGAAACATCTTCAAATCCCATTTTTCTTATTTCTTCATCTGTTAATGGTATAGGATCTGTCCCTGAACCTACAAATCCAGTAACTCCTCTTGTGTTTCTAACTATGTACCATGATTCTTCTGTTACTATCATTTTAACCAATACATAACCTGGAAATACTTTTTTTAGATTCGTTTTTCTCTGTCCATCTTTTATTTCTATTTGTTCCTCCATAGGAACTATAATGTCAAAGAAATAATCTTCCAATTCTCTATTCTTTATTGTTTTTTCCAAGTCTGTTTTTACTTTATTTTCATAACCAGAATAAGTATGAACAACATACCATCTAGCTACCATATCATAATCTTTTTGAGACATCTAAAAAGCCTCCCTTATTTTTCAATTATTCTGCATTGTTTTCAGTTTTTTCTTGTTCTTCTATAGTTTCCACTTGTTCTTCATTATCTACATCTTCTGAATCCTCGTTTTTTTCTTCAACTGTATTTTGCTCTGATGTAGTGTTTTCAGACACAGGTGTTACTATTTCTTTTATTTTTTCTACACCTTGTTTGTTTACTGCTTCAAATGCTAAATCTAATACAAAAACTATTGCTGCAGTTATTAAAACTATTGTAACAACTGCTACTGTATTGTTTATTAATTGTTTTGGTGTTGGCCAAACAACTTTTTTTAGCTCCGCTTTGAAATCTTTGAAAAAACTTTTTTTATTTTTGTTATTATCTTTTTTATTTGTTTTTGTTTCTTTTTTAGCCATTTTATATCCTCCTTAAAATAGCTTCTTCTATTTAGTTTCTTTATGTGTTGTACGTTTTTTACAGAATTTGCAATATTTAACAATTTCCAATCTGTCTGTATTATTTCTCTTGTTTTTTGATGTCATATAATTTCTTCTTTTACATTCTGTACATTCTAATGTTATATTTTCTCTTGGTCCTTTTGCTGCCATTTTAATACACCTCCGTATTTTACCTTACTTTTTTGAAACGATGTGATCATATGTCCGTAATAACATATGCTTGAATATTCTACCACTTTTTTTTAGTGTTGTCAATGGTTTTCTTGCAAATTTATTGACTTTGGAAGTAATTCAGTTACAATGATATTATTCAACATTTCTGTATGATTTTATTTTAAATTCATTTTTATTATTAAATTCTATTTTAATTAATTTAGTGTAATTCTCTTTACATGGTTCATTATATTCTTCAATAACTAAACTTGCATTATATTTATTTAATGTGTCAAATGTGTTCATAAATCCCATACCTGTTCCTCCATTGTCAGCATGAGTAGTACTTGGTTTTTTGCCCAAACTTTTTAATGTTTCTTTCTCAAATTCTATACCAGAATCGTACACATATAAGCTGTATATTCCTTCTATTTCTCCCAATCTTACTAAGATACTTTTATTAATATTTTCTGAATAATTAATTGCAATTATTGCATTTTTGATATGATCTGCAAGTAAAATTTCTAAATCTTCTTTTGATATGTATTTATTAATCATATGATGAATATTTCCACTTATTTGCAATTGAAAATCTATTTTGTTTTTTATACATTCAGATTGCATATATTTAAGCATATCATCAATTTGTGGTATATCTGTTTTAGTTAATTGAATCTCCACTGATTTGTTAGAAATTTCTTCTGATATTTTCCTTATTCTATCTTTTACTTCTAACTCATCTGCTATTTCATTCTTTAGAATTAATTCATTTAATTTGTATTCCAATACTTTTTGTTTGTGTGCTATAGAATGACTTGTTTTACTAAAACTTAAGTTTTCCTTTTCTAATTCTTCTATTTCCTTCTTTTTATCATCTAGCTCATTTTTGGTCTCATTTAAATCTTGTATTAAAAGATTTTGTTTATAGCATAATTGCAAAGATTTATTTATCGTTATAACTAGAATAACTGTGTACAATATAATAGCCCATAATATACTATTGGTAAAGACATATTGATAATTTGACAGAATTATAATAAAGAATAAAATTATAACACTTACATTTATTATTATAATATTAAAATACTCATTTTCTTCTTTGTTTTTTAGAAAAGAAATACCGTCTTTTATCCTTTTAATTTTAAATATTTTATTTATAATAATGAAATTAACAATTCCTATGAAAAACAGGTTTGTATAATCCTTGTTAAATTTGATTAGTGCGCTTGGAATAAATACTATTGCTGCAGCTATCAAAAATACTATGTAACTCATACATAATGATACTGTTACAATTAATATTGAATAGAAAATATCTTTTTTTAGAATTTTTGAAAAGACTGCAGATGTGGCTAAATCCAGAAAAATAATACTATATAATGAATTAGTATTGACCTTTAATATCCCACATAAAACTGAATTGATAATAAATAGAATAGCTACTATATAAAACTTTTTTTCAAATTTAGCATCTATGATTTTTAGTGATGCATAAAATGTTGTTATACTAATAATATAGATTTTTAATATATATACAATAATGCTAAAATCTTGAATTTCTATTATATTATTCATAATATAGTTCATTCCTTTCTTGCTTCGCTCTAAGTTACACATAGTAATGAAATTAAATTTCTTTCAAACTATTTCACTCTCCTTGATATGTAAATATTATATAATAATTGCAATCGATAATCAATAGAACAATTAATAAGGTTATACTACGTCTAATATTATTTACTGTTCGGGTTTAAAACAATCATTATCCTACTAAATGTTATTAGAAATTAAAAAAGATAATCAATATAAGTTTAGAACTTAACTGATTACCTTTCATAATTTTATCCAGCCCAGTGGCTTAACCATCTTAAAAATGCCTCATACCAACCCATACTATCCACCACCTTTTCTGTTTCGCTCTGCTCAAGTTGTTAATTTAAAAATACCATCTATTTCTTGCAAATAAGCGGTATTTAGTAATAGAAAAAGGTAGGATAAAATAAAAAAATCTAGTAAAAACTAGATTTTTTTTTTAATTTTATCTACATAATAATAAATAAATTCCATAGGTGTTGGAATTCCTGTTTCGTAATTAACTCTTGCTGTATAGTAAGTTGTTAAATCTTCTATTGATGAAACTCTCCATGCATGTATAATTGCATTTTGTATTCCATTAGTTATAGTATTACCTGACTTTTTATATACTTTAGTTAGATGTTGAATTACATTTGTGTCACTACTAGGATTTTGTATTAAGTACAATATAGCATCATGTATATATTCTCTACCTTTTAACTTTGTAATAACTCCTATTAGATCTAATTCTTTATATATAAGTTCTGATATCTTGTTGTCCTTTTCTTGCTCCTTTTCATTTACTGTTTCCAATGTAAACTCAGTTTCTATTTTTCTTAAATTTATAAATTTGTTTAATACATAATTGCTAGAATACTGCGGATGATCCTTATATAGTATAAGATCTACTCCATTTCTATGAAGAATATCATATGTTCTTTTAGAGTTAACATGCGTTGTTACTATAATTATTGGCTGATAATTCAGTCCTATTTTTTTAATATTTGTTAGAAATTCCAATGAATCTGCATGGCCTGTTTTACTATTATTTAATTCTAAATCTAATATTATCCCCTCAGGCTTAAATCTTCTAACTATATCTAAACCTTCTACATCTGAATCAGTAGATGCTATTATTTCTATGTCATTTCTATTTTTAACGCATTCAATAAAATTATTACAATCGTTTATGTCGTCCTCTATAACTAATATTTTCATCTTTTTATCTTCCATTTTATTATCTCCTATCCTCGTAAATGAAATATAATTATTTAGAAAAAAGATATTTTTATAAGTTAATATTTTAGTTTATTAAATTGAATTAAAACAATATCCCTTATATAATATACCATACAATCTCAGAAAATACCATGTTTTTGTTCGATATTTTCTCATATTTTTATTGTTTTTTAGTAGTAAAATGAACACTAAATACAAGGTGGTGATGAAAATGACTATTAATAGTATTAGTTCCAAGTCAGAATTAGAAAAGTTAGAACAAATTGAAAGAGGAAAAAGAATTAAAAATATAAGAGTAAACGAGCTACATATGAATAAAACTGAGCTAGCTAAAGAAATAGGAGTCTCTAGTCAATTTCTTGGATTAGTAGAAGATGGAAAAGGCAATTTAGTATATAAAAGTATAAGAAAATTACGAAATATAAGTGGTCATTCTGCTGACTACATATTATTTGGATTAGATGATAATGTTATTAAAGAAACTAAAAATTATTTAAAGGATTATGATGAAGAAGTTTTAATAAATGCATTAGAAATTCTAAAAAATCTCTCAAAAATTATACGAAAATAGTTTTTTCGTTTATATATAACAACAATAATATTTTTGTGTGTTTTTTATGTTGTTTTGAATATTTTATATTGACTAATATTTTTGATTTTAGTAAAATATTCCACAGTGGTACTAGTAAATACAATCAAAGGTGGAATATTAAATGATAACAAATTATATTATTTATTTTTATACATTATCTGAATATTTAAAAATTAAACAATTTATAACATTTCTGATTTTTTTTATATCTATGTTTATTATATCTGTATTTATAGATATATATCAGCATAATGATTTTTAATTAATTATTACTATTATGAAAAGACATACAAAAAAATGTGTTTTGTATGTCTTTTCAATTATTTATGTTTTTTTTGAACTGAAAATCCAAATTTTCCTAATTTTTTTCCTAAAACATAATAATTACCATTAGAATATCCTATTAAATCACACTTAGAAATATCGAAAGCTCCATTTTTATCTATATATTTTTCATCTGCGTTTATTGCAAGAACATCTGCAATAAACATATGGTGAGAACCCATCTCTTTTACTTCCTTTACTTTACATTCTACAGAAACAGGACTTTCTTTTATCATTGGACAATTCACAAATTTAGCCTTTTCTTTATGTAAGTTCATTTCTTTAAATTTATCAACTTTAGCTCCAGTTTTTACTCCACACCAATCTGTAGCTCTTACTAAATATTTATTTGTTAGATTAATTACAAATTCCCCTTGTTCTTTTATTAAATTGTATGAATATCTATTAGGCCTTACAGAAATATATACAGTAGCTGGGTCAGTATTTAATATTCCAGTCCAAGCAACTGTTAATATATTAGACTTTTCCATTGTTCCACAACTAGCCATTACAACTGGCAACGGATATAAAAATGTACCTGGTTTCCATGTTACCTTACTCATTTTATATTGTCTCCTTTCATATACTATTTTATATATTATATATCTTTTAAATGATTTATGCTATTGTTTTATATAATATTATAATGTGTTTTGGTTACTGTTCAGTCTTAAAATTAGAATTGTTCTGCTTAATCACTTAGCTAAGAACTTCTAATAACATAAGACTGAACAGTAACGTGTTTTGTTATTGTTTATTACAATTTGCTGCTAAATTTGAATTATTTCAAGTTAATATATAATATTTTTTTAAAAAAATTGTTCAAGCCTAAGAAACGTAAGAAATTCACATAACAAAAAAATATTATATATTAACTTAAAGATTTTATTTAGTTTATTCGAAAAATAAAAAAAATCTAGCGATAACCTATCTTCCCAGCAGGGTAACCCACAAGTATTTTCGGCACATTTAGGCTTGACTTCTGTGTTCGGAATGGGAACAGGTATTACCCTAAATGTAATAATCACTAGAAAATTATGGTGTATTTAACACACTCAAAAATACATAGATGAAATATTTAGTTTTAGTTCGATTGCTTTATTTT
>CAMJCT010000001.1 GCA_946404215.1 uncultured Clostridium sp. | reverse complement strand
GTATGAATTCAAAAATGAAATGCATGAATTCAAAGATGAAATGTATGAATTCAAAGATGAAATGTATGAATTCAAAGATGAAATGCATGAATTCAAAGATGAAATGCATGAATTCAAAGATGAAATGCATGAATTCAGAGATGAGATGTATGAATTCAAAGATGAAATGCATGAATTCAAAGATGAAATGCATGAATTCAGAGATGAGATGTATGAATTCAAAAATGAAATGCATGAGTTTAAAGATGAAATGCATGAATTCAAAGATGAAATGTACGAATTCAGAGATGAGATGTATGCATTCAAAAATGAAATGCATGAATTTAAAAATGAAATGTATGAATTCAAAAATGAAATGTATGAATTCAGAGATGGAGTTCATAAGTCATTTGACCAATATTCAAAAGAAACAGCAATGGAAATTAGAGAGCTTGCAGAACTTATAAGTAGGAAATTTAACGAACTAAGAAATGATATTAACAACAGTTTTAGTTTAAACAACAAAGACCACAGTATTTATGAAGCTCAGATTGAAAAGTTGCAGATTTCAAATAGATACATAGAATCAAAAATACACATATAAGTGTATTATATGTGTATTAAACTTTTTTTTAGGTACTATTCTACTAGCATAGGGCCAATTTCTGTAACTGTTCCAGCTCCTAGAGTAAGTACAATATCACCATTTTTTACGTTTCTCTTTACATAAGAGGCACATTCATTAAAATCGGGAATATATTTTGCATTTTTTCCCAAAGAAATAATTTTATTTACTAAGTCTTTTGGTGTTATTCCATAAGTATTTTTTTCTCTTGCAGCATAAATATCTAGAACAATAATATTATCAAAATTTATCAAAGCTTTCGCAAAATCATCTAATAAATTTTTTGTTCTGCTATATGTATGAGGTTGAAATATAACCCAGGATTCATTATATTTCTTATTATTCAAAGAATTAGCTGTAGCAATTATTTCAGTAGGGTGATGACCATAGTCATCATAAACGCTAGCTTTTCCAGATATTTTTCCTTTGAATTCAAATCTTCTGTGAGCACCTGTAAATTTCAATAAAGCTGATTTAATAAATTTTTTATCTATATTGTAAGCATTACATAAAGATATGCAAGCTAAAGCATTTAATATGTTATGCTCGCCAGGAACAGATAGCTGAAATGTCTCAAAAAATTCATTCTTGTAATAAACATCAAAATTAGCAAATCCGTCATCATTAAAAGATATATTTTCAGCATAAAAATCAGAAGTTTTATTATCTATTCCATAAGTTACAAATTTTGAACTTGTATACTTATTTAAATCTAAGCAATTTAAATCATCAGCATTTAAAACTAATAAACCATTTTCAGGTAATAATTTTACATATTTAATAAAAGCTTTTTTTACATTATCAAATGTTTTAAAATAGTCTAAATGGTCATTATCTATATTTAATACAATTTCTGCCTTAGGGCTAAATTTCAAGAAACTTTCTACATATTCACATGCTTCTATAATAAAATGTTCACTATTTCCTACACAATAATTTCCGTCCAACTGTTTTAAAAAAGCACCAACTTGTATGCTAGGATCTAACATAGCTTCTAAAAAGCAAAGAGAAATCATTGAAGTTGTAGTTGTTTTTCCATGTGTTCCAGATATACAAATGGTATCTTTGTAGCATCTAGTTATTTCACCCAAAAAATCTGCTCTTTCAATAGTTGGAATATTAAGTTTTTTGGCCTCTAAAATTTCAGGGTCATCTTGTTTAATAGCAGCAGAATATACCACTACATCAGATTTTTTTAAGTCCTCTAAATTATGTCCAATTGTAACTTTAATTCCAATACTAGCTAATTTATCAGTTACTTCTGAATTAGAACAATCTGATCCAGTTATATGAAAGCCCCAATTTTTTAAAATTGCAGCGATTCCACTCATACTTATTCCACCAATTCCAAGCATATGTATATTTTTATATTTTTTTAAATTTTCAATATTTGGCATTTTGACACACTCCTTTTTGTAGTATGTAGATTATATAATTATATGCACAAAAATTCAATAGTTTTACTAAAAATTGAATTTTATTAGTTACTGTCCACGAATGTTTATAAATACAAAAAGTTTCAAGTTAATATATAATATTTTTTCAAAAAATATTATATATTAACTTGAAACAATTCAAATTTAGCCGTAAATAGTAACATATATGAAAAAAATAATTTTTTTGTAAAAAAAAGAAGGAAAAACTTTATTTTTGAAGAATATTATAAATGTACATAAGATAATATATGTACAATTATATTTAAAACTTAAGGAAGGCGGTGCACGCAAAATGCAAATCACAGATGTACGTTTAAGAAAAGTAAATTCAGAGAACAGAATGAAAGCTGTTGCTTCTGTAACATTCGATAACGAATTCGCAGTACATGATATTAAGGTTATCGAAAGCCAAAATGGATTATTTATAGCTATGCCAAGCAGAAAAACTCCAAACGGAGAATTCAAAGATATAGCTCATCCAATTAATGCTGAAACTAGAGAGAAAATTCAAAAAGCTATTTTAGAAGCTTATGAAGCTCCAGAAACAGAAGAATCAGCAGAATAATTTATAAATAAAAAAGCACAGTAAATGTGCTTTTTTTGCGCAAAAACTTGAAAAAACAAAAAAAACAAGGTAAAATATAACTATGCTTAAACTATAAGAAAGTAGGAAAAGAAAATGTATCTAGTAGTAGGATTAGGAAATCCAGAAAATGATTATAGCCAAACAAGACATAATATGGGTTTTAATGCTATAAATAAGATAGCTGAAGAATACAAAATAAATGTAAATAAAAATAAATATAAAGGACTTTATGGAAATGGAACTATAGAAGGACAAAAAGTAATATTATTAAAACCACAAACTTATATGAATTTAAGTGGAAAAAGTATAAAAGAAGTAGTAGACTTTTATAAAATAGATTTAGACAATATAATAGTAATATATGATGATATAGATATTGAGCCAGGCAAAATAAAAATTAGAAAATCCGGAGGTTCAGGTTCGCATAACGGTATGAAGTCAGTTGTTGAAGAATTAAAAACTGAAAGCTTTAAAAGAGTAAGAATTGGAATAGGAGCGCCAGAAGACAAATCAGATTTAATTGAATATGTAATAGGAGCTATTCCAAAAGAAGAAAAAGAAAAATTAAATGAGGGTGTAGAGCTTGCAAAAAATGCAGTAATAGAAATACTAAAAGATGGAATAGATAAAGCCATGAATAAATATAATTAAAAATATAGTGAAAATACATATTTAAATGTTATTGTAAGATAAGAAAGGATTGAAACAAAGATGACAGAATTACTAATAAAAGAAGAAAAAGAAAAGAAAGACATAGCATTAGTGGAAAATGGAAAGTTAATAGAATATTACGAAGAGGAAAATGAACAAAATAGAAAAGAAGGAAATATATATATAGGAATTGTTAAAGATATAGTCAAAGGTATGCAATCAGCCTTTATAGATATAGGAACAGAAAAAAGTAGTTTTATACATTTAAAGGACATATTACCAAAAATAGATGAAACTAAAGATAAATCTATTCAAGAAAAAGATATTTCAAAAGTAGTAAAACAAGGAGACAAGCTTTTAGTACAAGTAAAAAAAGATAGCAACGAAAAAAAAGGAGCAAGAGTATCTACACATATAAATTTACCAGGTAAATATATAGCATTAATGCCAAATTCAGATATAATAACTGTATCTCAAAAAATAGAAGATGAAAAAGAACAAAAAAGGTTAATAAAGCTTGTAAAAGAACATTTAACAAAAGGAAATGGAGCAATTATAAGGACTTCAGCTGAAGGCAAAGAAAAAGAAGTAATAGAAGATATAAAAAAAGTTGAAGAAAAATGGGACAAAATAATAAACATAAGCATAAATCCTAAGAAAAATGTTCCACAGATTCTATACAAAAGTGAAAATATAGTAGAAAGAATATTGGTAGATCTTGCAGGTAAGGGTATAGATAAAATAACGGTTAATACAGATAGCCTAATGAAAGAAATTAAAAACATTACGAAAGAAGATATAGAATTTAAAAACATTAAAATAGAAAAAATAGATGAAGATATATTTAATACAAATGACATAAATAAGCAAATAGAAAAAATTCAAAATAGAAAGATATGGCTAAAATGTGGAGGTTTTATTACAATAGATAAAACAGAAGCGCTAACAGCAATAGATGTAAATACAGGTAAATACACAGGAACAAAGAGTTTAGAGCAAACAGTATATAGAGTAAATAAAGAAGCAACAATTGAAATAGCAAAGCAACTTAGGCTAAGAGATATAGGTGGAATTATAATAATAGATTATATAGATATGAAAAGTGAAAAAGACAGAAAAGAAATAGAAAATTTATTAAAAGAAGAATTGAAAAAAGATAGGACCAAGACACAAGTTGAAGGCTTTACAAATCTAGATTTGATGGAGTTAACAAGAAAACATATATGTAGTCATAAAGATTAGAAAAGCCAATATATCAAGCACCCATGGTTGACTATTTTTGTTGTATGAAAGGATGAAAGTAAATTTGAATGTAGGGTTTATTTCTTTAGGATGTAGTAAAAACTTAATAGATACAGAAGCTACTATAGGATTATTTAAGAAAAATAATTTTAAAATAGTAAATGAGGAGTCAAAAGCAGATATATTGGTTATAAATACATGTGGATTTATAGAAACTGCTAAAGAAGAGGCAATTAATACTATTTTAGAAATGTCAGAATATAAAAAGAAAAAATGCAAATATTTAATTGTTATGGGTTGTCTAGTACAAAGGTATTATGAAGAATTAATAAAGCTAATACCAGAAGTGGATTTGTTTATAAAAATAGATGAATACGATATTTTATGGAAAAAAATAGAAGATTTAATAAAAAGAGATATTGTAGAGAAAAGCAAAAACAAGGACACTAATAAAATATTAAAAATTGAGCCAATGCCACTTTTAAAACAAGAAGAATTTATAAATAGAGTAATTACAACAGGAAAGAATTATGCATACTTAAAAATTGGAGAAGGATGTAGTAATAAATGTACATATTGTGCAATTCCATATATTAGAGGACCATTTGTGAGTAGAAAAAAAGAAGATATTATAGAAGAAGCAAAAAAACTTGCAGATGAGGGAATAAAAGAAATAATACTTATAGCTCAAGATACCACAAAATATGGAATAGATATATATGGTGAATGCAAATTAGTAGATTTGATAGAAGAAATAAGCAAAATAAAAAAAATAAAATGGATTAGGTTTTTATATTCTTATCCAGAAGGGATAACAGAAGAATTAATAGATGTTGTAAAAAATAATAAAAAAGTAGCAAAATATTTTGATATACCAATCCAACATATTTCAGACAAAGTTTTAAAAAGAATGAATAGAAAAACAAATAAGCATGAAATACAAGAATTAATAAAAAAAATTAGAAATAAAATTCCAAATGTAACTTTAAGGACAAGCTTAATAGTAGGTTTCCCAGGTGAAACAAATGAAGACTTTGAAGAGCTTACAAAGTTTGTAGAGGTTGCAAAGTTTGATAAATTAGGAACATTTATGTATTCTAAAGAAGAAGGAACACCTGCAGAAAAGTTGCCAGGGCATGTACATGGAAATACTAAAAAGTCAAGATATAAAAAAATAATGAGTATCCAACAACAGATTTCCAGAAACAACCTAGAAAATAAAATAAACAAAATATACGAAGTTTTAGTAGAAGATATAACATTTGATGGAAAATTCTATGTTGGAAGAACAATGCAAGATGTTCCAGAAATAGATGGGCTGGTATATATAAAAAATACGGATAAAGAAAAAGATAATGTTGTTAATAGTTTTGTAAAATGCAGAATTGTAGAAATTAGCAATTATGATTTAATAGCAGAATTCATTTAAGAACCAACGGTTATGGCATCCTTTTAAAAACCAAATATTTTATATAAGGAGTGTATGAAGAAATAAAAAACTTTATACAAATAAAATTATGAGTAAAGAATTTAGTAAAGAACTTGACATTGAAAAAATATTAGACAACATGAGAAATTTAAGAGATATAAGAAATGAAAAAATTGTAAGTGATATACTTATTAACCCTGCAATAGACAAGCAAGAAGAAAGAGAAAAATTCTTAAAAAGTAGTAAAGTAATAGATGTTAAGTATTTAGGAAAAATTCCTTTCGAAGAAGAAATTGACGGAGAAAAAGTAAAAACAGAAAAAGACATATATATGTTAATTGAACAAAAATTGGATAAAAAAGGAAACATAATTGAAATAGAAAGATTTATAACAGAAGACGGTGAGTTTTTAGCAGGAAATAATAGGTCAGATAATTACAATGTTCTTATGCTTCTAGAAAAATATAAAGATAGAGAAGATTTAGCATTAAGTTTGCAAGAGCTTGATCATAAAGGTATTTTAGATTTAAACGAAATTGAAAATGATAGAATAGTAGAGATTGCAAGAACTTTGGGATTAAGTGTAGAAGATGTAGAAGCTTTAAGTGAAATAGATTTACAACAAGAAATTGAGGACAGAATCAAGGAAAAAACTGAAAAAGGCATAAGCTTAGAGAAGCAAGCTAGAACAGAAAAAGACGAAGATGGAAAAGAGACTTTAACTAAAAAACAAGTTGATAAAATATCAACAAAAACTGAAATAGAAACAGATGAAAAAGTTACAGATAAGGAAACAATATCACAATTATTTGGAGTACAGGATAAAAAATATAAAAAAATTGCCGTGGTATGTTCATCAAATTTAAAAGATAACAAAGATAATACAAGGTTTAGTTTTGTGGGAATAAAAGAAGATGGTTCAGCAGAAAAAATAGATACATTAGAACAAAGATATGGAAAAAACCCAACAAAAAAAATAGAAAGTATAAATAGAGATGGTTCTGAAATAAAAGAAGAGCAAGTGCAATCTATATTTCAAGTAAAAGGAAGAAAAGAAGAACAAGTTGCAGTAAGAATTGGTACAATGGGAACAATTGAAACTTCATTAGTTAGGACACCAAGGCAAGACAACTCCAAAGCAATAAGCATACCTATAGCTACACATAATACTAAATATACAACTAGAGAAACCAGAAAATTAATGAATAAACATAAAAATCCTAGCGTTAAAGAAGAAACAGAAAGAATAGAAAATCACAGAGAAATAGGAGATACAGATAAAGATATAACTTTAAAAGATATAGATGATAACCCATACAATGATACACATCATCATATGAAAGAATCAAATGGCAGAGAAAATAATAATTTAGATTATGCAGTTAATGAAGTTTTAGAAAGAAAGCCAGAATTAGCATACACATATAATAAAAAAGATGTAATGCAGTTTGCCCTTAAAGAACTTAATTCGCGGGAAAATTCATAGTATAGAAGAACTAATAAATTGTACAATTGAAACAATGGAAGAGATTAAAGAAAGAGAACATCCACAAATGCAACATAATAGGAAGCAATAACAATAGGCTGACCAGTAACACATAATTAACAAAAATATCGAAAAAATGCTTGCATTTTTAACAAATTTTGGGTATAATATTAATGCAATAAAAAATTTAGCAAGAGTGGGAACAAATCCCACTCTTACTTTATATAATTAAATTTAAGAAAAAATATTGCAATAAGGAGGTAATTTTGGCTAATATAGAAGAAAAAGTTGAGACTTTATTAAAACCTAAAATAGAAGAAATAGGTTACAATCTTTATGATGTAGAATATACAAAAGAAGGTAAAAATTATTTCTTAAGAGTATTTATAGATAAAAAAGAAGGAATTGATTTAAATGATTGTGAAAAGGTAAATAATGCTATAAATGATTTACTTGATGAGGCAGACTATATAAAAGAACAATACTTTTTAGAAGTATCTTCACCTGGAATTGAAAGGGTATTAAAAAAAGACATACACTTAGAACAAAGTATAGGCAAAGAAGTAAGTGTTAAATTATTTAAAAAAGACACAAATGGAAAAAAAGATTACCAAGGAATATTAGAAAGCTATAATAATGAAAGAATAATATTACAAAACAATATACAAATAGAAAGAAAAAACATAGCACAGATTAAGACGGTATATAATTGGTAAAATTTTAACAATATTTTTATGAAGGGAATGATAGAAAAAATGAAAGAACAAGCAATTGATAACAAAGAATTAATATTAGCATTAGAAGAATTGGAAAAAGAAAAAGGGATAAAAAAGGAATATTTATTAGAATCTATTGAAACAGCACTAGTTACAGCATATAAAAGAAATTTTGATTCATTGGAGAATGTAAAAGTAGAAATGGACTCTAAAACAGGTGCAACACATGTTTACTCCATTAAAGAAATAATGAAAAAAGCAAATGATGAAGCAACAGAAATAAGTTTAAAAGATGCACAAAAAATCAATCCTGATTTAAAAGAAGGAGATTCTATAGAAATAGAAATAGTACCAAGAGACTTCGGTAGAATTGCAGCACAAACAGCTAAACAAGTAATTATACAAAAATTAAGAGAAGCAGAAAGAGAAATAGTTTATACAGAGTTTAATGATAGAAAAGGTGAAATAGTATCTGGACTAGTTCAAAAAGCAGACCACAATATTGTAGTAATGGATTTAGGAAAATTGGAAGGCGTTATGCCAACAAAAGAGCAAATACCTACAGAAAAATACAAGGTAAATGATAAAATAAAAGGATATGTACTAGATGTTGAAAAAGGCGCAAAAGGTGCACCTCAGGTAATAGTATCTAGAAGTCATCCGGATTTTGTAAGAAAATTATTAGAATTTGAAATACCAGAGATATATGAAGGAGTAATAGAAATAAAGAGTGTTTCAAGAGATCCTGGATATAGAAGTAAAGTAGCAGTATACTCACCAGACCCTAATATAGATCCAGTTGGTTCTTGTGTTGGACAAAAAGGTGTAAGAATTCAAAATGTTATAAATGAATTAAATGGAGAAAAAATAGATGTTATAGAATGGAATGAAGACCCAGCTATATATATTGCATCTGCATTACTTCCAGCAAAAATACTCGCAGTAGATATTAAAGAAGAAGAAAAATTTGCACAAGTAATTGTTCCAGATGACCAATTATCACTTGCAATAGGAAAATCAGGACAAAATGCTAGACTAGCAGCAAGATTAACAAATTGGAAAATAGATATTAAGTCAGAAACACAATTTAGAGAAATGCTTATGAATTTACAAGAAGAAAACGAACAAGAGGTAAATGGAGAACAAGAATAAAAAACAATTCAAAACATACAATGAAAGGAGGACAAAACTATGAAAAAACAGCCACAAAGAACATGTATGGGATGTAATGTAAAGAAAGATAAAAAGGATTTTATAAGAATTGTAAAAAACAAAAATAATGATATAAAAATAGATAGGACTGGAAAACTAGAGGGTAGAGGCGCTTACATATGTGATAATATAAACTGCCTTGAAAAGGTTATAAAGTCAAAAAGGTTAGAGAGGGTATTTGATATTAAAATATCAGAAGAAATTTATGAAAATTTAAGAGGTGTAATTCTTGATAAATAAAAAAATATTAGGTTTAATAGGATTATCTGCAAGGGCAAGAAAAGTTTCGTTTGGAGCTGATAGTGTAGAAATTCAAATAAAAAAGAAAAAAATATTTTTATGCATTGTAGCAGAAGATTCTTCAGAAAGGACAAAAGAAAAATTTTTAAAAATATGTAATGAAAACAAAGTTCCTATAATTTTTTTAGGAGAAATGGAAGAATTAAGTAAAGCAATAGGAAAATCAAATAAGGCAATTATAGGTATAGAAGATATAAATTTAGCAAACGAAATACAAAATATAAATAATGGGGGTGAATTTATTGGGTAAGATAAAAATACATGAAATAGCAAAAAAACTAGACTTAACCAGTAAAGAAGTGTTAGAAGTAGCAAAGGGGCTAAATATTGATGTAAAAAGTCATTTAAGCGGAGTAAGCGAAGAAGAGGCTAAGAAAATCGAAAATGCGTGTTCTAAAAAAGATAATAATAAAAAAGAAACCAGGGAAATAAAGAATAAAGAAAAAGCACCTGTTATTATTAGAAGAGAAGTTATTATTGAGCAAGAAGAAAGCATAAAGAAAAAATCGCAAAAAGTAAAAAAAGAAGATAAGAAAGGCAATATTGGCTTTATAGAAAGAAAACAAAATACAGACTATAATATTGTTTATAGAAATAAACCCAATAAACCTATGACGGTAAGTGAGCTTTTTGGATTAAAAAAAGAAGAACCTAAAAAAGAGGTAACAACAGAAAAAATAGTTGAAAAGAAAGAAGAAACAAAAGTTGAAGGCAAAAATGAAAAAGTAATTGTAAATCAAAAAAATGTGAAAAATGAAAAGGAACAACAAGACGATATGAAAAAAAATAACAATAAATACAACAACTATAATAAAAGAGAAAATCAAACAAAAGGTTCAAATAATGGATTCAATAGAAATGATAATCAGAACAATGCGTCAAATAATAACTTTAATAGGAATAATTATAAAAATAAAAACCAAAATAATAATAAATTTGGAAATAAAAGCAACAACAATGATAGGTTTAATAAGAGACCACTTGATGAAAAAGGAATTGAAAAAAATATAAAAAATATAATGGCTGTTGATACCATTGAGAAAGAAACTGTAAGAGAATACAATAGACAAATAGACAAACAAAAAAATAATAATAAGTTTGATGAAAACAAAACAAACAAGAAAACAAAGTCTAGAAAAAATAGCGGACATAGTGACTACGATGAAGGAAAACTAAAAAGTTTAAAACAAACTAACCGTTTATCTAATATGTTTAATGAGCAAGATGGTGGAATGCTAGATTATTATGACTTAACAACAGAACGTGGAAGAAAAGGAAAGAAAAGAAACTCTAAAAATCAAACAGAGAGAACAAAACAAAAAATATTCCAATTAACAGAAATAGAAATTCCAGAAACTATTACAGTAAAAGATTTAGCAGCAGAGATGAAAAAAACAACAGCAGAAGTTATTAAAAAACTTTTAGGTTATGGAATAATGGCAACAATAAATCAAGAAATAGACTTTGATACTGCATTTTTAATTGCTCAAGAATTTGGAATTACAGCAATAAAAAAAGAAACTGTAACTGAAGAGGATATATTATTTGACGATTCTGAAGATACACAAGAGGAATTAGAAACAAGACCACCAGTTATTGTTGTTATGGGTCATGTTGACCATGGTAAAACATCACTTTTAGATGCAGTTAGAAAAACTAATGTAATTGAAGGTGAAGCAGGAGGAATAACACAAGCAATTGGTGCTTATAAAGTAAAAATTAAAGATAGAGAAATTACATTTTTAGATACTCCAGGACATGAAGCGTTTACAGCAATGAGAGCAAGAGGTGCACAAATAACAGATATTGCAATACTTGTTGTAGCAGCAAATGATGGTGTAAAACCTCAAACAGTAGAGGCTATAAATCATGCAAAATCAGCAGGTATACCTATTATAGTAGCAATAAATAAAATTGATTTGCCAGATGCAAATATAGAAAAAGTAAAACAAGAGCTAATGGCATATGAATTAGTTCCGGAAGAATGGGGTGGAGATACAATATATGTCCCAATTTCTGCTAAGAAAAACGAAAATATAGACCAATTATTAGAAATGGTATTATTAGAAGCGGATGTTTTAGAGCTTAAAGCAAACCCAAATAAGCAAGCCAAAGGAGCAGTAATAGAAGCAAGACTTGACAAATCTAAAGGTGCAATAGCAACTATGCTTGTTCAAAGAGGAACATTAGATGTAGGAGATACAATAGTTGTAGGTTCTTCAATTGGTAGAATAAGAGCAATGAAAGACGACAAAGGCAAAAACGTTAAATCAGCAGGTCCATCTACACCAGTAGAAATAATGGGATTGACAGAAGTTCCAGAAGCTGGAGATATCTTCTACGAGGTTAAAAATGAAAAAATGGCTAAACACCTAATAGAAAGAAGAAGACGTCAGGCAAGAGAAAAAGCTATAAATAGTGCAACTAAAGTTACATTAGACAATCTATTTAGTCAAATGGAAGAAGGAAAATTAAAGGTATTAAACTTAATTGTAAAAGCAGATGTTCAAGGTTCTGTAGAAGCGGTTAAACAATCATTGGAAAAATTGTCTAATGAAGAAGTTAAGGTAAAAGTAATTCATAGTGCAGCAGGAGCAGTTAACCAATCTGATGTTACACTTGCAAAAGTTTCTAATGCTATAATTATTGCATTTAATGTAAGACCAGATAATATGGCTAAAGAAATGGCAGAAAAGGATGAAGTTGAAATTAAACAATACTCTATTATATACCAAGCAATAGAGGATGTAGAGGCAGCCATGAAAGGTATGTTAGATCCAGAGTTTGAGGAAAAAGTTATAGGAAATGCGGAAGTAAGACAAACATTTAAAATTTCAAATGTTGGAACAATTGCAGGTGCATATGTACTATCTGGAAAAGTAGAAAGACATGCAGGCGTAAGAGTAATTCGTGATAATGTAGTAATACACGATGGACATCTTGCAACATTAAAGAGATTTAAAGATGATGTAAAAGAAGTAACTAAAGGATTTGAATGTGGTATCCAAATTGAGGATTACAATGATATAAAAGAAGGGGACATTATAGAGGTTTATATCATGGAGGAAATTAAAAGATAAAATTTGTTGGTCATTGTTGGGTAAGCCTCTATTTATCTCCAAGTATGGCTTACCAGCAATTGCTATAATTGCCATATTAAAGTTAATGTTGGCAATATTTTTAAGGAGGTTGAAAAATGCCAGAAAACAATACAAGACTAGGTCGTATTGACGAAGAATATAGAAAAGAAATTAGTAATATAATTAGTTATAAACTAAAAAATCCAAATGTTACTGGCTTAATTAGTGTAACTAAAGTTAAGGTTACTAATGACTTAAAATACGCAAAAGTATATGTAAGCATATTAAATTCAAAAAATGTTAAGGAAACTTTAGCTGGGTTAAAGAAATCTTCTGGTTTTATAAGAAGCGAATTAGCAAGAACTGTAAATTTAAGAAATACGCCAGAGTTAATATTTGAATTAGATGATTCTATAGAATACGGAACAAGAATTGATAATATTTTAAAAGAGATTATGCCTAAAAAGGAAGAACAATAGTTATTTTTTAAAATTTTTCTATAATAGATTAGTGAAATCAAATAGAAATTCAAAGTGGTAACTAATAATAGAAAGGGAAAGGAGATTTCGTGCAATAAAAGTAACATTGTAATTATTGTACGAATAATTGATATAGATGACTTTAGATGAAATTTTAAAAGAAATAAAAAATGCAGAAAGTATTGTAATTTTAACACATGAATCTCCTGATGGAGATGCCGTTGGGAGTGCACTTGCAGTAAAGTTAATGATAGAAAAGCTAGGCAAGGTTGCAGATGTTATTATTCCAGAGTATTCTAGAATGTACAATTTTCTACCTGGTGTAGAAGATATAAAAAAAGATTCGAATATTAAAAATTATGATTTAGCTATATCTGTAGATTGTGCAACTTTAAAGAGAATAGCTAAAAAAGAATATTTCGAAAATGCTAAAAAAACAATTGTTATAGATCATCATGGAAGTAATAATATGTATGGAGATTTAAATTATGTAAATCCTGTTTCTCCAGCATGTTGCGAAATTTTAGCAGGAATATTAGAGTATTTTGAAATGGATATTTCAAAAGATATAGGAACTTGTATTATGACAGGAATAATTACAGACACAGGAGGTTTTAGACATATTGGTATAAATCCAGAAACATTTGAATTTACTGCAAATTTAATGCGTAAGGGTGTAAACATACCAGAGATATATAAAAGAACTCTTAATACTAAAACAAAGGCAAATTTTGAGTTAACTAAAAGAGTTATATCTAGAATGGAATTATTAGAAAATGGAAGAGTTACATTTACCTATATTACAAATAAAGATGAATTAGAAGTAAATGCAGAGACTGGGGACCATGAAGGATTAGTAGAAATAGGAAGAGATATAGAAGGTGTAGAAGTTTCTATATTTATAAGACAAAAAGAAGATGATGAAACAGGAAATGAGGCCTATAAAGCTTCTTTAAGGTCAAGTAATAATATAAATGTGTCAGATATATGTATGATGTTTGGTGGTGGAGGACATCCAAGAGCAGCAGGAGCACTAGTTAAAGGTAATGTTGAACAAGTAAAAGAAAAAATAATGAAAGAAGTAAAGAAAAAACTGTTATGAGTTTAGAGATGTTTTCGGAAGGTGTCCCCAAAAACACCCTTAAAAAAATTAATGGAATAATAGTAATAAATAAACCACCAAATTTAACTTCGCATGATATAGTGTATAAGGTTAAAAAAATTGTAAATGAAAAAGTTGGACATACTGGAACATTGGATCCAATGGCAACAGGAGTTTTACCTTTATTAATAGGAAAAGGAACTTTATGTTCAAAATATTTAATAAATCATGATAAAACATATGAAGTGAAATTGAAATTGGGGATAAAAACAACAACTGCAGATATTGAGGGTGACGTTATAGAAAAAAGAAGCATACCGAAAGATGCTGAAAAAAAAGAAACTGTTGAGAAAATATTAAAAAGCTTTTTAGGAAAACAAAAACAAATACCACCTATATATTCAGCAATTAAAGTAAAAGGAAAAAAACTTTATGAATACGCACGAAAAGGAAAAAAAATAGAACTTGAACCAAGAAATATAGAAATTTATGAAATACAATTGTTAAAAATAGATGAAAAAGAAAACATTATAGAATTTAATGTTAAGTGTTCAAAAGGTACATATATAAGAAGCTTATGTGAAGATATTGCTGTAAGGCTTGGAACAATAGGACATATGTGCGGACTAAATAGAATTCAAGTAGGGCAGTTTAGTATTGAAAATTCAATTACTATAGAAGAACTAGAAAAAGAGTTTAACTTAAATTCAAAAAGTTTTGGAAAAAAAATAATTACAATTGAGAATATATTTAGAGAAAACAAATCAATAAGTTTAAATGATAGAAAATTGCAATTATTTTTAAATGGAGTAAAAATAACGCAGAATTATGAAGATGGAGTATATAAAATCTATAATAAAGGTACATTTATTGGCATAGGAATTATTAAAGAGAATCTATTAAAAAGAGATATTATTATATAAGTAAAAATACTAATTACATGTTCTAAATCCAATCACCCCACATATATTTAAATAAAAAGTATATGTGGGGTGATTTCTTGTATTATATTCAAGAAAATGACAAGCCTAATTGGCTAAATAATAAATTTAACATTCTAAAACTAGAAAATAACAAAATAATATTGCCAATAGACATTAACAAAATAAATAATAAAAAAGAGCAAAAATTGGCTGAAAAGACAAAGAAAATTTTAGATAAAACACATAGCAAAAAAATAATAGTTAGTAAAGAAACAAAACAATTAACAAATTATATTAATTGCCTACATTCATATAACTTCGAGATAGTAGATAGCAAATGGCTATTTGAAGTGCTCTCTGTAAAAGCATTAGACTTTATTGTAGAAAAGAGAAATATGAAAAAAGAAGAAACTAAGGTAGGTATTTTAGTAAATGATTTAACACAAATTACATTAGAAAACATAAGAAAGATAGCAAAAGAATACAAAAGTGTTGGTATTGTAACAAATCATATGGAAAGATTAAAAAAACTAGAAGAACAAATATTGGAAGATGAAGGAATAATAATAAATATTACAAACAATAAAAGAAAAAGCTTAAATAAGGTAGATTTGATATTAAATATAGATTTCCCAAGTGAATTAATAAATAAATACAATATAAATGATGATGCAATTATAATAAATATAAAAGGTAAAGTTAAGATAAACAAGAAAAGATTTAAAGGTATAAATATAAATGATTATGAAATAAAATTTGAAAATCATGATAATCTAGGCAGAGATATTTTAAGTAAATATAAAATGGCAGAAATATATGAAGCAAAATTATACAAAAAAACACCATATAAAAGTATTATGGATATTTTGAAAAAGGATAATGTTGAAATACTAATGCTACAAGGTAAAAACATGCGGTATATACTAGCAATTTCTAAAAATTAGCGCAAAAGCTTTTCTTTTTATAAAAAATATAATATAATATACATATTAAAATTCTTAATTGACAGGGGGTAATAAAATGCCAAGTAGTAATGATAGAAATAAAGATATGGATAAGACACAGTTATATAGGGTACCAAGAAGTAAAAAGAAAAAAGCAAGAAGAAAAGCAGAGGAAACTAAAAGAGTTGAAACAATTAAATCTAACAAAAGCTCAAGTAAGAATAAAAAAGGAAAGAAAAAAGGAAAATTTTCAAATAAACATCCTAAATTAATGCTTATAATTAAAATAATTATTGTTTTATTCCTATTATTATGTGTAATAGGAGCAGGAGTAATTGCAGGTGTATTTTTTGGACTGTTTGGCGACGAATTTGAGATTACAAAAGACGAATTAACAATAGGAGCTTCAAACTCAATAGTAGTAGATCAAAATGGAACTGTAATTGCAAACCTAAGCGGAGATGAAAAAAGAAAAGTTATAAAACTAGAAGATATGGCAGATTATCTTCCAAAAGCATATGTAGCTATGGAAGATGAAAGATTCTATAACCACAGTGGAGTTGACTTTAAAAGAACAGCAGGAGCTATATTAAAAACAGTAACAGGGAATAAGTCATTTGGAGGAAGTACAATAACTCAACAATTAGTTAAAAATGTAACTAAAGATGACGAAGCAAGTGGTATGGAAGGTATTATAAGAAAAGTTAAAGAATGGGCAAAAGCTTACCAAGTAGAAAGAATGATATCAAAGCAGCAAATTCTTGAATTATATTTAAATATTTTATATATAGGGCAAGAAGGAAATTTGCATGGTGTAGAACTAGGTGCTGAATATTATTTTAATAAAAGTGCAAAGGACTTAGATTTAGCTGAGTGCGCATTTTTAGCAGGAATAAACAGCTCACCAAATTATTATAATCCATACAAACTATATTCAGAAACAGATACAGAAGAAAAGAGAGATGAAAGAATAAAAAATAAAACACTAACTGCATTAGCAAAAATGAAAGAAGTAGGAGCTATAGAAAATCAAGAAGATTATGACCAAGCAGTTGAAAAAGTAGAAGCTGGACTTCAGTTTTCTAAAGGAACAGCATCTTCAGCAAACAACTATTCATACCATACAGATGCAACTATAGAACAAGTGGTACAACAAGTTATGAACGAGAAAAATATTTCAAGAGAACTTGCTAGAAACTATGTATATAGTAGCGGACTAACAATATATACAACCGTAGATGCAGCAATACAAAATAGAGTAGAAGAAGAAACATTAAAAGAAAAATATCAATTTAAAGGTAATGATAAAGACAAAAATGGAGAAAAAATAAATGATCATACACAAGCAGCTATTGTTGTAATAGATCATAAAACAGGATATGTAGTAGGGGTATCTGGTGGTTTAGGAGAAAAAACAGGAGCAAATTTAAACAGAGCAACACAGACTAAAAGACAGCCAGGGTCATCAATAAAACCAATTGTAGACATATCACCGGCTTTACAAGAAAAAATAATTACAGCAGCAACAGTATATGATGATGTATTGACAGACTTTAATGGGTATCAACCAAAAGATGATGGAGGAAAATATAGAGGCTTAATAAATATAAGAGATATTATTGCATATTCACAAAATGTTCCTGAAGTAAAAATAATGAAAGAACTAACTCCTAGTAAAGGTATAGAGTACTTAAGAAATTTTGGAGTAACATCTGTGTATACAGCATCAGATAATCCTGAACACAATGATGAGGGGTTGCCTCTTGCAATAGGAGGACTTACAGAAGGAATTAGTCCACTAGAAATGGCAGCTGCATATGCAGCAATAGCAAATGATGGAGAATATATAACACCTACATTTTACACAAAAGTTGTAGACTCAAGTGGAAATACAGTGTTGACTCCAAACCAAGAAAGAAGAAGAGTTATATCTGAACAAAATGCATATATAGTAAAATCAATTTTACAAGAGCCTGTAAAAAAAGGTACAGCAACATATTGTGCAATATCAGGAATGGATGTTGCAGCTAAAACAGGAACAACAGATAAAAGTTATGATAGGTGGTTATGTGGATTTACACCATATTACGCAGCCGCTTGTTGGTTTGGATATGACAAAAATGAAGAAGTAAGATATAGTGGAACAAACCCTGCAGGTCAAATATGGGATGCGGTAATGACAGATATTCATAGAAATTTGGCAAGAGCATCATTTACAAGACCAGCTGGAATAGTTGAACAAACTGTATGTAAAACAACAGGGTGTTTAGCTACAGAGGAATGTGGTAATACATATAAGGAAATATTTACAGCAGATAATTTGCCAGGTAAGTGTCAGGGACATGGAACACAAGTTATATGTTCAGAATCAGGAAAACTTGCAACAGAATTTTGCTCACAATACTGCGAAATACAATCAAAGCCATATGGAGGAGTAATACCTAAAGAACAATTAAAATTATGGAAAAATATAGGCAAAGCATCTTCAAGTAATGAAGAAAGTGGAAAAGTAGAGGAAACCTGTGATATACATACTAAAGCAAAAGAAGAACCAAAACCTGTAGAACCAGAAAAGAAGGAAAAACCAAAACAACCTGAAGAGACAAAACAACCTGAAGAAAACAATACAAACACAACAAATACAACAGGAAATGAAACTAATACAACACCAGAGAATAAGACAAATACAACAAACACAACAAACACAACAAATACAACAGGCAATACAACAAAACCAGAAGAGAGTAATACGGAAAAAAAAGATAAACAATAAAAGGAGGAAAACATTGGAAATATATTTTTATAATACTCTTACTAAAAGTAAAGAGAAATTTGAACCAATAGATAGCGAAGAAGTAAGAATTTATTCATGTGGGCCTACCGTATATAAAGATGCAACAATAGGAAATATGAGAACAAATATATTTCAAGATGTATTAAGAAGAGTACTTCGCTATAATGGATACAAACTAAAGCACGCAATGAATATTACAGATGTTGGCCATCTAGTATCAGATGGTGATGAAGGCGAAGATAAAATGCTAAAAACAGCAAGAGAAGAACATAAAACACCAAAGGAAATTGCTGAATATTATACAAATTTATTTTTTAATGATTTAAAACTATTAAATTTAGAAACGCCAGAAATAGTATGTAAGGCAACAGAACATATTCAAGAAATGTTAAAATATGTGGAAAAATTAATGGAAAGAGGGTATGCATATGAAACATCAACAGCAATATATTTTGACATTTCAAAACTTGACAAATACCCAATATTATCAAACTTGAATATTGAAAACCAAAAAGCTGGTGCTAGAGTTGAAGTAGATAATGAAAAGAAAAATCCAGCAGATTTCGCACTTTGGATAAAAGCACCAGAAAACCATTTAATGAAATGGGATAGCCCTTGGGGACCAAGTTACCCTGGGTGGCATATAGAATGTTCAGCAATGGGGCAAAAATACTTAGGAGAAAGGTTTGATATACACACAGGTGGCATAGACTTAATACCAACTCATCACGAAAACGAAATAGCACAAAGTAAAGGTGCATGTGGCAAAATACCTGCAAGGTTTTGGATGCATGGGGAGTATTTATTAATAAATGGTGGTAAAATGTCTAAAAGCCTAGGAAATGTATACCTAATAAAAGATTTTATAGATAAAGGTTATGACCCATTGGTATATAAACTATTTAGTTATTCATGCCATTATAGAAATAAATTAAACTTCACTTGGGAAGGGATAGAGTCAGCTTCTAAGTCATTGGAAAGATTAAAAAAAGGATATAAAGTACATTTAAATAGTAGTATTAATGTTGAAGACAATATTATAAAAGAATTTGAACAAAAATTTAATCAAGCTATAAATGATGATCTAAATATGCCTCTAGCAATGGGCGTTGTTTGGGAAGCAGTAAAATATCCAGAAAAATCATATAAACTGGCAGATTTATTAAAAAAATTTGATTCTGTTTTAGGATTAAAAATAGATGAAGAAATAGAAAAAAATCAAGAAATACCAAAAGAAGTTTTAGATTTAGTAGAACAAAGAAAAATTGCTAGACAAAATAAAGATTGGGCTAAATCTGATGAATTAAGAGACTTAATAAATCAAAAAGGATATGATATAAAAGATACTGCAAATGGAGCAGAGGTAAAATTAAAAGTATAATTTTAATAATACAATACTAAATAATTTAAGTTCGAGGAAGTGATATAATGACTATAGATTTCAAGAAAATTATTGCAGAAAAAATATCAGATGCAACTAAAATAAACATAGAAGAGATTGAAACATTTATTGAAACACCAAAAGATACTAAAAATGGAGATTATTCATTTCCATGTTTTAGACTTGCAAAAGAGCTAAAGAAAGCTCCTCAAATTATTGCAACTGAGATAAAAGAAAAATTAGATTTTGAAGATAATAAGATCCAAGAAACCATAATAAAAAAAGTTGAAATTGCAGGAGGATATTTAAATTTTTATATAAATAAAGATTCGTTAACAAAACAAGTACTAAATCAGATAGCTGAAAAAGAAGAATATGGGAAATCTGAAATAGGTAAAGGAAGTAATATAGTTATAGACTATTCTGCACCCAATATTGCAAAACCATTTCATATAGGACATTTACGTTCAACAGTAATAGGCGGGGCATTGTATAACATATATAAATACCTAGGATATAATACAATAGGAGTAAACCACTTAGGAGATTATGGAACACAATTCGGAAAGCTTATAGAAGGATATAAATTATGGGGAGAAGAGTATGACATTGAAAAAGATCCTATAAATGAGCTTACAAAAATATATGTTAGAATTAATAATGCGTGCAAAGAAGATGAAAAAGTATTAAACAACTGTAGAGACAATTTTAAAAAATTGGAAGATGGAGATCCTTATTGTGTTAAATTATGGGAAAAATTTAGAGAATTAAGCTTGAAAGAATTTCAAAAAGTATATGATTTATTAGGAAGTAAGTTTGATTCATGGAATGGAGAGGCATTTTACGCAGACAAAATGCCAGAAATATTGCAAATATTAGAAAAATCAGGAAGATTAATAGAATCACAAGGAGCTCAAATAATAGATTTGGAAGATAGTGGTATAAGTACACCATGTATAATAAAGAAAACAAATGGCTCTACCACATATGCAACAAGAGACTTAGCAGCTATAATGTATAGAGCAAGGACTTATGATTTTGAAAAGGCATTATATGTAACTTCTTATGAACAAGTTTTACACTTTAAACAAATATTTGAGGTTGCAAAATTATTAGGATTAGAAGCAAAATACACAAAAGGTTTAAAACATGTTTCCTTTGGAATGGTATTATTGCCAACAGGGAAAATGTCAACAAGGCAAGGAAATATAATAAAATTAGAAGATTTGTTAGATGAAGCAATTGAAAGAGCTAAACAAATAATTGAAGAGAAAAATCCTTCACTTGAAAATAAAAATGAAATAGCAAAAAAAGTTGGAATTGGTGCAATCATTTTTAATGATTTAGCAAATAGTAGAGTAAAAGACGAAATATTTGAATGGGATCAAATCTTGAATTTTCAAGGAGAAACTGGGCCATATATTCAATATACATATGTTAGAACAAAAAGTGTACTAGAAAAAGCAGGAAAAATTCCAGACATAAAAAAATTAAATATGGAAAAATTATCAGATGAATACTCTCAAAACATAATAAAACTAATATATTCATTTGAAGATGTTTTAATACAAGTAACTAAAAAAGAAGAACCATCTATTTTAGCAAGATATTTAATAGATTTAGCAAAATCGTTTAGTAGTTTTTACAATGAAAACAAAATAATATCACAAGATAAACAAGAACAAGATGCAAGAGTTTACCTAACATACAGTGTAGGGAAAGTTTTAAAAATAGGAGCAAACTTATTAGGAATAGAAATGCCTGATAGAATGTAAAAAAGAAGGAATAAAATGAAAATAAATATTTTACGAGCGGTTTTAGCTATATTATTAATATGGACTTTTATTACAATTTTTAATTTTTCAAATGAAAACGCAGAAAAATCTAGCAGTAAGAGTCAAGCTATAACAGAAGCAATAACTAAAAATGTAAAGTCAATACAAAAATTAGAAAAAAATAAAAAAGCTGAAGTGATAAGTAAAGTAGAAAGTGTAATAAGAAAAATAGCACACTTTTCAATATACACTTTACTTGGGATTTTATTCACTGCACTTTTATCAACATATAAAATAGAAACAAAAAGAAAGTTAATTATAGCATTATTGGTTGGTGCATTTTATGCTTTTACAGATGAATTTCATCAAAGTTTTGTGCCAGGTAGAAGTGCAGAAATAACTGATGTAATGATTGATAGCCTTGGTGTATTATTTGGAAGTTTAATAATAACGGGCATTTTATGGTACTCTTCCAAGAACATGCCTTGAATCATTGGCGCGGACATTAAAATAACGATAGGCTGACCCGTAACCTAGATTTAAAATAAAAAAAATTTATAAAAATAAAAAAAATTATAAAAGTTATTGCATATAAAAAAATAAAGTGTTATAATAATTTCAGTTTAAAGAAAGGGAGGAAATAATAATGAAAAAATTAATGTCAACATTAGTATTATTTGTAATGATTACATTATTAGCTACATCAATGGTAACTGCAACATCTAGTAGTTCATTAGTAAATGATTTATATGCTTTAGGAGCAAAATATGGATTAACAAGTGCAGATAAAGTTAAATTAGAAAGATATTTCGCAGATAACCCAGTAACAGATAGCCAAGCAGAACAAATATATGCAAAGGCTCAAGAAGCTGTAGCAATAGCTCAAGAAACTGGAGCTACAAAAGTAGAAGATTTAACTGCAGAACAAAAATCTAAAATACAAGCAAAAGCTAATGAAGCTGCAGCAATAGCTGGTGTAACATTAACATTCAAAGGTGGAGCTGTAGAAGTTTACAAAGATGGTAAAAAAATTGAAACTATTTCATTTGGAAATGGTAAGTTAGCTTATACAGGTAATAATAATACAGTATTAGTTGTTTCTTCAATAGCAGTAGTAGCCCTAGCTACAGGTGTTGTATTAAGAAAGAAATTTGCTAATGCATAGTAATTATATGAGTAAAATAATAAAAGCAACTATTATTAGCTTAATGGTTGCTTTTATTAGTACTATAGCAATTTTATTAATTATTCATTTGTTTTTTGGGGCAAAAATAGATGAAGCAGTATCAGTAGTTAATAAAGTTTCTATAGATTTAGAAAATAAGAATATAGAAGAAACAGTAATAGAAAGTGGAAATAAGCTTAAAAATTATCCAGAATATGGTACTAAGTATGCCACTATAGAAATACCAAAAATTGATGTAAATTTACCAGTATATTTTGGAGATACATTAGATGTTTTAAAAAAAGGTGTTGGACATTCAAGTGGTAGTTACTTCCCTGGAGAAGGTGGCTCAATTATATATATGGGTCATAATTCCAAGAATACATTTAGAAGATTTTCTGAGTTACAGATAGGAGACAGCATAAAAGTAACAACAAATTATGGAGAATACAACTATAAAATATATGATATGCAATTGATAAAAGAAACAGAGTTAGATAAATTACCAGTACAAAAAGACAAAGAAATTTTAATGGTATATACATGTTACCCATTTAACAACATAGGATATGCTACACAAAGATATGTTGTGTATGCTGAACTACAAAAATAATAAAAAATTTAAGTAATAAATATTTTGACACATGTATGTTAGGAGGTAAAAATAAAAAATGAAAATAGCAAGAAAGATTATAAGATACATAATAGCATTTGTATTATCTGTTTCAATAATATCATATTTTTTAGTAAAGTTAGCCTCTTCAACGATATTGAGTGAAAGTTATATATTGGCAAAATTAGAAGAAACAAATTATTATGAAAAAATATTAGAAGAGGTAAAGTCAAATTTTGAAAAGTACATATATCAATCTGGAATGGATGAAGAGATTATAGAAAATATTGTATCGGAAGATAGAATAAAAGAAGATACAAAGTTAATATTAAACAATATCTATGACGGATTAGAAGAAAAAATAAATGCACAAACAATAAAAGATAGCCTTAATAGCAATATAGAAAAATCACTTGGAAAAAAGACAGTACAAAGTCAAAAAAATCAGATAGATAAATTTGTAGAAACAATAAGTGAAGAGTATTTAAACACTATATCTAACACAGGATATGAAAAACAGATAAATAACTATTATACAACAATTCAAAAAAACATTAGTAGAGCTGAAAAGATTCTTTTAATTGTAATAGCCTTGGGAATTGCTGCATTGTTCATATTCAGCATTAAAAGAATATATAAAGCGCTTGTTGCTTTAGGAATATCGTTAACAACCAGTGGATTATTCTATATTTTTGTAAGTATATATATTATGGAAAAAACTAAAATTGGAAACATTTTAATATTAAATGACGCAATTTCAATAGTTATAAGAAATATATTAAATGAACTTCTAAGTAATATAACAAATTATGGACTTGTTTTTATTGGAACAGGGATAGTGTTAATTATTGTTCCTAATGCAATACATTATATTGCAAAATATAGAAAAGAAAAAAAGAATAAAAAAGTTGAAACCGTATAGAAATGTACGGTTTTTAATATGAAATCTACATAATCTACAAAAAATGACAAAATTCTATGAAAAATATTGAAAAATATAAAAAAGAGTGGTATACTTTATTAAGTATGCTAGTATGTAATACTATAGTTATAGATAAAGTTAAAAAATATGGGGGATGTAAAAGATGGACAGTACTAATGTGTTTAGTTATTTGGATGCAATAGTTACAGTGCTAAAAGAAAACTTTAAATATATACTAATGAATTTTATTGCTGTAAAGGAGGTGGCTTAAATGGCACCAGTAGATACAGCGGTATTAGAAGGTAAAAACACTATAGAAGTTGATTCGGTAATTACAGGTAATGTAATAGCAATGGAAACAACAATACTTCCGGAAAGTATAGATTTAATTAACAAAGAAAAATCACTTCTACACAAAATAGAAAGAATCTCATACTTTGGTATTAAAAGATTTTTTGATATAATCTGTTCAATATTTGGAATTTTAATGTTAATACCAGTTGCATTGGCAACAAAAATATGTTACATAGCAACAGGAGATAAAAAATCAATTTTTTATAAACAAAAGAGAATTGGAAAAGATGGTAGGCTAATATATATTTATAAGTTTAGAAGTATGGTACATAATGCAGATGAAGTATTAAAAGAGTTGTTAAAAAAACCTGAGTATAAAAAAGAATGGGACTTAAATCAAAAATTTGAAAATGATCCAAGAATAACAAAAATGGGAAATATTTTAAGAAAAACATCATTAGATGAATTGCCACAATTTATCAATGTAATTAAAGGTGATATGTCTATGATAGGACCTCGACCTTTAGTTGAAGGAGAGCTTGATGCTCATAAAGGAAATCATGCAATATATGAAAGTGTTCGCCCAGGCATCTCTGGGTGGTGGGCCGCGAACGGAAGGTCAGCTACTACTTATGAAAGAAGATTGGAATTAGAATATTACTACTGCAGAAATTGTAATGTTAAATTAGATATAAAGTGTATATTCAAAACAATAAAAGCAGTTATATGCAAAACTGGAGCTAAATAAAGGGATAATTGACAAAATTGTCCTTTTTTAATTAGATATAATCACTGGAGTGGACATTAAAATAACGATAGGTTGACTATTAAAAAAAATGTCAAAAAAAAATAGAAGAATTTCGTAGAATAACTTGTAAAAAAAAAGTGATTAGTATATAATAACATATGTATTTTTAAAAGAGAGATTTAATAAGGAAAAACTTGACTCGGGATATTGTATAATGTCTAGAGTTTTTTTAGGAGAAGTGAGAGTTATGTTAAAAGATAAGATAGAACTAAATAATAAAACAGTATTAGTTACAGGAAACGCGGGATTTATAGGATTTTATTTATCAAAAAGATTACTAGAAGAAGTGAGTAATATAAAGGTAATTGGATTAGATAGTGTTAATGATTATTACGATGTTTCTTTAAAAGAATATAGATTAGATATATTAAGTAACTATAAAAATTTTACGTTTATTAAGGGAAACATTGCAAATAAAGAATTAATTAATCAAGTATTTGAAAAATATAAGCCAAATGTAGTTGTTAATTTAGCAGCACAGGCAGGTGTAAGATATAGTATTGATCATCCAGATGTTTATATAGAATCAAATTTAATTGGATTTTATAACATAATTGAGGCTTGTAGATACAATCCAGTAGAGCATTTAGTTTATGCTTCTTCAAGTTCAGTATATGGTGGAAATAAAAAAGTTCCATTTAGTACAGATGATAAAGTAGATAATCCAGTATCACTTTATGCAGCAACAAAAAAGTCTAATGAGCTATTAGCACATTGTTATAGTAAGCTTTACAATATACCATCAACAGGATTGAGATTTTTTACAGTATATGGTCCAGCAGGACGTCCTGATATGGCATATTTTGGTTTTACTAATAAACTTATTAATGGTGAAACAATAAAAATATTCAATTATGGTAATTGTAAAAGAGACTTTACTTATGTGGACGATATAGTTGAGGGAATAATAAGAGTTATGCAAGGTGCTCCTAAAAAAGAAAATGGAGAAGACGGTTTGCCATTGCCTCCTTATGCTGTATACAACATAGGTAATTCAAATCCAGAGAATTTACTGGATTTTGTAAGTATCCTACAAGAAGAATTAGTTAAAGCAGGAGTTTTACCAAACGATTACGATTTTGAAAAGCATAAAGAACTTGTACCTATGCAAGCAGGAGATGTTCCGATTACTTATGCAGATACAAGTGCTTTAGAAGAAGACTATGGATTTAAGCCTAGTACAAATTTAAGAGATGGACTAAGAAAATTTGCAGAATGGTATAAAGAGTTTTATAAAGAAAAAAACAACTAGGAGGAAATATCAATGAGTAAAATAAGAGCAGAGTTTCATACTCATACAAGGTATTCCAAGGATAGTATCTTAAATAAATTTTTTATATTATTAATGTGTAAAATTAAAAAAATAAAATTGATAGCAATTACAGATCATAACGAAGTAAAAGGTGCAATTAAATACCAAAAGTTTTTAAAGAAATTTAATATTGATGTTATTGTAGGAGAAGAAGTGATGACGGATTCTGGCGAAATAATTGGATTATTTTTAAAAGAAAAAATCCAACCATTACAGTCTGTGGACAAAACTATTCAACAAATAAAAGAACAGAATGGAATAATTTATTTGCCTCATCCTTATGATGAAAAAAGATACAAAACAGTGTTAAATGAAGATGAACAAATTAAACATAAGAACGATATAGATTTCATTGAAATACACAATGGTAGAAATATTTTTAAAGAGTATAGTGATAAACAAAAAGACATACAACAAAGATTAAAGATTGCTCCAATTATAGGTAGTGATGCTCACACTTTTATTGAACTAGGAAGAAACTATATTGAAATAGAATATACAAATATTGAAGATTTTAAAGATAATATGAAAGATGTTATTGAAAAATCAGAATTTCATAAAAAGAAATGTATAAAATTTGCTCATACAATAACCAAATTTGCAAGGATAATAAAAATGATTGAGAAAGGTGAGTTTAATGAACTATATAGAACTATCTTCAAAAGATGTAGAAAATAAAACAATAGAATTATACAATAAAATTTCTGAAGATTATAAATTTGATCTAGTAATTTTTGTAGCAAAGGGTTCATATACAATAGGGAAAAAACTATCCGAATTAGGCAATTGCCCTTTACTGGAAATAAAGGCTACCAGAAAAGGAAATAAATTAAAGAAAATTATAAGCCCTTTTTTGAAATTAATACCTAAAAAAATAAAAATGTATTTGAGAAATAAAGAAGTTAAATCAAATGTACATGACAAAAACATAGAAAGAAACGTCATCTATGATAAGGAGACATGGAACAAATATAAGAATTGCAAAAATATAATTTTAGTTGATGACTCTGTTGATACAGGTTATTCAATTAAATCATGCCAAGAAGAAATTCAAAAATTTTTTACTGATTCGAATGTTAAAATAGCAGCGTTTAATTATTTTGAGAAATCAGTAAATGTTGTTAAAGTAGATTACTCTATCTATAAAGAAACTATGTTAAACGGACCTTGGTCAAATGATTCAAAGTTTCATAAAGAATTTATAGATGAATATGAGAGTTGGAAAATATTTTAAAAGGGGGAAATATGAAATTATTACTAATATTAGAGAGTCATTTCTTTATCGATAATAATGGTGATGTTTGGTGTGACAGAGTTGTTGATTATAATTTTTTAAAACGTTATATGTCAACATTTTCAGAAATTATAGTATGTGGAAGAACTGATAATAATAACGATGGAAAATACAAACTTAAGATTAGTGGTCCATCTGTCTCATTCAGACAATTGCCAAATTTTTATGGGATAAAAGGGCTGATAAGAAATTTATTTAAAATTAGAAAACTAGTAGGAAAATATGTTGATGAAGCTGATGTTGTCCTATATAGAGTTCCAACACCATTATCGTTATTTACATATAATGAAGTGCTAAAGAAAGATAAAGTGTTAGGAATTGAATTCATGATTTCTGCAGATAAGATGATTGAAGGAAAAGGATTTATAAAGGATATTTTAAATAAAAAAATAGATAATATTGCAAAGAAAATATGTAAAAAAGCAAATGGAGTATCCTATGTTACAGATTATGTTTTACAAAAAAAATATCCATGTATGAGTCAAATTATTGGAAGGGAAACAAACGAATTTTTTACGGCAAGTTATTCAACAATTGAATTGGACAAAAATAATATAGAATTAAGAGATTGGAATAAAAATAATCAACCATGCGTGTACAAGATTATTCATACAGGTTTTATGGATACATATAGAAAAGGACAGAATATATTAATAAAGGCAACAAAAATATTAATAGATGATGGTTTTAAAGTTGAGTTAACATTAATAGGCGATGGAAAAAAACGAAAAGAGTTTGAAAAATTAACACAAGAATTAAATATAGATAATTATGTTCTATTTACAGGAGCTGTTAAAGACAAACAAAAAATATTTGAATACTTAAAAGGAAGTCATTTACTAGTATTCCCTACAGAATCTGAAGGGTTACCAAGAACTATAATTGAAGCAATGGCTGTAGGATTACCTTGTATTTCAAGCCCAGTGGATGGAATTGTAGAGTTGTTAGATCAAAATTGTTTAGTAGAGAAGAGAACACCGGAAGAATATGCAAATAAAATAAAAGAATTATTATCTAATTGGAGTAATATGATTGAACTTGGAAATAAGAATTACAACAAAGCTTTAAAATACGAGAAAAGTATTCTTGATGAAAAGAGAAAAGAATTTTATAAAAAATTATATAATTTGGCAGTTTTAAAAGAAAAAAAGAGGTGAAATAATGAAACGAGTATTACAAATATTAGGTTCTTTACAACGTGGTGGTGCAGAGACACTTGTAATGAACATTTATAGAAATATAGATAGAGAAAAAATACAATTTGATTTTATTGTTCGTGAAAATGTAGAAGGTGGATATGAAGAAGAAGTTACTAAAATGGGTGGTAGAATATTTGTAATACCAAGTCCTCAAAAAATAGGATTAAAAAATTGCATAAAGTTACATTTAGAAGTAATAAAAAAGAATGGACCATATATTGCGGTACATTCACATATGAATGCGATGTCCTTTATTAGTATATATGCAGCAAAAAAATGTGGTATAAAAAATAGAATTAGTCATAGTCACAGTACTTCTTTTCCAGGAAAAATTAAGTTTAGACTGGGAAGATACCTCACTAAAAAGTTTTCAACGAAGTTATTAGCATGTTCGAAAGATGCTGGATTGAAATTATTTGGCACAAATAATTTTGAAGTTATTCCTAATGGAATAATACTAGAAAATTTTATTGTTAACGATGAAAAAGAAAAAAAAGATTATATGAAAAAACTTGGATTAGCAGAAACTACAATAAATATTATACATGTTGGAAGATTTGTAGAACCTAAAAACCATGAATTTATTGTTGAAATAGCAAATGAACTAAAGAAAAAGAAAGTTAAATTTGATTTATATTTGCTTGGTGATGGACTTAAATTTGAAGCTATTAAAGAAAAAATCATCAAAAAACAATTATTGGATTGCGTACATTTACTAGGAAGTATTTCTAATGTTAATGAATATATGAAAGCAGCTGATTTGATGATAATGCCATCTTTATATGAGGGATTTCCAGTAACTCTGGTTGAATCTCAAACTGCCGGTCTTCCATCATTAGTATCGGATAATATAACAAATAAAGTAGATTTCAAAATGAATTTAGTAGTTTTTATACCTTTGGATGTCAACAAATGGGTAGACAACATTACTGAAAATAAATATCAAAGATTGTACAATAAAGATTATATTTACAATACTATCACTAAAAATAATTATAATATTTCAAATACTGTTAAAATAATGGAAAAGATTTATAATAAAGAATAATTTAGAGGTGAAAAAATGAAAAAAAGAATATCAACGAACCAATTACTATCAATCGGTGTTTTTATAATGTTTCTTTTTTTGCAAATAATTGAGGCAAATTTTGAGTTATCAACAAATAGCCATTTGTATAATTTAAGGTTTATGTCTCTTATAGGTGTGATATTTGTTATTTATATAATAGTTAGTTGGAAAAAAGCATATTATCGATTTTTATCTCCATATATTACATTTAGTCTATTATTATTTGTTTGTTTATGTGGTCAAATACCCTTTTGGTTATTTGATGTCGGAGCAGGTTACAGAGATTTAACAACATGGATGAAACTTTTTTCTTCTGTTGACTTATGCAAAGGATTATTATTTTCATACCTTTGCCTATCATTTTTACATTCAGTAGTTTTGCTTTCAATTGACCCAAAAACAAAAAAAACTAGAATTAAATTTAAGAAGGAAAAAAAGATATATAATATTATAGAGTCGAAAGAAGCTTATAAAAAAATTACAATTTTTGGACTAGTATTGTGTTTGATATTTATAATTCCATATTTAATTACTTTTATTAATTTACGAAGTATTATTAAAACTGTAGGCTATGATATGCAATATGATACTCTAGTAACTGGAACATCATCGTTTTTTGCAAAAATCGCTGACTTTTATCCTCTAGGAATAATAACACTAATCTTCGCGTGGGGTAAGAAAAATGAATTTAATAAAAATAATTTTTTCATTAAAAGAATACTACTTTTAGCTTTTTCAACGTTGTATATTATTTGTGAGTTATTATTAGGACAAAGAACAGGAGTTATTCTTTTTATATTTGCTCTTTTATTTGTTATATACAGAAATAAAAATATTCCCTTAAGAAACATGATTGTTCTTAGTGTATGTGGAGTTTTTTTGATGGTTGGAATGCGACTTGTTGGTATAGCTAGAAGCAATAATGAAAATTTGTATAGTAACGATAATAATTTAGTTGTAGATTTTTTTAGTGATACAGGTTGGAATTTAATGTCTTTAGTTGAATTTCAGAAAATATTACCTACAGTTTATGATTATGGATATGGTTCTTCATATCTGATATCATTTACTGAGATTGTGCCTAACATAAATATTTGGTCAGTTCATCCAGCGTATCAATATGGAAACATATCTCAATATTTACGTGATTATCTTGGGTATAGTTACGGGTTAGGATGTACACCGGTAGCAGAAGCATATTTTAATTTTAGATATTTTGGATTTATTATATTTTATCTATGGGGCTTAGTTTTAATTAGTCTAAACAGAAAATTTGAAGAGAATAACGAATTAATAAATAATTATATGGTTGTTTTATTTATTGGTATTTTACTAAAATCATGTGTTAGAAGTAGCTTTTATGCAGTTTTTAGACCATATTTATTATTTGTTCTTTTCCCTGTTATAATTTTAAAACTAATATCAAATAAAAAAATAGTAAATAAGGAGGATTTTTAACATGCAAAAAGTTGGTATACTTACATGGTATAAGAGTTTGAATCATGGTGCTATATTACAAGCTTACGCATCTCAACGTTTCTTAAATGAACAAGGAGTTAGCAGTATTTTACTTGATTATGATAGAAGTGCTAAAACTATGGAAACCACTAAAGATATTATTAAGAGGAAAATGTCATATTTTAATTTAAATTATTTAAGAATGAGAACAAAATTAAAAAAATGGAACACTCAAAAGAGGGCATCCTTTGAGGAGTTTAAGAAGAATTATTTAGTAATAGGAAAAAAATATAATACGTATAAAGAAATTGATAATATAATGATAGGAAGTGATATGGTTTTTGATTTTTATGAAGGTTATAATCCTTTTATGTATGGCAAAGATGTGCATTCTAACAATATTTTTTCTTACGCGGCTTGTTTTGGATATACAACTGAGGAGTCGTTTGAGAAATTTGAAAAAAAAGATGAAATCATAAATTTAGTTAATAAAATGAGTGGAATTGGTTATAGAGATGATAATACTTATAAAATTTTAAAAAACAAATGTAATATAAAAAATGCAACAAAAAATGTTGATCCTGTACTTTTGTATGGTTTTAATAAAGAAAAAGAAGAATGGAATGATTATGGATGGAAAGATAAAGAGTATATATTAATCTACTCATATCAATCCAATTTAAACAAAAAAAGCGAAGTAAAAAGAATAAAGAAAATTGGTAAAAACAATAATTTAAAAATAGTTTCTGTTGGTTATTATCATGCATGGTGTGATGAAAATGTAAATGCTGATCCAAAAGAATTTGTTGAAATGTTTGCAAACGCAAAATATGTTATTACGGATACATTCCATGGTCTTGTTTTTTCAATTATAATGAATAAACAATTTTCTTTAATTGTTAGAAATAATAGTTTTAAGGTATTAGATTTATTAAAAGAATTGAATATTTCATACAATATTAATGACAGCGTTGAAAAAAGATTAAATGATATGCTAGCAAATAGTATAGATTATGACGATATAAATAAAAACCTTGCTAAGCTAAGAAGCAAGTCAAGCGAATACTTAATTAGTCAAATAGATAAGGGGGATTAGTACATGAATAAATTAAATAATTATTCTAAACTAGATATTATGGAGATGTTTATAAAGTATGAAGACTAAAAGTGATGGAATTAAGAAAAATTTTCTTTATCAATCAATTTATGAATTATTAATATTATTCTTGCCTTTATTAACGTCGCCATATATTGCAAGAGTTTTAGGTGCTGAAAAACTTGGTATCTATTCATTATCATATGCTATTGCGTATTATTTTCAGCTTTTTGCTGCATTAGGAATAAAATACCATGGCTCACGTACAATTGCTGCAGTAAAAGATGATAAAGAAAAATTAAATGAAAAATTTAATGAGTTATTGTTTGCACATATTTTTGTTTCTGTTGTTTCTGTTGTTTTATATGCATTTTATTCATTTTTTATAGTTGAAGACAATGCATTAATTTCGCAAATACAAGTATTAAATATTGTTTCAACATTATTTGATATTAGTTGGTTTTATTTTGGAATAGAAAAATTTAAGGTTACAGCATTAACAAGTTCATTAATTAAAATAATAACAGTAGTATGTATTTTTGTATTTGTAAAAAAACCAACAGACCTATGGATATATACTGTAATCATGTCTGTAGGTATGGTTTTAACGCAAGTAATAATGTGGAAATACTTGCTACAATATGTTTCAATTCATATACCTAAAATAAGAAAAAGCTTACAACATTTAAAACCATTATTTATTTTATTCATTCCAGTTATTGCTTTAAGTATGTTCCATTATATGGATAAAATAATGCTAGGCTTTTTTAGTACAAAAGTTCAAACAGGATTATATGAGAATGCAGATAAAATTATAACTGTTCCTTTGACTGTTATTTTTTCATTTAGCACTGTAATGTTGCCAAGAATGTCAAATCTTAAATCTAATAATGATGTTAATAAAACAGAAAAATATATGAAATTATCATTTCAGTATATGGAGTGGCTGGCACTTGGCATGTCTTTTGGATTGTTCAGTGTTGCAGATAAATTTTCATGTATTTTCTGGGGAGAAGAATTTGCACCATGTGGTGAATTAATTAAAATATTGGCATTTTCTTTACCTTTTTCTACGTATGCAAGTATTATTAGAACACAGTATTTAATGCCAAATCATAAGGATAAAGCATATACAACAATAATGGTAATAGGAGCATTTGTAAATTTAATTGCCAACTTAGTCTTAGTTTATAGATTTGAAGCAATAGGAGTAGCAATTGGTACATTGATATCAGAAATAGTTGTATGCTTGATGCAAATAATATATACAAAGGATAAAGTAAATCATCTTAAATATAATAGAATGTTTTTACCGTATCTATTACCAAGTGCAGTTATGACAATTGTTGTATACATTATAGATTGTTTCACACCTACGAATGTATTAATGCTTATTGGTGAAATAATAATCGGAGTCATAGTATATGTTTTAATTTCAATGTTGTTCTTTTTAAAAGAGAAAGACAATTTGATTATGGAGTATTTAAAAAAGTTACTAAAAAAGAAGGCGGTAGATTAAATGAAAAAAAGATTAGATTTAGAGGATAAAACTGAATGTTGTGGTTGTTTATTGTGTAGAATTGCTTGTCCACAAAAAGCTATAAATATTTTTACAGATTGTAATGGTTCTTTATATCCAACAATAGATGAAAAAAAATGTGTTGATTGTGGAATTTGTTCAAGTTTATGTAATTTTAAGAAAAAAAAGTGTAATTTAAAAACTGTTGAAGGGTATGCAGCGATAACAAAAAGTAAAGATTTACTTAACAAATCAACTTCTGGAGGCGTCTTTTCAACAATAGCAAGAAAATATTTAAGCAAAGGTTGGAAAATATGTGGATGTATAGGTTATTTTAAAAATGAAAAATATATTGCGGAGCATGTATTAACTAATGATTATAATATAGTTGAAAAAATGTATGGTTCAAAATATGTACAAAGTTCAATATCAAATGCATTGGTAGATATAAAAAAAGGGTTATTGACAGGAGACAAAATATTGTTTTCTGGAACACCCTGTCAAATATCAGCATTAAAAGGCTTCTTAAAAAAAGAATATGATAATTTAGTTACAATAGAAATAATATGCCATGGTACTCCAAGTCAGAAGATGTTTAATGAATATATTGATTATTACAATAAAAAGAATAATTGTATTATAACAGATTTTGCTTTCAGGACAAAAGAATATGGTTGGAACAATGTCGGATATATAAAATATAAAAAGAGAAATAGTAATGTTATAAAAACTAAGGATTTGTTTTTTAACGAATCATCATATTATTATTTATTTGAAAAAGGGTACTTTTTTAGAGAAAGTTGTTATAAATGCCCATATGCAGGTGAATCAAGAATTGGTGATATAACTATAGGTGATTATTGGGGATTTGATAAGGTTCATAGTGATCTATTAAATAAAGTGAATATTCATGATGGAATTTCATGCATAATGGTCAATTCTATTAAAGGAAAAAGATTAATTGATAGTTGTGGAGAAGAGTTTTTATTGTTTGAATCATCTACTGAAAATATTAAAAAATATAATAGGCAATTAAACTCGCCAACAAGTCGTCCGGATGATTTAGATAAAGTATTAGAAGAGTATAATTGTCATGGATATGAAGCAATAGAAAGATTCTTTAAAAAAAAGAATAAACACCATAATATACAAGTATTAAAGAATAGAATAAAGAAAATATTAAAAAAATTGAAAGAAAAATCAAAAAGGAGATAAAATGAAAATAGCAGTAGCAGGAACCGGTTATGTTGGTTTATCTCTAGCCACATTACTTAGCCAAAAAAATGAGGTAGTAGCATTAGATGTTATACCAGAAAAAGTAGAGAAAATAAACAATAGAATTAGTCCTATTCAAGATGAGTATATTGAAAAATACTTTGCTGAAAAAGAGCTAAATCTTAAAGCAACATTGGATTATAAAGAGGCATTTGAGGGAGCAAGTTATGTAATAATTAGTACCCCAACAAATTATGATCCAGAATTAAATCATTTTGATACATCTTCAGTGGAAGATATTATTCAAAAAGTTAAATCATTAGGTATAGATACAACTATGGTTGTTAAGTCAACAATACCTGTTGGATTCATTAAATCCATGAAGGAAAAATACAATATTGATAATATTATGTTTTCACCAGAATTTTTAAGAGAGGGTAAAGCACTATATGATAATCTTTATCCATCTAGAATAATTGTTGGTGAAAAGAGCAAAAGAGCAGAAATATTTGCTAATTTATTAAAAGAGAGTTGTTTAAAAGAAGATGTAGTAGTTAAATATATGGAATCAACTGAAGCAGAAGCAGTAAAATTATTTGCTAATACGTTTCTAGCATTACGTGTTGCATATTTTAATGAATTAGATACCTATGCAGAATTAAAAGGCTTAAACACTAAAGATATAATTGACGGTGTATGCTTGGATCCACGTATTGGAAACTATTACAATAATCCATCATTTGGATTTGGAGGATACTGTCTACCAAAAGACTCAAAGCAGTTAAAAGCAAATTATGAAGACGTGCCAGAAAATATTATTAGTGCAATAGTTGAAGCCAATAGAACAAGAAAAGACCATATTGCTAATATGATTTTATCTAAAAAGCCAAAAGTAGTGGGTGTCTATAGACTAACAATGAAATCTGGTTCCGATAATTTTAGAGCAAGTGCCATTCAAGGCGTTATGAAAAGAATTAAAGCAAAAGGTATTGAAGTTGTTGTTTATGAACCAACTTTAAAAGAAGACAATTTTTTCAATAGTAGAGTTATTAGAGATTTAGATGAATTTAAAAAGGTATCTGATGTAATCATTGTTAATAGATTAGATGAAAACTTTAAAGATGTAAAACAAAAGGTTTATACAAGGGATTTATTTGCAAGAGATTAGAATTAATAATTCAAATCTATAGAGAAAACATACTAAAGAACATTAAATTTTCGCAAGAATTCAAGCAAAACAAGATATTTAAATAAAATATCTTGTTTTTTCACCAAAAAACTTGAAAAATTTTTAATAAAAATGTATACTATATTAGTATCTTATACAAAAGAAAATAGGTAATATAATAAGGGGGAAAAATGGAAGAATTAGATTTAAAAGAATTATTTAATATTTTTTGGAACAAGAAAATAGAAATTATATTAGTAGTATTATTTTTTATGCTAATAGGTATAGTATATACAGTGGGATTCACAAAGCCAATGTATAAGTCATCAACTACTCTAGTACTTGCAACTACAGCTAAAAATGATGTAGCTCAATCATCGTCAATAACAAGTACTACAGCTACAGAAGTAACAGTTAACTCAAAACTAGTTGCAACATATAGTGAAATAGTAAAAAGTAAAAACATATTAAGACAAGTTATATCAAACCTTAATATAGATGTAGAAGAAAATTCATTAAGAAATCATATAAAAGTTAGTTCTGTTAAAGACACAGAATTAATCGAAATAACAGTAACAGACGAAAATGCTGCACATGCTGCCAAAATTGCAAATGAAATTGCATTAGTATTTACAGAAAAGGTAAAAGAGATTTATAATATAGATAATATTCAAATAGTAGATAAGGCAGAACCAGCAAACTATCCTTCAAATATTAATCATCAAAGAGATATTATAGTGTTTGGATTAGCAGGTTTAGTTTTATCCTCAGCTTATGTTTTAATTGCAAACATGTTAGATACAACTATAAAGACAGCAGAAGAAGTAGAAGCAGAATTCAAACTTCCTGTTTTAGCGTCTATTCCAGTTTATAATATAGAAGCACAAAAAAATAAGAACAAAAGAAAAAGTAAAAGTAAAAGGAAAATGAGGTAAAAGAAATGAAAAAAGAATTAATAGTATTTAAAGATCCAAAATCTCCTATTTCCGAGATTTTTAGAACATTAAGAACAAATATACAATTTATGAATACAAAGGGTAAATTAAAAACACTTCTTGTTACATCTACATTTCCAGGAGAAGGTAAGAGCTGGATTTCTTCTAATTTAGCAGTTACATTTGCACAAGCAGGGAAAAAAGTAATTTTAGTAGATGCAGATATGAGAAAAGGAAGACAATATACAATTTTTGGGGTATCTCCTAGGCCAGGTCTTTCTAACTATTTATCAGGGGTAGGTATAAATGAAGATGAAACGCTAGAATTAGCAGATTATATTCAAGAAACAGAAGTAGAAAATTTATATTTAATTCCAGCTGGAAACATACCACCTAACCCATCTGAACTTTTAATTGCTCCAGAAATGGTAAACCTACTAGAACAATTAAAAGATATGTGTGATATTGTTATAATAGATGGAACACCAAGTCAATTAGTTACAGACTCTTTAATTCTAGCAAGGTTAGTAGACTCTACATTAATTGTAACATCAAGTAAAGAAACTAAAAAAGAAGATTTAAGAAGAATAATAAATAATATTGTACAAGTTGGTGGAAAAATAGCAGGTGTAGTTGTAAATAAAATAACGCTTTCATCTAAAAGATATGAACAATCTTATTACTACGGTTCAACTTCAGCAGAAAGCTTAAAAAATAGAACTATAAATGTTATGCAACCAAGAAAGGTTAAACCAACCCAAACTGCAAAATTTACAGAAAGACCAAACAAAGAAGTTTTAAAAAAACAAGAAAATAGTGATATAGACAGATTAAAAAAAGTTATTAATAACGAAGAAGAGATTCCAGAAACACTAATAAATAATATTGAAGTAGACAAAGAACAAGAAGATTCAATATCTAAAACACGAGACATACTAGACCAAATAAATCAATATATTGAGCAAGAAAAGAAAAAAAAGGAATAATATTAGAAAGGGGTGAGTGATGTTTTTAAAAAATTGAAAACATCACATAAGACAAGATGATAGATTTACATTCACACATATTACCTAATATAGATGATGGTTCAAAAAGCATAGAAGAAACTTTTAACCTAATAAAAGAAGCACAAAATGTTGGATTTGAAGCTGTAGTATTAACATCCCATTATATGGAAGGATATTATGAAACAGATTCTAAAGAAAGAGAGGTATGGCTTAATGCTATATCTCAAAATTTAGATACAAAGAATATAAATATAAAACTATATCTAGGTAATGAAATATACATGTCAGAAAATATTATAAAATTACTTGAAGAAGGAAGAGCATCTACAATTAACAACACGAGTTATGTATTATTCGAAATGCCATTAAATGCAGAGCCGCTAAATTTGTATGATGTTGTTTATCAGATGCAGCAATGTAAAATTGTGCCAATACTTGCACATCCAGAGAGATATAGTTTTGTTCAGAATGAACCTGAACTTATATATGACTTAATACAAAAAGGTGTACTAATGCAAGCTAATTATGGAAGTATAATAGGACAATATGGAACTAAGGCACAAATAATAGTAAAAAAATTTTTAGAAAATAACATGATTCATTTTTTTGGGTCAGATGTACACAGACAAAATACAATTTACCCTAAAATCCCACAAATTTTAATAGAATTAGAGAAAATAATTGGAAAACAAAAGTTAGAAGAATTAACAACCACAAATCCTAATTTAGTGCTAAACAATAAGAGAATTGACATTGTGGACCCCACAGAAGTAGAATTAACTTTAAAAGAAAAACTTATGATGAGATTTAAAAAATAGGAATAATTTATAGGGAAGTTTTAATTACTTAAATCTTTTTAAGAAAAAGGAGTTAACATAGTTATGAGAAAATATTTTGGAACAGATGGAATTAGAAGAATAGCAAATACAGAATTATCACCTGAATTAGTATATAAAGTTGCAAAAGCAGGTGCATATGTACTTTCAAAACATACAGACCATACACCAACAATTTTAATTGGAAGAGATACTCGTATTTCAGGGACTCTTATAGAAAGCGCCATGGTAGCAGGTTTTTTAAGCTATGGTGCAAATGTTAAATTATTAGGAGTTATACCAACCCCAGCAGTTGCATATTTGACTAGAAAATTAAAGGCAGATGCAAGTGTAGTTATTTCTGCATCACATAACACTTTTGAATTTAATGGAATAAAATATTTTAGTAACAAAGGTATGAAAATTCCAGATAGTTTAGAAGAAGAAATAGAAGAAGTTATGGAATCTGGAAAATTAGATGAATTAACAGCAGTTGCCGATAAAATAGGTGTGTCTGAGTATTGTTTAGATTTAATGGAAGAATACATATTTTTCTTTAGAAAGAATTTTGAAGATGATTTGGAAGAATTAATTAAGCCAGATTTTGTTGTAGGTTTAGATACAGCAAATGGTGCTACTTCTGTAGTTGCAGAAAAGGTATTTAAAGCATTAGGAATAAAATATAAAATTATAAACAATACACCAGATGGTGTAAATATAAATGAAAATTGTGGTTCAACACATTTGGAAGGATTAAAGAAGTTTGTTGTAGAAAACAAATTAAGCCTTGGAATTGCATATGATGGTGATGGGGATAGATGTCTTGCAGTTGATGAAAAAGGAAATGAAATAGATGGGGATAAAATATTAGCAATAATTTCTAAAAACCTAAAGAAAAAAGGAAAACTTTCAAAAGACACATTAGTAGCAACTGTTATGAGCAATTTAGGTCTAAATAAATATACAAGAGATAATGGATTAGACTTTATTCAAACTAAAGTAGGAGACAGATATGTATTAGAAGAAATGTTAAAAGGTGGCTACAACCTTGGAGGAGAACAATCTGGGCATGTTATTTTATTAGATTATAATCCAACAGGAGATGGTATATTAACATCTTTAATGCTAATAAAATCAATTTTAGAAGAAGATAAAAAAGCATCTGAATTAGGTAATACAATAAAGTTATATCCACAAGTTTTAATTAATGCAAAAGTAAATTCAGAGAAAAAATATGATTATGATAAAGATTCAGAAATAAAACAAGCAATAGAAAAATTAGAAAAAGAATTTGCAGGAAATGGTAGAGTTTTAATAAGACCATCAGGAACAGAACCATTAGTAAGAGTTATGATAGAAGGAGAAGAACAAGAATATATTACAAAAAAGGCTAAGGAGATAGCAGACCTAATATCAAGAAAACTAAAATAATATCGTAAGTAGAACTATAATCTAGAGTAATGAAAATGTAATAAAAATGTAATGTAAAAGACATGAAAAAATATTGATTAAAACTCGATTTAGTGATACTATAAAAGCATATAAAAACATAAGAAAAAATGGAGGGGTGAAGATGTTTATTTTTGATATATCTAATCCGCTAACATTAGTACTAATGTTGGCTGCAACAGTATTATTAGTATTTTTATCACAAGAGATAAAGAAGAGTTATGTAGTTGCAATAGCATTATTTGCATATTTGGTAATTTTAATTTTCCACGTTGCTCAAATAGCTACATTATCAGAAGAATTTAGAATCATGATATCTACTTTATCTAGATGTATAGCTATAGACTTTGCATTTATACTAATTACATTTTTCTCATACTTATGGGTTGATGATATAGAAGCAAAGGCAAAAGGTAAAAAAAGTATTGATAATAGCTTAGACTGGTTTTGGAAAAAAATATAATGAAAATAGCTAAATGAAGGCTAAAAATAAATAAACCTTTTTGTTAAAACAAAATGTTTAACAAAAGGGTTTAATTTTGTTGTATGTTGTACGTTGTATGTTTTATAGTTAAAGTAGAAAGCTAAAAAGAATAAAGCATAAAAAAAATATTTATGAATATACATATATATAATAGAGTTAGGACAAGAAAAATAGATTTATTATCATTATAAAAAATAATATAATAGTTTGTTTTAAAGTAAAAAATTTAAAACTAAAAATAAGGAATTTAATATATATGTTTAATGTAACTATTTTAAAATTGAGAGATATTATAAAAGGCTTTGCGGGAATAATAATTATTTTATTTCTTATAATTCTTATTAGTAATAATTCCAAAATAAAACAAAGCAATAATAAATTGTTGAGTAAATTGGAAGAAAAATATAACGTTTTTTCCGAAAAACATATGATAGAATGTATAGAAAAAACTATTCCGTCTGCAAAAGAGCTAAACGAAGAATACAAAGAGATTAAAAATAATGAAGATAAAGAAGATTTTACAGAAGAAAAATTTTTAGAAACTGTATTAAAAACAGAGATAAGCTCAATAAAGTCTATACAAAATCAAGAAAAAAATAATAAAGAGGAAACAGATAATAAAGAATTTGAAGATAAAGAACTTCAAAAAAAAGAAGAATCTAAAAAAACAAGTGGAGAACAAAACCAAGAACAAAATATACAATTAGCTGAGACAGGCATAAAAACTGAAGTAATAACACAAAATCCTTTAAAAGATTCATATAATGTAGAATATGGAAAAGTTAAAATAAAAAACCAGACAGAATATAATTTAACAGAAGAAATGTTAAATCCTGACATAGCAATAGAAAATAAAAATATTATATTATTTCATACCCATAGTTGCGAAAGTTATACATCAAGTGAAAAGTATCCATATACTCCAACTGGAACATTTAGAACAACTGACTTAAACTTTTCAGTTGCAAGAGTTGGAGAAGAACTTACAAAACAACTAAAAGAATATGGGTATAATGTTGTGCATAACACAGATTACCATGATTATCCATCATATAATGGGTCATATACAAGATCACTTGCTACAGTAGAAAATATATTAAAAGAGACTCCATCTGATATTATAATAGACATACATAGAGATGCTATAGGTTCAAGAAGTGACTATGCACCTATAGTAAAAATAGGAGACAACGACATAGCAGCACAAATAATGTTTGTAATAGGTACAAACGAAGGTGGACTTTGGCATCCAAACTGGAATCAAAATTTGAAATTTGCAATAAAAGTACAAGAAAAAGCAGAAGAAATGTATCCGGGATTATTTAAACCAATTATGCTAACAAAGTCCAGATATAATCAGCACACAGGAAAATATGCAAGTATAATAGAAGTAGGAGCAACCGGAAATACTTTAGAACAGTGCATAACAAGCATGAAATATTTAGCAAAAGTAATATCAGAATTGCCATAGGGACGGACCTTTTGGCAATTTTTTGCCATGGGGACACTCTTTTAACTGTGACTACTATATAAATATTTTTCGAATAATCTCGGCTACCTTACATTAAACACTAAAAAAATCTAACCTAATTACATATGACTGAGCAGTAACCAATAAACTATATTAAATATAGAATTTTACTTGAATAATAGTAGCAATTTGTATATAATGTAACTATAAAAATCGAAAGAAAAGAGGTATAAAACTATGGCTGGAGTTGATTTAAATTTAAAACATACTGGAATAACACAAAAAAGTATTCTAGAATATAAGAAAGAGGTAGAAGGTATACACAAGGACCTACATAAAAGAGCCAATGACGAGAAGGATTTTGTTCGGATGGCTGGAATTACCTACAAATTATGATAAAAAAGAATTTGCTAGAATAAAAAAAGCAGCTAAAAAAATAAAAAAAGAATCTGATATTTTGGTAGTAATAGGAATAGGAGGTTCTTACCTAGGTGCCAGAGCTGTGATAGAAGCATTAACAAATACTTTTTATAATATGCTTCCAAACAAACAAAGGAAATTTCCTCAAATATTATATGTTGGAAATAATTTAAGCCCAAATTATATAAATGATTTAATAGCGTATATAGGTGACAAAGATTTTTCTGTTAATGTAATATCAAAATCGGGAACAACAACAGAGCCTGCAATAGCATTTAGAATTTTTAGAGAGATTCTTGAAAATAAATATGGAATAGATGAGGCTAGAAGTAGAATTTATGCAACAACAGACAAGCAAAAAGGAGCACTAAAAACCTTGGCAGATAATGAAGGTTATGAAACTTTTGTAGTTCCAGACAACGTAGGAGGAAGATATTCAGTACTAACAGCGGTAGGTTTGCTACCTATAGCAGTAGCCGGAATAGATATAGATAAGATAATGGAAGGTGCAAAAATAGGTGAAGAAAGGTATAACGATCCAAATTTAAAATATAATAAATGTTACCAATATGCAGTGACTAGAAATATATTATATAAATTATATAAAAATACAGAAATACTTGTAAACTATGAACCTAAAATGCATTATTTTACAGAATGGTGGAAGCAACTATTTGGAGAGAGTGAAGGAAAAGAACAAAAAGGAATATTCCCAGCAGGTGTTGACTTTACTACAGATTTACATTCTATGGGACAATACATTCAAGAGGGTAGAAGAAATTTATTTGAAACTGTATTAGAGATAAAAGAACCAAATTCAGATATAACAATAAATGCGGATGATGATAATTTAGATGGACTAAATTATTTAGCAGGGAAAGGACTTGACTTTGTAAATAAGAAAGCAATGGAAGGAACAATAAAGGCCCATGTATCAGGAGATGTCCCAAACATAGTTATATCATTGGAAAAATTAGATGAGGTAAATATTGGGGAATTAATCTATTTCTTTGAAAAAGCTTGTGCAATGTCTGGTATGATATTGGGAGTTAATCCATTTAATCAGCCAGGGGTTGAAGAGTATAAAAAGAATATGTTTAAATTGCTTAAGAAACCGGGGTATTAATAAAAACTTTATTTTAGTAGAATAAAAAATGGAAAAATTAAGCAAAATCACATAAGAAAATCAAATATAAAACATGTTAGGTTTAAGGAATGAAGAGGTTTAAAATAAAAAACAAGAAAAAATGTATATATATTATAGCAATAGTTGCATTATGTATAGTAAGGTTTTTATTAAGTTATAAGTTAGATAGTATATATTTAAGAAATATGCGATATGATGATGTATTAATGGTTCAACAATCCAAAAGTATAGAAAACAATCAATATCTGGGTGTATATGGGAAAAATACATTGGTTAAGGGTCTGGCCTTTCCGTTTTTATTATATTTTTCTAGAACAGTCAATTTAAGCTACAGTATTGTTTTGACAATTATTTATATAACTTCAAGTTTATATTGTTTGTTTTCTATAAAAAAAGTAATAAACAATAGATTTATGCAAATTATATTTTTTACAGTTATATTATTTAACCCAATAAGTTATTCAAGCGATGTTTTTCAAAGACTATATCGTAATAGCTTATCTTGCTCAGAGTTATTACTATTTATAGGTACAATTATTAATATTATTTACTCTAAAAAGAATAACATTTTAAATTATATTTTTTTAGGAGTAGTAATGTCTATAATGTTTTTGACTAGAGAAGATACTATATGGGTATATCTAGTACTAGCAATTGTAATAATATATAAGCTATTTAAAAAAAATAAAATAAAGAATATATTTATTTGTTCTTTACCAATAATAATAATTTTTTTAAATTTAAATCTTGTATCTATTATTAATTATAATCATTACGGCACTTATACTTATAATGAGCTAAAAAAATCTCATTTTAAAGATGCATATTTGAAAATTTTGCAAATAAAAGATGACGAAAAGATAGATAATGTAGCTATCCCAAAAAGTACGTTTTATAAACTTGCAGAAAAATCAAAAGTATTTGGCATAAAAAAATATGAAATTGATGCTTTTTATCAAAAATTGGCAGATAAGAATGGAGAAATTAATAATGGTAACATAATATGGTATTTTAGAACGCTAATATACGTAAATCAAAATTTTAAAGATGGAGAAGAAGCCGACAAATATTTTGAAAAATTAAGCAACGAAATTGAAGAACTATTTAAAGAGGGAGAATTAGAAAAAGAAATAGCCAGTCCATCTATCTTTATAAATATGCCTACAGAGAGTGAAATAAAGAATATACCTAGCAACATATTGAATGCAATTATTTATACTTCCACATATAAGAACATAAAGACATTTAGTAAAGAAGACTTAGAAGAGAGATTTAGTTTTAATGAATATGTAAAGGGATATTCAATAAAATACAAGGATTATCATAATGCAGAGAATATAATAGAAAATAATAGTACTCAATACGAGATACTAAGAAAAGCATATATGTATTTTACAATAGTATTTAGTTTGGCAAGTATTATTATATATTGTAAAAATATAATGATAAAAGATAAACTAAACCTATTAATACATTTAATAGTGATTGCCTATTTAACTATATTGTGTGGAGTAGTATATACTCATACAACTGCATTTTGCGCCATAAGGTATTGTTACCTTTGTAATATCTATATTTTACAAAATATGTTTATTCTATTAAATTTATATAGATTTTACATTAAACATGCAAATAAAAAAATATAAAATTATTAGAAAGTGTAAATAATAATTTTGATAAAAATGAGATGAAATAATGTATATGAAAAGAAGATTAAAACAAATAGTAAACAATGTTGGAATGATACATATAATTGCAATACTATTAGTATTTAACTTAATAATAGGAAGTAATGATAAAGAATTACCAATATTACCTATAGGTATTTTTATGGGAATTTCAATGATATTACTTCTAGTTAAAAAAGCTATATTTAAAGAAAAACTAATTAAAAGTAAAGTTGACTTTATGGTTAGTGTATTTATGTTTATACTGTTTTTACCTTTAATATTTAATACATATTGTACTTTACAAGGAACGGTAGAATTTCTAATAAAATATTTCTTTATCTACAGTACATATTTATTAATAAGAAATATTGTAAATACTCAAAGAAAAGTGGACATTGTAATTACTGCTACAATATTATGTTCTTTAATTACTATAATATTAGGAATTGATATACAACATAAAAAGTATTTTAATTGGATAATAGATAGCTTAAATTTGAAGTACTCAGATGACTATAGATTTTCATCGATATTTGGATATGCAAATGCAACATCAATATATGTATCTTTTTGCATATTTTTAGCGACATATAAAATTGAAAATGAAAAAAATAAGATTATAAGAGTATTATATTTTTTATATATTATTTTAGGTACTTATATTATATATATATCATATTCTAGAGTTGTACTTTTAGCCTATATATGTTCTATATCTGGATATGTAATTTACAAAATATATAATAAAATAAAAAAAAGTAAAAAAAAGCTTATATATTGTTTAAGTGTATTTATATTAATAATTCTAACAATATGTATATATTTTATAATAGCAATGCAATATTCAAAACCATATGAAGCAGAAAAAAGTTTTAGGCTTAGAAGAGATTTTATACCAAATGAATTATATACTATAGATTTTATAATAAATGTGACAAATACAGAATATGATTATGAAAATGCTACACTCCAAGTATTTGAAGTAAATGAATACCTTTCAGAGAAAGAACTTTCGAGAGTAACTTTAAATGAAGGAAGACAAATAAAAGAGATTAGTATTACACCTTCAAGTAATATGAAATATATAAAGTTTAAGATTATAGGAAAAAATAATAAAAAGGTTTTTATTGAAAAGTGTTATATTAATAATGAAGAATTTATAATTAGATACAAATACATTCCACAAATAATAACGAGATTGATAACATCTTTTTCATTGAATGATGATAGCATAATTCTTAGAAAACAGTTTTATAAAGATTGTTTAAGAATTGCAAAAGACAGTATTATAGTTGGGCATGGAGGAGACACATGGAAATATTTATCATATGTATATCAAAAAAGCCCTTATTCTGTAAAAGAATCACACAGTTATTTTTTTGAACTATTAATATCATATGGTTTAGTTGGGACTATTGCATTTATTGTAGTTTTACTATTATTTTTTATCCAATTTCTGAAAAGCAGACAAAAAAGGTATATAAGTGTATTTATTGGATTAATAGTTTTAGTTTTATATAGTTTATTATTTGACTTTTGCATGTCGTTTATAGTAATAAGTCTTACAGTATTTACATATATTGCACTTTTACAATACAAAAATGAAGAAAACATTAATATTAGAATTCTTGATTATTTCGCTTTAATTTGCTTGTCTATAACTTTTATAGTCTTGTTAAAAGCAAATTTTGCAAAATATTTGGTTAAAAGCATAGAAACTAAAAAGGAAATTGCACCATTCATATCAAGCTATCAAATAGAAAGTATTAAACAAAATGAAAAAAATGATTTGAAAAGCATAACAGAATATATGAAAAAAGAACCATATCAATATCAAAATCAAATAAACAAACTGTATTGGAAAGAAATTAATAAAGAAAGTAATGAATTAACAAAAGAAGAATTGTTTTATTATATCGATTTTGGAATTGAAAGATTAGAAAACGTCAAACCAGCATTACCAATGTATTTTGATACGGTAATAGAAAGAACTGAATTAATGGAAGATATTATAAGATGGTTAGAAAATATGCAAAATAATGAGGCAAAAAATAGAATTGATAGAATAAAGGTATTAATAGATAAGGAATATAGAATAAATATTTCAAATATAGAAGACACAGATAGAAATAAAAAAAGTACAAAAGAAAGAGATTTATTAATTGAAAAATACAAAAGAGTATTAGAGAAAAAATATAAAATAAATAATTAAGGAAAACAAAAATGCCAAAAGTTAGTATAATTTTACCTGTATACAACAGTGAAAAGTACATAGAAAGAACTATAAAAAGTATAATAGGCCAAACATTTACTGATTGGGAACTAATAATAGTAGATGATTGCTCAAGAGATAATAGCTTGAAAATAGTTGAAAAATTAAAAAAAGATAATTTTATAATAATAAAAAATAATAAAAACCTAGGTGCAGCATATGCAAGAAATAAAGCTATAGATATAGCAAAAGGAAAGTACATTGCATTTATTGATTCTGATGATGTCTGGAAAAAAGACAAATTGGAAAAACAATTAACTTTTATGGAAGAGAAGGATATTTGTTTTTGTTTTTCTTTATATGAAAGAATAGATAAACATGGAAGAATTATAGGCAGAGTTAATGCACCTAAAATAATAGATTTTAATTATGTATTAAAAGATGCAATAATTCAGGTTTCCACTGTTATTCTAAATATTGAAAAAATAGACAAAAAAATGATTAAAATGCCAGACATGAAAACATGTGAAGATGTGGCAATGTATCTAAAGATATTAAATAGTGGAATTAAAGCATATGGATTTCAAGAATATCTTTCAAAATACTGTGTTAGAAAAAACTCTCTTTCTTCAAACAAGATAATAAATACTATACGATTGTGGAATTTATATAAAAGATATAATATTAGCTTTATAAATAAATGTATAAATATTCTTGAACATATTAAAAGTTCACTTATAAGAAGTATGCCTAATGTAAGAATTAAAAGGATAAAAGAAATAATAAGACTTTTAGATGTGTGTACGATATTAGATATAATTGTATTTCCGTTTATTATAATAATAAGTTTTTTAGCTAAGCCTTTTTGTAGAGATGTATGGATTATAGAAGAAAATCCTGATGAAGCATGTGATAATGGATATGTTTTTTACAAATATATAATGGAGAAAAGAAAGGATATTAATTGCTACTATATAATTAATAAAAAATCAAAAGATTATAAGAAAATAGAAAAATATGAAAAAGTTATACAACATAGGAGCTTGAAGCATTGGGTATATTATTTGAACGCAAAAAAAATTATAATTACGCAAAAATATGCAAGCCCATCCCCAGCAATTTTTTATATTCTTCATAAATATATTTTTTTTAAAAATAAAAGGATTTTTTTACAACATGGAATTATGCTAAATGACTGTAAGGCATTTTATTATAAAAGGGCAAAGTTCAGAATTATAACTTGCGGTGCTAAGAGAGAATATGAATATATCAGAAAAAACTTTGGGTACCCACCACAGAACGTTGTATATACAGGATTAGCAAGATATGATAATCTAAAAATGGAAAAAGAAGAAAAAACAAAATTAATATTAGTTGCCCCAACATGGAGAGCATGGATAAATAACCAGCATAGTTTTGAACAATTTATGGAAAATTATTATAAATTAATAAATAATAATGATTTTATAAAACTCCTAGAAAAAGAAAATATTAAATTAAAACTAATATTACATAAAAATATGAAAAAATTTAAAATAAATAAAAATATTTCCTTTGGAAATGTTGGTGTGTACCATAATGAAGAGGTTGATATTCAAGAACTGTTAAATAACGCAGATTTATTAATAACAGATTATTCAAGTATTTCTATGGATATTGCATATAGGAAAAGACCAATTATCTATTATCAATTTGATTTAGAAATGTATAGAGAAAAACAATTAAATGAAGGTTTTTTTTCCTATGAAGAGGATGGTTTTGGTGAAGTATTGAAAGATGAAAAATACGTTGTTGACAAAGTTGAATATTATTTAAGAAATTCTTTTGTACCTGAAGAAAAATATTTACAAAGAATGAACAATTTCTTTGAGATAAGAGACAAAAATAATTGTAAAAGAATATTAGAGGAGATTGAAAGAATCTAAATAAGCAAGATAATATGTGTATTTAGTAATCAAAAATTATTGTAGAAATATAAGGTTTTATAAAAAAACAAATAGTTTTATAAAAAGAATAAATTTACTTGATTTTTTATAATATAGTGATACAATGTAAATGCATACTCATAAATGTAGTAAAAAGAGAATGTAATATTATATAAATCAAAGGAGGAAATTTAAATTTATGGAATTTAAAGAAAAGAAAAAAATAACAAACAAAGGAATTACTCTAATAGCACTGGTTATTACTATAATTGTGCTTCTAATACTAGCAGGAGTAGCAATAAGTACATTAACAGGAAATAATGGATTGCTAGAAAAAACTTCAGATGCAAAAGATAAATCTGATATAGGAGCGGCTAGAGAAAGAACAGAATTATATGTGACAGAATTCGGAATAGATTACCGTATTCAAGAAAATCCATCAGACACTTTAGCTGAATATATATCAGACAATTTAAATGGAAAGGATGCATATGGTTATAAAATTTTAACAGATGGTAACAATATTGTATTAACAAAAGGAGGAAAGATAGCAACAAGGGGAACCATAGATGAAGGAGGCGAAATTGTTTGGGATAGCCTAAATACCACATATGAAGATTCTGGAAATGGAAATGGAAATGAAAATGAAAACGAACTAGAAGTAGCTTATGGTAATTATGTAACATCAGAGAATGAAATAGACTCAGATATATTCCAATATCAAATTATTCAACAGGCAAGTAATTTTAAAGATTTCAAAATGTTAGCACAAGTTGCAGATTTGAATGGGAATATAGGAGGATTAAAAAAATCATACAACATAGCATCAACTGGTAATTCTGAAGAGAATATGGGTATAGCATATATTACAGGGTTTAACGTAGATAATATATATAAAGATGAAGATTTATCTGGAAGTGATAGTATGGTAGCACTTGAAAATCAAAGCATGTATGATAATGACCCATATGTTATAGGTATGAAGAAAAGATTTTCAAAATTGGTAATACCTTATAAGGTCAAATTAAATATAGATGGTGAGATAGATGAAAATGGTTCTTGGTATTTGATAAAACAAGTTGATTTAAATAAGCCAGAAACTGATGATGAACGCCCTCTTGAATATACATTCTGGGATATTTCTGATAGTATACATACATTTCAATCTGAGGTTGTCGTCCCAGAAGGTGTTACTTCTATTAAAGGAACTTGGTTCTACAACAACCATTCTATTCGAACATTAAGACTACCATGCTCAATGTATAATCCTGGACAATTTAGCCTAGATAACTGTAATAATTTACAAAATGTATATTTTGAAGGAAAACAAGAACAATGGGAGTGGTTAAATGTTGAATTACCTTTAGATGCTTCTTACCAAGTTAGTTATGGTAACAAAATAAATCAGGCCTATGAAGCAGCATTTGGTGAACCTGCTTATTATGATGAATAAGAGAATTTAGCAGAATAAATAAAGATATAAAAAAAGTTGGAAGTGATAAACTAATGATTTCAGTAATAATTCCTGCATATAATGAAGAAAAATCCATAGGCAAGACAATTGATGAAATAACAAATGTTATGAAACAAAATAACATTTACGAAGACTCAGAAATTATTGTAATTAATGATGGGTCAACAGATAATACGCAGGAAGAAGCTATAAAGAAAAATGTAATAATACTAAATAATCCACATAATATGGGATATGGATATTCATTAAAAAAAGGAATTTTAAATTCAAAATATGAAACAATAGTAATAATAGACGCAGATTCAAGTTATCCATTTTCAATTGTTCCAGAAATGCTCAAAATTAAAGAAAAAGGGTATGACCTTGTTGTTGCAGCAAGAACAGGAAAATATTATAAAGAATCAATTCAAAAAAATGCATTAAGAAAGTTACTAAAGCTATTTGTTGAATATGTATCTGGAAAAAAAATAAAAGATATAAATTCTGGGTTAAGAGTATTTGATAAAACGACAGTAATAAAGTATTTTCCAAGATTATGCGATACTTTTAGTTTTACAACTTCACAGACTTTAGCATATATAATGAATAATCATTTTGTATGTTACATTGATATACCATATAATAAAAGAGTTGGAAAATCAAAGGTCAAAATATTTAAAGATTCACTAATATCAATGAGATATATATTAGAATCAGGAATCTATTATAATCCGTTAAAAATATATACTCTTTTAAGTTTTTTATGTATAGCATTATCGATATGTGGCTTCATGTTTTCACATTTTTTAAATATAAAAGCAGGATATATTTTTGGTATGGGAGGTATCCTTGTTTCTATTATAGTTTTTGCACTTGGACTTTTGGCAGTTTTATTAAAGCAAATAATGGACAAGAAATAGAAAAATATTTATAAAAATAAAACCTTGGAGGACCCTGTTTTAGGGTAGAGCTAAGGTTTTATTTTTACTTATCCTTAAACGCTATGTAGGGTAGCTGAGGAACGGAATCAAATTATTAATATCACTTAGGTTTTACCGGGTTATTAGTGCAAAACAATTAAAAAGTAACTTAATTGGTACAAAAATTGGTATAAAAATCAAAAAAATGTTGAATTTTATAGAATAAGTGTGATATAATAATACTTGTTTGAAAAAGGGAGGAATAATAAAATGAAAGCAAATTTAAGAAAAACAAAAATAGTAGGAACAATAGGACCAGCTAGTGAAAACAGATTGGAAGAATTATTCGAAGCAGGGCTTAATGTAACAAGAATTAATTATTCACACGGAAGTTGGGATGAACAATCAGAAAAAACAGAAACAATCATAAGATTAAGAAAAGAATTAGATTTACCAATAGCATTACTTCTTGACATGCAAGGACCAGAAATTAGAACAGGAATGTTAGTTACTGGAAAAAATGATAAGATAAAACTAGAAGACGGACAAAAGTTTACATTGGTAAATGAAGATATTATAGGAGATAAAGACAAGGTATCTGTATCTTACAAAGAATTGTATAAAGATATAAAACCAGGTTCAAAAATATTAATTGATGATGGTGCTATTGAATTAGTAGTAGATGAAATTGTAGATAAAGATATAGTTTGTACAGTAGTGCATGGAAATGGTTTAGGAAGTAGAAAAACTATGAATTTACCAGGAACAGCAGTAAGACTTCCAGCATTAAAGCAAAAAGATATAGATGACTTAATAACAGCTTGTAAACATGATTATGACTATGTTGCAATGTCATTTACAAGAAATAAAGATGATATAGACCAAGTTAGAAAAGTATTAGACGAAAATGGTGGAAAAGACATAAAAATTATAACAAAGGTAGAAAATGTTGAAGGACTAGAGCATATGGAAGAAATCGTTGAAAATGCAGATGTTCAAATGATTGCTCGTGGAGATATGGCAACAGAAACAGATTTTACTGAACCACCAGTTATGCAAAAGAAATTTATAAAATTATCAAACAGAGCTAATAAGCCAGCTATAACAGCAACACAGATGTTAGAATCTATGACTTTTAATCCATTACCAACAAGAGCAGAAGCAAGTGACGTTGCAAATGCAATATATGACAGAACAAGTGCAGTAATGCTTTCTGGAGAATGTGCAATGGGTAAATATCCTGTAGAATGTGTTAAAACAATGGTTAAAATTGCAAATAGAGTAGAACCAGAAATAGACTATTGGAAGAGATTTAGAGAAAACGATAAAATTGATTTAGCAAATGTAGAAAACAAAATTGCATATTCTACATGTGTAACAGCTATGAACATGGAAGCAGATGCAATTGTATGCTATACACATTCTGGAGATACAGCAAGAAATTTAGCAGGATTTGGAGCAGGTTGCCCAATATTAGCTATAACAGATAATAGAAGAACATTTAATCAATTAGCAATTGCATGGAATGTAACACCTATATTTATAGAAAAGCAAGAAACAATTGATAAAACAATAGAAGTAGGAATAGAAAAATTAAAAGTAAAAGGTATATTAGAAAAAGGCGATACAGTTGTTGTTGCAGGTGGTGCTAAATGGTTATCAGCAGTTGAAGAAAGTAAAATTATAGGAGCAATAGCAAAAATATAAGTTATTTATAATAACTAGAATTACAATACAAGGGGCTTTACGAGATTTAAAGAATTTCGTAAAGCCCTTAACAGTAGCATATTTAAAATAAAATATTGAAAGAGAGTATAAAAATAATTGATTTTTTAAATATTGTTATGTTATACTATATTTGTCAAAATGTATATGTAATAATACAAAGCTTTAAGATAAAAAATATATAGAAAGGAGAAAGGTTAGTGACAGTATAATAAATGAAGTCACATGCATACCAAAAAAGAAAATGTCAAAACCAATTGTAGCAATTATAGGAAAACCCAATGTTGGGAAATCAACATTTTTTAATTATTTAGCAGGTAAGAGAATTTCAATAGTGCAAGATACACCAGGAGTAACAAGAGATAGAGTATATGCAGAGACAAACTGGAGAGGAAAAAATTTTACTTTAGTAGACACTGGTGGAATTGAACCAGATTCAGAAGACATAATTTTATCTCAAATGAGAGAACAAGCAAATCTCGCAATGGCTATGGCAAATGTTATAATTTTCTTAACAGATATAAAACAGGGTGTAACTGCAGCAGATAAAGAGATTGCTCTTATGCTAAAAAAATCTGGGAAGCCAATTGTTTTAGTATGTAATAAGGCAGATAATTATGAAAAGGATAGCTTAGAAGTTTATGAATTTTACAATCTAGGATTACGGAGAGCCATATCCAATTTCTGCTACTAATGCAATAGGAATAGGAGATGTACTAGACAAAATATATGAAAGTTTTCCTGAAAAACAAGAATGCGAAGATGAAATAAACGAAATAAAAGTCGCAGTTATAGGAAAGCCAAATGTAGGAAAATCTTCATTAATAAACAAAATAATTGGAGAAAATAGAAGTATTGTAAGCGATATTGCAGGTACTACTCGAGATGCAATAGATACAGAGTTTAAAAATGAATTTGGCAAATATGTATTAATAGACACAGCGGGAATAAGAAGAAAAAGCAAAGTAAAAGAATCAATAGAAAAATTCAGTATAATGAGAACATTGCTTGCAATAGAAAGAGCAGATGTATGTCTAATGTTGGTAGATGCAACAGAGGGTGTAACAGAGCAAGATGCAAAAATTGCAGGAGAAGCACATGAAGCTGGCAAAGGAGTAATAATAGTTGTAAATAAGTGGGATGCCATAGAAAAAGAAACAGGAACTCTTGAACAGTATAAAAAAGATGTATATGATAAACTTAAATATTTAGCATATGCACCAATAATATTTATATCAGCAAAAACAGGTCAGAGAGTTAATAAATTATTCGATTTAATAAATCATGTTGCAGAACAAAATAGTATGAGAATTTCAACATCAATTTTAAACCAGGTAATAAATGAAGCAATAGCAATGGTCCAACCACCTACAGATAAAGGTAAAAGATTAAAAATCTTTTATGGTACTCAAGTTTCAACTAAGCCACCAACATTTGTTATATTTGTAAATAGTAAGGAATTGTTTCATTTTTCATATGAAAGATATTTAGTTAATCAGATAAGAAAAGAATTTGGTCTAGAAGGAACGCCAATAAGGACTATAATAAGAGAGAAAAATGATTCTAAGGGAGATATACAGAATTGGCAAGAAACATAGAATTAAACAAAGAAGATAATAGTAAATGCTAAGGAGTGTCCCTATGGCAATTTATTGCCAAAAGGACCGTCCCCGTGGCAAGGAGGAGAGAATATGGTTGTATATATTTTAATGGCGATAATAGCTTATTGTATAGGAAGCATAAATTTTTCTGTAATATTTAGTAAGAAATTTGCAGGATTCGATGTAAGAGAAAAAGGTAGTGGTAATGCAGGTAGTACTAATATGCTAAGAAGTGTAGGAAAAAAAGCTGCTGCAATTACTTTAGTTTGTGATGTTTTAAAAGGAATTATTGCAATAGCAATATCTATTATAATAGGTAATATGATAAGTGATTCAAATAAGGAGTTGTTACTTCAAATCGCAGGAATTGCAGTTGTTTTAGGACATACATTTCCGGTTTTCTTCCAATTTAAAGGTGGAAAAGGTGTAGCAACATCTCTTGGAATTTTGCTAATGAGCAATTGGCAAATTGGATTGATTTGTTTAGTATTTGCACTAGTATTAATGGCTTTGACTAGAATGGTTTCGTTAGGTTCTTGCGCAGCTGCAGTATTGTTCCCAGTATTAACTTTATTTATAAATAATAATTATACAGTATTAACAGAAGGAAAGAATGGAAATGTATATTTTATATATAGTTTAATTTTAGCAATTATAGTTTTATATAATCATAGAAGCAATATTAAAAGATTATTAGACGGAAAAGAAAATAAGATTAGTTTTAAAAATAAATAATATGTTTATAAAATGTATTCTAAATAAACCTTATAAACATGTAAGACGAGGAGATAGATACAATGAGAAAAATAGCGATAATAGGAAGTGGAAGTTGGGGTGTAGCTCTAGCTATTCACCTTGCAGGATGTGGAAATGAAGTAAAAATATGGTCTTTTGATGAAGAAGAAAAAAGACTAATTAATGAAGAAAGAATATGTAAATTCTTACCAGATGTGGTAATACCCAATAATATAACATGTTCTAATAATTTTGAAGAAGTTATTAAAGATAGTGAATTTATTTTACATGTTACTCCATCAAAATTTACAAGAGCAACATTTAAACAATACAAACAGTATGTAGAAAACAGACCTGTTATTATATGCTCAAAAGGATTAGAAAAAGAATCTTTGAAGACATTAGATGAAGTCATTTCAGAAGAGTTACCTGGAACAAGATTAGGTGTATTGTCAGGACCAAGTCATGCAGAAGAAGTATCTAAAGCAATACCAACTGTTCTAGTTATTGCATCTAAAGATGAAGAAATTTTAAGTATTGTACAAGATACATTTATGTGTGAAAAAATGAGAGTATATACATCTAAAGATGTTAAAGGTGTAGAATTAGGAGGAGCATTAAAAAATATAATAGCATTTTGCGCAGGGGTAGCCGTTGAACTAGGGCTAGGAGATAATACTTTTGCTGCATTATTAACGAGAGGACTAAATGAACTATCTAGATTAGGAGTAGAACTTGGAGGAGAAAAAGAAACTTTTTATGGTTTAAGTGGTTTAGGAGACTTAATAGTAACATGCTCAAGTGAACATAGCAGAAATAGAAAAGCAGGAAGACTAATTTGCCAGGGAAAATCATTGGAAGAAGTTAAAAAAGAAGTTGGAATGGTAATAGAGAGTATAGACAATATCGAAGTAGCATATGAACTTAGCAAAATGCATAATATAGAAATGCCTATTGTAGAAACAGTATATAAATTGATTTATGAAAATTTAGATCCTAAGCAGGGTGTAAAAAGTTTAATGACAAGAGATAAAAAGAGTGAATAAAATTTTTTGAAAATTCAAATAATAAAATTTACAGTTTAGTAACTTAAAGTAAAGAAAGGATGATTTATAATGGAATTTTTTGATAAATTAGGAAAGAAGGCTACAGAAGCATATAAAATAACTGCAGACAAGACAGGCAAAATAGCCAAGGAAACAAAAATAAAATTTAAAATTGGAGATTTAAAAACACAGGTAAATGGCATATATGAAGAAATAGGAAAAAAGATATATGAAAATCATGTAAGAGAAGAAAAAGAAGATATAGAAAATGAAATAGAAGAACAATGTACAAAAATAGATGTATTAAGTGACGAAATTGATAGTCTTTTAAAAGAGTGTTTAAAATTAAAAGATAGAAAACAATGTCCTGGATGTTACAAAGAGATAAATAAAGAAGATAAATTTTGCTCAAATTGTGGAGAGGAACAACCAGAAGAACCAGCAAAAGAAGTAGAAATAGTTGAGAATATAGAATGTGACCAAAAAGAAAACAATACAGAAGAGCAAGAAAATGATGAAAATGCACAAACAAATAAAGGAGAGAACCAAGAAGATTCTAATGCTATAGAACAACAGGAAAACTAATATGGAAATCTTTCATATAGGTATTTAATAAGTTCATCTCCATTTTCGGATGTAACATGAACAAAAATATTTCTATCCAAACAGATCCACATATTTAATAGGTATTTATCAGAGTTATCTATATATGTGCCAATAATTTCTGCCAATTCTACGGGATTGGCATATTCTTTTTCCCATTGTAAATTATTTTCTATATCCAAGTTTGTGTTATAGAAATTGCTTAAAAATTTGTTTAATTCTCCTTTTTTTTCACTATACAAATTTACTTTTGCTAACATTTTCAACTCCCTAATATTTAAGATTTATGGAATATTTTAAAGATTTGCAGCATTTCTTCTTTTTTTATTATAAAAAATAAAATAAATTTTATACATAGAATAAACTAAAATGAAAATGTAAATAATAGAAAAAAATTGAAAGGATGTAAATAAATTTGAAAAGGTTTAAAATATTAGCATATGTAATTATAATGTTTATTTTAATTATTGTGGGTTTATTAATATATAAAAATATTAATAAAGATAAAGATGAAAATATAAAGGAAAAAACATCTTCAGAGGTTAAATATTTAGAATCAAAGTTAGTCAATTTAATAAATTCAATAAATAATATAAAAGATGAAAATTACAGTATATCTATTAGGAAAATACCTGCGAAATCAAAAAATGAAAGCAGCGGTAGTAGCACGTCGACAAAAGGTGAATCTCAAAGTAATTCAAAAGATGAAATGGGAGGAAAACAAGAAGAAAGTCGGAAATTCTAACTCTACTAGTGAAACTTCACAAGGTAAAAGTTCAAATTCAAGTTTGAATTCAGAAAAAAACAATGAAGGCGATAATAAATTCACATTAAAGTCAAGCGGGGTCTTAATGAGCAATCAAGACATTAATTGGGATTATATAAAAAAAGAAATTGAAGAATTATATTTATCTATACCAACAATAACCATAGATTTATATAATCAGAATGTAAACCAAGAAGAAATATTAAGTTTTAATAAAGAGTTTGATAATTTAACAATGGTTGCAAAAGACGAAAAAAAAGTCGAAACATTGGCTGAACTTAGCAAGTTATATGAATATTTGCCTAAGTTTATGAAAGAAGATGAACTAAATATAACTATAATTGAAACCAAAGCAAATATATTTAAAGCATATTCTAAATTAGATACTGGGAAGTGGGAAGAAATCTCTATAGATATTCAAAATGCAATAAATTCATATTCAAAACTATTAACGAATCCTAACATAGGTGCAAATAGATTAAAAGGAATTAATAAATCTTATATTATGCTAAATGAATTGCAAAATGCAGTAGATATTAAAGATGTTTCTATTTTTTTAATTAAATATAAAAATTTAATAGAAGAGTTGAATAATATATAATAGAGTAATATGCAAATAAACAACTTAGGAAAAAATGCTAGATTTTATAATTATTATATGGTATAATATAAAACAGAGTAAATTGAATAGTCGCTGGTAAATATTCGAAAGAAATTACGAGAGGAAAGTCCGGGCTCCATAGAGCAAAGATGCTAGATAACGTCTAGTGAGGGTAACCTTAAGGAAAGTGCAACAGAAAATAACCGCCTTTTAAAAGGTAAGGGTGAAAAGGTGAGGTAAGAGCTCACCACTATTATGGTGACATAATGGGCTAGTGTAAACCCCATCTGGAGCAACACCTAAATTAGAAGATTAAGCCTGCTCGGCGCCTTCTTAACTTGCGTGGCTTGAAGTAGATAGCAATATCTACTCTAGATAAATGACTATTTTAAAAGACAGAACCCGGCTTACAGATTTGCTCTTTTTTTGATTTTGGGTGATTTTGGGGACACCTTAAAAAAACACCCGTATTAAAAAGTTAAACATTTTTCACGTATTAAAAAAACTCCATATGATATTCATATATTATCATATGGAGTTTTTTAATGTTTTTTGGGTGTTTTTTTAAGGTGTCCCCAAAATCACCCCCAAAATCACCCACTTTTTTCTAAATTTTCTTAAAAAACCTTTAAAAAAAACGTGAAATGTTATAAAATAAAGAAAATATATATTTTAGGAGAGGAATATGAACAAAAAATGGCAAATATACGAAGCAGATGAAGGTAAAGTAGAAGAAATAGTAAAAAAATACAATTTAAACAAACTACTTGCAACTATCCTAGTAAACAGAAATATTACTAGAGAACAAGACATAAAATTATTTTTAGAGCCTACAAGAGCAGATTTTCATGATCCATTTATGATGATAGATATGAGGCCAGCTGTAGAAAGAATAATAAAAGCCATAGAAAAAAAAGAAAAGGTTACTATATATGGTGACTATGACGTAGATGGTATTACAAGTATAACAGTATTAAAAAGTTTTTTGAAAGATGTTGGACTAGAGGCTTCTGCATATATACCAAATAGATTAGATGAAGGATACGGATTGAACAAAGAAGCAATAAAGGCCATTTATGATAATGGATGTGATTTAATGATTACAGTGGACTGTGGAATTTCTGGTATAGATGAAATAGACTATGCAAATTCATTAGGAATAGAGACTATAGTTACAGATCATCATGAAGCTGGAAACGCAATACCAAATGCAATTGCAGTAGTAGATAATAAAAGAAAAGACAGTAAATATCCATTTAGAGAGTTAGCAGGAGTAGGAGTTGTATTTAAGCTTATTCAGGCACTTGGAATACAACTAGGTCTAAAGGAAGAAAAATATTTAAAATATTTAGATATAGTTTGCATAGGTACAATATCAGACATAGTTCCTTTAGTAGATGAAAATAGAGTAATTGCAAAATTAGGATTAATGCTAGTTAGTCAAACCAAAAATATAGGACTAAAGTCTATTATAAACTCATCAGGATATAATAAAATAGATTCAAGTAGTGTGTCATTTGGAATAGCTCCAAGAATAAATGCGTGCGGTAGAATGGGTAAAGCTGAAGAAGCATTAAGTTTATTGCTGTCGCCTAATATTAATGAAGTAAATGAGTTAACCAAGAAGTTGAATGAACACAATAAGAAAAGACAAGAGACAGAGAAAATCATTTTCGAAAGTGCAATTAAGCAAATAGAGGAGAAGCATTTGTATAAAAACAATGTAATTATTGTAGGAGGAGAAAAGTGGCATCATGGTGTAATACGGAATAGTATCTTCAAAAATTACAGAGATGTATTTTAAACCAAGTGTATTATTAAGCTTCGAAGAAGATGGAATTGGTAAAGGTTCAGGAAGAAGTATTCCAGGGTTTGATTTACATGAAGCATTAATGAAATGTGAAGACACTTTAGAAAAATATGGTGGACATAGTATGGCTGTTGGAGTAGAGGTTAAAAAATCAAAATTTAAAGATTTTGAAAATAAGCTTGAAAAAATAGCTAAACAGGCAAATATAGATGGGATAATACCAATTATAAATATAGATGCTAAAGTAAATTTAAGTAATATAAATAAAGATATGGTAGAAAGTCTAAAAAAACTAGAACCATTTGGAGAAGCAAATAAAATGCCAATATTTGCATTCAAAAGTTTGAAAGTTGATTCAATAAGAGCTCTATCAGAAGGAAAACATCTAAAATTAACTTTAAGGGAAAACAATACAATTGTAGATGCAATTGGATTTAATTTAGGAAATTTAGTTGACGAATATAGAATTGGAGATAAGGTTGATGTAGCAGGTGTATTAGAAATAAACTGCTTTAATGGAGTAGAAAAGCTACAAATAAATATTAAGGATATAATGAAATCAATATAATAAAAGGAAAGTGATATCATGCAGGAAACAAAAGAAATAACTATACAAGATGTAATACAAAAAAGAAAAGCACATTCAAGAAGAGTAGATACAAAGTTGATAATGAAAGCATATAATTTTGCTAAGAATGAACATGGTGATCAATGTAGGAGATCAGGAGAACCATATATAATACATCCGTTAAATGTGGCTCATATATTAGCTGATATTGGATTAGACGACAGTACAATTTGTGCAGCACTTCTTCATGATGTTATAGAAGACACAGAAGTAACAAGTGAAGATTTAAGGAAAGAATTTGGTCAAGAAATTGATGAAATGGTGGAAGGTGTTACAAAATTAAGCAATATACAGTTTGATTCTATAGAAGAACAGCAAGCAGAAGATTATAGAAAAATGTTTTTAGCAATGGGAAAAGACATAAGGGTTATATTAATAAAACTTGCAGACAGACTACATAATATGAGAACTTTGAAATTCTTAAAAAGAGAAAGACAAATTGCAAATGCAAAAGAGACCATGGAGTTATATGCACCATTAGCAAATAGACTAGGTTTATATTCTTTAAAATGGGAATTAGAAGATTTAGCTTTTAAATATTTATACCCAGATGAATATCATGAATTAGTAGAGGGAATAAACAAAAAAAGAGATGAAAGATTAAAATTCATAGAAAAAATAATGTCAGATATTAAATTAGAATTAAAAAAACAGAGAATTGATGCTGAAGTTACTGGAAGAGCAAAACATTTATATAGCATATATAAGAAAATGAAAAGAGATAATAAAACATTGGATCAAATATATGATTTGTTTGCACTACGTATATTAGTTAATTCTATAAAAGATTGTTATGCTGCATTAGGTGTGGTACACGAAATGTATAATCCAATGCCTGGAAGATTTAAAGATTATATTGCAGTTCCAAAACCTAATATGTATCAATCTATACACACCACATTATTAGGTGACAAAGGAACGCCATTTGAAGTACAAATTCGTACGTGGGATATGCACAGAGTTGCGGAATATGGTATTGCTGCACATTGGGCATATAAAGAAGCTAGCTATTTTGGAAAAAAACAAACTGTAAAAGTTGAAGAAGATAAACTTGCATGGCTTAGAGAGACATTAGAGTGGCAAAAGGAAATGCAAGATCCTCAGGAGTTTTTAAATACTTTAAAAACAGAATTGTTTGAAGATGAGGTCTATGTTTTTACTCCTAAAGGTGCAATTAAAGTTTTGCCAAGAGGTGCAACACCAATAGATTTTGCGTATACAATTCACCAGGAAATTGGTCATCATATGACAGGTTGTAAAATAAATAGTAAGATGATGCCAATAATTACAGAATTAAAAACAGGTGATATAGTAGAAATAATTACATCAGATAATTCAAAAGGACCTAGTAGAGATTGGCTTAAATTTGTAAAAAGTACAAGTGCAAAAAATAAAATTTTAGGTTGGTTCAAAAAGGCTCAAAAAGCAGAAAATATTGAAAAAGGAAAAGAACTAATAGAAAAAGAATTAAAAAGAATAGGTTTTTCCCATGAAGATTTGTTCAAGGAAGAATATTTAAACCCAATGCTAGATAAATACAAATACAAGGGATTGGACGAAATGTATGCTGCAATTGGATTTGGTGCTAACTCAGCAGTAAAGGTAATTGCCAGAGTGTTGCAAGAATACAGAAAAGAGCATGTAGAAGAAAATATAGAAGAGAAAATTGAACAATTAGCAAAAGCTAGAAAAAAACCAAAAGCATCTAATTCAGGTATAATTGTTAAAGGTATAGACAATTGTTTAGTGAAATTATCAAAGTGTTGTAATCCACTTCCGGGAGATGAAATTGTAGGATATATTACAAAAGGAAGGGGAGTATCAGTACATAGAAAAGACTGTGTTAACATTAATGATTTATTATCAGAAGAAAATAGGATGATAGATGTTGAGTGGTATAATGAAAATGAAACTTCATATCAAGTAGATATAGAAATATATTCAAATGACAGAAGTGGATTATTAATGGATATATTAAAAGTAGTTGGTACAACAAAGGCAAGAATATTGGGTGTTAATACAAAAACAACAAAAGAGAGAATTGCGATAATTGATATGACATTAGAAGTAGAAAACCTAGAAGAATTAAAAAAGGCACAAAAAGAAATAACAAAAGTGGATAGTGTTTATGAAGTAAGGAGAAAAAAATAGAAAACCAGGGTCAACCAAATAATAGCGTCTCAATTGGTTGAGCCATTGGCTTTAGTTGAAAGGAAAAATATATATAATGATATTAAAAGAATTAAAGATAGAAACATGGATAGGTGATGCGACTAATTGTTACATTATTGTTGATAGTAAAACAAGAGAAGCAATGGTTATAGACCCAGCAGGAGATATTGATAAAATTGAAGAATTATTAAATATTTTACATGCAAAATTAAAGTATATATATTTAACACATTGTCATGCAGATCATATTCTAGGTGTAATGGATTTGAAAACTAGATGCTCTGGCAAAATACTAATTCATAGATATGACAGTGAAGGATTGAATAATCCGCAAATAAATTTATCTCCACATATAGGAATGGGAGAAATTGAATTAGAAGCGGATTCTAGAATTGATGACAAAGATTTACTACATTTAGGAGAGTTGCAGTTTAAAGTCTTACATACGCCAGGACATACCAAAGGAAGTTCATGTCTTTATTGCAAGGAAGAGAATTGCTTATTTTCAGGGGATACCATTTTTAGAGGAACATGGGGTAGAACAGATTTACCAACATCAAATAGAGAGAGTATAATGGATTCAATTGTTAATAAAATAATGAAATTGCCAGATGAGACAATCATTTATCCAGGTCATGGAATGATGACAATGTTAAAAGACGAGAAACCAATTTATTTGGAATTAAAGCCGAAATTGTTTTAAGAGCAATTAGAAATAAAAAGGAAGAAGTGATAAAAATGAATAGAATAGAACCGAGAACACTACCAGGTTTTATGGAATTATTACCAAATGAACAAATTTTATTTAATAAAATGAGAAACACAATAGAAAATACATATCAAAAATTTGGATTTTTGCCATTAGATACACCTATAATAGAACTTTCAGAAGTATTGCTTGCAAAAGCAGGAGGGGAAACTGAAAAACAAATATATAGATTTAATAAGGGCGATAATGACTTATCTTTAAGGTTTGACCTTACAGTTCCACTTTCTAAATATGTAGCAAAAAACTATGGAAATTTAAGTTTTCCATTTAGAAGATATCAAATAGGTAAAGTATATCGTGCAGAAAAAGCACAAAGAGGAAGATATAGAGAGTTTTATCAATGTGATATAGATATTATAGGAGATGGAGAATTAAATTTAATAAACGATAGCGAACTTCCTAGTGTGATTTATACAATATTTAAAGAATTAGGATTTGATGATTTCACAATTAAAATAAATAATAGAAAAATATTAAATGGTCTATTTGAAAGTTTAGGTCAAAAAGAAAATGCTGTGGAAGTATTAAGAATAATAGACAAAATTGATAAAATAGGTAAAGAAGCAGTTAAAGAAGAACTAAGTAAAATAGGAGTTTCAAGAGAATCTATTACAAATATTATTAATTTTATAGAAATAGAAGGAACATCAAATGAAAAAATAGAAAAATTGAAACAACTGGGAATTCAAAACGAGACATTTGAAAAAGGTGTAGAAGAATTAGAATATGTAATTAATAATATAAAACTATTTGGTGTTCCAGAGCAAAATTATAAAGTTGATTTAACAATAGCAAGAGGATTAGATTACTATACCGGAACAGTGTATGAAACATTTTTAAATGAATATAGAGAATTAGGAAGTGTATGTTCAGGTGGTAGATATGAGAATTTAGCTGAATATTATATAGATAAAAAATTGCCTGGTGTGGGAATTTCAATAGGATTAACCAGATTATTCTATAAACTAAATGAGTTAAACTTAATAAAGGCTAGCAAAAAATCTATTTCTGATATTTTAATTATACCAATGGTACAAGATTTAACTGTTCCAATTAATATAGCTACAAAATTAAGAAACAAAGGAATAAAAACAGAGATCTATTTAAATGATAAAAAACTTAAAGCGAAATTTAAATATGCAGACAAACTAGAAATACCTTATGTAATTGTGATAGGAGAAGATGAAATAAAAAATAATATATTTAAACTAAAAGATATGAAAACAGGAGAAGAAAAAGAAATAAATATTGATGTTTTTGTGGGTGATTTTGGGGACACCTTAAAAAAACACCTGTATTAAAAAGATAAATATTTTTTACGTATTAAAAAAACTCTATATGATATTCATATATTATCATATGGAGTTTTTTAAATTTTTTTTAGGTGTTTTTTTAAGGTGTCCCCAAAATCACCCAAAATCACCCTAAATCAAATCTATTAATTAATTGAAGTCTGCATTTATTTTCAAATTCATCATTTAGAGGCTCTAAAGTTATTTCTTCATTATACTTTCTTTTAAAGCAATATCTAATAATATAATCAGAAAGTTCAGGGTTTTTAGAAAGTAACGGTCCATGTAAGTAAGTAGCAATTACATTATTTTGAAAAAAACCTTCTTGATTATCTCCCAATTTATTGCCATTTCCGAACAATACATTTCCAAAAGGAGATTTTACATCAAAAGTTTGTCCACCATGATTTTCGAACCCTATTATTTTGGTTTTCTTTTTATTCAATTCTGCTTCTATAATAATATTTCCAATACATCTTTTTTTTCTATCTTCAATAGCCTCTGTATAATAATCAAATATTTCTAATCCAGGAATAATATTTCCTTCTACACCTTTATAGTATTTCCCAAATAGCTGATATGCACCACAAATAAGCAAAAAGAATACACCACTTTGAATAGCTTCTTTAATATTTTCTTTATATTTTAGTAAATCTTCTGATAAAATACTTTGTTCTTGGTCAGCACCACCACCTGCAAAAACCAAATCATATTTTTTAAAATCTGGGGCATTATCACCTATTGAATAAGGTTCTATAATAGCTTTGAATCCTCTTTTTTCTAACCTATATTTTAAAACTTGAATATTTCCATAATCTCCATAAAGCTCTAAAATATCTGGATATAAGTATAATATTTTTAGTTCTTTCATAATTAACTTTTAATCCTTTCTTAATCAGTATCTAAAAGTATTTTAAAAAATGCTTTATATCTTTTTTTGAATTTTAATAATTTCACTTCTAGTTGCTTGTAAAGCAGTATAATTTGCAATAACATATTTTTTTATATCTGTTTTATATAAATTGTTGACAGCTTCATTTAAATCTAAATAAGGTTCTATTTTACAATCATCAAAGCCTGATGTCTTTATTCTTATTGCAATGTCGTAGGCTCTATTTCCTGAAGTTATTATTCTAGAAACATTATTAAGGTTTTCAAAGTTTATATCCCAAATCCAAGAAACATCACATCCGTCTGCTAGGTTATCGTTTAGAACAAATAATAATTCTTTTTCAGTATCATCTTCGTTTAGAATTCTTAAACTAACATTTGCACCTGTTGGATTTTTTGCTAAGTTAATAGTTGTGGGAATATTTTTTACAAGTAATTCTTCTAATCTACCATTATTAAGAACAAATTCAGACAATGATTTTTTTATAATTTCTGTATCAATACCATATAATCTTAAACAAGAAATGATTGCAACAAAATTATAAATATTATAAATACTGCTAAATTTAGTTTTATAAGTTATGCCGTCAACATTAAATGTTTTTTCTTTTAAATTAATATCTGTTGCAAGCTTATAAATTGGATTATCACCATAATTACAATTAGGACATTTGAATTTTCCAATATGAGAATATTGATAATATTCATATTCTATACGGGTATTACAAAATGGACAAAATTTTCCTTCTCCAGCCTCTTTCATGTTTTTTGTAGCATTCTGATATTTTTCTACACTAAAATAATAAATATTTTTGTTATTAGGGTTTGCTTGTCCTAATCGTGCAACATTGGGGTCATCGTTATTTAACACTAGATTTCCATTATATGTTTTTAAAAAATCATTTATTTTTAAAATTAATGATTCAACTTCTCCGTTTCTATCTAGTTGATCACGGAAAAAGTCAAGAATTACTAAAGTGTCTAATTTTAGCTTTTTAAATATTATTGGAACATAGCTTTCGTCAACCTCAAAAACTAAATAGTCTGCATGTATTTTTCCAAACAGATTACAGTTTTTTATTAAAGTAGAAATTATACCAGTTTCCATGTTATTTCCTTCAATATTGCTTATAACTTTTTTCCCCGCGGTCTGAAAACTATACCTAATAGCATTGTTTGTCATAGTTTTACCATTTGTAGCTGTTACAGCAATAATAGGACAATCTATTTTAAAATACTTAAGTATATTATTGTTGAATTTATATGAAATTTTACCTAAAACATTACCTCCATTTTTTTTAACTATTTTTAAGCTCAAATGCAATAATTTCATTGTGAATATGATAAAAAAATTCTTCATAATAAACTTTTGTCCTTTCTTGTTATATTTCTGTTTTTAACTATCAAACTAATTATATACATATATTTCTAACCAATAACGATTATATCATAAGGTAATTTGTATAACAATATTATTGTATTATTTAATAAAAAATGTTAGTATATAAAAGTAAGGAGTTATTTATGAAATATATAAACACACATAAATTAGAAAAGTTAAAATTGAGCAAAGAAAATGTATGTATTATAATAGATTTTGATAAAACTATAACAGCAGCAAATAGCCAAGATTCTTGGGATGCAAGTAGTCATATGTTGGGAAAAGAATGTAAACGAGAGATGGAAGAATTATATAAATATTATGAACCAATAGAATCAGATTATAATTTAGAATTTAAACAAAAAGAAAAGCAAATGATTGAATGGTATTCAAAGTGTATGAATTTATATTATAAATATGGGATGACAAAAGAAAAAATGAAAGAATCTATAGAGGAGAGTAATTTGATTTTTAGAGATGGTGCTGTAGAATTTTTAAAAAAGGCAAATGAAGAAAACATTCCAATTATAGTTTTATCTGCAGGTATAGGAAACGTAATAGAAATATTCTTAAAAGATAATAATTGCTATTCAGAAAACATTTACATTATTAGTAATTTTATAAGTTTTGATTCAAAAGGAAATATGCTACAATTTGATAATACAAAAATAATACATAGCTTAAATAAAAAAATGGAAGAGCATATACCGCAAAATATAATAAATATAATTAAAAAAAGAAAATATAAAATCTTAGTTGGCGATTTATGTGAAGATGAGAAGATGGTGTCAGAAAAAGAGTGGCATAATACTATAAAAATAGGAATACTAAATAAAAAGATAAAAGAAAATTTAAAAATATATAAAAATAAATTTGATATTGTGTTAACTAATGAAGATGCCAATCTAAATATTTTAAAAGATTTTATAAAATAGGGGGAGAAAAGGCATGTATGATGTTATTATAATAGGTGCTGGACCTGCAGGAATATCTACAGGTTTATATACTAGAAGGGCAAACTTAAAAACATTAATAATATATAATGAAGAATCGTCGCTTGAAAAAGCAGAAAAAATAGAAAACTATTATGGATTTGAAAATGGAATAAGTGGAAAAAATTTATATGAGTCGGGAATACAGCAAGCTAAAAATACTGGAATAGACCTAAAAAAAGAAGAAGTAATAAAGATAGAAATTATACAAGATAGATTTCAGATAACAACTAACATGGGAAAGTATGCTGCAAAAACACTTGTTTTAGCTACAGGAAGCAAAAAGAAAAAACCAGATATAAAAGGAATAAAAGAATTCGAAGGAAAGGGCGTTAGTTATTGTGCTGTGTGTGATGCGTTTTTCTATAGAAATAGAAATGTTGTAGTAATAGGTAGCGGAAATTATGCTTTATCTGAAACCAATGAATTAATAAATGTAGCAAATAGAATAAGTATATTAACAAATGGGGAAAGGGCGCCAGAATTTAGAGCAGATAATGTTCAAATAGATACAAAACCTATAAAAGGGATTCTTGGAAATGATAGAGTAAATGAAATTGAATTTAAAGATGGCTCTAAATTAAAAACAGATGGAATTTTTATTGCACAAGGAGTAGCAGGGAGTATAGAATTTGCCAGAAAGTTGGGTGCAATAACCAAAAAGAATGAAATAGTAGTAAATGAAAATATGGAAACAAATATCAAAGGATTGTATGCATGCGGGGATTGCACAGGAGGAATTTTGCAGGTGTCAAAATCGGTATATGAAGGAACAAAAGCAGCATTGCAAATAATAAAAGATGTTAGAGAAATGAATATTGATAAAATGAAAAATATATAATATAATTAGTAAAAGTTTAAGGAGGAAATAGTATGAGTGTTTTAAAAATAACAAGCGAAAATTATGAAGAAGAGGTTATGAAATCAGATAAACCAGTTTTAATAGATTTTTATGCAGATTGGTGTGGACCATGTAAAATGATGTCTCCAATTATAGACCAAATTGCAGAAGAAAAATCAGACAGTATAAAAGTTGGAAAGGTAAATGTAGACGAAAATCAAGATTTAGCAATGCAATACGGAATTATGAGTATACCTACAATAATTATTATGAAAAATGGTAAAGTTGATAAAACTTTTGTAGGTGTAAGAGATAAAAAAGAATTATTAAATGAGTTATAAGTATTATAAAGGAAACTTCGTATATTTTATATATTATTAATTTATAAAATATTCGAAGCTTCTTTATTTATGGCTGAAATAAAGTTAAAAATAAGTTTATACTAACAAAGATTTAATATCTTTTGGAATATTCGCTTTAAAAGTTAATGGCCTTTTGGATATAGGATGAATACATTCAATTTTATAACTATGAAGAGCCTGCCTTTTTATTAGATTAGAAGTATTTCCGTATAAAGTATCTCCTAAAATTGGATGACCTATTGCAGACATATGAACCCTAATTTGGTGGGTTCTACCAGTTTTTAAAGTGCATTCAACATAACTATATTTTTCATAATTTTCAATTACTTTATAATCTGTAATAGAAGGGGTACCTTCTGTTTTTATACATCTTTCTATAATACTTCCTTCTTTTCGTGCAATTGGTAAATTTATGCAACCAAAGGAGTTTTCTAGAGAGCCTTCAATTAAACATAAATAAGTCTTTTTAAAAATATTTTTAGACATTTGTCTAATAAACTCTTCCTGAATATATTCACATTTAGCAAAAACAACTAAACCAGAAGTATCAATATCTAATCTATTAACAGCTCTTATTTTTTTGCTTAAATTTAGAAAATCAAAATAATATTTAACTCCATTAGACAAAGAGTCTGTAAAATGCATTCTGGATGGATGTATAGGTATTCCATAGGGTTTATTAATTACTAAAAGCCAATCGTCTTCATAAATTATATCTATATCCATTTTGCTTGCAATAATATTGGAATTATCTTCACTAATGTCAAATTTAATGGCTATTTCATCATTTATTTCTGCATAAGCTCTAGTGTCACAAGGAGTAGCATTTAATAAAACTTTTTTGTTTTTTATAAGTTTTGTAAATAATCTATTAGAAAAATGAAATCTGTTTGTTAAGATTTCATTTATAGTTTTGTTCAAATCTTGTTCTTCTATAATATATTTTAGTTCCATTATAAAATCTATTCCTTTCTTATAGTTCTAAGAATTTAGAAAAAGTTTTTCTTATTAATGAACAGCAACCTCTTAAAATTATACCATATAATAAATTGCTAGACAAGAGATAGGAAGTTATGATAAAATGTCAAGAGAAAATAAGTATAACAAATATTTATAGGAGGCATAAAATTGCGAATTAGATACAAAAAATGGGCAAGACCAGAGTTAGAGGCCAGTGAGTTTTATATAGATGAACCAGAAAAAATAAAGGGAAATTGGAAGGAAAAGTTTGAAAACCATAATCAGCCTATACATTTAGAACTAGGTTGTGGAAAAGGTCAGTTTATATCAAATTTAGCAGTAGAGAATTTAAACATTAATTATATAGCTATAGATTTAGTAGATGCCATGTTAGGACTTGCAAAAAGAAACATAGAGCATGAATATGAAAAAAGAAAAATAGAACCTAAAAATATTCTAATTACAAGATTTGATATAGAAAGGATTCTCTTAATATTGGACAAAAAAGACGAAATAGAAAGAATATATATAAATTTTTGCAATCCTTGGCCAAAGGGTAAACATAGAAAGAAAAGGCTTACACATTCAAAACAGTTAGAAAAATATAAAGAATTTTTAAAACCTAATGGAGAAATATACTTTAAGACAGATGATGACGATTTATTTAATTCTACTTTAATATATTTAAATGAAAGTGGATTTGAAATTCTATCAAAAACATACGATTTGCATAAAGAACCGATATTTGAAAAAAATATAGAAACTGAACATGAAAAAATGTTTTCAGAACAAGGCATAAAAATAAAAGCATTAATAGCAAAGTTAATAATTGGGTAAAGAATTTGGGTCGATGTTTAATTAGTTGGATTTTTTAAAACAAATATTTTATTTGAAAGGAATGCAAAAAAATAAATGGAAGTACAAGATGTAATTAACAATAAAAACGATAGGGAGTTTATATTAAATGCAGTAAAAAATAATGGTAAATTTTTAGAATATGCATCAGAAGAATTGAAGGATGACAAACAAATAGTAATGTTAGCATTACAACAAGATGCTGAAGCCCTAGAATTTGCTAGTAAAAGACTGAAAAATGATAAAGAAATCCTTATGTTGGGAATTAAAGGGGCTCCATGGACAATATGTTATGCTTCGGATAAATTAAAATCAGATAGAGAGCTTATATATAATAGCTGTAAAAGCTATGGGCAAGCATTATATTTTGCATCGGAAGATTTGAGAGATGATAGAGAAGTTGTAAAAGCTGCAGTCCAAAACAAAGGAATTATAATAAAATATGCCAGTAAAAGATTACAAAATGATAAAGAATTAGCGCAAATAGCAGTAACGCAAAACAAACAAGCATATCATTTTATATCTACAGAATTAAAGCAAGATGAAGATATAAAGAATTTGATACAAAAATAAAAAAGTACTTGTGCTTTTATATAAATATTTATATAATGTCATTAGATAATTTTTAAGAAAGGAAGAGTATTATGGCATTTATAGAAAAAATGAAGAAAGAAGCTAAAAATGACATTAAGACAATTATACTTCCAGAAGCTGAAGATTTAAGGGTTTTAGAAGCAACACGGAATAGTTTTAAAAGAAAAGTATGCTAATATTATTTTACTAGGAAATAGAGACAGTATAAAAAGAAAAGCAGAAGAGAATAGTTTAAATATAAATGGAGCTGAAATTATTGATCCTAATAATTCAGAAAAATATGATGAGTATGTAAATTTATTGTATGAACTAAGAAAAGAAAAGGGAATGACAATAGAAAAAGCAAAAGAGTTAGTAAAAGACCCAGTTTATTATGGTATGCTTATGTTAAAAGATAAAAATAGTAAAGCAGACGGATTGGTATCTGGTGCAATACATTCAACATCAGATACATTAAGGCCAGCATTGCAGATTTTAAAAACTGCACCTGGAACCAAATTGGTATCAGCTTTTTTTGTTATGGATGTACCAAATTGTACATATGGAGAAAATGGTACCTTTATATATGGAGATTGTGGATTAAACCAAAATCCAAATGCGGAAGAATTATCAGAAATAGCAATATCCTCTAGTAGAAGTTTTGAACAATTGGTAGGTAATACGGCAAGAGTTGCAATGCTATCATATTCTACATATGGAAGTGCAAAATCAGAACTAACAGAAAAAGTAATACAAGCAACTAAACTAGTAAAAGAAAAGGAGCCTAGTTTAATTGTTGATGGAGAACTTCAAGTAGATGCTGCAATTATTCCCAAAATTGCAGAGGTAAAAGCACCGGGAAGCCCAGTAAAAGGGAATGCAAATGTTCTTATATTTCCAGATTTAAATGCAGGTAATATAGCATATAAATTAACTCAAAGATTAGCAAAAGCAGAAGCATATGGACCTCTTTGCCAGGGAATTGCAAAACCTGTAAATGATTTATCAAGAGGCTGTAGTAGCGAAGATATTGCAGGTGTTATTGCAATAACTGCAGTACAAGCTCAAAAATAGGACGAAGTCAGACAGTTTGATAACGTACACATTGGTTGAAAGTAAGGAGAAAGTTATGAAAATATTAGTTTTAAATTCAGGAAGCTCATCTCTAAAATATCAAGTAATTGATATGGATACAGAAGAAATGATAGCAAAAGGAAATTTCGAAAGAATAGGACAATCTAATTCTTTTTTAACACATAAGGTTCATGGTCAAAAACATAAATTTGAGCATACGGCTAAAAATCATGAACAAGCAATAGAGTTTGTTTTAAATAGATTAACAAATGACCATTATGGTATAATGAAATCTTTAAATGAATTAGCAGGAATTGGTCATAGAGTAGTACATGGAGGCGAAAAGTTTAATAAGTCTGTTTTAATAACAGATGAAGTTTTAGAAGGTATTAAAGAATGCTCAGATTTGGCACCATTACATAACCCTACTGCAATTCTAGGAATAAATGCTTGCAAAAAGATAGTACCTAATTTAAAAATGGTGGCAGTTTTTGATACAGCATTTCATCAAACTATTTCAAAGGAAAAATACATTTATCCTATTCCATATAAATATTATAAGGAATATGGTGTAAGAAAATATGGATTTCACGGAACATCACATCAGTATGTAGCAAACAGGGTTGCAGAAATTATGAACAGAGATATAAAAGAGTTGAAAATAGTAAATTGTCATCTTGGACAAGGTTGTAGTGTATGTGCTATTAAGGATGGTAAATCGGTAGAAACTAGTATGGGATTAACTCCAATGGGAGGAATTCCTATGGGAAGTAGAAGTGGAGATTTAGACCCATCAATAGTTACATATTTAATGGAAAAACAAAATTTAACCCCAGATGATATTAATAACATATTAAATAAAGAATCAGGAGTATATGGAATATCTAGAGTATCTGTTGATATGAGAGATATTGAAGTTGAAGCAGCAGCAGGAGGAACACATGCAAAGCTTGCGATGGATGTTTTTCATTACTCAATAGCTGCATATATTGTAAAATGTGCAGTGGCTATGGAAGGTTTAGACGTTATAACGTTTACAGCAGGTGTTGGAGAAAAAGGACCTATATCTAGAAAGGCAATATGTGAGTATTTAGAATTTTTTGGAGTGAAAATAGATGACGAAAAAAATAAAATAAGAGCAGAAGAAGGAGAAATATCAGCTTCAGATTCAAAAGTAAAGGTATATACAATACCTACAAATGAAGAGTTGATGATTGCAAGAGAAACCTTAAGATTGGTAAAATGAAGTCACTATTAGCATTTTTACAATATATTTTTTAAAAAATTAGAAAGGAAGAATTTAAAAATGAAAGTTTTAGTTTTAAACTGTGGAAGTTCATCATTAAAATATCAATTAATAAACATGGAAACAGAGGAAGTTTTAGCTTCTGGAAAGTATGAAAGAATAGGAGAAGAAGAGGCTTTTATAACTCATAAAGCATTTGGCAAAAAAACAGAAATAAAAAAGGCAGCATATGACCATAAAGAAGCTATTGAATTTACATTAGCACAATTTACAAATCCTGAATACAAAGTAATAAACAGCTTAGATGAGATAGAAGCAATTGGGCATAGAGTAGTGCATGGAGGAGAAATTTTTAAAGAGTCAGCTGTTATAGATGAAAAAGTTATAGAACAAATTAGAGAATGTGGTGAATTTGCACCATTGCATAATCCAGCAGCAATATTGGGAATGGAAGCCTGCAAAAAAGTAATGCCAGGAAAGCCTATGGTTGCAGTATTTGATACAACGTTTCATCAAACAATGCCAAAAGATAAATATATATATCCAATACCATATAAGTACTATAAGAAATACAGTGTAAGAAAATATGGTGCTCATGGTACATCACATGATTATGTATCTAAAAGGTTAGCAGAAATAGTAGATAAACCAGTAGAAGAATTGAAAATTGTAACTTGTCATCTAGGACAAGGTTCAAGTATATGTGCAATTAAAGATGGAAAGTCAATAGACACAAGCATGGGATTAACTCCATTGGGAGGAATTCCAATGGTTACAAGAAGTGGAGATTTAGATCCTTCTGTACTTACTTATATAATGAAAAAAGAAAAAATATCTGCTAAAGAAATGGAAGATATATTAAATAAAAAGTCAGGAGTATCTGGAATATCAGGACTAGCACCAGATTTTAGAGTAATAGAAGATGCTTCAAATGAGGGAAATGAAAGAGCAAAAGTTGCTATGGATTGCTTCAAGTATTCAGTAGCAAGCTATGTAGCAAAATATGCTGTTGCAATGAATGGAGTAGATTATATCATATTTACAGGAGGTATTGGAGAAAACCAAATAAATATTAGAAAAGGCATATGTGAAAGATTAGCATTTATGGGAGTAGATATAGATGTAGATGCAAACAATATGAGAGGAGAAGAAAAACTAATATCTAAACCAGATTCGAAAATTAAAGTGTATGTTATTCCAACAAATGAAGAGTTGATGATTGCAAAGGAAACATGTAACAAGCTTTTTTGAAATTTTAAGAAATATTTATTGTTATAATTTGTTATAAGTTTTAATACCAAAGGATTATATAAGATAAAACAAAAGAAAGAAGGGATTTTTAAGATGAATGAAAGATTAAGAAAAAAGACGGTATAACTCTAATTGCATTAGTTATAACTATAATTATGCTTCTAATACTTGCAGGAGTGGCAATAAGTACATTAAAAGGAGATAACGGATTGTTAGAAAAAACTCAATATTCAGCAGAGCAGATGAAAGTTGCAAAATTTAAAGATGAAGCAGGCTTAGCATATATGGAGATATATTCACAAAATGCACAAAATCAAAATTATGTGGTAACATTAGATGAATTAATATAATTATTGCAGGAAGACTATGGATATAGCATAGCACAAACAGGAGGAAATGTAACAGGAATAAAAGTATATCAAAAGGGAAAAGAAGTAAATGCAACAAATGCAGTAAAGGTAGAAAAAAGTACGGAAGAAAATATAACAGTAGTATTACAGGGAGCAAATAAATATGTTGAATTAAATGGAATGTACTATCCTATAAGTTTAAGTGGTTCAGAAATAACAGTAGGAGAAGGAGAAAACTTAACACCTTCAAATTCAAATTTAACAATAACTGGTGCATCAAAAGTAACAGCAACAGTAACAGGGCTAACAATAAAATTAACAGGTGGAGCTACAACAGGAGATGATACACTAACAATAACTTATGGGGATAAGAATGCGACAGTAAAGGCTACAGTAACAGAAACAGGAGCAGGAGTTGGAGGAGGTTCAGAACCAGAAGAACCAGCAGTAACATATACAGTAATATTTAATACGAATGGAGGATCAAGTGTAGATGCACAAACAATACAAAGCGGAGGAAAAGCAACCAAACCGTCAACAAGCCCAACAAGAGAGGGGTATTACTTTATAGAATGGTTTTCAGATTCAGGATTGACTACGGAATATGATTTTAATACTTCAGTAAATGCTGATACAACAATATATGCTAAGTGGGTAGAAAAAATTACATTTTATGTTGGAACAACGACATATCATGCTCAAAGTGGTATGAATTGGTCACAATGGATAGATAGTGGAATGGAAGGAAGCAATCAATTTCGTTATGATAATGCCCTAGTAAAAGATAATACAGGATTTGAGAGATACTTAGATAATGTATCCCCAACTTCACAAATTCAAAATGGTGCCACGTATTCATGGTCTACTGGCGGTGGTGGTGGAGCCTAGATAATCCTACCCAGTATATAACTTTTTTGAACGTTTTTGAAATGTGTCCTCCGAAACATTTTTGGGTGCTTTTGAAAGGTGTCCCCAAAAACATCTTGTAAAAAGCTTGCAAAAACAAAAAATTATGATATAATATGTATCAATGAAAAAGAAAAAAACAATAAAAAGGACACGGTAAATAATACAATATCTTAAAGAGAGCCAAAGGTTGGTGAGATTTTGGTAAGTAAAAATTATTTATTATCACCTTATTAGTTGTTAAGCTGAAATTAAAGTTTAAAAATACAATATAAATTTGTACTTACAATAGATTTTAAGACTAAGCTTAGCCGTAAATCTGCGTTAAGGGTGATTGAGAGAGTAACAAATTAAAATATAAAAATAGATTTTAAAAAATTGGTTACTAAAATAGGTGGTACCGCGGAATTTAAGCTATTTCGTCCTAATATTAGGATGAAATAGCTTTTTTAGTAAAAGGAGGAATTTTTATGTACAAAAAAGTAGAACTTAAAGATGGATTTGTAGGAATGGAAAGAGAAGTTGCAAAAACATGGAAGGAAAAAGACATTATAAAGAAGAACTTTGCTATGAATGAAGGAAAAAGATATTTTACATTTTATGATGGCCCTCCAACAGCAAATGGAAAGCCACATGTAGGACATATTGAAACAAGAGTTATGAAAGACATAATTCCAAGATATAAAGTTATGAAAGGATATCACGTAGACAGAAAAGCAGGATGGGATACACAAGGGTTACCAGTTGAACTTGAGATAGAGAAAAAACTTGGAATATCTGGCAAACAGCAAATAGAAGAATATGGAGTAGAAAAATTTGTAAAAGAATGTAGAGATAGTGTATTTACATATGTAAATATGTGGGAAGATATGACAAACAAAGTTGGTTATTGGGTAGACATGGAAAACCCATATATAACATATGAAAACAAATACATAGAATCAGTATGGTGGGGAATTTCTCAAATGTGGAAAAAAGGCCTTCTATATGAAGGACACAAGGTTATGCCATATTGCCCTAGATGTGGAACAGCTCTCTCTTCACATGAAGTTGCACAAGGTTATAAAGATGTAAAAGACTTAACATGTATTGCTAAATTTAAAGTTGCAGAAAATCAAAAATTCGATACAGATACATACATTTTAGCATGGACAACAACACCATGGACATTACCTTCTAACTTAGCTCTTTGTGTAAATAAATCATATGAATATGCCGAAGTAAAAGCAAATATTGGAACAGATGACGAGCCACAATACGAAAAATACATATTAGCAAAAGAGTTAATAGATACAGTATTAAAGGAAACACCTTATGAGATAATTAAAACATTTAAAGGAGAAGAATTATTAGGAACAAAATATGAAAGATTAATGCCTTTTGGAAATGTTGAAGGAAAAGCCTTTGAAGTAATACATGGAGATTATGTAACATTAACAGATGGTACAGGAATTGTACATATTGCTCCAGCATATGGTGAAGATGATAGTTTAGTTTCTAAACAAAACGGAATTGCATTTATAAATTTAGTAGATAAAACAGGAAAATTTGTAGAAGAAGTTGAACCATGGGCAGGAAGATTTGTTAGAGATTGTAACGAAGATATTTGTAGATGGTTAAAAGATGAAAATAAATTATTTAGTAAAGAAAAACATTTGCACTCATATCCACATTGTTGGAGATGTGACACACCACTTCTATACTATCCAAAAGAAAGCTGGTTTGTTGCAATGACTAAATTAAGAGACAATTTAGTTGCAAATAACAACGAAATTAATTGGTATCCAGAAACAATAAAAACAGGAAGATTTGGAAAATTCTTAGAGAATGTTATAGATTGGGGAATTTCAAGAGACAGATACTGGGGAACTCCACTTCCAATATGGTCTTGTGAATGTGGACATCAAGAATGTATAGGAAGTATTGCAGAACTAAAAGAAAAGGCAGTAGATTGCCCAGAAGACATTGAATTACATAAACCATATATAGACGAAGTTCATTTAAAATGTCCACACTGTGGAAAGAAAATGACAAGATTTAAAGAAGTAATAGATGTATGGTTTGACTCAGGTTCAATGCCATTTGCTCAATTACATTATCCTTTTGAAAATAAAGAAGAATTTGAAAAACACTTCCCTGCACAGTTTATATCAGAAGCAGTTGACCAAACAAGAGGATGGTTCTATACATTGCTTGCAATATCAACATGTATATTTGATAAAACACCTTATGAAAACTGTATAGTTCTAGGACATGTATTAGATGAAAAAGGACAAAAAATGTCTAAGTCTAAAGGAAATGGTGTAGACCCTATGTTGTTACTTGACCAAGTAGGTGCAGATGCAACAAGATGGCACTTTTATACATGTAGCGCACCATGGCTTCCAACAAGACTAGGATTAAACAATGTACAAGAAACCCAAAGAGGATTTTTATCTACATTGTGGAATGTATATTCTTTCTATGTTTTATATGCAGAAATAGATAAATTTAATCCATTAGAACATAGTAATTTCAAAATAACTAATGTAATGGATAAATGGATCATTTCTAAATTAAATACATTAGTAAAAGAAGTAGATAAAAAACTAGAAAGTTATGATATAACATCAGCAGCACTACAAATTGAAAACTTTACAGATGAGCTTTCAAACTGGTATGTTCGTAGAAATAGAGAAAGATTCTGGTTAACAGAATTAACAGATGAAAAAATAGGAGCATATGTAACATTATATAGGGTATTAACTACACTTGCAAAAGTTGCAGCACCATTTGTGCCATTTATGACAGACGAAATATATCAAAATTTAGTTGTAGGTTTAGACAAAAACGCTCCAGAAAGTGTTCACTTATGCTTATGGCCAACAGTTAATGAAGGTGAAATTGATAACATACTAGAAGAAGAAATGGATTTAGCATACAAAATAGTAAAATTAGGAAGAAGCGCAAGAAATTCTGCAAATATTAAAAACAGACAGCCTCTTTCAGAAATGCTAATTTCAATAGATACTTTACCAGAATACTATTCTGATATAGTAAAAGAAGAATTAAATGTAAAGAAAATAGAATTTGGAAGTGAAATGTCTAGATATGTTAACTTTGAAATAAAGCCAAATTTACCTGTCCTAGGAAAAGAATATGGAAGGTTAATACCAAAAATAAAAGAAGAAATTTCGAAGAAAAATCAAATGGACTTAGCAAACAACGTAAAAATGGGTAAAACAGAATATATAGAAATAGATGATACACAAATAGGTTTAAATGCTGACAATCTATTAGTTACAATGCAAGGAAAGGAAGGCTTTGCATTTAGTGGAGAAGGCGAAATAGGAGTTGTTTTAGATACACACATAACAGAAGAATTAAAAGAAGAAGGATTTGTAAGAGAAGTTTTATCTAAAGTTCAAAACATGAGAAAAGACAAAGGATTCGAAGTATTGGACAACATAAATTTATATGTAGCAGAGAACAAAATGCTTGAAGAAATAATAAAAAAGAATGAAGAACTAATTAAACATGATACATTAGCTATTAAAATTGTTTATGAAGAAAAAAGAGAAAACTATACAGATACTGTAATAAATGGTGAAAATCTAAAGATAGATGTAGAAGTCATTAAATAAAAAAAGGTGAAAAAGGGGACACTTATCAAAAACACCTAAAGATGTTTTTATGGTAGGTGTCTCTAAAAACATGCTAAAAAACACTTGACAGTTTACAATAATAAATATAAAATAGAATAGGTAGGAAAAAATATATTAATAAAATTTACATATATATATATTTTATTCGAACATTGAAAATTTAATAAGAAAGAGGTGTATGATTATGAATATTTTAATCATTATCGCCACTGTCTTAATCTCATTTGCAATAGGTGTACCAGCGGGAATGGCATATCGTAAAAAGATTGCAGAATCTAAAATTCAAGGAGCAGAAAACGAAGCTAAAAGATTAGTAGAATCAGCTAAAAAAGAAGCTGAAAACTTAAAAAAAGAAGAAATCATCAAAGCAAAAGAAGAAATTATGAATAATAGAAAAGAATTGGATCAAGAGATTAAAGAAAGAAGAGGCGAGATACAAAAACAAGAATCAAGACTTATTCAAAAAGAAGAAAACTTAGAAAAACGCGCAGAAAACTTCGAAAAGAAAGAAAGAGAAGTTGAGAAAGAAATTCAAGAAATAGCAAAACAAAAAGAAGAGTTGGAATCATTACATGAACAAGAAATGGTTGAACTTCAAAAGATTGCATCTTTAACAAGGGAAGAAGCAAAAGCTAGATTGTTATCTGAAATGGATAAAGAATTAACAGCTGAAAAGGCATCTTTAATTCGAGAAAAAGAGCAAAAAGCAAAAGATGATGCAATAAAAAATGCTAAAGAAATTTTATGCTATGCAGTACAAAAATGTGCAGCAGATCATTCACAAGAGACCACAGTATCTATAGTGGCACTTCCTAATGATGAAATGAAAGGAAGAATAATAGGTAGAGAAGGTAGAAATATAAAAGCATTAGAAACATTAACAGGTATAGACTTGATTATTGACGATACACCAGAAGCAGTAGTTTTATCAGGATTTGACCCACTAAGAAGAGAAGTTGCTAAAATAGCTTTGGAAAAATTAATTGATGATGGTAGAATCCATCCAGCTAAAATAGAAGAAATGGTTGAAAAAGCAAAGGAAGAGGTAGAAAATACAATAAAAGAAGAAGGAGAAAGAGCAGTATTAGAAACAGGAGTAATTGGACTTCATCCAGATATTGTAAAGTTAATTGGAAAATTAAAATATAGAACAAGCTACGGACAAAATGTATTAAACCATTCAATTGAAGTTTCAAATTTAGCAAGAATTATGGCAGAAGAATTAGGATTAGATCCAAAACTTGCAAGAAGAGCTGGTCTTCTACACGATATAGGTAAAGCTTTAGACCATGATATGGAAGGTACTCATGTTGAGATAGGAGTAGAAATTCTAAAAAAATACAAAGAAAATCCAATAGTAATAAATGCTGTAGAGGCACATCATGGTGATGTAGAACCACAAACTCTTGAAGCTGTTTTAGTACAAGCAGCAGATGCAATATCAGCATCTAGACCAGGTGCAAGAAGAGAAACATTAGAAGCATATATTAAGAGACTACAAAATCTTGAAGAAATAGCAGATTCTTTTGATGGAGTAGAGAAATCATTTGCTATTCAGGCAGGACGTGAAGTTAGGATTGTTGTAAAACCTGAAAAAATATCAGATGACAAAATGACTATTTTGGCAAGAGATGTATCAAAAAGAATTGAAAACGAAATGGATTATCCAGGTCAAATAAAAGTCAATATAATTAGAGAAACAAGAGTAGTTGATTATGCAAAATAATTAAATATGTCCTTGGAGTAAAAACTCCGGGGACATTTTTTAAGTTATACCAGTCGCATTCGATAAATTCTCAAAATATTTATATAGTAATCACTGGCGCGGGCATTAAAATAACGATAGGCTGACTAGTAACGACCAGTAACAAACTTTTCTAAAAAAAGATGAAAAATGTTGAATTTCGTCGAAATATAATATATACTTTAAAAGTAAGCAACATGCTCGGCAATAATATACAGAGGGAGGTTATCCTTATGATGGCAACACAAACTATTTTCTGCTACCGCAATTTACTGGGCGAAATTGTATTTTTGGACACAAAGCGGATGATAAAATGTGTTCGGGTGCCAGATGGTGGTGCAATTTGTATGGATCGTATTTTTCCAGAAGATGTTGAGACTGTTCTAAAAAGGACAGGAATTGATATCAAAGATAAGAAAGTGGAAAAAGTTTCAGACGAAGAAATACAAGATTTCATAAATTGGGCATATCAATTCTTGAAATCTTTGTAGCACCTTTATCTGCTTGGAAAATCCAAGCAGATTTTTTTTAACCAATTTAACAACATCTACAGTGGTTGATATACTTGCTTATTTTAAAAAAATATAGTATCATAATACAAAAAAAAGAAAGAAGTGATTTATTTGAAAATTTTAGCAATAGGCGATTTAGTTGGAAATACAGGTATAAAAAAAATGAAATCAACTTTAAATAAAATAAGAGAAAAAGAACAAATAGATTTTACTATAGTTAATGCAGAAAATTCCGCAGAAGGAATGGGAATTACTAATAAGAATTTTGAAGATATATTAGAAGCCAAAGTAGATACAATAACAATGGGAAATCATACGTGGGGAAAAAAAGACATTTTTCAGTTTATAGATAATCCCAAAATAATAAGACCTGCTAATTATGCAGAAGGCATAGTTGGAAAAGGGTATAATATATACAGATGTAAGAATAAAAAAATAGCCGTTATAAATTTAATCGGAAGAGTAGATATGAATGTTCTTTCAGAAAATCCATTTATAGTTATAGAAAAAATAATAAAAGAGTTAAAAGATAATGTTGATATGATCTTCTTAGATTTTCATGCAGAGGCTACTGCAGAAAAAATTGCAATGGGATATTTTGTAGATGGAAAAATAACTGCAATGTTTGGAACTCATACACATGTGCAAACTGCAGATGAAAAAATATTGCCAAAAGGTACAGCATATATAACAGATATAGGAATGACAGGACCTAAAAACTCTGTTATTGGTATGGATATAGAAGCATCATTAAAAAGATTTGAAACTACTTTACCTGAAAGGTACAAAATTGCTACAGGAGAAAGTATATTTAATGGAGTAATATTTAATATTGATGATATCACTAATAAAGTAAATAGCATAAAAAGATTACAATTATAAAAAAAATATATTATGAAATAAATTAAAAATGTCAGTAGAAATTTGTCGAATATGATTTTTTATTGCGGTGAGTTTTGTTAAAAATTTCTAAAAAGCACTTTACAACAATTTCCATATAATGTAAAATTAACATCGTAAAAGTTGCAACAAAAATAAAATTTATAGGAGGCAAAAGAAAATGGAAATTTTAAAAATTTCATCAAAATCAAATCCTAATTCAGTAGCAGGAGCAATAGCTGGATTAGTAAAAGAATCAAATAAGGCAGAAATGCAAGCAATTGGGGCAGGGGCATTAAATCAGGCAGTTAAAGCTGTTGCTATAGCAAGAGGTTTTGTAGCACCAGCAGGAGTGGATTTAGTTTGTATACCAGCATTTGCTGAAGTGGAAATTGAAGGGGAAGACAGAACAGGTATAAAACTAATAGTTGAGTCAAGAACATAAAAGTATAAATATATACGGGCTACAAATTATGTGTAGCTCGTTTTGTTTTTTTAATCAGTTTTACTTGAATTTTTAAATAAATTAATGTATGATAGCAAAAGAATAGGAGGAAATAATGCAATCAAATTGGTTTAAATATATATTTATATTTTTTGTAATATTAATTTTAATATTTGCAGTAGTAAGAATAAAAGGAGAAGAAGCAAATAAAGAAGAATCAGTACAAGATGCAAACAGTAAAGAGGAAAAAGTTAAAGAAATAAAATTGGGAATTGCTTCACTTGATACAATAAATCCAATTTTAAGTAAAAATAAAAATGTACAAGATATAACTAAACTAATATATGAGCCATTGGTAAATCTAACATCAAATTATAAAGCAGAACCATGTTTGGCAAAAGAGTGGGCAAAACAGAGTGATAATTCATATTTAATTAAATTGCGAGAAAATGTTAAATGGTCAAATGGACAAAAATTCACAGCAGATGATGTAAAATATACTATAGATAGACTAAAAGATACATCTACTATATATTCATACAATGTAGAAAATGTTATAGGTATAGATATAATTGATGATTATACAGTAAAGATATATTTAGATAAAGAAATACCTTTTTTTGAATACAATCTAACTTTTCCTATAGTATCAAAAGATTATTACGGAGCTCAAGATTTTAATAATACAGAGAAAAATAAATCACCTGTAGGAACAGGGATGTACAAAATTTCAGAAGTTCAGCCTTCGTATATAACATTAGTTAAAAATACTAGTTGGTGGAACAAAACAAAAAATTTATCTCTTGAAAAGATTACAGTAAATCTATATTCTTCAATAGGAGAATTATATAATAGTTTTAAAATAGGAAATTTAGATTTAATTTCAACAACAAATGAAAATGTTCAGGAATATATAGGAACAATAGGATACAGTTCAAAAGAAATGAAAGGAAGAGAATATACATTTCTAACTTTTAACACAAAAAACTATTTTCTTTCTAAGTTAGAAGTTAGAAAAGCAATTTCATATTCTATAGATAAAGAAAGTATAGTATCAAATATATTTAATAATAAATGCTATACAACTAGTTTTCCATTAGATTATGGAAGTTGGTTATCACAAGGTCAAGAGGTAAGTGCAGGGTATAACTTAGAACAAGCTAAGCAAGTATTAGTAGACAATGGTTGGAATTATAAATATCAATATTGGCAAAAAATTGAAGATTATAGAACTCAGAAAATTGCCTTGAATTTACTGGTAAAAGCAAGTGATTCATCAAAATTAGCAGTTGCAGAAAATGTAAAATCACAATTAGAAAATCAAGGAATTAGAATAAATATTGTGCAAGCATCTGATGAACAATACAATAGCAGTATACAAAATAAGAATTATGATATTGCAATATGCAGTATAACTCTATCTCCAAGTCCTAATCTAAATACATTTTTTGGAGAGAATAACTTGGCAAATTATTCAAATGATGAAATTAAAAATATAATGGAAGAAGTAAAAAACACAACAGATGAAAACATATTAAAAGAAAAATTTAACAGGATAGCTGAAATTTTTAAGGAGGAGATACCATATGTAGGACTATGTAGCAATAAATATATAGTTGCATATAATTCAGAATTAGTAGGAGATATGTACCCAAATTGGTTTAATCAATTCTATGGTATAGAAAGTTGGTATAAATAATAATTCTAACAAAAAAACAACAAAAAACTATTGACAAAACAAAAATTTGGTATATAATGAAAACATCAAACAAAAGTTTTAAAAATTTAAGGAGGAAAATATGGAAGAAAATACAGAAAGAAAAAAAGCGTTAGAGATGGCAATGAGTCAAATAGAAAAGCAATTTGGAAAAGGATCAGTAATGAAATTAGGCGAATTTAAAGCAATGGAAGTTGAAGCAATACCAACAGGGGCTTTGAGTTTAGATATAGCATTAGGAATAGGTGGAGTTCCAAGAGGTAGAATTATAGAAATATATGGACCAGAATCATCTGGAAAGACAACACTTGCACTACATGTAATAGCAGAAGCTCAAAAAATGGGCGGAGAAGCTGCTTTTATAGATGCAGAGCATGCATTAGATCCGGTTTATGCAAAAAAGTTAGGAGTTAATATAGATGATTTAATAGTTTCACAACCAGACACAGGTGAACAAGCTTTGGAGATAACAGAAAGTCTAGTAAGAAGCGGAGCTTTAGATGTTATTGTAGTGGATTCCGTTGCAGCTTTAGTACCAAAGGCAGAAATTGATGGTGATATGGGTGATTCTCATATGGGCCTTCAAGCAAGATTAATGTCACAGGCATTAAGAAAACTTGCAGGAGCCATAAATAAATCTAAAACAGTAATAATATTTATTAATCAATTAAGAGAAAAAATAGGAGTAATGTTTGGAAATCCAGAAACAACAACTGGTGGTAGAGCATTAAAATTTTATGCGTCAGTAAGAATGGATATTAGAAAAATAGAAAATATAAAGCAAGATGGCGAGGTAAAGGGGAATAGAGTTAGAGTAAAAATTGTAAAAAATAAAGTTGCTCCACCTTTTAGAGAAGCAGAGTTTGACGTTGTATATGGTCAAGGAATTTCCAAAGAGGGTAATATTTTAGACATGGCAGTTAATTTAGATATTATAGAAAAATCAGGATCTTGGTTCAGTTATAATGGAGATAGAATAGGACAAGGAAGAGAAAATGTAAAGAAATATTTAAAAGAGAATCCAGAGATTTTAGAAGAAGTAGAACAAAAAGTTAGAGAAAACTTTGCTAAAGCTTTTGAGCAAAGCTTAGGCGAAGAACTTCCAAGCAAAGAAGATGAAGATTAAATAAATTAGAGGAAAACTATGTATACAATAGAAGAATTTGATAAAGAAAAAACAAGAGTATTAAAATATATTTTATACAAAAAAAGAAGTGAACAAGAAGTCAGAAGTAAATTTTCTAAAACAATAGAAGATAATTTATTAGAAGATATTATACAGTATTTAAAAGATGCAAAATATATAGATGATAAAGAATATATAGAAAAAACAGTGAATAATTTTATTGCATTAAAAAATCTGTCTATAAAAGAAATACAATATAAATTAATTTCTAAAGGGTTAAAAAAAGAAGATATAGAAGAATACATATATAATAATAAAGAAGATTTAGAGGTGTTTGAAAACAAGTCAATATCTAACATTATATATAAAAAATCCAACACTATGGACAAAGAAGAAATAAAACAGTATCTATTGAAAAAAGGATACGAATTAGAAAATATAACATTAAATTTAGAATCAATTTAATGTTAAGCTTTACAAGGAGAGAAAAATGTCAATATTAACATTAGAAACAAAAAAATACGCTATAAAAATTAATAATTTCCAAGGGCCACTTGACTTATTATGTCATTTAATTGATGAGAATAAAATGAACATATATGACATTAATTTGAGTGAAATAACAGATCAATATATAGAATATTTAAAGGAACAGGAAAAACTAGAATTAGAAATAGCTAGCGAATTTCTTGTAATGGCTTCTACACTTTTATATATAAAATCTAAAAGTTTATTACCAAAACAAAAAGAAGACGATGAAGAAGAAATAACAGAAGAGGAAATTATCCGTAGAATTATAGAATATAAAAAGTTTAAAGATATAAGCATTGTTTTAAAAGAAAACTATATTGAAAATTCAAATAGATTTTTTAAAGATACAGAGCAAATTAAATTACCTAAGCAAAAATTAGAAAAAAATTATGACCCAGAAATTATAATACAAGTTTATAAAAAACTAATAGAAAGAAACAGCGTAAAACTAAATAAGAATGCTAAAAATATTGAAAAAATAGCTTTAGTGGAAAATTATACAGTAGCAAGTAAAGTCAAGGAAATGTATAGAGTTTTAGTTAAACAAAAAAGATTTGTGTTTAATAAATTGTTTTCAGTTAATAAAAAGAATAAACAAGAAGTTATTACAGCATTTTCAGGATTACTTGAATTATCTAGAAGAAAAAAAGTTGAAACAACACAAGATAAATTATTTGGAGATATTACAGTAGAAAAAGTAGCTAAAACTGTTTAAAAAAAACAAAATGGGAAAAACTAATATAAATCCTTTAAAAGAGGGTGTAAATATTGGTTTTTCTTTTTATTTGTATTTTCATAACTGTTAGTATAATAATGTATTTTTCAAACATACAAGTTGAAACTGAAAATTTTAGATTTTCTTCAATTACAAAAAAACATGTAAAAAACGATTATAGAGTAATAATAAGATGGAGAATATTTAGTAAAATACCAATTGTTAGAATTGTTCTTACTCAAAACAAAATTGATAAAATAAAAGTTGAAGAAAAAATAAAAAATATAAATTTTGATAAACTTAAGAATTCAAATATTTTTGATAAGAAAAAATTAACTGCGTTGAAAAAAATAAATATAGAAATAGAAAAAATGAAATTAAATATTGATATTGGAACAGAAAATGCAATGCTAACGGCAATAATCGTTCCAGTAATAAGCACTATAATTTCAGGAATAATTAGCATAAAAACAACAAATTATGAAAATAAAAAATTTGTAGTAAACCCTGTATATATAAATGAGAATTTAGTTAATATAGAGTTTTCTGGTATATTAGAACTAAAAATAAGGAATATTATATATATTATATATTTATTAAGTAAAAAAGAAGGAGTGATAAGTAATGAGCGAACATCCAATAGAGGGTCTTATGATTACAGCTATGAATAGTCTTCAAGATATGATAGATGTAAATACTATAATAGGCGAGCCTATAGAGACATCAAATAATGTTGTAATTATACCTATATCCAAAGTTTCTTTTGGTTTTGCTGCTGGAGGGAGCGAATTCAAAGGTGAAACTATAGATGAATATACAAAAAAAGATAAGGAAGAAGCTATTCAATATAGATTACCATTTGGTGGTGGTTCAGGTGCAGGTGTTACAATTAATCCTATAGCTTTTCTAATAATACAGTCCAATAATGTTAAATTGATGCCATTAAACCACACATCATCATTAGATAAATTACTTGATTATATGCCAGATTTAATTGAAAAAGCAAATAACATGATGAATAAACAAATGCAAAATAAAAAGGAAGAGATAAAAGATATGAATAAATATAAAAAAAATGAACAAGAAGAGAATACAAATGAAGAAAAAGAAACGTTAGATGATGAATAATATTTGGTAAAAAAGATTAAGTTAAATCTTTACAAGAAGAATAATTTAAATATAAAATAATTATATAAAAAAGTCCAAGATGATAAAAAAATCATTTTGAACTTTTTGTTTTAGCTCCTTAATAAATCTATCCAAGAGTAATAAATTCTTTTAGCCATAGAAAACAAGCTAATTTTTTCAACAGAATTTTTTGCAACAATATCAACAGATGAAATTTGATTATCCTCTAAAGAAAAAGATATTTTGCCGAAGTTTTTGCCCCTTTTCTACTGGTGCTTGTATATTTTCTTCTAGTTCAAGTATTTGTTCAACACTATTTTCTTGACCTTTTTCAATAATTGCTCCTGCATTATCAGATAAAATAGCATCTACACATGAGATAATACCTTTATCAACATTAACAGATTTTACTAAATCACCTTTTTTACCAAAATCTTTATAAGAAAACTTATTAAATCCAAAATCTAATAATTTTTGAGCTTCACTAAACCTTACTTTAGTAGATGGAGCTTTCATAATAACAGCAATCAAAGATAAATCATCTCTAGTTGCACTTGCGGATAAATTATATAAGGCAAGACCAGTTGAGCCAGTTTTTAGTCCTGTTGCACCTTTATAAGTTCTAATAAGCTTATTTGTATTTGAGAGCTCGGATTTTCCATCTCTTAAGCTGTCTGTCCATATAGTTGTATATTTCGTAATATTCGGATAATTACTTAATAATTCCCTAGACATTAAAGCTATATCATAGCTAGAAGTAACATGCCCATCTTCGTCAAGTCCATGACAGTTTTTAAAGCAAGTATCATTCATTCCTAGTTTTTTTGCCTTATCATTCATCATTTGAACAAAAGCTTCTTCAGAACCTGCAATATATTCCGCCATAGCAACAACGCAGTCATTAGCAGAAGCTACACAAATAGCTTTTAACATTTCATCTACAGTTAATGTTTCTCTTGGGTCCAACCAAATTTGTGAACCTCCCATAGAACTAGCATTTTCACTGCAAGGAACGGAGTCATTTAGCGAAATCTTTCCTGAGTCTAAGGCATTCATAATTAATAATATACTCATAACCTTGGTAACAGAGGCTGGTCTTAGTTGCTCATGAATATTATGGGAATATAAAATCTGACCTGTTGACTGTTCAATTAGAATAGCAGATTCAGATTCTAAATTTAAAGGATTAGAACTATCTGAAGAAGATTTGTTATTTTCAGTTCCGAGTTGTAAAACATTATTAGAATTTACAGGGGAGGAAGAGTTTGACCATACATAAGTAGTTTCTTCAGCAAAGCAAAATGAAAAATCAAAAAAAATAAGAACAGTAATTAGAAAAGTGCAAATATATATTTTAAAAGTATGCATAAAAATCCCTCCAATTGTTATTACATATATATTTACACAAATTAAAAATATACCTCTGAAAGTTATTTCAAAGCAATCAAATTAACTGTAATGCTTTCTCCATCAGATGAAGATAGGATTTTAATGTCATTACCAGAATCATTTCTAAATTTTAAGTCATAACTGCCATAAGCAACAGCTGCATCTTTACCTTTTGAAATATAGGGAACATAGTTACTATGCTCGTGCCTTTCGGTAATAACTAAAGTAGGAACAGAAAGCAATGCATTATATAGAGTTGTACTAATTTGACAATTTCCACCACCTAAACCTTTTTTCTTTTTACCGTTATTATCAAATATATCTGCTTTTTCATAGCCTTTGCTCGACGTTGCCTGGCCAACTGTGCCACAAAAAGAAAATGTCTCGCCATTCTTTACAATGGTATTATTTAGTGTATTGCAAGTAATTGAAATATTATTTTGCCTTGCCGAATCTCTAGAATAAATTTTAGTAGAAAAAGTAGATATTTGTTCTTCAGTAGTTATAGGTGGAGTTTCAGAATCAATTAAATCTTTGCCCTTATTTTTTTCAAGCTCTTCTTGATTAGGTTCTTTAGATTCATTGGTATTTTCAGAAATGTCAGAATTATGAGAATTTTCAAAATTATTGTCCTTATTAGAATCTTGATATGATGTTCTACTAGCTTCATAATATCTATAAGTAGAAGAATTGTTCGAAAAAAACAACCAAACTAAGATACCAATTAAAATGCCAATAATAATAAAAGTAATCCAAAATTTTTTATTCATAATAATCACCATATTTAGTTTTACCTAATTTTTTTAAATTATTCTTTGACGCTTTTGGGTGATTTTGGGGACACCTTAAAAAAACATCTAAAAAATTTATTATTAATATTTATGATATATTGTTTCTTTTTAGATGTTTTTTTAAGGTGTCCCCAAAAGCACCCCCAAAGCATTGACTTTTTTCAAAAATAAAAGTATAATATATATGTATTATTTTTGAAAAGGAGAAAAATGATGCTTGCAAAAATATGGAAAAAACTTGGATTATTAATTTTGATAATAGCCTGCGTATTTAATGTTATGAGTAAATTAGTACATAAGTTATCAATAAATAAAGAAATGTTATATTCAGCTGAATATATGCAAGAAAAAGGCGAGAGTAATAGCAAAGAGAACAATAAGTAAAAAGACAAGAGTGTCCAAGAAAGATAATAATAAATTTATATAGAAACATCTTAAACATAAAAATATAACAAAAATAAAAGTAAAAGCTTGAAAAAAAAAAAATTATATGTTATGATAATAGGCAGTCAATTATTTTCAATTAGAGAAAGAGGTGAACATAAATGAAAGAAGGAATACATCCAAATTATAACCAAACAACAATCACATGTGCATGTGGTAACGTATTAGAAGTTGGTTCAACAAAAAAAGATTTAAAAGTAGACGTATGTTCTAAATGTCATCCATACTGGACAGGAAACTTAAGACAAGAAACTGTAGGTGGAAGAGCAGATAGATTTAAGAAAAAATACGGACTTGCATAAAGTTATAACTAACTAAGCATTAATCCGATAAAATTATTAAATGCAACTATTGCAAAAACCGACAAAATATAATAAAATAAGATAAGGCAAAAGCAGAAAAGCTAAGCCTTATCTTATTTTTTACAATAGGAATTGAAAAACTCAGGAAAGAAAAAAGAAATTTTAAAGGAGTGTCCCTTTGGCAATAAATTGCCATAAGGACTGTCCCCATGGCAGAAGGAGAAATAATATGGACGAAATTGAAATGCAAAAAGAATATATGGATAAAGTTAAAGTGCTTAATTTAAACAAAAAGTTAAAATATACTATATTAACAATGGGTTGCCAATTAAATGAAAATGATTCAGAGAAACTATGTGGTATGGTAGAGAAAATGGGTTATACCTTAACTCAAAAACAAGAAGAGGCAGATTTGGCTTTATTTAATACTTGCTGTGTAAGAGAAAATGCTGAAGATAAGCTATTTGGAAAATTAGGAGAGTTAAAAAAGCTTAAGGAGAAAAAAGGAATTATTATAGCTATAGGTGGATGTATGATGCAGGAAAAACATATAACAGATAAGATAAAACAAAGTTATCCTTTTGTTGATATAATATTTGGAACTCATACATTACATAAATTTCCTGAAGATTTATATAAGGTTTTAGAAGAAAAAACAAGATTAGAGGATGTATTAGATATAGATGGAAAAGTATATGAAGGTTTACCTATAAAAAGAAATGATAGAATTAAAGCTTCAGTTACTATTATGAATGGATGTAATAATTTTTGTACATATTGTATAGTTCCATATGTACGTGGAAGAGAAAGAAGTAGACAACCTAAAGACATTATAAACGAAGTACGAAACTTAGCAGAACTAGGTTATAAAGAAATAACATTATTAGGCCAGAATGTAAATTCTTATTTAAGAGTAGAGAAAGAAAAAAATATTCCATTTGAGCCTTATAATGGAGTTACTTCTTTTGCTACATTATTAAAAGAAGTAAATAAAATAGAAGGAATTGAAAGAATTCGTTTTGTTTCACCACACCCAAAAGATTTTACAGATGATGTAATAGAAGCAATTGCAGAATGTGATAAAGTATGTAAATTAATTCACTTGCCATTACAATCTGGAAATACTAAAGTTTTAAAAGAAATGAATAGAAAATACACGAAAGAACAGTATTTAGAGCTTGTAGAAAAAATGAAAGATAAAATACCAAACTTAACATTGTCAACAGATATTATAGTAGGTTTTCCAGGAGAAACGGACGAAGAGTTTGAAGATACTTTAGATGTAGTTAAAAAAGTTGGATATGAACAAGTGTATATGTTTATATATTCAAGAAGGGTAGGAACGCCAGGAGATAGAATGGAAAACCAAATAGATGAAGAAATAAAACACATAAGATTTAACAAATTAAAAAAATTAGTTGAAAGCCAAATTGCTGATAACAATAAAAAGTACATCGGAACAATTCAAAAAGTTTTAGTAGAAGGTACAAGCAAGAATAATGACAAAATGCTAACAGGAAGAACCGACAGTAACAAAGTAGTTATTTTTGAAGGAAAAGAAGAATTAATTGGAAATACCTCCCAACTAGAAATAGTTTCAGAACATATGTGGTATTTAAAAGGATGTATAAAGGAGAGTAATTAGAAAATGAGAAGAAATGAGATAGATCAAAAGTTGTTTGAAGAATTAATAGAAAAAGTAATTGCAGGTGAGATGACAAGAAGGCAAATTACAAAAGAATATCATATAAGCGCTAGAACAACCAATTTAATGATAACAGAATTATCAAAAACAAATCCAGAATTATATATGAGGTTTATAGAAAAATATCCTTATAAACCAAAAGAGATAGAAAATATAAACTTCGTAGAATTAACAAAGAAAATAATCAAAGAAGATAAATTTATAGAAGATTTAGCAACTAAATATAATGTATCAACAAGAACTATTAGAAGAAGAATTACAAACATGAAGGGGTCGAAAGAAATTGAACCATCTACAGGAATTACTTTAGATGAATTGTATAATCTATATAAAAGATATAGAGCAGAAGAGCTTTCATTAGAAGACAGAGAAATAATAGAAACTATGAAAGTAGGAGAGATACAAAATGCAATAAATAGTCAAGAATCAAGAAAAAACTATTTAGAGAATATAATAAATCAGTATAAAGAATATAGAAAACAGGGAATTCCTACAAAAAAAGCTGCCAAAATGCTAGGATATAGTTTTTTAGATATATATAAAAAGCAAGGAGAATTGGCAAGAATATTAACCGAACAGAGAAGAAAAGGCAAAGGCGAAGAGTATAAACATAAAAGCCATATAAAAACTCAAAAAGAAAAAATGAAGTTGTTTAAAGGTGGCTTGAAGGTTTCAACTAAAAATTCAAGCCAAAATGGTATTGTTCCAAAAAATCCTGCAAGAACAGCATATAGAATGAATTCTAAAACTAGAGATGTAATAGAAAAATAGCTATTATAACAATAATATTAGAACAAAACTATATCAAAAGTTATAAAAGAAGCTAGAATAATAACTAAAATAAGAATTTAAAAGGAGAAATTATAATGGCAGAATACTCACCTATGATGCAAAAATACCTTGAGACAAAGGAAGAGTACAAAGATTGTATATTATTTTATAGATTAGGCGATTTTTATGAAATGTTCTTTGATGATGCAATTTTAGTAGCGAGAGAATTAGAAATAACATTAACTGGAAAAGATTGCGGACAAGAAGAAAGAGCACCAATGGCAGGAGTTCCACATCATTCTGCTGAAATGTATATTGCAAAGCTAGTAAATAAAGGTTATAAAGTAGCAATATGTGAACAATTAGAAGACCCCAAAACTGCAAAAGGTATTGTTAAAAGAGGTGTAATTAGAGTAGTAACACCAGGCACAATTGTAGAAAGCAATATGCTTGAAGAAAGAAAAAATAATTATATAATGTCAGTATTTAAGTCTGGAATTTACTTTGGAATAAGTGTATGCGATATTTCTACAGGTGAATTTTATTCAGCAGAAATAAAAGATAACAATAATTTTCCAATGCTTTTAGATGAAATTGCAAGATACACTCCATCTGAATTAGTAATTAATTCTATGATGGCAGATTGCACAGTGGAAATGGATAAAATAAAAGAAAGATTTGAAAATATTTATATAACGATATTTAATGACAATTTTTTTGATACTAAATTAGATAGTATAGATTTAAGATTTAATATAATAGATGTAAAAGGAAGAAAACTAGAAAATTTTGAAGAAAAAAGATTAAGTATAAGTTCAATTCATGCATTAGTTGAATATTTAGAGCAAACACAAAAAACAAGCTTGGACCATATAAATAAAATAACTGTTTACCAATTATCAAGATATATGGCATTAGATATAAATGCAAGAAGAAACTTAGAATTAACAGAGAAAATGAGGGATAAATCTAAAAAAGGAACACTACTATGGGTATTAGATAAAACTTCTACCTCTATGGGAGGAAGGCAACTTCGAAGATGGATAAATGATCCATTAGTTGATGTAATGGAAATTAATAAGAGGTTAAATTCTGTTAAAGAGTTAAAAGAAGATATAATGTTAAGAGGTGACATTATAGATAGTCTTAAAAAAGTATATGATATAGAACGTTTAGCAGGAAAAATGGCTTATGGTAATGCAAATGCTAGAGATATGGTTACACTTAAAAATTCATTATACAAATTACCTGATGTAAAAAGTTCTTTAAGATATTGTAAATCAGAATTAATAAAAGAATTATATGAAAATTTAGATGAGCTACAAGATATATACGAATTAATAGATAAAGCAATAGTAGATGACCCACCTATGGCAATAAAAGATGGTGGAATTATAAAATTAGGTTATGATGAAGAAATTGATAGGCTAAAGACAGCTGGAACAGAAGGAAAAACCTGGTTGGTTGAGTTAGAAGCGGAAGAAAGAGAAAAAACAGGAATTAAAAATTTAAAGATAGGATTCAATAAAGTATTTGGATATTTTATTGAGGTAACAAAATCATATTTAGACCAAGTTCCAGAAAGATTTATTAGAAAGCAAACATTAACAAATGCTGAAAGATATATTACAGAAGAACTTAAAAATTTAGAAAATCAAATATTAGGTTCAGAAGAAAAAGTGGTAAATTTAGAATATGAAGCTTTTACTAAAATAAGAAATGAAATTTCAAAAAACGTAAAAAGACTTCAAAAGACAAGCGAAGTTATAGCTACATTAGATATATTAGCTTCTTTCGCAGAAGTTGCAGAAGATATGAATTATTGCATGCCAGAAGTTAACAATACTGGAATAATAGATATAAAAAAAGGAAGGCATCCTGTAATAGAAAAGATTTTAGGTGTAGGAAGTTTTGTAGAAAATGACACATATTTAGATAGGGATGATAACAGACTATCTATTATTACAGGACCAAATATGGCTGGTAAGTCTACATATATGAGACAGGTTGCATTAATTACATTAATGGCTCAAATTGGAAGCTTTGTTCCTGCAGAATCTGCAAAGATAGGTGTAGTAGACAAAATATTTACAAGAGTTGGAGCATCTGACGATTTAAGCATGGGACAAAGTACATTTATGGTTGAGATGATGGAAGTAGCCAATATTTTAAAAGAAGCCACTTCAAACAGCCTTGTAATATTAGATGAAATAGGAAGAGGAACATCTACATATGATGGTTTATCAATTGCATGGGCTGTTGCAGAATTTATAGCAAATAAAGAAAAATGTGGCGCAAAAACATTATTTGCAACACATTACCATGAATTAACAGAACTAGAAAATAAATTAGAAGGAATAAAAAATTATTCAATTGCTGTAAAAGAAAAAGGTGAAGATATTATTTTCTTAAGGAAAATAGTAAGAGGCGGAACAGACGAAAGTTATGGTATACATGTAGCCAAACTAGCAGGAGTTCCAAAAGATGTTACATCAAAAGCTAATGAAATTTTACGTTCATTGGAAAGAAAAAATATTTTAACAGGTAAAAAACAAGAAAATCAGAATAAAAAGCAGCTAGAGCGGACAGTTCGATTTATATAATTATAAATTAGCTGAAATTGCTCATGAAATAGATAAAGTTAATTTAAATGAGCTAACACCAATTGATGCACTAAATACATTGGTAAGGATAAAGGAGAAAATGAAATAATATAGGTTTAAAATAGATATGTCACACGTAAATTGAAAATAAAATATTGAAAGAGAGTACCAAAATCTGATATTGTTTAGTTGACGAAAAAAAACATATCGAATTTGGAGGTACTCTCTTATGGGTAATAATATCACATTAAAATTAAAATATAAAGAGTCTGTAGTAAAATTTTCTTATAAATATGGAGTTACAGAAAAAGATAAAGAAGTAACTATACTGCATATTAAAATATCACATAAAAGTGTTGATGAAATGATGATAAAATATGAATTTGACTTAAAACAGAAAACTCAAATTAAAGAAATTTTGAGTCAAGAATATTCAAGTATGTGGTCGCAAGTTATATATGGAAGTTCAGTTGGTAGTACAGATATAGTTGCTGTTGCAGAATCTCAACTAGGTAATGTTGGAGGAGAGCCTTATTGGTCTTGGTATGGTTTTAAGTCAAGAGTTGAATGGTGTGCAACTTTTGTATCTTGGTGTGCTAATGAATGTGGATATATAGAAGCGGGTATAATTCCAAAATTTGCAGGTTGTCAAGCCGAAGGTGTAGAATGGTTTAAAACTTGTGGGTTATGGAAAGATGGAGGATATACTCCTAGTCCACGGAGATATTATATTTTTTGACTGGAAAGATAAACATGACGGACACTCTGATCATGTTGGTATAGTACAAAAAGTTGAAAATGGACGAGTTTATACCATAGAGGAAAATTCTAGTGATAGTTGCAGACAAAGAGATTATGATATAAATAGTTTTGAAATACAGGGATACGGAACACCTGCATACCAATAGAAATATAAAAAACTAGAATTCGTAAAAAATACGAATTCTAGTTAATTATTATCTAATGTATATTTTATAGCCATATTTATAAGTTTATATAATGAAATGTCATATTCTTTTTTTAGACTATCAAGTTTATTCCACATTGATTCTCTTAATCTAATACTTCTGGCAATAGTTATTTCATCTTTTGGTTTTTTATAATAAACAATAGTATCATTTTTAATTTCTAAATTTTCAACACAGGCATCAATCAATTTATTGATAGAGGCATCAAGTTCATTTTCAGAGATATTTTTTAATTCTGTATATAAACTATCTTCAACTTCTATATTTCTATTCATCCATTTTTCTTTTTTATAAAATCTGTAAAAACCTTTATTCATTTTATAATTTCCTCCATTTATATTTATATTATAGACAGAAATAAAAAAAATATTTAACTGCTATACTCTTATATATTTACCTACCATACAAAGTAGAAAAGTACGAAAAACAAGATTACAAAAAAATACAAAAAAATTTCAAAAATCTATTGCAAAAAAATTAAAAATGTGTCATCATGTCTAATGAAGAAATTTATTAAAAGTTTTTATTTAACTATTCCACAATATAGAATAATAAAATTTAAACTAAAAAATGATAAATAATGAGAATTAAATAGATTTTACCAAAGAAGTAATGACCATAAATATATTAAATTAAATATAGTTTGAATTATATTTGAGATATATTCGGGAGTATTAAAAAGGAACTAAAGAAAGGGCGATGTTATGAATTTTAACACAAAATCCAGTAGAGGAATTACGCTTATAGCACTTGTTGTAAGCATTATTGTATTATTGATATTAGCTGGTATATCAATCTCAATGTTATCGGGAGATAACTCAATATTATCAAAAGCAGGAGATGCTGCAACCTTGACGGAGATATCACGGATTAGAAGAACAAGCAAATTTAGCATATTTAAGTGGACTAACAAACAAATATGGTAATAATTCGAGCGATTCATCATTAGATGATATTGTAAGTGAATTAAGAACACAGGGATATACAATAGAGTCTGTTGCTTCATCTGGAAGTACAATAACAGGAATATCACTTGATAATAGTACAATATCAATATCTGCTAATGGAACAGCAACAATAAAAGTGAGTTATGATGGAGGAACAAGTGGAAATTCATATTATGCAGTAATAAAAGGAAAATACTACTTGATGGAATTAAATGATAATGGTGTAAAAGTTAGTAGAACAGCATCAGATATAAGTGCTTCATCAAGTTCTGATGAATTAACAGCAAGTTCATCAGATAGTTGCGTAACAATAGGTAGTATAAATGGAAATACAATAACTTTAAATGGTGGGGCAAGTGTTGGAAGTTCGACAATAACGGTAAGTTATGGAAGTCATACAGCAACTTGTTCTGCAAGTGTAGTAGTAACACCAACAGAAACAAGTGTAGCAAATGCTAATTCAAGTACATCAATAACAACGAATTATGGAAAAGTTGATGTAATATGGCTATCTGGAACAGGAAACACTGTTGCAAGTACACCAAATGCACCAGAATTAAACGGAATGACACCTGTAAGTTGGACAAAGAGTGGAGATACATGGACAGAAGATGCAACAACACAAACAACATATTATAACTATACAGCAGGAACAGGAAATACAGATAATACATTAAGTATGTGGGCAAATGCTAAAAATACTACGACAGCTGGAGATAGTTATTTTGTATGGATACCAAGATATGCATATAGAATAATATATTATGATAAAGATTATACTACAGATACCACAGCTAAAATAATAGGATATTATGATGGCTGGGGAATGTGGAAGGCAGAAGATGGTTCTGTAAAATATAAATTATCAGATGAAGAATCTACCATAGAAACAGTAGATTATGGAGGAAATAAATATATAGTACATCCTGCATTTTGTAATGGAACAACGGACGGTTATGGTAATGGTCAATGGAGTGCTCCATTAAAAGGCTTTTGGGTAGCAAAATATGAAATGAGCCAAAGTACAACTGATGCTACGAAAGCAGTAAGTATACCAGCTGTAGCGAGTTGGAGAAGTATAAATATAGGAAATTGTTATACAACATCATATAATTATGATAGAGGCAAAGAAAGCCATTTAATGAAAAATAGTGAATGGGGAGCAGTTGCTTACTTAACACAAAGTCAATATGGTAGAAATGGACATGAAATTAATATAAATAATAGCAGTTCATACATAACTGGAAATGGTGGAGAAAGTACAAGTGCTTCAAGTACATCGGAAGCGCCAAATCCTTATAATACCACTACAGGAGCAAAAGCAAGTACAACAGGAAATGTTTATGGAGTTTATGATATGTCTGGAGGTGCTTGGGAATATGTAGCAGCATTTAATAATACTGATACAAATAATTATGAATCAAGTTATGGAAGTACATTTGCTTCAACATCTGGAACAAGCGATAAATATGCAACAAAATATTACAATGAAACAACATCATCAAACGGAAATGCTAGAATATATACATATGGAAAAATAGGAGATGCAACAAAAGAAGTTAATAAAGGTGGAGCATATGCTTTAAGTAATACAAGCACATATTACAACTGGTTTGGAGACTACCCTCACCTTTGCTACGCGAGTGGCCCGTTTGTCGGGCGCGGGGGCAGTTTCGATGTTGGAGCCGGCGCAGGTGTGTTCTCTTCGGGCGGCAGCGGTGGTGTTAGCTACAGCGACGTTTCGTTCCGTGCGGTGCTTTGCCCGTAGCACTTTGAGACTTTCCTTGGGGCTTTGCCCCTTTTTCTTTTGCAGTAAATGGGAAAGTTCTCTTGCTAGAGTTGGAGGCAAACATTTTGAATATTAGGTTAGCCCCTGTTCTTTTAGGGGTTATTAGGGATTAGACTACTACTACGCCTACTTCGTCAATTCGAGTAATCCATTCTTCAAACGCGGGGGCAATTACAATAATGGATAAACAATTTATAAAAGATTACTTGAAGAAGTAATAATAAATGAAATAATATAATATATTTTAAGACATAGATCGTAAAAGGTCTATGTCTTTTTAGGTTTACGATAGTTAACTTTTTGATGATAGACAAATATTGGAAACGGATATATAATTATTATGTAAAATAATTAGAAAAGAGGATTTTGTAATGAGTGAAAATAGAGAAGTTTGTTGGTTTTTAACTTTAAGATGTAATCAACAATGCAGATATTGTCATAGATTTTTAGGTATCAATGAACTAAACTTTGAAGACAATAAAAGAATACTTGATAGAATTACAGAAGACGGAATAAAAAATATAACATTTACACTGGAGAGGCATTATTACAGCCAAACTTTTTTGAACTTTTAAAAATGGCTAGTGAAAGAGGAATGAAATGCAAACTTATAACAAATGGTTCTTTACTTGCAAATAATTCTAAAATGAGAGAAATATTTAACTATATAGATAGTTTAACATTATCTATTGATGCAGTTGATAATGATATAAATGAAAAACTTGGTAGAGGGTATGACCATGTCAAAGATATAAGTGTGGTATTAGAGGCATTAAGAGAATATGATTTAAAAGTTAATATAAATACTGTTGTAAATAGATTGAATTTAGAGGCTATTGAAGAACTTGGACAATATTTAGGAAAATATAGAATAAATGCTTGGAGAGTTTTTAAATTTATACCACTTCGAGAAACAGCAAAATTAAATGAAAAAGAATTTGAAATATCAAAAGCAGAATTTAAAATGATAAAAACTATATGTTTATGTATGGGAACAGCATCTAATATTGGTAAAGTAGAATTTAGAGAAGAGCCAGATATGGAAAGCAAATATCTTCTAATTATGCCAAATGGTAATATAATGGTTACAGAAAACGGAGAAGATGTTTGTATAGGAAATGTTTTAGAAGATAGTATAACAGAATTATTAAAGAATAGAACAACAATTAAAGCATCTGCTAAAAAAGTATTTGAAAAGATTAGAACATTAGTAGCATATAAAGATGATAAAGTAAGAAATGAAATTGTAGATACAATAAAAGGTTTAGGATATGTTGATGTTGTTGGCGTAACAAATAACGGAACAGACACATATAAAGGAATAGTTAATTTACAGCCAGAAATGGTATTTACAAATTATAACTTTGCAGATATGAACGGACTTGATATAATAAAAAAATCAAAAGAGCAATTAGATACAAAAATACCAGTATTTAATCTTATAGGAAATGATATTCCAGATGACGAATATAAAGAATTTGTAAATATTGCAGGAATAAAAATGAATACTTTAATAACAAATCCAAATAAAGATAGAATAGTAGGTATATTTGAAGATTATAAGTAATTTAAAGAGAATTAAAAAAGTAAATTCAAGTTATTGTATAATAATTTGAATTTATTTTTTTGAATATATGTCCATCTAAAAAAAACTGTAATTTTACATTTTTTTTTAGATAAAACTATTGATATTATGAATAAAATAGGTTAGAATAGTATAAAAGAATGGAGGATAGTTTATGGAAATAAAAAGAGATTATTATTTAAATAAACTTATAAAAGCTAAACAAGATGGCTTAATTAAAGTAGTAACAGGTATTCGTAGATGTGGTAAATCTTATTTATTAAACGAATTATTTTATAAACATCTTATTGAAACAGGAGTAAAAGAAGACCATATTATTAAAGTTGCAGTTGATGATGATGAAAACATAGAATTTTTACAACCTAAAAAACTATCTGAATATATCAAAAGCAAAATTAAAGATAAAGAACTATATTATATAATAATTGACGAAGTTCAATTAGCACCGAATTTTGAGGCAGTATTAAATGGTTTATTAAGAATACAAAATGTTGATATATATGTAACAGGAAGTAACTCAAAATTTCTTTCAACTGATATAATAACAGAATTTAGAGGTAGAGGAGAAGAAATAAGAGTATATCCATTAAGTTTTGCAGAATTTATGTCTGTTTATGATGGAGATAAAATGGAGGGATGGACAGAATATATAACTTATGGAGGGCTACCACTTGTTGTTTTAATGAAAGATGATGAAAGAAAAGATGCTTATTTAAAAGAACAACAACAAAATGTTTATATAAATGATGTTATTGAAAGACACAATATAAGCAACGAAAGTTCAGTAATAACTCAAATGGTAAAAATAATTTCTTCAAGTATTGGATCATTGACAAATCCGAAAAAAATATCTGATACATTTAAAAGCGAACTGGATATTGATGTTGCACCTGCTACAATTTCATCATACTTAAAATATTTAGAAGAAGCATTTTTAATTGAAAATTCAGAAAGGTATGATATAAAAGGAAGAAAATATATAAGTACACCATCAAAATATTATTTTAGCGATTTAGGACTTCGTAATTCTTTTATAAATTTTAGACAACAAGAAGAAACACACATAATGGAAAATGCAATTTATTTAGAGTTAAAAAGAAGAGGATATCAAGTAGATGTTGGGGTAGTAGAACAAAGGACAAAAGAAAATGATAAATTAACTTATAAACAACTGGAAATAGACTTTATTGCTAATAAGGGAAGTAATAAAATATATATTCAATCTGCATTTGCAATGCCAGATGAAGAAAAAAGACAACAGGAAGAAAGACCTCTATTAAAAATAAATGATTCTTTCAAAAAAATCATAATTGTTAAGGATTTTATAAAAAGATGGAGAAATGAAGAAGGTATAATAACAATGAGTATATTTGATTTTCTATTAGATATGGAAAGTTTGAATTATTAACTATTTAGGAGTGTAAGAAATGACCATACAATTTGTAACAGATTATTTAGATAATAAAATAGCAGAAAATGAAAATTGTATTGAATGTAGTGTTTATGATTTACGAGTAAAGCAAAATCTTACAAAAAAGGATGTTGATATATTTTTAGAATATGCTAAAACAAGACTAGAAAACTTAAATTATCAAGTATGTTTTACTGGTGCAAAATTTAGTTATAAAGGAGAACGAAAGATAGTAGAAATTAATAATTATATGGTAGCAATAAAAGTAAGAGGAGATGCAGAAAATGGAGAATAAATATTACAAGCAATCAGTACAAAGATTAGATTTTTTGAGTCAAAATAAAATAGACAATATGAAGAAAAATGATATTTTGACATTAGGTCAATTATCAAACACAAAAAAAGAATTTTTAAATGAAATTGGTTTTGAAAATTCAGAGATAGATAGAATTTTTAGTGAACTACAATTACTAGATTTAGGAATAGCGAAAAATACCTTACAGAGTAAATAACTTTGTAAGGTATTTTTTTAACTATCTCTATGTTTTTCTCTAATAAAATAATCTGTGCAACAATCTATAAATTCTTTTGGAGTAACATGAGTTCTTGCTCCAAATATTTTTGTATAGATAGTGTGTTCATTAAAATTATAAGAATTATTTAAACGATGTAAAGAAGTACGCATTCTATTTCTTGTAATTTTTGGTTTTGTTCCAAAATTTTCATATATAGTATCATAGATTTTTACTAATTTAGGGTATTCATCCAAAGAATAATAATTATTATATATGGAAAGTTGCATATAAATTGCTCCGTCTTTTCTTGAACTAACCTCAAGCTGTGAAAAGAGATTAGTTATATCTGTATAAGTTAATTCTGGAAGAAGAATTACATGTAGAAGTATTGGGGGCATATGATAAAAGAGGAAATTTAGTAGCAAGTAAAGTTGTAAATAATATAAATAAAAATATAAGTGATGCTTCAGCAGAAGCAACATCAAGTAGTTTTCCAGTAAAAGTAACATATGGTAATGGACATAAATATGGAGTTACAGAAGAAGGAGATATCATAGAAAATTTAATAGGACAAGGAGAAACTGCACCAAACGATTCAAATGCAGTATATATTTCTGGAAATTATACAGCAGTAATACCAGCAGGTTTTACAGTATCAGATGTAAAAGTAGTAAATGAAACAACAGGAGTAGTGGAAAAAGATGAAACAACAATAGAAAATGGGTTAGTTGTAACAGATGCAAGTGGAAATCAATGGGTATGGATTCCTGTAAGTTCATCTGACTTAGCATTAATGTATGAAGAAAATACTACAGGTTGGACAATGCTAGGGACGGCCGAGCCAAATGACGTTGTAACAAAATATAGAACATTAGGAACAACATTAGGAAGTAGAACATTAGATAGAACAACTCCTGGAACAACAGCAGATCCATATTATAGGGAACCAGATGTTATATCTTTATATGATACAGATCAAACTTATCGTACACAAGCTGCATTTGGAGATTTAGCAGATATGTCAACAAAGTTAAAAGATGATTATAAAGAAATGATAGATAGCGTAAGAGAAAACGGCGGATTTTATGTAGGAAAATACGAGTTAGGAAAAGATTCAAGTAATAACCCACAAGTAAAACCAGGAACAGTAATGAATAAAACAGATTGGTATAATTTATATAAAGCATGTAAAAGTTTTTCAAATGAAAATGTTGAGTCAAGAATGGTATGGGGATGCCAGTGGGACCAAATTTGTAGATTTATAAAAGGAAGTGGAGCAAATTTGTTCTAATAACAATGTTACTGTTCAGTCTTATGCTATTAGAAGTTCTTAGCTAAAGGTAGCCGAGATTATTCGAAAAATATTTAGATAGTAATCACGATTAAGCAGAACAATTCTAATTTTAAGACTGAACAGTAACATAACAATTACATCTTTTTCTAATTTTTATTGCTAAATTTAAAAGAAAGTGTTATTATAATTATGCAACAAGATGAGAGGAATTTTTTAGAATTAATTAATTACCAAGGAGGATTTTTATTATGTTAAAAAAAGTAGGAATACTAGCAAATGGAGGAGATGTATCTGGTTTTAATGCTGTTATAAGAGCAATAGTAAAAACAGCAGAAAACCACGATATAGAATGTTATGGAATTATAGATGGATATAATGGATTATTAAAAAAAGACTTTGAAAAACTATCTACAGCAGCAGATGGAGAGGCAATGGGAATACTACCAAAAGGTGGTTCTATAATAGGTTCTTCAACAAATGCAAATATTTTTAATTATAAAGTTATAAAAGAAGATGGAACAGTAGAATATAAAGACTTATCAGAACAAGCAATTCAAAATATAAAAGATTTTGGGTTCGATTGTATATTTACACTTGGAGGAGACGGAACACAAAAATCTGCTAGAGATTTTGCTACTAAAGGAGTAAATATTATAGGCGTTCCAAAAACTATAGATAATGATGTTGCATGTACAGAAATAACTTTTGGGTATAACACAGCTGTTTCTGTTGCAATGGAAGCATTAGACAGATTGCATACAACAGGAGAGACACATCATAGAATAATGGTACTAGAAGTTATGGGAAGGTATGCAGGTTGGATAGCTTTAGAGTCTGCAATAGCTGGTGGAGCAGATGTGGCTTTAATTCCAGAAATTCCATATGATATAAACAAAGTAGCAACGAAAATTGAAAATAGAAAGAAAAGAGGGAAAAACTTTAGTGTTGTAGTTGTAGCAGAAGGTGCAAAACCAAAAGATGGAGAAATGGTGGTTGCAGGAACAAGAAACAACGGAGCTGGAGTTGATAACACAAAATTAGGAGGAATAGGTCAAGTTGTAGCAAAACAGCTAGAAGAATTAACAGGGCTAGAAGCAAGAAACACAACACTAGGTTATATGCAAAGAGGTGGAACACCAACGGCTTTTGATAGAGTTTTATCAACAAAATATGGAACAAAAGCAATGGAACTTGCTTTAGAAGGAAAATTTGGAACATTAACAGTTATAAAAAATGGAAAGTTGGATTGTGTTTCATTAGAAGATGTCGTAGGAAACAACATAAAAATAGGTGCTGTTTCTGGAAATACAGAGGAAAGTAATTTAAGAAAAGTAACAATGGAAGATGATTTAGTAAAAACAGCCAGAAATATAGGAATTAATTTAGGTGATTAATTAAGTAAAAAAAATAATTTACATAGGAGGAAAAATATGTTTAAAAATGAGGATATTAAAAATGATGAAGTGGTAAAAAGCCACAAAAAGACAATTATAATAGCAATAATAGCAATTATAGCAGTATTAGCTGTAGCAGGGGTAACCGCTCTATTTATGTCTAAAAAAGATGAACCAGAAATAGGGCAAAATAAAACAATAAAATTGTATGATGAATTAACAAAAAAAGGAACATACACCTTTAATACATTTTTAGATGATGAAAATAAAATGTATTATTCAAAAAAAGAAAATGTTGCATATATGGATATTGTTTTTGAAGATGAAGAATCAAAATATGTTGTTAAAGATGGAAATACATATTTATTAGATGATGAAGATAAAACTTATTATTCTTTCAATAATAATGAAATGTATTTAAACAAAATAGAAGAAGAATTAGAAGAAGTTAAAGATTTAGAATATGTTGCTGGAAAAGAAATAATAAACAATAAAGAATACAAATATGAAGAATACAATGTAGCAACAGATTTAATGTTTAAATATTTCAACGATATAAGAAATAAAAATGCAAAGACAAGGTTTTATTATGATGGAAATAAACTAGTATACATTAAAACAATCGTGGGAGATTATGAAGAATTACTAAAAGTAGATATGTCTTATAATGTAGATTCCAAACTACTTGAAGTCCCTGCAGATTATCAAGAAGCTTAAAAAGATAAGCTTCTTTTAATGTAGTAGCATATTTTTAAAAATATTTTCCAAATAATATTGTTCAAAGAATAGGAATGATTTATAGTGAAAAAATTTAAACAAGCTGAAAAAGATTTAATAGATTTTTCTAATCTATTATTAGAAAATAAGATATCATTTATTAATAAATGGGATATGGAACAATGTAAAAAGGTATACAAAATTAAAAATTGGAAGAAAACACCTAATAGAGACCCTGAGTGGGTATATATGTTAAATAGAATGGATTTTTTAAATAAATTAATAATTTCTTATGAATTAACTAAAAACATAGAATATATAAATAAATACTTTGAATATTGGGATAGTTGGAATGATTGTATTTATAAATATATGCTTTTTGAAAATGAGTACCATAATAATGTAGGAATTTCGATAAAAATAAAAAGAAAATTCTTGTATAGTTTTAAGAGAATTTTTAAAATACCTATAGTTAATCCTATTAGAACATTAGATACGGCTATTAGATGTTTTTCAGTTACAAATGATTATCTATATTTAAAAAAACTGGAGCTTATAAAAGAAAAAAGAAGTATAGATTTAAAAGAAAACATTTTAAGCCAACTTGAGTTTATAAAGAAAAATCATCAATCTCAACATGATAAAGATAATTGGGGACTTATACAAAATATATATGCACTTTATTGTTTAATTGTTTTTGATAAAACTGATACAGAACTTTATAAATGGAATGATAATAAATATAAAGCTTTATTTAAGCAGCAGATATTAGAAGATGGCTCTCAACTAGAAAACACTCCTTTATACCATATTCAAATTTTTATTGCTGCTTCACATTTATTAAATATTAAAAGAACTAAAAAAATAAAAATTAGTGATTTTGAAATTTTACAATTTGAGAAAATGGCAGAATACATATATAAATTAAGTGACTTCCAAAACAATATTGTAAATCTTGGAGATTCGGATATCACAAATGTATCAGAGCTAATGTATATAGCTTATTTTATATTAAATGACAAAAAATATCTACAAAGAATAAATAGTAAATTAGATATTTGTTTTTTATCACGATTTACGCAAGGAATTTTTGAATTTGAAAATATTTTTAAATATAATAATAAAGAAGAAAGATTTTTTTTGGAAAATTCTAAAAGTATTATATTAAAAGATTCTGAAAAGTATTTGCTTGTGTCTAATAATGAAAATTTTACAAGTCATAGGCATATAGATTTAGGAAGCTTTGTTTATTATGTTGGTAATTCACCTGTTTTTATAGATTCAGGAAGATACCAATATATATATAATAAAAATAGAAAATACTTAAAAAGTCAGTTTGCACACAATTCACTATATATGGACAATGTGAGTTTTGCAAAAATACTAGATAATTGGAATTTCGAAAGCTATATTGAAAAAGTAGATATAAATTTATTGAATAAAAATATAGTAGCAACAAACATAGAAAGTAAAAATATAGTATATAAAAGAATGTTTGTAATGTTAGATAATGGACTTTTAATAGTTAATATAATTAAGAACAAAATGGATTGCAAGAAACATGAAGCTAATAGAAATTATATATTAAACACAGATATTGAAATAAAACAAAATAACGATTTCTGCAAATTGATTACAAATCAAAAAGAAATCTATATTTACACAAATGCAGAAATAAAAAAAATTAAATCCTCAATATGTTCAAAAAGTTATAATGATATTGAGAAAAATAAAAAGCTTATATTTAGTAATAAATTTAGAAATTATTCATTATCATTTGATTTATTTTTAAATAAAAAATGTACAGTAAAATTTCTTAATAATAAATGTTTCATAAATGAAAAAATAATAACTATAGATAATGATGATATTGTTAAAACAATTTAGTTTGATGGGGAAAATATGAAATGGAAGAATTAATAACAGTAATTATAAATGTGTATAATGGAGAAAAATTTATAAGGAAATGTTTGGATAGTGTTATAAATCAAACATATAAGAATTTAGAAATTCTGATTATAAATGATGGTTCAACAGATAATACATTAAAAATATGTGAGAGCTTTAATGATGAGAGAATTAGAATTATTACTCAAAGAAATATGTGGATATCACTTGCAAGGAATGTTGGAATTGAGAATGCAAATGGAGAATATATTTTTTTTGTTGATAGCGATGATTTTATACAAAGAGATATTATTGAATATTTATATAATTTATGTAAAAATAATAATACAAAAATGTCAGTATGTATGCCATTAGCAATTTATGATTATAATATCAAAGTTAAACAACAACAAGAAATAATAAAAATTGTTTCAGGAAAAGATTTTTTGAAAGAGATATTATTATCAAAAAATTTTACAGGAAATGTTTGGAATAAACTGGCTAAAAAAGAAATATTTCAAAAATATAAATTTGAGGATAGAATAATAAGTGATGTGGCTGTTATTTATAAAATGGTTATGGATTTGGATAGAATAGCATATAGTAATCAAATCAAATATTATTATTTAAGACATCAAAGCAGTATAACTGGAAAGAATCATGAAGAGCGTACAATAGATTTATATAGAGCTGTATTTGAGAGATATAATTATATAAAAGCTATTTATCCCGATTTTATAGAAAACGAAATAGGCTTAATGCTAATGATTATATATTGTTATACAAAAGATGGAGACAAATTACATGAATTTTTGAAAGAGCAAAATGCAATAAATAACTATAGAAAACTATTCTCATTTAAGGTTCTGGTAGCTACAATAAGTCATAAAGAAAAACTAAAAATATCTTTATTTTTTATTAATCCTCAATTATATAGATATATTGCAAGAAAGTACAATTCATTAAAATACAAATATTTTATGTAGATCTGGAATGCACAAATAAATAAAAAAAGGAAAGGATTTGATAATTATGAGAAAACTATTTACATCAGAGAGTGTTACAGAAGGACATCCAGACAAGCTATGCGATTATATATCAGATAGTGTATTAGATAGCTATTTAAGCGAAGATAAAGATGCAAGAGTAGCATGTGAAACTGTAGCAGGAAAAGGAGAAATCTTTTTAACTGGAGAAATATCTTCTACAGCAAATATAAATATAGAAGATGTTGTGAGAAATGCAATTAAAGAGATAGGATATTGGGGCGAAGAATTTGATTTAGACTATAAAACATGCAAAATACGTATTAATATTTCAAAACAATCTCCAGATATAGCACAAGGAGTTAATAATTCATTAGAAGACAGAGAGGGGGAAAATATTAATTCTGAAGGTGCAGGAGACCAGGGAATTATGTTTGGGTTTGCTATTGATGAAACAGATGAGCTTTTACCATTACCTATTTCCTTAGCTCATAAACTTTCTAAGAGATTATCAGTGGTAAGAAAGGAAAAAATAATAGATTATCTAGGAGCAGATGGTAAAGTTCAGGTAACAGTAGAATATGAAAATGGAAATCCTAAAAGAGTTGAAACAATTGTAGTATCTACTCAGGCAAAACCATCAATTGAACGAGAAACAATAAAAAAAGATATAAAAGAAAAAGTTATTAATGTAGTAGTACCGTCTAATCTTTTGGATGAAAATACAAAATATTTTATAAATCCGACTGGAAGATTTGTTATTGGTGGGCCATTAGGAGATAGTGGTTTGACTGGAAGAAAAATTATAGTAGATACATATGGCGGATATAGTCGTCATGGTGGAGGTGCATTTTCTGGAAAAGATCCAACAAAAGTTGATAGATCAGCTGCATATATTGCAAGACATATTGCTAAAAATGTAGTAGCAAATGGATATGCAAAAAAGTGTGAAATACAACTTGCATATAGTATAGGAGTTGCAAAGCCAGTTGGGGTATATGTAGATACATTTGGAACCAATACAATTGCAGAAGAAGAAATTGTAAATAAAATAAAAAACAAGTTTGATTTAACTCCAAGAGGAATAATAGATTATTTAGATTTGCAAAGACCAATTTATAGGCAGACAACTAATTATGGACACTTTGGAAAAAAGAATTTACCTTGGGAGAAAATAGTTGAATTATAAAGGAAAAGTTATTAAGACTGAATAGTAACATAATTTTTTTTGAATTAATATTTAAAAGCTTGATTTTATTTAAAAAATGTGTAATAATATATACATAAAAAAATGCAAAGAAAAAGAGGAGTACATTTATGCTTTTTTAAAAGAGAGAAGAAGTCATGGGCTGAAAGCTTCTTTAAAGAAAGATAAATGGAAGGTAGCTTTGGAGCAGGTATACAGAAAATATAAAAGTAAGTATATTCGTTTAAGCAACGTTAAAGGCTTTAAAAGAGATATTATTAAGTTTACTTAATAATAATTAAGGTGGTACCGTGGATAATAATTCGCCCTTATGTTGTATTAACATAAGGGCATTTTAGCGGTTTGAAGAAAAATTACAATTCTTTTCCAAACCGTATGGGCAATTGTTATTAAATGAGAGAAAAATGAGTTGAAAAAGTATACTTTAAAATAAATAAGGGAAGGGGAGTTTTTTATGAAAAAAGAAGATTTTTTAGAAAAAAAGTTTAATCCAAAAGAGTTTGAAGGTGAATTGTACAAGAATTGGGAAGAAGCGGGTTATTTTAAACCAAGTATGGATAAAACAAAAGAATCATATTGCATTATGATGCCACCACCAAATGTAACAGGAAAGCTACATATGGGGCATGCATTAGATGATACAATTCAAGACATATTAATTCGTTTTAAAAGAATGCAAGGTTATAATACATTGTGGCTTCCAGGTTCAGATCATGCTGCAATTGCAACAGAGGTAAAAGTTGTGGAAAAGATGAGAAAGAATGAAGGATTAACTAAGGCCGATATAACAAGAGAAGAGTTTTTAGAAAGAGCGTGGGCATGGACTAAAGAGTATGGTGGAACCATTCAGAAGCAACAACGTAAACTTGGTTGCTCATGTGATTGGGACAGAAACAGGTTTACATTAGATGAGGGCCTATCAGACGCGGTTTTAGAGCAATTTATTAGTTTATATAATAAGGGGTTAATATATAAAGGGAAAAGAATGATAAACTGGTGTCCTTCATGCCATACAACCATTTCTGATGCAGAAGTTGAATATGAAGATGAAGCTTCACATTTATGGCATATAAGATATAAAATAAAAAATTCAGATAAATATGTAATTGTTGCAACAACAAGACCTGAGACAATGCTTGGAGATACTGCAGTTGCAGTAAACCCAGAGGATGAAAGGTATAAAGATATAGTAGGGAAAACATGTATACTTCCAATAATAAATAAAGAAATACCAATTATTGCAGACTCATTTGTTGAAAAAGAATTTGGAACAGGTTGTGTTAAGATAACACCAGCGCATGATCCAAATGATTACCAAGCAGGGTTACGAAACAATCTTGAAATTGTTGAAGTATTTGATGAAAGTTCTATAATGAAAGATTTAGTTCCAGAATATAAGGGAATGAAATCAATAGAAGCAAGAAGTGAAATAGTTAAAAAATTGGAAGAAATAGGTGCACTAGTAAAAACTGAAGATTATAGCCATAATGTTGGAAAATGCTACAGATGTCATAATACAATTGAACCAAGAATTTCAGAGCAATGGTTTGTATCTATGAAAGATTTAGCAAAAAGGGCTGCTGATTCAGTAAGAAATGGAGAAGTGAAATTTGTACCAAAAAGATATGAAAAAATGTATTTTAATTGGCTAGATAATATTCAAGATTGGTGTATATCAAGACAGTTATGGTGGGGACATAGAATTCCAATATATTATTGTGAGAAATGTGGGTATATGCATGCTTTAAAACAAAAACCAGAAAAATGTGAGAAATGTGGAAATACTAAACTTTATCAAGATGAAGATTCTTTAGATACATGGTTTAGTTCTGCATTATGGCCATTTTCAACACTGGGTTGGCCAAATATAGAAGAAGAAGATTATAAAACATTTTATCCAACAAACGCGCTAGTTACAGGTTATGATATTATAACATTTTGGATCTCAAGAATGATGACACAAGGTTTAGAACTAACAAATCAAAAACCATTTAGGGATGTTGTAGTTCATGGAATTGTAAGAGATTCACAAGGAAGAAAAATGTCTAAATCTTTAGGAAATGGAATTGATCCAATAGAAATAATAGATAAATATGGGGCAGATGCATTAAGATTTTCTGTACTTTCTGGAACGACAATGGGAAATGATATTAGATATATGCCAGAAAAATTAGAACAAGCTTCAAATTTTGCAAACAAAATTTGGAATGCAGCTAAATTTATAATAATGAATACACCTTCAGAAGAGGAAGTAAAAGCTTTTTATTCTAAAGTATACAATATTGAAAAGAAGCAATATATTGCAGAAAATTTAAAATTAGGTGACAAGTGGATTTTAAATAAGTTGGACAAATTAGTAGTAGATGTAACTAGAAATATTGACAACTATGATTTGGGAATTGCTCTTGATAATGTTTATTCATTTATGTGGAATGAGTTTTGTGATTGGTTCATAGAAATGGTAAAACCAAGAATTTATAGTGAGGATACAGAAACGAAAATTGCAGTTAGTTTTATTCTTAACTATGTATTTGGAACATTATTAAAACTATTGCATCCATTTATGCCATTTGTAACATCAGAAATTTATGAAAATATTATAAAATTTTCTGATGAAGAGTTAATTATATCAAAATGGCCTGAAGTGAGAAAAGAATTTGTATTTAACAAAGAAGAAGAAACTATTGAAAAATTAAAAGACATGATAGTAGAAGTTAGAAATGCTAGAACAAATATGAATATACATCCTTCTAAAAAATCTGAATTAATCTTTGTAACAGAAAAATACGAAGAAGAGATTTTAAGTGTTCAAGACATGCTTATAAAGCTAGGTTTTGGAACATCAGTTAAAGTTCAAGATAATAAAGAAGAAATACCTGAAAATTGTATATCAATAATTAGAGACGGAATTGAACTATATATGCCACTTAATGAATTAGTTGATATGGAAGAACAGAAAAGAAGACTGCTAGATGAAAAAGAAAAACTTGAAGCAGAAGTTACAAGATGCGAAAAGATGTTATTAAATCCAGGTTTCTTAAACAAAGCTCCACAAACTAAAATAGATGAAGAAAAAGCAAAATTAGAAAAGTATAAAGAAATGCTTGAAAAAGTTTTAGAAAGATTAAAATAAATAAATATAAGAAGTTTTGTCGAAAAGTTTTTAAAAAACGACAAAACTTCTTATTTTTTACCCTTGGAAAAAAATGGAAATGATACTATAATAATTAAAGCATAAAAAACGGCAAAATCAATTTAAATAAAAAAGAAAGGAATGTTGAATATTATGGAATCAAAATTTTATGAAAAGGACAAGCTCCTAATTTTTAAAATAACAGATGAAATTGATGATTGTAGTGTTCAAAAGATAAGGGGGAAAGCAGATTATGAAATTGAAAGATATATGCCTAAAAGAGTTGTATTTGATTTTGATAGTGTCACTTTCATGGATAGTGCAGGAATAGGGTTAATTATTGGAAGATATAAATTTGCAAACATGATAGGAGCTAAATTGGAAGTTACAAATTTAACAAAGAGTGTAGAAAGAATATTTGAAATGAGTGGAATTTTAAAGCTAATACCTGTTACAGAAACTGCAATAGTTTAAGAATCATCTACAATTATAAAAGAATATAAAAAAATATTCAAGCTAGCATATATGTTAGTAGTATTAAAAATAAAAGAAAGGAAATAAAAAAATGAATGGTATTTTTGAAAATGAAATGAAATTAGAATTTATAAGTAAATCTTCAAATGAGGCCTTTGCGAGGGCAGCAGTAGCTGCTTTTGCTGCACAGCTCGATCCAACAATAGAAGAACTAGCAGATATAAAAACCGCTGTTTCAGAGGCTGTTACAAACTGTATAATTCATGCTTATGAGCATAAACAAGGAATAGTAAAAATTATTTCTAAGTTAAGAAATAGAGAAATAATAATAGAAATTTCAGATACTGGTAAGGGTATTGAAAATATTAATATGGCTAAAGAACCATTATACACGACAAAACCTAATTTAGAAAGGTCTGGAATGGGTTTTACCATAATAGAAAGTTTTATGGATACTATGGAAATAGAGTCTATTGTTGGTTTAGGGACTAAAGTTAAAATGACTAAAAAAATAAAACAAAAAAATGAAAATGAAGAAAATGAATTTCAAATGATAACAGAAGAATAAAAAGTAAAGTAGGGGTTAAAATGTACGAAAATTATATACAATCAATAAGAAAAGCCCAAGAAGGAGATAAATTTGAATTAGAAAAATTAGTTAAAGAAAATAATCGGACTAATCTGGAGTATAGTAAAAAGGTTTAATGGAAGAGGATATGAAGTAGAAGATTTATATCAAATTGGGTGTATAGGTTTTATTAAGTCTATAAAAAGGTTTGACACTAGTTTTGACGTTAAGTTATCTACGTATGCAGTGCCATACATGATAGGAGAGATTAAAAGATTTATTAGAGATGATGGATTAGTAAAAGTTAGCAGAAGTATTAAAGAGCTTGGAATAAAGATAAGAGAACTTCAAAAAGAGTACTTTCTAAAAAAAGGAGAAGAAATAACAATAAGTGAAATTTGCAAAGAATTAAAAGTTTCAAAAGAAGATATAGCATTAGCAATAGATTCGAGCAGAAATGTAGAATCAATAGAGACAGCGAGTTATATAAATAATAAAGATGGAAATAGTATTAATTTAATAGATACAATAAAAACAGATAAAAATGAAGAGGAAATAATTACAAATAGATTAGCTATTAATCAATTGATAGATAGTTTAGAAAAAAAAGAAAAAGAAGTTATACTTCTAAGGTTTTATAAAGATAAAACACAATCTCAAGTTGCAAAAATAATGGGAATAACACAAGTACAAGTTTCAAGAATTGAAAGAAAAATACTACAAAATATGAAAGCAAAACTTTTAGATGCAAGCTGACAGCTTCTTTATTAGTAAGAACTATTTATAAAGCAAGGAGGAAGAAGAATTGAAAAAAGCATTACTATATTTTTTGGCTTTTCTTTTTATATGTTTTTTACTTCCGGCCTTCCTAACTAAAAAAAGTGTAAAAACTAATTTGGCAATTCAAAATGAAAATAAACAAGAAAATCAAAAAGGTACGCTAAGCGAAAACGAACAAGATGATTCAAAGAAAATAGAAGAAGAATATGATTATAAAACGTATTCAAAAATAAAGTTATTACATAAAAAAACAAATGAAATTGAAGAAGTAAATTTAGATGACTACTTATGTAATGTGGTATCAGCAGAAATGCCTGTAGATTTTGAAAATGAAGCATTAAAAGCACAAGCAATAGTTGCTAGAACATACACTATTTATAAGGCCAAAAATCCGAAACATGAAAATAGTGATATTTGTGATGATTCTACATGTTGTCAAGCTTGGATATCTAAAGAAGACAGGCTATTAAAATGGCCAGAAGATAAAAGAGAGAATAATTGGAAAAAAATACAAGAAGCAGTAAAAGAAACTAAAGGGAAAATAATTACATATAATAATGAACCAATAAATGCATTTTTTCATAGTAATAGTGGAGGAACAACAGAGGTACCTGCAAATGTGTGGGGAGGCAGTAATTATCCATATTTACAAGTTGTTCAAACATCAGGAGAAGAAGGCTACAGCCAATATGCTTCAGAGGTAGAATTTACAAATGAAGAACTAATTAATAAATTAAAAGTAAAATATAAAGATATTAAAATAGATTTTAATAAAGAAGAAGATATAAAAATACTGGAATATACAAATAGTAATAGAGTAAAAACAATTAAATTTGGAAATCATGAAATTGCAGGTGTTGAAGCAAGGACTGTATTTGGGCTTAAATCAACCAACTTTGAAATAATAAAAGAGCAGGGCAAAATTAAATTTTATGTTAAAGGATATGGCCATGGTGTTGGAATGAGCCAAACAGGTGCAGATACAATGGCAAAGGAAGGAAAAACATGTGAAGAAATTATAAAACACTTTTATGTTGGTGTTAGTATTGAAAATTTATAGTGTAGCTTTTAACATTTTAGAATTATAAGAATGAATGTAAATTGTAACATATAATCTATATAATTAAGTAAATTTTATGCAAAAATGTATAATTACCTAATAAAAGGAAATACTCCTAATAATAAAATATTTAAGGAGGGTTATATGAGAAGAGAAAATAGAGGACAAAATTTTAAAAATGAGTCTAAGCACGATAAAATACTTTTATATTCAGCTATAGGAGTTTCTATTTTAGCTCTTATAGTATTTGCATTATTTATGTATAGTAAGGGAATAAATGATGAAGTAAAAAATAGTACAATGAGTTTAGGAAAGATGGCAAGTATTGTTGAGAATAAAGCTCAAGAGAATATAAATAACGATATGCAAAACACTGAAAGTGCAAGTTCAGAAATAGGAAAAACAGTAGAGGAATCTAAAAGCGAAATGGAGAGCCAAGAAAAAAGTAGTAACAATAACACAAATAGCGTTAATAACGATAAAAAAACTGAAAATATAGAGTTAAATAATGAGGTTAATAATTCCAAAAATGATTTTTCAAACAGTAATATGACAAACTTGGCTAAAAATGAAGAGAATAAAGAAAAAGAAAACAAGCAAGATGAAGATGCAAAAAAGGAATTAAGTTTTCAAAAACCTGTTGAAGGAGAAATTTGTAAAGAATATGCAAAAGATAATCTTGTGTATTCGGCAACTCTTAATGAATGGACAACACATATGGGAATAGATATAAGAGCCGACAAAACAACAGTTGTAAAAGCTGCAGAAGATGGTATTGTTAAATCTATAAAAAATGACCCTAGATATGGACTTACTATTGTAATAGAACATGCAAATAATTTTGAAACAGTATATTCTAACTTATTAACTTCTGAATTTGTTGTAGAAGGTGAAAAAGTTGAAAAAGGGCAATCTATAGGAACTATAGGAAATACTGCTGTTTTCGAAATTGCGGATGAACCCCATCTTCATTTTGAGATATTAAAGGATTCAATGCCAGAAGATCCAAATATCTATATTAAGGAATAGAAATCGTTACTATTTAGTCTTGAAATTAAATCTGTCCTGCCTTAGTGATTATATATATAAATTTTTCCATTCGCCCCCCACGAACCATTTCAAAATTTATATATATAATCACTGGCGCGGACATTAAAATCATGATAAGCTGACTAGTAACGAACAGTAACTATAAAAAAATGTCAAAAATATGTTTGACATTTTTTTGTTTGTGTGATATTATATGAAAAAATAAGAGAATGGAGTGAATATTATGCCAAGAAAAAAACCAGAACTAAATAAAAGAGAAAGAGCTATATTAAAATTCATAGAAAAGCAAATTATGACACAAGGTTACCCACCATCTGTAAGAGAAATAGGAAAAGCTGTAGGATTAAGTTCTACAGCAACAGTACATGGTTATTTATCAAAATTAGATGAAAAAGGTTATATAAAAAAACAAGACAAAAAGGGTAGAACATTACGTTTGCTAAAAGGTGGTTCAGGAGAAGTAAAGAAAACATCAAGTAAAGACTTTTATACTCAAAAGGAATTAGTAGAGGTTCCAATTATAGGGAAAATAACTGCTGGAGAACCAATTTTAGCAGTCGAAAATGTTACAGATACTTTTCCAATTCCAGTGGATTTTGTTGGAAATTCAGAAAGTTTCATGCTTACAGTTAGAGGAGAAAGCATGATAGAAGCTGGAATTTTAGATGGAGATTACATATTAGTAAAAAAACAAAACATTGCTAACAATGGAGAAATAGTGGTAGCCTTAATTGGAGAAGAAGCTACAGTAAAAACATTTTATAAAGAAAAAGATCATATACGTCTTCAACCAGAAAATTCAACTATGGATCCAATCATTGTTCCAAATTGTGAAATACTTGGAAAAGTTGCAGGAGTGTTTAGAAAAATGTAGTTAAATATTGACAAATAGCATTGTGTCACATAAAATACAAGATACAATGCTATTTTATTGCAAAGGAGAGCATTATGTTTAAATTATTAAAAAGACTAAAAAAATCTAAATTTTCGGTAATTGCAATTGTACTGTTACTTTGTATTCAAGCTACAGTAGATTTATCTTTGCCAGATTATACTTCTAAAATTGTAAATATAGGAATACAAGAAGGTAAAAATGATTATATATTATTTGCAGGTATGCAAATGTTAGGTGTTGCACTTATTAGTATGTTATGTGCTGTATTAATTATGCTTTTATCAGCAAGAGTTGCAGCAAAACTTGGAAAAACATTAAGAGATAATGTATTCAAAAAAGTGGTAAGTTTTTCAAATAAGGAATTATCGGAATTCTCAACTGCATCTTTAATTACACGTAGTACAAATGACATTCAACAAATACAGCAATTAATGGCTATGTTATTTAGAATTGTGGTATATGCACCAATTATGGGAATAGGAGGATTTATAAAGGTATTAACAGCAAGCGATAATCAAATGGCTTGGATAATAGGAGTAGCAATTTTAGCAATTTTAATTGTTGTTGGAACATTATTTATAATTGCAATGCCAAAATTTAAAAAATTGCAAGATTTGATAGATAAGTTAAATTTAGTATCAAGAGAAATATTAACAGGTTTGCCAGTTATTAGAGCGTTTAATAAAGAAGAAAAAGAAGAACATAGATTTAATGTTGCAAATTTGGATTTAATGAAGGCAAATATATTTGTAAATAGAGCTATGTCTATGATGATGCCCTTATTAATGTTTATAATGAACTCAATTATGATTTTAATAGTTTGGGTTGGAGGTCATAATGTAGATGAAGGTGCTATGCAAGTTGGAGACATGATGGCATTTATTCAATATACAATGCAAATTGTAATTTCTTTCTTATTTATATCTATGCTTTCAATAATGCTACCTAGAGCCTCTGTTTCTGCTAAACGTATTAATGAAATTTTAGAGACAGAGCCAAGTATTAAAGATAAAGAAGATATAAAAAAGTTTGATAAAACAAAAAAAGGATTAGTGGAATTTAAAAATGTATCATTTAAATACCCAGATGCAGATACGGAAATACTTTCTGATATAAATTTTACTGCAAATCCTGGAGAGACAACAGCAATAATAGGAAGCACAGGAAGTGGAAAGTCTACAGTTGTTAATTTAATCCCAAGATTCTATGACACAACTGGTGGAGAACTTCTTGTTGATGGAGTAAATGTTAAAGATGTATCACAAAAAGATTTACGAGAAATAATAGGTTTTGTACCTCAAAAAGGATTGTTGTTTTCAGGAACAATAGAATCTAATATAAAATATTCAAATAATAATATTTCTGAAGAAGCAATGAAAGAAGCTGCAGAAATTGCACAGGCAACAGAGTTTATATATGCAAAAGAAAAAAAATATGCAGAGGAAATATCCCAAGGAGGAACTAATGTAAGTGGAGGGCAAAGGCAACGTCTTTCTATTGCAAGAGCAATTGCCAAAGACCCTGAAATATTTGTATTTGATGATAGTTTTTCAGCGTTAGATTTCAAAACAGACAAAAAATTAAGGGAAGCTTTATCTAAAAAGACAAAAGATAAAACAGTTATAATAGTAGCTCAAAGAATAAATACAATAATGGATGCAGATAAAATAGTTGTATTAGAAGAAGGAAAAGTTGTAGGAATTGGAATGCATGAAGAGTTGATAGAATGTAATGAAACATATAAACAAATAGCTTTTTCACAATTATCTGAAGAAGAATTAAGTAAGAAGGGAGGTAAGTAATATGCCAGGACCAATAGGAAGAAAAGGTGAGATGCCACCTCAAAAAGCTAAGGACTTTAAGAAAACAACTAAAAAATTAATTAATAACTATTTGTCAAAATACAAAATAGCATTAATAATTGTTTTTATATTTGCAATAGGAGGAACTATATTTACAATAGTAGGTCCAAAAATATTAGGAAATGCTACAACTGAAATTTTTGAAGGATTAGTCAGAAAACTATCAGGTGGAAATGGCATTGACTTTGAAAAATTAGCACATATATCTATCACCTTGCTTGTTATATATATAGTAAGTGCAGCTTTTTCATTTATACAGGGATTTGTTATGACCGGTATTGCACAAAAAATAACATATAAATTAAGAAATGATATTTGTATAAAAATAAATAATTTACCTATGAAGTATTATGACAAAAAAACAAATGGAGAAGTTTTATCTATTATTACTAATGATATAGATACATTAAGTATGAATTTAAATCAAAGCATAACTCAAATAATAACGGCTATTTGCACAATAATAGGAATTCTAATTATGATGTTATCTATAAGTTGGGAAATGACGTTAATTTCCTTAGTAATACTACCAATATCTGGAATACTTGTAAAAACAATTGTAGAAAAATCACAAAAATATTTTCAAAAACAGCAAGAGTATTTAGGACATGTAAATGGGCAAGTAGAAGAAATATATGGAGGTCTAAATATTGTTAAAGTATTTAATGCAGAAGAGAGAGTAACAAAAGAGTTTGAAAAAGCGAATGAAGAATTATATAGGTCAGGTTGGAAATCACAGTTTTTATCAGGATTAATGCATCCAGTAATGAACTTTATATCAAATATAGGGTATGTAGGCGTTGCAGTTGCGGGAGGTTATCTAGCTCTAAATGGAACTATAACTGTTGGAAATATACAGAGTTTTATACAATATAATAGACAGTTTACTCAACCAATAAATCAAATAGCTCAAATTTCTAGTATGTTACAATCAATGATTGCAGCTGCAGAAAGAATTTTTGAGTTTTTAGAAGAGGATGAAGAAATTGACACATCCAAATTAACAATAGATATTAATAATTTACATGGCAATATAAAATTTAACAAAGTAAAATTTGGATATGAACCGGAAAAAACAATAATAAACAACTTCAATGCAAACATAAAAGAAGGACAAAAAATAGCAATTGTTGGACCAACAGGTGCTGGAAAAACAACAATAGTAAAATTACTTATGAGATTTTATGATGTAACTGAAGGTGAAATCCTATTAGACAATCATAATATAAAAGATTTTTCAAGAGGTAGCTTACGAAAAAATTTCGGAATGGTACTTCAAGACACATGGCTATTTGGAGGAACTGTAAAAGAAAATATAAAATATGGGAAAGAAGATGCAACTGATGATGAAGTAATTAATGCAACAAAAGCTGCACATGTTCACCATTTTATAAAAACACTTCCAAACGGTTATAATTCAGTAATAAATGAGGAGTCAACTAATATATCTGCAGGGCAAAAGCAATTATTAACAATAGCTAGAGTAATACTGGCTAACCCTAAAGTTTTAATTTTAGATGAAGCGACAAGCTCTATAGATACAAGAACAGAGATACAAATACAATCTGCAATGGATAATTTAATGAAAGGGAGAACAAGTTTTATTATTGCACATAGACTATCAACAATAAAAAATGCAGACTTAATTTTAGTTATGAACCATGGGGATATAGTTGAGCAGGGGACTCATGAAGAATTGCTTGAAAAGCAAGGATTTTACGCAGATTTGTACAATTCACAATTTGAAGATTGCATTGATGAAGCCATGTAGGAATCTTTTAACCTTATTTATCTATTTTCAAAAATTTCATAAATACAAAATTTAAAACTATAAAGTTTAAAACAGAAACAATAACAATTCTTATAATTTTATCCCAAATTAGTTGTAAAGGTACTATATTAAAAAACCAACCTAAAAAGTGTATTTCCAAGAAGAATAACAATGTCATTAGAATTGCTAGTGTTAATCTATATATGGAGAAAGGCAATTTTATTTTTTCACTTTTTCTTTTTAATGCAAGTGTGAATAATAAAGTAAGACCACAAACACCAGTAGAAACCACACATAAACTATGATAGCAGTCAATAGTTATTAAATTGTATTTGCTTAAAAATGTTAAATATAAAATATTCATTATAACAGTAATGGCTGTTGGCATAGCTTTAGATATAACATTTTTTAAAAAATTACCTTTAATTTTCTCTTTATTTGGCTCTAATGCTAGCAAAAATGATGGTATTCCAATACATGCAGTGCTTATTAAGCTTAATTGTATAGGTATGAAAGGGAACTCTTGGGCAAGGAATAAGAAAAATACTGCAAGAACACAGGAATATATTGTTTTTACTAAAAATAATGATGCAGACCTTTGTATATTATTTATTGTTCGTCTTCCTTCAGTAACTACTTTAGGCATAGAGGCAAAATTCGAATCTAAAAGAACCAATTGAGATACATTTTTAGCTGCATCACTACCATTTGCCATTGCAATACTACAATCTGATTCTTTTAGTGCTAAAACATCGTTTACACCATCACCAGTCATAGCAACTGTTTTGCCATTAAATTTTAAGGCTCTTATTAAATCTTTTTTTTGAGTAGGTGATACTCTACCAAAAATTGTATATTTAGAAACTATTTCATTTAAATTGTAACATTCTTCTTTTAAACTTGACATATCTATATATGAATCAAAACTTTTTACACCAACTTGTTTTGCAATTTTGGAAACAGTAACAGGATTATCTCCAGAAATTATTTTTATATCTACACCTTGTTTATCAAAATAATTTAATGTGGTACGAGCTTTGCTTCTAATCTTATCTAAAATAAGAACTAATCCAATTAATTGGATATTTTGTGGCAGGTTTTTGTCTTTAAAATTATTTGGAGAGTGTGCTAGTACCAAAACACGGAAGTCTTCCGTATAGTTATTAATAGTATTTTTATATTCACTAAAATTGTCTTTTAAAACAAATTCAGGAGCTCCTATTATATAAGAACCCTTATTCTCAAAAGAGTAACCAGACCATTTTGATTGAGAAGAAAACGCGACTTTTGTAATTGGTGTGAATTCAGAAGTTATATCTGTAAAATAACTTCTAATTGCTTCAATCGTGCTATTTTCATCTTCTGAAACTTTTGCTATATTTGATAATATATTTGAAACTTCATCTTTGTCTTTACTTATTGCAATATAATCCTTCACTTCCATGGAGCCTTCTGTAAGAGTACCAGTCTTATCTAAACATAAGGTGTCAACCCTTGCCAAGGTTTCAATACAATATAATTCTTGAACTAATACTTTAGATTTGGAAAGTCTAATTACACTAACAGCTAAAACAGTGCTAGTCAGTAGCACAAGCCCTTCTGGTATCATACCTATAATTGCTGCAACAGTTTGAACAACTGCATCTTTATAATTAATACCTTGCAAGTTTAATTGGCTATATAAAAGGGCACAACCTATAGGAATAATTGCAAAAGTTAAAAATGTAATAACTTTTGAAAGAGATGACATTATATCTGAAGAGATTTTTTTAACATATTTACTACCACTAGAGATTTTAGCAGTGTAATTATCTTCTCCAATATGCTCAACTTTTGCAATACACCTTCCACTAACAATAAAACTACCTGAAAGTATAGTATCACCTGCTTTTTTAGATATACTATCAGGTTCTCCAGTAATAAAAGCTTCATTTACAAGCACTTCTCCAGATTGAATTATACTATCTGTTACAACCTGATTTCCTGTATTTAATTCAATAATATCATCTAAAACTAATTCATGTATAGAAACATCTTTTTTTATGCCATTTCTAATAACTTTAGCTTTTGATACAGACATAAGAGAAAGCTTATCTATTATTCTTTTGGAATGAATTTCTTGTACTGTACTTATTGCTGTATTTATTGTAACTATTAATAAAAAAAGCATGTTTTTTCGTGAGCCAACACTAAAAACTAATAATGCTAAAACTATATTTAAAATATTAAATAATGTAAAAAAATTCTCATATAAAATTCGTTTTATACTTTTAGTTGGTGGACAGGTATCTAAATTTATCAAATTTTCTTCTTTTCTTTTTTCTATTTGTTCATCATTTAACCCTTTATCAATTTTAGGTGTATATCTTATTATATTTTCATTCATATTTTGCTCCGTTTTAGGTGCTTTTGGGGACACATTAAAAAAGCACCATTGTTATTGTATTTATATTATTTATTGTCATAAAAAATCATAAATATATTTTAACATTATTTAATTCTTATTTCAATGTTTTTTAGGTGTTTTTGGGGACACCTTTCAAAAACACCCAAAAATATCTTGAAAAAATAAAAAAAAGGTGTATAATATATATAAATTTGAGGGGGTTTTGTAAAATTATATTACAAAACTCCCATTATGTTAGGAGTGATTAACAAACCAAGAATAGCAAGAAAAAATATCAAAGCACAATTTTTGCATGTAATGGTTCAAGGAGTAAACAAAGAATTCATTTTTTATAAGAAAGAGTATATAAAAAAATATCTAGAAATTATTAGAGAAAATAAAAAAGACTATAATTTAGAAATTTTAGCATATTGTATAATGAATAATCATGTTCATTTTTTAGTATACACAAAAGATATAGAAAAGTTTGGAAAATTTATGCAAAGGATTAATTTATTATATGCGCAAATGTATAATAAAAAAGAAAACAGATGTGGAGTTTTATTTAGAAATAGGTATAAAAGTGAGCCTATTTATGATATAAAACATTTGATTAATTGTATAAAATACATACATAATAATCCAGTAAAAGCACAAATGGTTTTAAATTGTGAAGACTATGAATTTTCATCTTATAATGATTATATAAAAAATGAAGGACCTACAAGATATAAAATTATGAAGGAAATATTTGGAGAAAATTGTGATTATGCAAATCTATTTGAGCAAAGTTTTGATAAAAGATTTATGGATGCTGAATATGAAAATGAGGAGACGATTAATAGTTATATTTTAGAAGGAATCCGAGAATTTAAAAAAGAGTTTTGCCTTAATACTGTAGAAATATTATCAAATAGAGAGATTTTTAAAGAACTAATAATATTTCTTAAAGAAAATTGTAGATTGAAATATACTGAAATTAGTAAATTTTTTGATATTTCAAGAGGTAGTATGCAAAAACTAAAGATAAAATAAAGGTGCTTTTGGAAGGTGTCCCCAAAAACACCCAAAACACTCAAAAGCAGGAAAGGAGATAAAATGGATTGGACTGATGAACAAAAAGATGCTATTTATGAAAAAGATTCAAATATATTAGTTGCAGCGGCTGCAGGAAGTGGTAAAACAGCTGTATTAGTTGAGAGAATTATAAATAAAATTATAAATGAAAAGGTTGATATAGATAAATTACTTGTAGTGACTTTTACTAATGCTGCAGCAGCTGAAATGAGGGAGAGAGTTTTAGATGCTATATATAAAAAGTTAGATGAAAATCCTGAAGATGAGAATTTACAAAGACAAATTACTTACTTAAATAAGGCAAGTATATGTACAATAGATTCATTTTGTTTAGAAGTTGTAAGGAATAATTTTTTTGAACTTGATAATATATCTCCTAATTTTAGAATAGGAGATAATACCGAAATAGAATTACTAAAGCAAGAAGTTATAGAAGAAATTTTTGAACAAAAATATGAATCAGAAGATGAAGACTTTAACAGATTAATAAATATATATACTAGTTATAGGGATGACACTCCTTTAAAGGATTTAATATTAAAAATATATTCATATATACAAAGTAATCCATTCCCTGAAAAGTGGCTTAACGAAAAAATTGAAATGTTTAATTTAGAATCAAAGCTAAAAAATGATTTTAGTTCTACAATATGGGGAGAGGTATTACTTCAAGAATTGGAAGATGAACTTATTGATGATATATCTACTTTGGAAAGTATTGAAGAAAATTTATCATATGATCCTGAATTAGATAAGTTTCAGAAAACTATAGGAAGTGATATAGAGCAACTAAGTTTTTTAAAAAAGAATTTAAACAACTGGGATAGATGTTATGAAATAGCTAGAAACATTAATTTTATTACTTGGCCAAGGCAAAAGATTGAATCTGAGGTAAAAGATATTGCAAAAAAAACCAGAGATGATGTAAAGAAAAAGGTAAATAAAGTAATAGAAAGAATTTTGATTTGTGATTCGGAAGAGGCCAATTGCGATATATATGATATGTACACTATATTAAAAAAATTAGAAAAACTAGTTTTAGAATTTGATATACAATTTTCTAAAATAAAGAAAGAGAGGAATATAGTTGATTTTAATGATATAGAGCATTTCGCACTAAAAATTCTTCTAAGAGATAATGTAGATGGAAGCATTGAAACTACAGAGATTGCAAAGAAATACCAAGATAAATATGCCGAAATTGCGATTGACGAGTATCAAGACAGCAATTTAGTCCAAGAATATATTCTAACAGCCGTATCTAAAGAAAATAATATATTTATGGTAGGAGATGTAAAACAAAGTATTTATAAGTTTAGACAAGCTATGCCTGAATTATTTTTGAATAAATATTTTTCATATAGAAAAAAGAAGAATAAAACGAGTGATGATAATTTAAAAATACAATTGTTCAAAAATTTTAGAAGCAAAAAAAACATATTAGACTTTACAAATTTAATTTTCGAAAATATAATGAGTGATATTTTAGGAGATATTGAATACAATCAGGAAGAATATTTGAATTTGGGTGCTAATTATCCTGAAATAGAGCAAAATGCAAAAATAGAAATTTATGTATTAGATCCGACAGATGAAATTTGTAAATTAGAAAAAGTAGCAAATTTACAAATAGAAAATAATGAAACATATGAAACAATAGATGAAGTGGAGAGACAAGAGGATACAGAGAGAATAGAAGATGTTGAATTGGAAGCAAAATTTGTTGCAAACAAGATAAAAAAAATTTTAGAAAGTAAATTTCAAGTTTGGGATAAAAAAGAAAATAAATATAGAGATGTACAATATAAAGATATAGTTATTTTATTAAGAGCCACTTCTAATTTAGCACCAATATATGAACAAGAAATAGCAAAATTGGAAATGCCAGTATTTTCAGATAGTTCACAAGAATATTTAAATTCCATAGAAATACAGACATTGATGAGCTTATTAAAAATAATAGATAATCCTATGCAAGATATACCATTAGTTGCAGTATTAAGATCAAATATAGGTGGATTTTCAGATGATGATTTAATACAAATAAGATTAGCTGACAAAAATGAAAATTTTTATACTTGTATGCAAAAAGCGAAGGTTTCTGTAGAAAAGGAACTCAGAGAAAAGATTGAAAATTTTCTTGAAAATTTGGAAAGATGGAGATATGAACAAGAATATTTAGGATTAGACGAATTAATCTGGAGAATTTATTCTGATACAGGCTATTATAATTATGTTCGGGTTAATGCCAAATGGCGAATTGAGACAAGCAAATTTAAAAATGTTATTTGAAAGAGCAAGGCAATTTGAAACAGCAAGTTTTAAAGGACTTTATAATTTTATTCATTTTATAGATAAATTAAAATTAAGTAGTGGAGATATGGGAGCTGCTAAAATAATAGGAGAAAATGATAATGTTATAAGAATAATGAGCATTCATAAAAGTAAAGGACTAGAATTTCCAATTGTATTTTTGGCAAGTACAGGAAAACAATTTAATTTAATGGATTTAAATCAAAATATATTATTGCACCAAGAATTAGGAATTGGAGTGAAATATATTGATTATGAAAAACAAATTCAGTATGATACATTAACCAAGTCTGCCATTAAAAATAAAATATTTACAGAAACACTATCTGAAGAAATGAGAATTTTATATGTTGCTGTAACAAGAGCTCGAGAAAAACTAATTATAACAGGAATTAAAAAAGATTATAAAGAAGAAATTGAGAAGCTTCAAATAGAAGTAAATAAATATAAAAAAATTGGAAGTAAAATAAATCCAATATTAGTTAAAAAATATAAAAAATACTTAGATTGGATATTACTTGTATATTTATATGAAAAAGATAATATAAAAGATATAATAGATTTGAATATTATTAGTAAAAAGGATGTAAAAACTACTTCTCATGAGATAGAAGAAAAGAAAGTAAACATAGAAGAAAAACTAGAAAGTCATCTCAAAAAACTAAAAGAAAATTTAGGAGAAAGCGATGAAATATCAAAAATTGAAAAAGCTCTTAATTATGAATACACATATAATATAGATACAAAAATCCCAACCAAAACTTCGGTTACGGAAATAAAAAGATTATCAAATGCATTTATTGAAGAAAATAATATAAATCTATTGAAAATAGATAAAGAAATAAAAGAAGATATAAATTTTGAAACTCCAAAATTCATGCAAACAAATGAACAAGAAAAACTGACTGGAGCGCAAAAGGGAACTTTACTGCATTTATGCATGCAAAGGCTACAGCCTAATAGAGAATATAATCTTGAAAAAATACAGAAAATGATACAAGATTTAGTTCTAAAAGAGGTAATAACTGCTATAGAAGCTGAAAATATTAATGTATATGCAATTTTAAAATTTACTAAATCTAATATATGGAAAGAGTTACAACAAGCTAAAGAAATACATAAAGAACAGCCTTTTTACAGCAATATATATGCAAAAAACATATATCATGAAGAAACAGATGAGGAGATATTAGTACAAGGTATAATTGATTTATATTATATAAATAAAAATAATGAATTAATTCTTGTAGATTACAAAACAGATTATATAGAAGAAGGAGAGGAATTTAAGCTTATTAGTAAATATAAAAAACAACTGGAGTTGTATAAACAAGCTTTAGAAAATGCATTGAATAAGAGAGTTAATAAAATATATATTTATTCTACATATTTATCGAAAGAAATAGAAGTGATTGCATAAATGTTGAATTTCTGGCTAATATTTGATATAATAGATATATAATTGAAAAAGAAACGGAGAAATAGATATGGATAAAATGAAAAAGTTTTTGAAATATATTTTATGGATATTGGCAATTTTTATATTTTCAAATTTTTTGATTGAGGTTGGATTAAATTCTAACTATAAAACAATAGAAAGAAGAGATGAAATATCTCAAGTAAATATATATCAAGCAGAAGCAACAAAAGTGAATGGTCGAATAAGAGGATATATTTATGATTCACGGTAAAGAGTTAAGTGGAAAGTATTTAAGGTTTGATTTTTATTCAAAAAGAGATGTATATTTAGGAAAAGATTATATTGAGATAAGTCAGCTTGAAAAAGATGAAAGACAACCAATTGAAATATTCTTTAAGCTACAAAATGTAAGTTATTATAAAGTTTCAGTGGTAGATAAGCCGGAATAATAGTAAAAAACATCAGATAGAGGTTCTTAAAATTTAGAACCTCTATCTGTATTTAATTTGGGTTGGACATTTAGAGTAATATTATTAGTGTAAACAACCATACCAGGTTTTGCTCCACGTGGCTTTTTTACATATCTAACCTCACAAATATCAACAGGAACATTTGAAGAATTGCGTGATTTACTATGGTAAGCAACGATTTCTGCACATTTTACCAAAATATCATCGCTTGGTTTAAAATTAGAATTGATTTGTAAAATAGCATGGCTTCCGATGAGTGTCTTTGGTATGAAACCATAAATCAACTTTTTTTGCATATTTTAATGTAAGATAATCATTTTCTCTATTGTTTCTTCCAACTAAAAGAGTAAAATTATCAATTGTATATTTTAGTGGATTAAAAGATACCAATTTGTTTTTAGTTAAGTTTGATTTTTTAATTCTGTTATTCTTTTTCTTTTTATACTTATCAGTTTTATTTTTAAAAATCACATTTTCTGATATCTCTTCAAAAATTTCAGATACTTCTTGAATTGATGTACAGTTTTCCAATTCAAAAACAATACTTTCAATATAATTCAATTCATTTATAGTTTCTTGTTTTTGAATTCCTACTATCTCTAAAGTATTTTTTAATTTATTATATTTTTTAAAATATCTCTTAGCATTTATTGAAAGGTTATATTTAATATCCAAAGGAATAGTTATTAAGTTATTACTATCATAGTAATTTTCAAGTGAAATATGGTCATAATTATCATTTTTAAATTTGTACAGGTTAGCGGTAATTAATTCTCCATATAATCTATATTTATCCATATTTTCACATTCTTTTAATTTTTGGTTAATGTTTAGGAGTCGTTTATTGTATTTTTTTAATATATCTAATATCATCTTTAGTATGCTATCTCGATATAATTTGAACTCATTAATAGATTCTTTATTATAGTAAAAATCATCTAAAAAGAAATTTAAGGATAAATTTGTATATGAAGTTGAAGGTATTAAAGAATAATCTGATTTATTACCATTTTTTACATCAATAAATTTTAAATTAAGATTATCAGTGCTTGAGATAATTTGGTTTATATATAAATAAAGCTTGTTTAAATTTAACTTGTTTATTTCTCTAATATCCAAGTACTCCAAACTTTGATATATAAAGTTTTGACTTAGTCCATTGAAAGTATTACTAATTTCCTTAGAAATGGAATTAATATCAATATTATGAGAGATTTTTCCGTAAAAATCTTCGAATGATATACAATCAGTAAAGCTTAATTTCTCAGTAGAAGGATATTCATATGTAGCGTGGGGAGCTATAGCTCTTGTAGTATCTTGATTATTAATATGCCTTAAACTATCAATAATAATATTATTATCATCCAAGAGAATAATATTACAATGTTTTCCCATAAGTTCCACAACCAGCTTTATAGAAATTACATCATCAAAATCGTCAAAACCTTCAAATTCTATTGTAACAACTCTTTCTAGATTGTTTGTAATAAAGTTTTTTATATGTAACCCGAATTAAGTGTTTACGAAGAACCATACAAAAATTAGATGCAACTTTTGGATTTGGCTTTGGATGTGTAGTTAAATTTATCCTGTAATATTGTGAGTCTGTGTTAATATTTAATGCATAATTTTTATGATTTATATAAAAGCCAATAATTATATTGTTTTTATTAGGTTGAAATATTTTATCAACTCTTGCTCCACAAAACTGTTGTAGTTCCGAACAAATTGATTTTGTAACAATTCCGTCAAATGACATTTATCCACTTCCTTTTTGTTTTAACAATGTATCAGTGATACTAACATGATAACACAAATTTTAAAAAAAATCTATTGATTAAAAATATTTTAAAGTATATAATAAATTTGAAAATTACAATTCGGAGAAAATTTTAGTTTTAGCAGTTTTATTATTATCCAATTGTAATTTCTAAATTTGAAAATAAAGAGGATAATATGAATATAGAAGAACTAAGTGTTGAGGAAAAAGTGGGACAAATGCTTATGATAGGACTAGATACACCTAATGCAATAGATATAGTAGCTGATTTAATTTTGAAATACAAAATAGGTGGTGTATTATTATATAAAAAAAATTACAAAGATTACAAAGAATTAGTACAGATAGTTAACTATATAAAAAGTATAAACACTGTAAATAAGGTTCCAATATTTATAGCGATAGATCAAGAGGGCGGAAGAGTTAATCGTATGCCAAATGACTTTAATAATTTGCCATCTTCTAATAATCTGGCAAGTACTTCTGAAAAAAGTAATACTAATCTGGTTAAGGAAGCAGGAGAAATAACAGGAGAAATGTTAGCTAATGTAGGAATAAATATGGATTTTGCGCCTGTCTTAGATATAAAGAGATTTGAAGATAATCATGCTATAGGAGATAGATCATATGGTAGTAATATAGATGTTGTAGCTAAATATGGAATTGACTATATGAAAGCACTTCAAGAGAAAAAAATAATTCCAGTAATTAAACATTTTCCTGGACATGGAGCAACTACTAAAGATTCACATTTTATATTACCTGTAATAAAAGATGCAAAACTTATTGAAAAAGAAGATTTGTTGCCATTTGCAAAAGCTCTGGGTGATGGAGCTGATGCGTTGTTAGTTGGACATTTGTTAATAAAAAACAAAACGAATAATTTACCTGCTACAATGTCTAGAAGATTTATTACTATGTATGTAAGAAAGAAATATCGTTTTAGAGGTTTAATAATAACAGATGATATGAGAATGAGAGGGGTAAAACTTTTATATGGAAAAAACAAAGCAGTTAAAGAAGCTTTTTTTGCAGGTAATGATATCATACTTATTAAATATGGAAAAGACGAGAAATTGATAGAAGGAATAATAAATGAAGTAAAGAAAAATAAATTAAAAGAAAGCAGAGTTAATAGAAGCGTAAAAAGAATATTAAAAATAAAAGAAAAGTATAAAATAAACGATGAAGAAATTATACAAAATGTCAAATTTATAAAAGATGTAAATAATAGAATAAGAGATATAAATAATAAAGTTGAATCTAGTTTATAATGCTTGTAAGAAGAGGGATACTTAATATTAAATCAAGAGAAAAATACGAAAGGAAAGAAATACATATGAAAAGTCAAAAAGGAATATCATTGATTGCATTAATTGTAACTATAATAATTATTTTAATATTAGCTGGGGTAGTAATAAGCAGTTTGACTGAAAATAATGAGTTATTAAAAATGACTTCTAAGTCAAAGGAAGAAGTGGAGTTTTCAAGTGAAGACGATATGGTCAGAATTCCTACAATGGCTGCGAAAATTGAAGGAAAGGGAAGAATTTCAAAAAGTGAAATATATAGAAAATACAGATTTACAATATATTGATACACTGTTTTGTGCAAATCAAGATACAAGAATATTATGTGAATGTGTAATTAAAGATGAATTTAAATCGAATTATTATCAAGGGCTATTTGGAGCAACAGATTATGACGAAAAAAAAGAATTTAATAGAAATGTTGTACATATGCACAAGGAAAGTTCTACAAATTTAATTGTGATGTCAACATATGGAAGTGACGTACAGTGCGTAGGATATAGTGGAGATATTAGAAAAAAACATATATATGAATTAGACAAAAATGTTTATAAGGTAGATGGAAATATAATATACACATATCCTGAAAGTACATTTGAATGTACAAATACCATAAATATTTTTAGAGATAATAATAATATAAAATCTAGTCAAAATAAAAGATGTTGTAAGATGAAATTATATTCTTTTAAAATATATGATAACAAAACATTAGTTAGAGATTTTGTTCCATGTTATTGCGCTAAAAGTGTAAAAGATGTAACTGGAAAGCTATGTCCTCCAAATACAGCTGGTCTCTATGATATAGTAAACAATGAATTTTACACAAATCAAGGTAATGATGATTTTAGAATGGAAAAAACGCATGAATTTGGTAATCTTTTACCAGATGACATGGAGATAGTTCAATATATTGAAGGTACAGGTAAACAATATATAGATATTGATTTAAACGCAAAAGACCATCCAAACATAATTGTAGAAATCGAAGGTAATTTCACTAATACTAAAAACAATCAGTATATTTTTGGAGCTGGCTTTCATAATGATTACAAAACTGATTGTACATGGAGCTTGATAGGACTTATAAATGGTTCGAATTTTATTGCACATGATGGAATTTCTGGGAAGGAAAAAGAGTTAACAACAGCAGATATACAAAAGCATATATTTGTATTAGATACAGTATCTAGTATAGGTAAAGTTGATAATACTTCTGAGTCTCTAGACTCACAAGGTAAAAAAGAAGTTAATTATAATTATGTACTATTTGCATTGAATAATCATGGAAGCATAGTTAATAAGGCATCATTTAAAATGTATTCTTGTAAAATAACCGAGAATAACACTATCATTCGTAATTATATACCATGTTTAGATGCTGATGGAAATGCCTGTATGTATGATACAGTTTCAAAACAATGTGTATACAATAAAGGTACAGAAGAGTTTAAATATGAGTAGTAAAATCTATTTAAAATATATTATTGCTAGAATAAACATTTTTCTGCCTCTAATCATATTATATGAAAAATATGATTGGAGGTTTATTTTTTATGGATTATGAATTAATGATGAATGGAAATGTGAAAATTGGGCAAATGGCACCAGATTTTACTGCACAGACCACATTTGGAGAAGTAAACTTAAAAGATTATAAAGGAAAGTGGTTAGTATTTTTTTCTCATCCAGGGGATTTTACCCCCGTGTGCACTACTGAAATGATAGCTTTTACACAAGCACAAAGTTATTTTAAGGATATAAATACAGAATTGCTGGGATTAAGTGTAGATAGCAATAGCTCACATTTAGCATGGGTATATGATATTTACTGTAGAACAGGAATAAAAATATCATTTCCCATTATTGCAGACAGAAATAGTCAAATTGCAAGGAAATATGGAATGATATCATCAGATGTAAGCAATACAGAAACAGTAAGAAATGTATTTGTCATAGATGATAAAGGAATTATAAGAACAATATTAATATATCCATTAAATATAGGTAGATTTATACCTGAAATAATAAGAATAGTAAAGGCATTACAAACTGCAGACTGCGCTAAAGGTGCAACAGCGGCAAACTGGATGCCAAACCAACCAGTTATACTTCCAATTCCAAATACTTTTGATGGACTATTAGAAAGAGTAGAATATATAAATAAAAATAAGAATGGAATAAATTGGTATTTGAGTTTTAAAGAAATACCTAAAGAATGCATAAAATAAGTATAAAAAGAGAATAATAATTCTAAAGTGCTTATGGGGGTGCTTTTTGAAGGTGTCCCCAAAAACACCCCCAAACACTTGACATATTCATTTTTTAGAAATACAATAGCATTGGCAAAGGCAAAAAATAATAAAGGTGCCAAAGAGGAGGAAAAAATATGTTAGTAACAACAAAAGAGATGTTTGAAAAATCTATGAATGAAAAATATGCAATAGGTGCATTTAATGTAAATAATATGGAAATTATACAGGCAATTGTAGATGCAGCGGCAGAAGCAAAGTCTCCAGTAATTTTACAAGCATCATCTAGTGCAATAAAATATGCAAGGATAAATTATTTAATGAAAATGGTGCAAGCAGCAGAAGAAGAACATCCAGAAGTTCCAATTGCAATACATTTAGATCATGGACCTGATTTCGAAACAGCCAAAATGTGTATTGATAATGGTTTTACATCTGTAATGATAGATGGGTCAAAATATGATTTTGAAGAAAATATTGCATTAACAAAAAAAGTTGTTGATTACGCCCATAGTAAAGGTGTAGTGGTTGAGGCTGAATTAGGAAAATTAGCTGGAATAGAAGACGAGGTAAATGTATCTGCATCAGATGCAATGTATACGGATCCTGCTCAAGCTCAAGAATTTGTTGTAAGAACCGGATGCGACTCATTAGCCATTGCAATTGGGACAAGTCATGGTGCATATAAATTTAAAGGCGAAGCAAAGTTAAGATTTGATATATTAAAAGAAATAAAAGAAAGAATTCCAAATACACCTATAGTTTTACATGGGGCTTCAACTGTAATCCCAGAATTAGTAGAAATGTGTAATAAATATGGTGCTAATATTCCAGGTGCTAAGGGTGTACCAGATGAAATTTTGCATGAGGCAAGTATTTCGGGGGTATCAAAAATAAATGTAGATACAGACTTGCGTCTTGCAATGACAGCTGGAATTAGAAAAGTATTTGCTGAAGAACCAGAAGCATTTGATCCAAGAAAATATTTAAAACCAGCAAGGGAGCTAATAAAAGAAACAGTAAAACATAAAATGGTAAATGTTTTTGGATCAAGTAACAAGATTTAAAAATAAATTTTAGCAAGATTTATAAAAAAACTAGAAAACATATAAATAATTATTAGTTTTCTAGCTTTTTTTTAATATTGTTTATTTTTTAAACTAATGGCAATTTGCCTTTGGGCATCTTTTTTAGCTAAGTCTTGTCTTTTATCATATAGTTTTTTACCTTTTCCAATACCAAGTTCAACTTTAACTAAACTTCCTTTAAAATAAACACTAATAGGAATCAAACTATAACCTTTTTGTTTTGTTAATCCTATAAGCTTATTAATTTCACGCTTATTTAATAAAAGTTTTTTATCGCGTAAAGGATCTTTGTTAAAGATATTTCCATGCTCATATGGACTAATATGTATACCTGAAGCAAAAACCTCTGAATTTTTTATATATGCATAGCTATCTTTTAAATTTATTCTACCATTTCGTATTGATTTAATCTCGGTACCATAAAGTACAATACCCGCTTCTATTTTTTCTTCAATATTGTAATTATGATATGCAGTGGGATTTTTTGAAATTAGTTTAGTATTCATAAAATTAACTCCTAATATTAAATTTCAAATTAAATTATAGCATAAAAAATAAAAAAAGTGAAGTTTATAAAATATTAAACAAACTTCACTATAAAATATTAATCCCTGTCATCATATTTAGTAGAAGAATTAACTTGTGCGCTATAGTACCATATTAGTGCAATAATTGCTATTCCAACAATTCCTAATATTAACCATGTCCATACACCTGAATTCATTCCCATAAATGTACCATCTGATGTTCCTGTACGTGTAGCTTTATAATTACTAGAGTTATTACCAGTTGTAGAAGTAATGTTTGTTCCGTCATAATTGTTATTATTATTGTTATTATTATTCGTCATGTGGTTTGTCATATTATTAGCGCCATTTTCAATATTAGCAGTAGCATCTTTTGTAGCGTTAGATACACCTTTTACAGCACCTTCTACAGCATTTTCTGCGCCACCAACTACATTTTTAACTCCGTTTGCAGCATCTTGAACCATGTTGTTAGCAAAGCAAGTAGAAAAAGATAAAACTGATATAGCTATAATTATAGTTGTTATTAAAATCTTCTTGTACATAAAATTGCCCTCCTATTTTAATAATAAAATATATAGTTTTCATATGAATGAAAATTAAATACTATACATATTATTAAAAAAAATGGGTAAAATTATACGTGCAAAATAAAAAAGCTTAAAAAAAGCTTTTGAAGTGGTAAAATAAATGTAGACACAAAAAAACGTGTTTACATTTATTTTTTTAATCTAATTAGAATAGCAATACCAAGCAATATAAGAAGAATGCCAATTACAATTAATAATATTGTTAAAATATTTGTTAATCCTAATTCAGACTCAGGAACTGAATTTATATTACTAACATTATATGTGCCAGTAGAGTTTGTGTTAGAATTGCTGTTAGTATTATTTTCATTTGAAGTGCTTGAATTATTAGATATATCTGTATTAGTATTTGAGTTTGTATTGGTGTTTGTGTTAGTATTAGAATTTGTATCTGATGAAGCAGAAACAATATCATCTTCTAAATTAGATTCGTCTATAAGATTTAAATCTACAGCATAGCAATATGTAAAACTAAACAATAAGGCAAATACCAATAGTATAAAGAATAACAGTACAATTTTTTTCATATTAAAAATACCTCCATATAAACAATATTTTTCATTAGTTTGTTATTATAATATCACAAATAAAGTAATAATGTCTAGTAAGTATGAATAAAATTTTTAACTTCTCAAAAAAACTTTTTGAACATATAATTTATTAGCATAAGATTGAACAACATTTCTTAAAATATATTGTTCATTTGTAAGAGTTTCTTTCTCTAAACCAATATTGCCAGAAAATGTAGATTTTACGGCTTCTTCTAATTCTGTACAAAATCTATTGTAGGCTTGTTCAATATTAGAAGTTTTAATTGCTAAATCTATTAATTTTTTTATTTCACTTATACTATAGACTTGTTTTAATATAAATACAACAAATAAATAAGCAATATGTTCTTTGTTATATTTTTTATTAATAGGTGGTTTAATTATACTATGTTTTACATAATTGTTAATCATAGTTTTGGTTATTATTTTATCATCCTTTTCACTATCATTTTTTATATAATCAGAAAGATAATTACTTAAAAGACATACAACTTGGTCAATATATAAGTCAACATTTGGGAAATCATTCCATCTTGGTAGACAAAACACAACAGTTTCTTCTATTTTCTGATTTTTTTCATCCATAAAATCACCTCATGCAACATATAATAACATTTTTAGACTAAATAGTCAATTACTTGACGAGTTATCAATTATGTGATAGTTTAGTAATCGATACTAAATTCGGAAGAAGGAATTTATTTATGGAAAAAGAAAGATATTTTGAAGCAACTGAGTTTGATAATATTAAGGGTATAATATATAATTCAGCAGAAAAATATGGAGATAATACAGCATTTTTAATTAAGCACAAAGGAAAAAAAGAATGCAGTTATGAAAAAATAACATATAGAAAATTCTTAGAAGATATCAATTCTCTTGGGACAAAGTTATACCAATTAGGATATGCAAATAAGAGAGTTGCTATAGTAGGAAGAAATAGATATGAATGGGTATTAACACATTTGGCAAACTTGTTAGGGGGTATATTATCTATTCCATTGGATAAAGAATTACAAGTTGATGAATTAGAAAGTTGTATACAAAGAAGTAAAGCTGATGTAGTAGTATTTGATGAAAAATATTTAGAGAATATTGAAGAAATAAAAAGAAGAGGAAATACTCATCTAGAAGAATATATTTGCATGAGCCAAATAAAAAACTATAAAGATATTGGTACAATGATGGAAGATGGAAGAAAACTAATAGAGCAGGGGAATACTGAATATATAAATACGAATATAGATTCAAATAAAATGAATATATTATTATTTACATCTGGTACGACATCTAAATCAAAAGCGGTAATGTTATCACAAAAAAACATAGCATCTAACGTATATGCTTTGCAATTAGTAGAAAAATTTTTTGTGGAAGATGTCAATTTGGCTTTTTTACCTATGCATCATATATTTGGTTCAACTGCTATGATAGTAATGCTTTCATGTGGGCTAGCAACAGCTTTTCCAGATGGTTTAAGATATGTTGCTCAAAATTTAAAAGAATATAGAGTATCTGTTTTTGTTGGAGTGCCACTATTAATAGAAGCTATATATAAAAAAGTAATAGAAGGTATAAACAAAAAAGGAAAAACAAAACAAGTAAAAATAGCAATAAAAATAAGTAATGCATTATTAAAACTTAATATAGACATAAGAAGAAAGTTATTTAAAGATATAATTAATGAGCTAGGTGGAGGAATGAGATTTATAATATCTGGTGGAGCGCCACTAGATAAAAATGTTGCAAAATTCTTCAATGAAATAGGTATAGAGTTAGTTCAAGGTTATGGGTTAACAGAGACAGCACCAGTTATTGCAGCTGAAAATGATAAAAAAGTAAAATATGGTTCTATTGGAGTTGCAATGGACAATGTTGAAATACAATTTGAAGATAAAGATGAAAATGGAATAGGAGAGCTTAAAGTACAAGGACCAAATGTAATGTTAGGATACTATGAAAACGAAGAAGAAACCAAAAAAGTACTAAAAGATGGATGGTTCTATACAGGCGATTTGGGCTATATGGATAAAGATGGATATATATTTATTACAGGAAGAAAGAAAGACATGATAGTATTAAAAAATGGTAAAAAAGTATTCCCTGAAGAAATAGAAACTATAATCAATAGATTAGATTTAGTAGAGGAATGTATGGTTTATGGTATACCAGATAAGAATGATAAAAATGATATAAAACTATCTGTAAAAGTGGTATATAGTAAAGAAAAGGTAGAAGAACAATATCCTAATGCTTCAAGAGAAGAAATAGAAAACATTATATGGCAACAAATTAAGGATATTAATAAAACATTTCCACCTTATAAATATATAAAAAATATGATTATAACAGATAAAGAGCTAATTAAAACAACAACTAAAAAGATTAAAAGAAATGAAGAAATTAAAGAGTTACTAGCAACCAAGTAAAAAGCAATTTTAAAAAGTGAATCCAAAATATTGGGTTCACTTTATTATTAAAAATATATTTTTAATATAAGATAAATAATTATTCTATTTCTTTTATTTTTAAATTAAATTTATCTTCAAAGACTTTTTTCTTTGCTATATATTCTTTAGTTTTAAACCCTTTTACATCAATAACCTCAGTGGAATTATCTTTGTTAAAAATGATAAAATCTGCTTTATATTTAAGACCAGGTGCCAATATAAAAGTTGGTTGCAAACAAAAACCATTTATTTCATTTCCTTGCAATCTTAGTTTTAATTGGCAATAAAAGTCTGCCTCTTTTTGGCTATCAAAAGTATGCCCGTCTATAGATACTTTATTTGCTCTATATTTACTTTTTTTTACTTTTTGATCTGTAAAGTTTTTATATTCCTCTATGCTCCAGTGTTCCATTGTGATTTCTCCTTTGAATTTATTTTTTATAATGCAATTATACTTTATTGCAATTAATTTTGCAATAATTACATAAATAAAAGTAATATGTTGTTACTAGTCAGCCTTAAAATATTTTTTGCCCTGCTTAAACGTGATTACTATCCAAATATTTTGCGAATAATCTCGGCTCCCTTGCATTAAACACTAAAAAATCTAATTAATTCTCTAAATATTTAGATAGTAATCACTTAACTAAGGATTTCTAATTAAATATGACTGAACAGTAACAAATAAAATAATTTTAATTGACAGAAAACTATATATTTAATAAAATATATTATACAAAATATAATAAAAGGTGATATGATGGATAATATAAATATACCAGAATTTCTAGGAGAAATGTTAATAGAACAATATGGAGAGAAAATAGCTAAAAAAATAATACAAGGATATTGTGTAAATAGAGCTGTAACTTTTCGTGTAAACACACTAAAAACAGACATCTCTTATATAGAAAAAGTATTGTTTGAAAACAATATAAAATATGAAAAAGTAAAATGGAATGAAGAAGCATTTATAATTAAAGGAATTAAAAAGAATTTAATTGAAGAGCTTGATATATATAAAGATGGAAAAATATATATGCAGAGTTTATCTTCCATGATACCACCTATAATTTTAGAACCTAAGCAGGGAACAGACATACTAGATATGGCAGCTGCACCAGGAGGAAAGACTACACAAATAGCAGCTATAACACAGAATAAAGCAAATATTACCGCTTGTGAAATTAATGAAATTAGGTCAGAAAGATTAAGATACAATGTATCAATGCAAGGAGCAACATGTGTATATATAATGAAAACAGATGCAAGAAAAATAGATGATTTTTTTTCATTTGACCAAATATTATTAGATGCTCCATGTAGTGGTAGTGGTATTCTAGATTTAAAAGATATAAACTTACAAAAAAAATTTACAAAAAAATTAATAAATAAATCATCAGCTTCGCAAAAAGAGTTACTTAATAAAGCAATAAAAATACTTAAACCTGGAAAAGATATGGTTTATTCCACATGTTCTATTTTATCATGTGAAAATGAAGAAATTTTAAGAAAAGCTCTTGAAAGTAATAAAATAGAAATTATACCTATTAGTTTAAAAAATATAATAGATATACCGCTTCTTCCAAGCAAAATAGAAGGAACAATATGTGTATGCCCAAATGATTTATATGAAGGTTTTTTTGTTGCAAAAATAAGAAAAATAGCAGATTAAAATATAAAAATAATTATAGATTAAGAAACGAGGAAAATAATGAATAAAAAAGTAACTAGAAAAAGATTTTTAATATTTATATTGATAACTATATTAGTGTTAATCTTAAGTTTTATAATTTATGACAGAGTGACTATAAACAACGAATATTATATTAATGAAGCAAATTTAAATATTCCTATATTTGTATATCATAATATTGTAAAAGAACAATCAGAAGTTCAGTTTGACTATATGCAAACAACATCTGAAACATTTGAGAAACAAGTTAGTGAATTGATAAATGTAGGTTATCATTTTATTACTTATGAAGATTTGCTTAATTACAAAGAAGGAAATAAAAAACTATATAAAAGATCATGCATACTTACATTTGATGATGGATATAAAGGAGTTTATGAAAATGCATATCCTATAGCAAAAAAATATGAAATACCTTTTACTATATTTATTATAACAAAAAATATGAACGCCCCTGAATGTATAACATGGGAACAAGCAAGAGAAATGAAAGATAGTGGTCTTGTAACAATTGCTTCACACAGTGTGGATCATCCGGAGTTTACAAATTTAAGTACGCAAGAAGCAATAACAAACGTAAATAAATCATATGAGGCAATAGAAGAAAAACTAGGAAAAGAAGACTTAAAGATTTTTACATATCCATATGGACTACACACCGAAGAACAATTACAAGAACTTAAAAAAGAAGGGTATATTCAAAATTTAACAGATAATAAGATTAATAAAAGCAATAACTTGGATTTATATAAACTGCATAGGGAGTATCCATTAAGTGACTCTATATATAAAATTATTTTAAAGATTATGTATAGAAGTTTAAAATATAATTAGGCTTTGCTGTAAGGTTTTATTGACAAACTGGAAAAATATGGTATAATTATATTTAAAGGAGGAAAAACTATGTCCAAAGATGAAAAAGTTAAGTACACAAGAAGTATTAATTCATCAAGTATAATTAAAAACAAGAGTATATTTTATGAAAGGATAAAATATACGGTATCAAGCACTCGAAAATATAAAAGTAAAAGAGAAGAGAGATTTAGGGAATTAAATAATAATAGAAAGAAAACTAATTTCGAAAAAATAAAATTGAAATTTATTAGGGGAAATCAAATTATACCACATGATTACATTCCTGTTGCTATAACTCCAAGAGGTTCAATTGTATGTATTCATGAAAATACAGATGGAAGTGTGCATCCAGATTTAGCAAAAGTAGTATTTCCAAAGCATAAAAACCCTATTGCAAAAGCAATTGCAGCATCATATACAATGGTCGTTCCAATTGAAGGTTTAGTAATATTAAGTCATGAAGAAAAACCAAATAAAAAAAGAGAAGATGCAAAGGAGAAAATCAAAGAAAGATATAAAGGAGTAAAAGTAATAGACGATTTAATTAAAAAAGAACAGTTGGAAAAATTAAAACCTGAAGCAAAGATAGGTGAAGAGGTTGGATATGTGGAAAGATAATGAATGAAGCAGAGAAAGGAATCTATATAATGCTGGAATTAAAAGATATTAGAAAAACATATACTAGTGGAAACGAAAATGTAGAAGCTTTAAAAGGAATTAATTTAAAATTTAGAGAATCCGAATTTGTATCGATTCTTGGTCAAAGTGGTTGTGGTAAGACCACTTTATTAAACATTATTGGTGGATTAGATAGATACACAACAGGTGATTTAATTATAAACGGAAAATCTACAAAAAAATTTAAGGATAGAGATTGGGACGCATATAGAAATTATAAAATAGGGTTTGTATTTCAAAGCTATAATTTAATAGGACATCAAACAATATTATCTAATGTGGAACTTGCCTTAACAATAGGTGGGATTTCTAAAAAAGAGAGAAAAGAAAGAGCTATAAAAGCTTTAGAGGATGTAGGTCTAAAAGAACAAATTCATAAAAAGCCTAATCAATTGTCTGGTGGACAAATGCAAAGAGTTGCAATAGCAAGAGCTTTGGTTAATAATCCAGATATAATTTTAGCAGATGAGCCAACAGGAGCATTGGATACAAAAACAAGTGTGCAAGTAATGGAAATACTAAAAAAAATATCAAAAGATAAGCTAATTATAATGGTAACACACAATCCAGAACTTGCCCAAGAATATTCTAGCAGAATTATAAAAATATTGGATGGAGTTATTACAGAAGATTCAAATCCAATTTTATCAGATAAAGAAGTAAATAATAAAATGGATACAAGTAAAATTGGAAAAACTTCCATGAGATTCTGGACTGCATTACGATTAAGCCTAAACAACTTATTAACAAAAAAAGGAAGAACTTTACTTGTATCTTTTGCGGGTTCTATAGGAATAATTGGGATTGCATTAGTGCAGTCTGTATCAAATGGTTTTCAGGTCTATGTAGATTCTATTCAAGAGGAGACTCTAACGTCATATCCTATGACAGTAATGAGTGAATCTACAGATATAGCAGGTACACTTCTTTCTATGAGGCCAGATGAAGTTAATAAAAATGACGATTCTCATAAAATAAAAGAAGAACAATACATTTCTAAAGTTTTAGATAATTTAAGTACTAATGATTTAAGAAGTTTCAAAAGCCATATAGAAAAGAATTATAGTGATATTTCCGAAGATTTATCTTCCATAAAATATGGCTATAGTGTAGAACCCACAATTTATGGAATTGACCCAACAAGTAGAATTGCTAAACTAAGTCCAAGTAATATTTTTGAAAATGCTTTTGGAACATCGTTTAGCTCTGGAATGATGAGTACATATACATCAGTATATTCGCAAATGATAGATGACGAAGATACAATACTAAATTCTTATGATATACTTGCTGGTCGTTTACCTCAAAATTATGATGAAATGATTATTGTACTTTCAGATAGAAATACTATATCTGATTTGCTAGTGTATTCTTTAGGATTAAGAGATACTGAGGAACTTAAAGATATAGTTTCAAAAATGATGAAAGGTGAAATTGCAGAAGTAAGAAACACTCCATTAGAGTTTACATTTGAAGAATTAATGAACACAGAATTAAAACTAATAATGCCATCTGATTTATATAAATATAATTCGCAATACAATATTTATGAAGATATGTCTGAAAATAAGGAATATATGGAAGAACTATACAATAATGCACAAAAATTAAAAATTGTTGGTATAATAACTGCAAAAGAAGGAGTTACTTCAACTGCTTTAAACCCTGGAGTGGCATATACAGCTGATTTAGTAGAAAATATAATTGATTATTGTTCAAAAACAGAAATAGTTAAAAAACAATTAGAAAATGAAGATATTGATATTATATCAAACTCCAAATTTGATGAGAAGAAAAATGGGTTAGGATTAGATTTTACAGATTTAATTAGTATAGATACAAGTAAATTAAAAAGTGCATTTAATATAAAAATCGATAAAGAACAATTGCAAAATCAAACTCAAGGATACATGTCAGATATATCAAATGCAATAAGTACTGATATAAGACCTGCAAAAGAAGATTTTATGAATAATTTAAGTATTTTATCAAATGGATTATTAAAACAAATAGACAAAGAAATAAAACAAGAAGATATAGAAAATGTGGTAAATAGTTATTTAGATGGATATGAGCCTTCAAAGATAATTTCTTCAATGGAACAAGAATATGTAATTCCAAAAGAAACATTTAAAACAACATATTCTGGATTATTAAAAGCATTATTACAAATATATGTAAATTCATATGAGGCCACAAAATCAATGTTACAAGGACAAAGCAATATCCAATTGCCTAGCGAACAGATACAAAATTCTGAGTTACCAGAAGATTCGAAAAATCCATTTGCAAATAATATGGATATAGATATAATGTCAACTATATTACCTACATACTTATATAGTGCTGCTATCCAGGAAACAGGAGAGACAATGGCAAGAGTTATGACAGAAGCGGTTATGAAAAAAACAATTTTAACTAAAGTAGGGGAACTCACAGGTAATTTAACAAATAGTTATGCATCAGCATTTAATGTTGACCAAGATAAGATTTCAAGTTCTTTTAAAATGAAAATGACCGAAGACGAGATAACAAGAATTATAACTGCAATGATTTCCGATAGTAAGGAAACTAATGCCAAAACTAATTTAATTAGTTTTGGATATCAGGATAAAGAGGAACCAACATATATATCATTTTATTTTAAAAGCTTTGATGGGAAAGAACACTTTAAAAGCTTTATAGATTCATATAACGAACAAGTTAAAGCAAATGGAGAAGAAGATAAAGAAATAAATTACACAGATACAACAGGAATTTTAATGGGGTCAGTAAAAACAATAGTAAATGCAGTAACATATGTTTTAATTGCATTCATATCTATCTCACTTATTGTTTCTTCAATAATGATAGGTATTATAACATATATATCAGTATATGAAAGGACAAAAGAAATAGGAATCTTACGAGCTATTGGGGCTTCAAAGAGAAATATTTCTTCAATATTCAATGCAGAAACTTTTATAATAGGATTGCTTTCAGGATTAATTGGAATTGGTTTTACATACAGTGTTATACCTTTAATAAATGAAGTGCTTCATAGATTTACAGGAAATATTCCTCTTAATGTTACTCTTTATATTTCGAATGCAATAGTTCTTGTAGTATTAAGTGTAGTACTTACATTAATAGGTGGATTAATTCCCGCAAAGGCTGCATCAAAGAGAGACCCGGTAATTGCTTTAAGAACAGAATAAATATCTAAATAAATAAAAGGAGATTTAAGTTATAAAGTATAGAATATAAAAATATAAGGGCATATATAGAAGGAGTTTAAATCTTACAATGAAAAGTAATAAAAAAATTATATTTATTGTAATTCAAATTATTTTTATCGTTTTGCTTATTCTTTCAATATATAACATATATAAATGGTATACAGATAATAAAAAAACGAAAACAATAGTTAATGATATTACAAAAAGCGTAACAATTGATGAGAATAATAAGACTAGAATAGATTTCACATCACTAAAAGAAAAAAATTCAGATGTTATTGCATATCTAAAAGTAAATGGAACAGACATTTATTACCCTGTTGTGAAATCAAATAATAATGAGTACTATTTGAATCATAGTTTTGACAAAACAATAAGTGGTGCAGGGTGGATATTTACTGACTATAGAAATAAAAATGATGGCTCAGATAAAAATTTAATTATATATGGTCATAACAGAAGAGATGGAAGTATGTTTGGTACGTTAAAAAATATTCTAAATAAAGAATGGTATGAAAATAAAGAGAATAAATATATTACATTAAATAAAGAAGACAAAGATGTGATGTACGAAGTTTTTTCAGTATATCAAATAGAAGAAGAGGACTATTATATAAAAACAGAATTCAGAGATGATGAGTTTTATAGTTTTATAAACAAACTAAAACAAAGAAGCATAAATGATTTTAATACAGAAATTACAGAAAAAGATTCAATTCTAACTCTCTCCACATGTGCCAATGATAATCATTATAGAGTAATATTGCATGCTAAAAAAATAAATTAAGTTGTAGAGTAGGTGAAGCCTAAGTGATATTAATATCACTTAGGCTTCACCGGTTTATTGATGTGCTTTGAGATTCCATTCAGCCTTGAAATTATATCTGCCCTGTCTTGGTTATTATATATAATCACTGGCGCGGACATTAAAATAACGATAGGCTGACCAGTAACAACACATAATTTATAAAAAAAAGAAAAAATATTGTAAATAAAAAATCATTGTGATAAAATTTTCTTAAAATAAAAAAAGGGAGAATAGTTAGATTAAAAAAGTTATTTCTTTAGCAATTGTTCTTTCTTTTTTGTTACAAATGAATATACCATTAATTTCTTTTGCAACAAATGAGAAAGAGGTAGATCCTACACCAAATACAATAATAAATTTAGACGAGCATATAAAACATGAACTAATTAACCGTCATAATGATAAAAATGGAGATGGAGAGTTTTCAATAGAAGAGCTTTCAAATGTATATTTTTTAGCTGTGGATTGTGATGATTGTGATGTTGATTTTTCTGGTATAGAACATATGACAAATCTATCTACATTATATTTAGCAAGAACAACAGAAAATATGGATTATGCAAAACTTAGCGAATTGCCACTAGATACGCTTGGAATATCAGGATTTTTAAATGATTTTTCATTTTTAGAATCGCTACCTAGATTAGTTGAATTAAAAATTTCATTGTTTAATGATGCAAATCCGTTTGATGTAATAAGCAGATTAAATGAAGATGTATCTTGGATAAATGATATAACTGGGTTAAACAGTCTTGCACTTGAATATAATAGAGATGGAATTGAACTTTCAAAGTTGAAGTAGAATTAAGCGGATTAGCAGATTTTCAAGGAAATGAATATTTAATTAAATATGCTGTAAATTTCTTTTCTATAGAGAATTTACAAGAAATACCAACATATAAAAAAGGTGATGTAAATGGAGACGGTAAAGTAAATGCAGGAGATTATGTAACAGTGCTAAATATAGTAAGAGGAAAAATATAGTTAGTGTAGTAGGTTTAATTTTAGTAAAAAATAAATTAAATTGACAAAACATATATTAGGATATATTATAAAAACACTAGTTCGCAAATAAATATTAATTAATCTAATATTTATAATAATAACTAAATCTGTAAAAAGGATGTGGTTTTATGAATGAAAAAAACAATGAAATTTCTTGTGACCCAATTCGTGCAAAATTCGTGTAATAAATTTGAATAATAAAAATCTTTTTAATTCATAGATTTTTATAATAAAAAATGATATAATATTAATGTAAATTTATTATGGAGGTAAAAAAGAATGTCTATAGAAAAACAGAGATTATTTAATGAAATTGAAACATTACCAGAAGAACTTACAAATCAAGTTATTAATTTTATTGAATACTTAAAATTATCATATATTGATACAGAAACTCCAGATAGCGTAACAATAAAGAGTAAAAAAGATTTAAAAGAAAAATTACAAAAAGGATTAGATGATATAAGAGAAGGTAGTGTATGTTCTCTAGATGAGGTTTTTGCTGAAATTGATAAAATATTGGAGTGAATATATGAAAAAATATATAGTAGAAGTTTCAAAAACTGCAGAACAAGATTTAGAAAGTATTATTTCATACCTTAGATATGATTTGGCAGGAGATATTATCGCAGATAAATATAAAATGTTATTCAAACAAAAATTAAGTGACTTAGTTTGTCTAACATTTTGGGTTCACTTCATACACGAATTAGTTCGCTTTTTTACACGAATTTTTAGGATGATAGTAATCCTTTTTTAGGTCACAGCTAACGTATACTGATGCTGTTAATGGCATAAATATAAGCATTTTAATGATTATATTTATGCCATTAACAGCATCAGCAAAAGGAGGAAAAATGTTTAAATTAGTATCAAATTATAAGCCAACAGGAGACCAACCACAAGCGATAGATTACTTAGTTAAGGGAATAGAAGAAGGCAAGAAATTCCAGACGCTTCTAGGAGTTACAGGTTCTGGTAAAACCTTCACAATGGCAAATATAATAAATAAAGTTCAGAAACCAACTTTAGTACTAGCACATAATAAGACATTAGCTGGGCAATTATATAGTGAATTCAAAGAGTTCTTCCCAGAGAACAATGTTGAATATTTTGTATCATACTATGATTATTATCAGCCAGAAAGCTATATACCATCTTCAGATACATATATTGAAAAAGATTCATCTATAAATGAAGAGATAGACAAGCTTCGTCATTCTGCAACATTATCCCTATTTGAAACAAGAGACGTAATAATAGTAGCATCTGTTTCTTGTATATATGGATTAGGAGACCCTATAGATTACCAGGAAATGATGTTGTCTTTAAGACCTGGTATGCAGAAATCAAGAGATACAGTTTTGAAGAAATTAATATCTATGCAATATACTAGAAATGAAATAGATTTTAAAAGAGGAACTTTTAGAGCTAAAGGAGATATTGTAGAAATTTATCCATCAGATCAATCAGAATCTGCTATTAGAGTAGAATTTTGGGGAGATGAAATAGAAAAGATAACAGAGATAAATCCACTAACAGGAAAGCAAATAGCAACAAGGAGACATATTTTAATATCTCCCGCTTCTCATTATGTTACAACAAAAGATAAAATGGAAAGAGCTTTAGTAACAATAGAGCAAGAAATGAAAGAAAGAATAAAATTCTTTAAATCTCAAAATAAATTAATTGAAGCACAAAGAATAGAAGAAAGAACAAATTTCGACATGGAAATGATGAAAGAAACAGGATTTTGTTCAGGAATTGAAAATTATTCTAGACATATAAGTGGAAGACCAGAAGGGAGCCCACCATACACTTTATTTGATTATTTTCCTGATGATTTTTTACTATTAATAGACGAGTCTCATGCAACTATTCCCCAAGTAAAAGCAATGTATAATGGAGATAGAGCAAGAAAAGAATCTTTAGTAAACTATGGATTTAGATTACCATCAGCATTTGATAATAGACCATTAACATTTAAAGAATTTGAGGAGAGAATGAATCAAGTTGTATTTGTTAGTGCTACACCAGCAGAATACGAAAAAGAACATAGTGGAAATAACGTAGTAGAGCAAATTATAAGACCAACTGGATTATTAGATCCAAAAATAGAAGTTAAACCAGTTGCTAATCAAATAGATGACTTACTAGAGCAAATAAGAATAAGAGTAGCAAAAAAAGAAAGAGTCTTAGTAACTACTTTAACTAAAAAAATGGCGGAAGACTTAACAGAATATTTAAAAAGTCTAGATATAAAAGTAAATTATATGCATTCAGATACAAAAGCACTAGAAAGAATGGAGATTATAAGGAATTTAAGGCTTCGGCGAATTTGATGTTTTAGTTGGAATAAATCTTTTAAGAGAAGGGCTAGATATACCAGAAGTCTCATTAGTGGCAATTTTGGATGCAGATAAAGAAGGTTTTTTGCGTTCAGAAAGGTCATTAATTCAAACAATTGGTCGTGCTGCAAGAAATACCGATGGCACTGTTATAATGTATGCCGATGAATTAACAGATAGTATGGAAAAAGCTATTCATGAAACAAATAGAAGAAGAAAGATACAAGAAGAGTATAACCAAAAAAATGGAATTATACCAAAAACAATACAAAAATCAGTAAGAAATACAATTTCTATAACTGATGTCCAAGACATAGGAGTTGAATACAAACTAGAAAAAGATGAAGACATAAAAGATACAATTGCTAAATTAACAGATGAAATGTTAAAATTCGCGGCTGACATGGAATTTGAAAAAGCAGCAGATTTAAGAGATAAGATAAAAGAACTAGAAAAGCTATTATAAGTGAATAATTGTGTTTTGACATTTTTGTTGGACATTGAAAATTTTTGTTGTTATTTGTAATATAAATGTAATAATTAAGAAATTGAATTGTAAAATAAGTTAATATATAATTTATATAATAATAAAAAAGAAAGGAAAAAATGAAAATGAAAAAAACAGAAAAAACAACAAAAATTTTAAGATTAATAGTAGCAATTTTATTAGTTTTAACTATTATTTTTGCAATTTATCCGAAATCTTATGCGGATTTAAATCCAACTTTAGAAAATATTGCAAGTATCTTCTTAAATTGTAAATCCGTAAATGAATATAACCAAAACAGCAACACAATGAATTTATATGTTACTACATCTAAAAGTAGAGCTGAATTGAAATATGCAGATATTTTAACAGTACATGTGCAAGAAAATTACGTTGTAACAGCTAATTTGGTATACAACTTGGAAGAAAATATATTAACTGGAGAATTTTCTGGAACAACAGATACAGAAGAAACAGCAAAAGTAAGATCTTATTGGCCAATTGTTACAAATATTTTAATAGACTGTATTGAACAAATTCACGGATATGCAGAAGGAGAAATGTTTGATACATTAAATTCTAGTCAAATAGCAAATTATAAATTAGATAATGAGGGACTACAAATAATAAATAATTCACCAAATTATTATTCAATGCAAATAGACTTAGGAAAAACTATACCAACAATAGATGAAAATTCTTACATTAAGGTTAAAGATTTAGAATCTGTAAAAGAAAATTTAGCAGGTGATGGAATAGCTAGACTAAAAAAAGGTAAAGTATTATTCTACAAAAGCACTATTGATGATAAAGACGTTATATCTATAGGAGAACAAGGAGAGTTTTCATATAAGATAAATAAATCTATATATTCTATATTAGAAGTAATGCTAGGGTCTACACAAGAAGTAAATTATTATAAAGAAAATTATCCAACTGTTCAAAACAGTAAACAATTCGAAGGATTTAAAATAGAAGTTAATCCAGTAAAGAATAGTACAGAGGGGTCTGTGTTTGGAGTAGATGATACATACAAATTTGTAAGACTAACAGTAGATAGAGAGGCAATAAAAACAGCATTAGGAAATGCTACAAAAAAAGAACAGGAAAAAGAAGATGAAAAAACAAAAGCAGAAATTCCAGAAAATAGGAATCCAGTAGTAAGTATAGGTACAGGTACCGGCACAGAAACACATACTACTGTAACTAATAGCAATAATGAAAAACTTCCTAAAACGGGAAAGAATACTAGTATATTTATATTTGTTCTATATAGTATATTAATCTCTACATGGGTAGCGGTAATGATTATACCTTTTAACAAGAAGAAAAAAAGGATATAAAGATTACATACAGATTACGGATTGGAGAAATACTAATGAGTAATGGTGAAAAACAATTAATACATGTTCTATTAATTATTATAGCGCTTGCCTCTCTTATCCTTGTAGTAAGAATAAAATTTACACCTCAATATGATCCTGAAATATATAAAAGAGTATATTCCGAGTATGAAAATATTATAGAAGTATCACAAGAGACGGAAACAAATGAAGAAAGCAATGTTAATACTACGGATGAAAATCATACAAATGATAATGATAATGATACCTTTGATGCTGATAATATTAATATAAATGATGAGAATACAACCTATAGGGTTTCTGGAATAACTTCAGAAAACACTACATATACAGTAGATGGTAAGATAGCAATTCCAAAGATAAAAGTATCGTATCCTATTATAAATGAAACAAACGATGAATACTTGAAGATTGCTCCAACCAAATTAGCTGGTCCACAAATGCATGAAGTAGGTAACTATTGTATTGCTGGTCATAATTATGATAATAATCAATTTTTTAGTAAATTATCACAGTTGGAAATTAATGATAGAGTTTATTTAACATCAAAAAGTGGAAAAAAAATGGTGTATTTAGTTTATGATAAATATAGTGTAAATGAAGACGATTTATCTTGTCTTGACCAGGATACAAATGGAAGAATTGAATCTACACTAATTACATGTATTAATAGTCAAAAACAAAAAAGATTAGTAGTTAAATGTAGAATGTTATCTTAAAAAAACAACATGCATATTATATAAAGGTGATATGTATGTTGTTTTTTATTAAAGAATTATACGAAGATGCAAAAAATATAAAACAAAAAGACCCTGCATGTAGAAATATATTTGAGGTAATTGTTTTATACCCTGGATTTCACATCTTAGTATTTCATAGAATAGCACATTTTTTATATGTATATAAATTCTTATTTTTAGCAAGGTTAATATCTCAATTAGGAAGATTTTTTACAGGAATTGAAATACATCCCGGTGCTCAAATAGGAAGAAAATTATTTATTGACCATGGCATGGGAATAGTAATTGGAGAGACTTCGACTATAGGAAATAATTGTACAATTTATCATAATTCAACCTTAGGAGGAACTGGCAAAGATAAACAAAAAAGACATCCGGATTTAGGAGACAATGTAATGGTAGGAGCAGGAGCTAAAATTCTTCGGACCAATAAAAGTAGGTAATAATGTCAAAATTGGTGCAAATTCTATCGTTTTAAGAGATATACCAGATAATGTTACCGTAGTTAAATGTAATAAAATAATTTATTGAAGGATAAATTCTAAAGGTACAAAATTTTATAAATAATTAAAAAATATATTCAAAATGAAAATAGTCCAAACTGTTAAAAAAGATTAACAATTTGGACTATAATATGTCAAAAATTTAAAATGAATTTAAACTAGTTATTAGTAGCTACATTACCATTAGGTCCTATATAAGTTGCGTTACCAAATCCAAGAATTATATAGAATATTGGTGTTAAAAAGATTAGACCTATTGTAAAACCTGTACCTTTTCCAAATGATTTTGATAGATAAATGTATTGGAAAATAGTAAGTACAAATGCTGCAATAGCTCCTATAATTGGTATAATTGGAGCAAGGTATACAAAAAGTAACCATGGGCTAAGACCTATAATTTTGTATAGTGTTACTAAATTGTAAATAGGAATTAATGATTTCCAGCCTGCTTGACCAGCTTTAGTAAATATTTTCCACATTCCAATTATTTGTAGTATTAATATAACTAAAGCAAAAATACCATAAATAATGTATGCTGTAGTTATAGCAGATGCTCTTACTGCGTCCAATGTTCCAGTTGATGTAGTATAATAATTGTAGTTCATATTAAACCCCCCTTTTATTTTTATAACTATATTTTGACATTTTTTGATAAAAAAGTCAATATATTATTTAAAAAAACAGGTTGTATAAAAAAAAATAGTTTGATATAATTTTATTGAAATGATAAAAAATTATAATATTAATTGAAGGGAATGAAAAACTATGCAAGATAAAAAAGAAAAATGCTGTGGCTTATGTCGCAACGAAGAAAAACAAAAGGATAAATTTTTAGAAAAGATTTTTTCAGAATATAAACCTATTAAGGATAATTTAATTCAAATATTAAATGAAGTACAGGAGCATTATGGATATATACCAACTTATGTACAAAAAGAAATATCAGAGTTTTTAACAATACCATTAGCAGAAATTTATGGAGTTATTACATTTTATTCTAGATTCTCATTAAAACCGAAAGGAAAATATAATATTTCAGTATGTCTAGGGACAGCATGTTTTGTAAAAGGTTCACAAAAGATAATGGATAGATTATTGGAAAGGTTAAAGATTAATCCTGGAGAAACTACACAAGATGGACTTTTTTCAATAGAAGAGACTAGATGTGTAGGAGCTTGTGGCTTAGCACCGGTATTTACTGTTAATGGAGAAGTTTATGGTAAAGCAACAGTTCAAAAATTAGACCAAGTACTAGATGAATTAATAAGTGCAAATAAAGATTAATATTTTTTATTTACTAGTTGATATATTACTAAATAAATGTTAAAAGGGAGGAGTTTAATGAAAACTTTAGAAGAAATTTATAAAATTAGAGAAGAAAAGAGAAAAGAATTAGATTTAAGAATAAATACAAATGCAGATACAAGAGAAAAGCATATTCTTGTTTGCCATGGTACAGGTTGTACATCTTCAAAATCTCCACAGATTTTAGAAAGTTTTAAAAAGATAATAAAAGAAAAAAACATAGAAAATGTAAGAGTAATAAAAACAGGTTGTTTTGGCTTATGTGCAAAAGGTCCAATTGTAATAATTAGACCAGAAGATACTTTTTATGCAAATTGTAAACCTGAAGATTGTGAAGAAATTATTCAAACACATATTATAGAAGGGAAAAGAGTTGAAAGACTTCTTTGCAAGGACATTGATGGAAATGTTGCAAATAGTTTAGATGAACTTACATTTTATAAAAAGCAAAAAAGAATTGCTCTTAAAAATTGTGGAGTTATAAACCCAGAAGAAATAGATGAATACATAGCATTTGACGGATATAAAGCTTTAGAAAAAGTTCTAAAAGAAATGTCTAGAGACGATGTAATTAGTGTTATAAAAGAATCAGGATTGCGAGGAAGAGGGGGAGCAGGGTTCCCAACAGGTAACAAATGGGAATTAACTAAAGATGTAGATGGAGAGCAGAAATATGTCGTTTGCAATGCGGATGAAGGAGATCCAGGAGCTTTTATGGATAGAAGTATACTAGAAGGTGACCCTCATTCAGTTCTAGAAGCAATGGCAATTGCAGCATACACAATAGGTGCAAATAAAGGATTTATTTATGTAAGAGCTGAATATCCAATTGCTGTAAAGAGATTAGATATTGCAATTAAACAAGCAAGAGATTATGGGATTTTAGGAAAGAATATATTTAATTCTGGATTTGACTTTGACATTGAAATAAGATTAGGTGCAGGAGCTTTTGTATGTGGAGAAGAAACTGCCTTATTAGAATCCATAGAAGGAAAACGAGGTCAGCCTAGAGTGAAACCACCATATCCTGCTCAAAATGGATTATGGGGAAAACCAACATTAATTAACAATGTTGAAACATATGCAAATATTGCTCAAATTATCTTAAATGGTGCTAAATGGTACTCTTCAATTGGTACAGAAAAATCTAAAGGAACTAAAGTTTTTGCTTTAGGTGGAAATGTAAATAATATAGGACTAGTAGAAGTACCAATGGGAACAACGTTAAGAGAGATTGTTTATGATATTGGTGGAGGAATTCCAAATGGTAGAGAGTTTAAAGCTGCACAAACAGGAGGACCATCAGGAGGATGTATTCCAAAAGAACATTTAGATACACCAATTGACTATGAATCTTTAAAAGAAATTGGTTCTATGATGGGTTCAGGTGGATTAATAGTAATGGATGATACAAAATGTATGGTATCATTATCTAAATTTTATTTAGAATTCACGGTTAGTGAAAGTTGTGGAAAATGTACACCTTGTAGAATAGGCACTAAAAGGATGCTTGAAATTCTAGAAAAACTATGTGACGGAAAAGGTGAAGAAGAAGATATTTTAAAACTTGAAAAACTTGCTAAAGATATACAAAAATCAAGTGTTTGTGGATTGGGCCAAAGTGCACCAAATCCTGTGCTTAGTACATTAAAATACTTCACAGATGAATATAAAGAACATGCAATACATAAAAAATGTAGAGTTAATGAATGCAAAGCAATGTCAAAAATAATTATAAATGAAGAAATATGCAAAGGGTGCGGATTATGTCAAAGAAGCTGCCCTGTAAATGCTATAGAGGGTGAAGCAAGAGAAAAAAGACATATTAACCAAGATAAATGTATTAAGTGTGGTACATGTATTAGGTCATGTCCATTTCATGCAATTAATTGATAGGTGTAAACAGCAATTGTAGGTAAATTTATTATATAATAAGAAAGGAATTTTATAATGGAAAAAAAAATGGTTAATCTTATAATTGATAATCAAAAAGTACAAGTATCTGAAGGAACAACAATATTAAATGCAGCTAAAACAGTAGGAATAGATATACCAACTCTTTGCTTTTTGAAAGATATAAATAATGCGGGAGATTGTAGAATGTGCATTGTTGAGGTAGAAGGAAGAAGAGGTTTTGCAACTTCATGTATTCAAAAAGTAGAAGAAGGAATGATAGTTCATACAAATTCTGCAAGCGTAATGGAGGCAAGAAGAACTGTTTTAGATTTGTTAATTTCGAATCATCATAAAGATTGTTTAACTTGCCTACGTTCAGGAAATTGTGAATTACAGGCTTTAGCTATTAAATATAATATAAATACAATAAATTATCAAGGAGAGTTGTGTGAGCATGAGATAGATGATGAATCACCATCTATAGTTAGAGACTTTAATAAATGTATTTTGTGCAAAAGATGTGTTGCAACATGTAAAAATATTCAAAAAGTAGGAGCTATAGACGTTGTAAATAGAGGATTTGACTCTTGTGTTTCTACAATAGAAAATAAAAGTTTAAATGATGTAAATTGTACATTCTGTGGTCAATGTATAGAAAACTGTCCAACTGGAGCATTACATGAAAAAGATACAACTGCTGATGTATGGAACAAATTAAAAGATCCAAATTCATATGTTATAGCACAGGCTGCACCAGCTGTAAGAGTCGCACTTGGAGAAGAATTTGGAATGCCAATAGGTACAAATGTTACAGGTAAAATGGTAACAGCACTAAAAAGAATGGGATTTGATAAAGTATTTGATACAAACACAGGTGCAGATTTTACAATTATGGAAGAAGCAAATGAATTTATAGAAAGATTTACAGAAAATGATAATCTTCCAATGATAACATCTTGTAGCCCTGGATGGATAAAATATATTGAGATGAACTATCCAGAACTCCTACCACATTTATCAACATGTAAATCTCCACATCAAATGTTTGGAGCACTTATAAAAACATATTTTGCTAAAAAAGAAGGAATTGACCCAGAAAAAATTTACGTAGTGTCTGTTATGCCTTGTATAGCTAAAAAATTTGAAAGACAACGTAATGAAATGAAAAATAATGGATTATATGATGTAGATAATGTTATTACAACTCGAGAACTTGCTAGAATGATAAAACAAGCTAATATGGAATTTAATGAATTAGAAGATTCTAATTTTGACAATCCAATGGGGGAAGCAACAGGAGCAGCTGCAATTTTTGGTACAACAGGAGGAGTAATGGAAGCGGCACTAAGAACAGCTCAAGATACTTTAACAGGAGAAAATTTAGAAAAAATTAATTTTGAACAAGTACGAGGGGGAGACGGAATAAAAAAGGCAACAGTAAATATTGCAGGTAAAGATATTAAAGTGGTTGCAGCAAGTGGTTTAGCAAATGCTAAAGAAATCTTAGAAGAAATTAAAAATGGTAAAGCTAACTATCAATTTGTAGAGATAATGGCTTGCCCTGGTGGATGTGTAATGGGAGGTGGTCAGCCAATAAAAAACTCTAAAATACGCTCAGATGTAGATGTAAGAAAATTAAGAGCTGATAGTTTGTATTCTATAGACGAAAAAAGCACAATTAGAAAATCACATGAAAATCCAGTAGTCAAAAAAATTTATGAAGAATTTTTAGAAAAACCTGGAAGTTACAGAGCAGAAAAGCTATTGCACACTACTTATAAAGAAAGAAATAAATATAATTTTAGTAGTGATAACTAAAATAGTTTAAAATTTTATAAAATCTCTTGCAATTTTTTTACAAATAGTATATATTTTTCTAGGGTGTAAAAAATGACATGTTTATTCAATAAATTACAAAATATGAATACAATTAAGAAAACAGTTTGCATAGCTGTTGCTTTAGTAATTTTTGAATTTTTATTTATAAATATTATAATTTAAAGATATTAATTTTTATTTTAAAATTAATATCTTTTTTTGTAATCTTTTCATTATCTTTTTTACATTTCAAAAATTAAAATTTAAAGGAGGATTTTTGATGAATCAAGAAAAATTACTTTTAGATGTTAACGAAAAACCTAAAATTGGTAAATGGATCGTTTTAGCATTGCAACATGTTTTTGCAATGTTTGGTGCAACAATATTAGTACCAATTTTAGTTAATTCAGCAGCAGGAGAAACTGTACTTACAATACCTGTTGCATTAGTTTCTTCAGGAATAGGAACATTAATTTATATTTTATGTACTAAAGGAAAATCTCCAGTATATTTAGGAAGCTCTTTTGCATTTATTGCTCCACTAGCAGCAGCTTTCCTAAAAGGTGGTATTTCTGGAGCTATGACAGGAATAATGGCAGTAGGATTAATATACATAATATTTGCATTGATTATTAAATTAATAGGAAAAAATTGGATAGATAAACTGTTACCACCTATTGTTATAGGTCCTATGATAATGATAATAGGTCTAGGATTAGCACCAAGTGCTATTTCTCAAATAGGACTTTCCTCTGGAATAGAAGTAGATTGGAGATGTGTGGCAGTTGCACTAATAACATTTTTAACAACAGCTGTAGTTATGGTTAAGGGTAAAGGATTTATAAAAATAATACCATTTCTAATAGGGATAGTTGTTGGATATATAGCTTCTATTTGCTTTGGATTGGTAGATTTTAAACCAGTTTTAGAAGCATCATTTTTTAGTATGCCTAGTTTTGTATTACCATTTTTAAATTATACACCAAGCTTTACGGCGCTTCTAACAATAGCACCAATTGCTCTAGTAACTATGGCAGAGCATATTGGGGATCATACTGCTTTGGGAACAATAATTGGAAAAGATTTATTAAAGAACCCTGGACTAGACAAAACATTATTAGGAGATGGTTTAGCAACATTTGTAGCAGGTATATTAGGTGGACCAGCAAATACAACATATGGAGAAAATACATCTGTTGTGGGAATGACAAAAGTTGCATCTGTATGGGTAATAGGTTTGGCTGCAATATTTGCAATATGCTTAGGTTTTCTTGGAAAATTTACAGCAATTGTATCTACAATACCTAATGCGGTTCTAGGAGGAGTATCATTACTACTTTATGGATTTATCTCTGTAAATGGACTTAAAGTATTAATTCAAAACCAAATAGACTTTGGAAAATCTAAAAATGTAATTGTTGCCTCTACTATGCTTGTTTTAGGTTTAGGAGGAGCTGTTATATCAATTACATCTGGAGATTTGTCTATAACAATTTCTGGAATGAGTTTAGCTGCAATATTTGGAATTATATTGAATCTATTATTGCCACCAGAAAAAGAAGAAATAAAGGAAATAGCAGAAAAAAGCAATGCAAATAAAAATGAAGAAAAAATAAAAAAATATTAAGTATTATATCTAAGGAGAGAAAAGTGAAACCATTTGTTTTAAATAATCCATTAATAGAACATAAATTATCTATAATAAGAGATAAAAGAACAGGAACAAAGGAATTTAGAGAAATAATAGGAGAAATAGCAACATTTCTTTGTTATGAGGCTCTATCCGATGCCAAGTTAGAAGAAGTTGAAGTTGAAACACCTATTTGTAAAACAAAAGTAAAAAAATTTAATGAAAATAAATATGCATTTGTTCCAATATTAAGAGCTGGAACTGGAATGCTAGATGGCTTAATAAATGTTATTCCAAATGCAAAAATAGGTCATGTTGGATTATATAGAAATGAACAAACATTAAAACCAGTTCATTACTATTATAAAATGCCAAAAGATATAGCAAATAGAGAAGTAATTGTTTTAGATCCAATGCTTGCAACTGGTGGCTCTGCATGTGACACAATTACTATGCTTAAAGATGATGGGGTTAAAAAAATTAAATTTTTAAGTATAATATCTGCACCAGAAGGAATAAAAAAAATAGAACAATTACACCCAGATGTTCAAGTTTTTACAGCAGCAATAGATGAAAGGCTAAATGAAATTGGTTATATTGTCCCAGGACTTGGAGATGCTGGTGACAGAATATTTGGAACCAAAGAATAAAAATAATATAGAATAATAAAAAGTTAATATATTTTTTATATATTAACTTTTTATTATTCTGCTAATCAAAATTAGTTATTAAAATTTATAAAAGTTTTATAGCCATTTATTAATATAATATAATAATATATATAGTAATGAATTTTTTAAGTAAATAGAAATTACCTATCTACAGTTTTTATTGTTTTGTTGTTCATTATTATTGTTTTGAGTATTCCTATTGTTGTTATTATTTTTGTTGCTTTTATTATTTTTGTTTTCTTTGTTAGACATTAGAGTCACCTCCATTTTAATAAGAAAATAGGAATTACAATTAAAATATAAGTAGTTCAGGTTCCTATTTATATAATTATTTTAAACAAAAAAATATAAAATATACTTATAAAATTTGTTTTTTTAATTAAATTGATATATAATGCTTAAGACATTTATATTAAGAGGAGTGGTAGAAATGAATTTTAAAAATAAAAAATTGGAAGAATTTAATGAATACATAAGATATAGAAAGGTGGCTATAATAGGATTAGGTGTTAGCAATGTACCTTTGTTAGATTATATGTATGATAAAAAAGCAAAAGTCACAGTGTTTGATGAAAGAGAAATAGATAAAATACCAAAAGAGATAATGGATAAAATAACTAATTATGGATATAAATTCTTTTTAGGAGAAAAATGTTTAGATAATCTACAGGATTTTGACATTATATTTCGTTCACCTAGTTGTCTACCTACAAAACCACAATTAGAAGCAGAAGAAAAAAGAGGAGCATTAGTTACAACTGAAATAGAGATGTTAATGAAGATGTGTCCATGTAAAATTATTGGAGTTACAGGAAGTGATGGGAAAACAACAACAACAAGTCTAATTAATGCAATTTTAAAAGAAGCGGGTTACAAAACATTTCTAGGTGGCAATATAGGAACTCCATTATTTACAAAACTTGAAGAGATAAGGTCGGAAGACATTGTTGTATTGGAGCTAAGCAGTTTTCAGTTAATGGGAATGAATATAAGTCCAGATATTGCACTTATTACTAATATAACACCAAATCATTTAAATATACACAAAGATTATGAAGAATATATTGAAGCAAAAAAGAATATTTTTAAATTTCAAAATGAAGATGGAATTTTAGTTTTAAATTATGATAATGAAATAACAAGAAATTGCGCTAAAGAAGCTATAAGCAATGTTATTTTCTTTAGTGATAAAGAAAAATTAGATAATGGTTTTATAATAGATGGTAATGTTATAAAAGAATGCGAAGATAAAATAAGAAAACATATTTTGGATACAAAAGATGTAATTCTTAAAGGAAAACATAATTTTCAAAATATTGCAGCAGCTTTTGCTGCTACTAAGACATTGGTAAATCCAGACATAGCAATAAAAGCTGTTAAAAATTTCAAACCTGTAGAACATAGAATTGAATTAGTAAGAGAGTTATATGGAGTAAAATGGTATAACGATTCTGCAAGTTCTTCACCCACAAGAACTTTGGCAGGGATAAATGCATTTGATAAAGAATCAATTACTTTAATTGCAGGAGGGTATGATAAAAATTTAGATTATAAACCTATTGCAAAACCAATAGTGGATAAGGTTAGAAACCTAATTTTAATTGGCCAGACAGCTGGTAAAATATTTGATGCTGTAAAAGCAGAATTGGAAATTCAAAATAAGAAAATAGACATATATATGTGTGAAAATTTAGAACAAACCGTAAATCTTGCAAAAAAAATCGCAAAGAAAGGAGAAGTGGTTTTATTTTCGCCTGCTAGTGCAAGTTTTGATATGTTTAAAAATGCAGTAGATAGAGGGAATCAATTTAAAAAAATTGTAAATAATCTGTAAGAGAGTATTCAAAGTCACGTCTTAATAAGGTTATACATATAATAAAATAAATTCAAATAGGAGGTTATTATATGTATAATGAATCGTATGAAGAGTACATAAGAAGTATATTAGGATATCCAAATTACCAAAGCAACATTTATAATAATAATATATATAAAAGATCAAGCCAAAGCATTTCAAATAAAGAAATAGAGGGGTGTTATCCAGAAATATATAATGTTATATACCCAAAGATAAAAAACGCATGTAAGAATAATATGGAGTCCATGAGTCCAGATTTAATTGAAAAAATGACTGACGATATTTATTCTTCAGTAGAACAAGAAAACAAACCATCAATTGATTCAAAAGAAAATAGAAATATTGAAAGTAAAAGAGAAAATAGACAATTTGTAAGTAAAAATTTAAGAGATTTAATAAAAATATTAATTATAAGAGAATTACTTGGAGGAATAGGTATTCCTGGAGGAAGACCTCCTATGCCACCACCAAGGCCTCCAATGAGACCCACATTTCCAGGAGAACCAGGAAATCCACCTATAGGACCAATGCCACCATATAGTAATAGATATAATGATATTTATGAATACTAAAATTAATCTACGAATGGATATATTATAAAAAATTGTAAACATAATAGTGCATATATAATCTTTTTTTTGTAAAAAATATAAATAGTAATTTTTAAAAGGTGTAATAACAATTTAAATTAATAATATATTAGTTTTATACCTTTTTTGGAAAGGAAAGATAAAAATGAAGGTAAAAGATTGTATGTGTAATAATATTTATTCTGTAAAACCAGAAACAAAAATCCAAGAAGTTGCACAACTAATGAGTCAAAATCATATTGGTTCTATACCAATTTGCGACAATAACAATCACATTTGTGGCATAGTTACTGATAGAGATATTTTGTTACGTTGTGTTGCGTGTGATAAAGATGCAAAACAAACTCCAATAAGTGAAATTATGACATGTAATGTTTGTACTTGCAGGGAAAGCGATGAAATGTCAAAAGCACAAGGACAAATGTCTCAAAACCAAATAAGAAGGCTACCTGTGTGTGATTCGAACAACAAATTAATAGGAATGCTTACTTTAGGAGATTTAGCTCAAAATGAAAATCAGCTGGGGAACCAACAAGTTGGAACTACAGTTAAAAACATTTGCAACTGTCAAGGTCAAACTAAAAATGATAATTAGATTTATTATAAAATAATAAAAGAGAGAATTATAATTTTCTCTCTTTTTACATATAATGAATTGGGAGGGAAAAATGGCAATAAATATATCTTATTGGACAAGAGTAATAAAAAATATAGGATATGTTTTGCTTTTATTGATAGGTTCATTTTTAGCACTAAAACTCTCAATTTTTTATATGCCATTTTTGGTAGCTTTTATAATATCTTTAATTATAGAACCTGCTATAAAATATATTATGAAAAAAACATCATTAACCAGAAGGACAAGTTCTATTGTAATATTTTTAATAGTAATAACAATTATTATTGGGAGTTTGGCATGGATAATAATAACATTATTTTCAGAGTCTTCAAGCTTATTACAAAGATTAAATGAATATTTTGATAAAGCATATTTACAATTTCAAAACTTAATTTCATCATTTGATTTTGACAAAATACACATATCTAATGAATTATTAAATCTCTTACAAAATTCAACAGGAGACATATTGAATACGGCATCAAATTGGATACGAACAGCTCTGACAAGCTTAGTGAATATTATAACAAGTTTACCTTATATTGCAATTTGTATAGGAATAACCATTGTTGCACTATATTTTATATGTGTTGATAAGATCTACATTTTAGATCAAATTGAGCATCATCTACCAAAGGTTTGGACAAAAAAAATAAGTGTACATCTAAATGACTTAATAAAAACTTTAGGTGGCTATCTAAAAGCAGAAGCGACGTTAGTTCTTGTTTCTTTTATTGTCTCTTTGATAGGTTTATATATTTTGAAAGTCTGTGGGTTTAATATAAGTTACCCATTATTAATGGCATTGTTTATTGGCTTTGTAGATGCACTTCCAATATTAGGCTCAGGAACTGTAATGATTCCATGGGCAATTATATGCTCAATTAATGGAGATATAAATCTTGGTATAGCTATAATTGTATTATTAATAATAATGTCAATTGCAAGGCAAGTTTTAGAGCCTAAACTTGTTAGTAAAAATATAGGAGTTCATCCAATTTTTACCTTAGTTGCAATGTATACAGGATTTAAGCTTATAGGAATTATTGGTTTATTAATTGGACCTATTGTTTTAATTATATTTAAAAATATTTTTGCGAGTCTAATTGATCAAGGGGTATTTAAAACTATCTTTGATAAGAAGTAAATAATTAATATTTTTTAAATAAATTTTTTGTTACAATTCACTGCTTACTTAGAACAGCTAAAAGCTAAACCATATTATTTTTTTTCAAAAAGGCGAATTGAAAGCGAGCAAGTTAGAAATTCTAATAAATTTTATGGAAAGCGTTCAAGGCTTGTCCTTGGAAGGGTGCCATAAAATTTATGTGAGTTTCTTACGCAGCTTAGGCTTGAACGAGCCTTTTTGAAAAAAAATAATATGGTTTAGCTTTTAGCATTATAGAATTTTATAATAAGCAATGAATTGTAACAATTATTGTAAATAAAAAAAATTATTCCCACTCAATTGTTGCAGGTGGCTTAGAAGTTATATCATATACAACTCTATTTATATGGCTTACTTCATTTACTATACGTGAAGAAACCTTTTCCAATATTTCATAAGGAATTTTGCTCCAAACACCTGTCATGAAATCTGTAGTTTCAACTGCACGAAGTGCTACAGTATAATCATAAGTTCTTTCATCACCCATAACACCAACAGATTTTAAGTTTGTTAATACTGCAAAGTATTGATTTATGCTTTTATGTAGTCCAGCATTTGCAATTTCTTCTCTAAAAATACTATCCGCTTCTTTTAAAATTGTTAATTTATCATCTGTAATATCTCCAATTATTCTAATTGCAAGCCCTGGACCAGGAAATGGTTGCCTAAATACCAAATTTTCTGGAATTCCTAGTTCTAATCCAGTTTTTCTAACTTCATCTTTAAATAAATCTCTTAATGGCTCAACTATTTCTTTAAAATCAACATAGTCTGGAAGACCTCCAACATTATGATGGCTTTTTATTACAGAGCTTTTACCTAATCCACTTTCAATAACATCTGGGTAGATAGTTCCTTGAACTAAGAAATCAACTGTTCCAATTTTTTTAGCTTCTTCTTCAAAAACTCTAATAAATTCTTCACCAATTATTTTTCTCTTTTTTTCTGGGTCTGTAACGCCAGCAAGCTTAGCTAAAAATCTATCTTTAGCATTTACTCTAATTAAATTTATATCGAATTGATTTCTAAAAATTTCTTCAACTTCATCACCTTCATTTTTACGAAGAAGGCCATGGTCAACAAAAATACAAGTTAAATTTTTGCCTATTGCTTTAGAAAGAAGTACGGCAGCTACTGATGAATCTACACCGCCAGATAAAGCACATAGAGCTTTTTTATCTCCAATTTTTTCTTTTAATTTTTGTACACTTTCTTCAACAAATGAAGAAATAATCCAATCTCCAGTACATTTACAAACATTAAATAGAAAATTTTTAATAACCTCGGTTCCATTAACAGAATTATTAACTTCTGGATGGAATTGAATGCCATATAGATTTTTTGAAACATTTGCAATTGCTGCATTTGGGCAAGATGGAGTAGAACCTGCATTTTTAAACCCATCTGGTACAGCATCTACATAATCTGTATGACTCATTAAGAAGCAATTTTTATTTTCAAATCCTTTGAATATAGGAGTTGTATTATCTATGTCTACCTCTGTTACACCATATTCTCTTTTATCTGCTCTTGCAACTTTTCCGCCTAATGTATATGTCATAAGCTGCATACCATAGCAGATGCCAAGAACAGGTATTCCTAAATCAAAGATACCATCTGCACATCTTGGAGAGTCTTCTCCATATACACTTGCAGGGCCACCTGTAAATATTATTCCTTTTGGATTTTTTTCTTTGATTTTTTCTATTGAAATATTATAAGGAACTACTTCAGAATAAACATTGCATTCTCTAACTCTTCTTGCAATTAGCTGATTATACTGACCTCCAAAGTCCAAAATTAAAATTAATTCATTTTTCACTTTAATTACCTCCGAAACATATTTGAAATATTTTATCATAATTTGCTAAAAAAGTAAAACATTTATATATAACTTTACATTTTTTAAAATTCATATTATAATAATAAGTGTCAAATATTATTTAATTAAGGGGAACTTGTATGGATGAAATTAAAGTTGAAGTTGCGCTTGAAATTATTCAGTTAAAAATTGTTCAATTTCTCAATAATAATCAGGGTAATAACAAAGAAGAGTTTAAGAAAGAACTATCAAATTTGGTAGAGGAAAAACAGAAAATATATGAATTAGATGAAGATGTTATAAAAAAAGTATATAATATTTATTTACCAGAGGTAAGAAAGGAAAAAACAAAATGGGGAAATACGATTTAACAGTTGCTGAAATTGAAACAGGAATAAAAAGATTTTTGGCAGAGGCTTATTCTACTGCTACAGTTTCAGAAAAACCTGAGTTATTATTTGTTTCTGCAGGACCTGGTGCAGGAAAGACAACAGTCGAAAATTTTTTTAGAAGAAAATTTAAGGAAAAGGAAGAAAAACCTTTTGAAGTTAGTTCAGACAAAATTGCTATGTTTGATCCAAGGTATTTAGATGCCATAGAAGAATTACCAGAAGAATGCTATAGAATTACAAGACAATTTGTTAGACCTGCTACTCCTAAAATTATGACTGAGCTTAAAAATCACAAAATTAGCATTATTAATGAAAGAACATTTAATAGATATAAAGAAGACGTTGAATTAATACGACAATTCAAAAATGCTGGTTATAAAATAACATCAAATATAATTGCAACAGATATTTTTGAAAGCAGGCTAGCATGTTTTGAAAGAGAGTGTATTATGCTAACTTCAGGATTGACACCTAGAGGATGTTCTAAAGAGAATCAAATGAAGATGTATAATTCTTTTGTTCCAGGAATTAAATACCTAGATAGTCAAGGGTTATTAGATGAAATAAATGTTTTTATAAGAGGGGAAAATATTAATAAACCTCCTATTCTTAAATATTCTAAAAATGGAAAACAATATGAAAATTTTGAAGAAGCTATTAATGTAGAAAGAGCAAAACAAAGAAGAAAAATATATTTTAATGTATCTCGGATATTTAGAAAGAATTGAAAAAGCAGAAAGAACAATAACAGAGTATGGAGTTAACCCAGTATTAACTCAAAATTCTTTAGATGGTTTAAAAGAATTAAAGAAGGAATTCTTGATGGAATTGTCAAAAGATGCACGAGATTTATAATTATAATTATTAGGAGGAACATACACTATGTATTTAAAAGATTTTTTAGAACAGTTTAACAATAGTAAAATAAAGCTATTTATAGATATGGATGGAGTTATAGCTGATTATGATGTTGGAAAACCAGGGGAGTATGATAAAAAAAGACCTTTGTTTTCAAGCATTGAAAAATTAGAAGAAATTTCAAAGTTATCTAATATAGAATTATATATTTTATCAGTATCTCGTATGACAGAAGGTATTGAACAGAAAAATAGATGGCTAGACAAGAATGCGCCCTTCTTTAAAAAAGAAAATAGAATTATTTTAGATAGAGAAGGTAATAATTTTGAACATTCAAAAGTTTTAAAAACCAATTTTATAAAAAATTTAGATAATTCTTCTGAAGTAATTATATTAATAGACGATGATGGAGAAATTTTAAAAGAAATTAGTTCAAACACAAAAAATATAGTATTATTAAAAGATACTGCCTTAGTGGATTAAATATAGAATGGAGTTACATCTTTAGAAATTTTTCTAAGGCAAACCGCTTGTTGGTATATAGCTATTACTAGGTGGATAAACAAATTCATTATTTGGTTTGTCTACCTTTTTTATTTCTGTTATTTTTACTATTGGCATATCACCATGATAGTCTCCTTTTATTATTTCACCAGTTATATTAACCCATGTATTATTCTCAAAGTTTTTTGCATCATCTATTTCACATAAAAAGCCTACAATAACAGACTGAAAATCCGAAGAAATAACCATATCTCTAGCCAAAATAAATTGATTATCTTTCAAGTCAAAAACCCTGTACACATATCCTGTATAGTTAATTTTTATACCCTTATAATTATCAATGTTTTCGTGTACAGCCTTTAGAATATTAGTATAATTTGAAGAGGATATCTCAAAGACTTTGTTTCTAGGTATACATCCAGAATTTTCTGAAGCGTTATTTGCACCAGAAAAAATTTTGAAGCATACTATTCCAGCAATAGTAAATAGTAATACAATAATTCCAGCAAAAAAACATTTAAATGTCCTATTACCATTTATTTTAATATTATAAACAAACATAATAATTCCTCACTTTTATTGTCTTCTTAGCTAAATATATGTTGTTAATAAAGCTTATATTCTAAAATTTATTAATATCATTTAGGTTTCACCAAATTATTGTTACTGTGATTTTTTAAGTTATTTCAAGTCGCATTCGATTAATTCTCAAAATATTTAGATAGTAATCACTTAACTAAGGACTTCTAATTAAATATGACTGAACAGTAACGAATTATTTTAAATAATATTAAGAAAAGCTTGATAAAAAATAATTTTAGTGATATAGTAACAAATGTGAAAAAAGATTTAAAAAACTTTAGAAGGGATTGAATTCAAAAATGAGTATATTAAACAAACTATTCAAATCTTATAGTGAGAAGGAAGTTAAAAGAGTAATGCCATTAGTGGAAAAGATTAATGGATTAGAAGAAGAAATGTCAAAATTAAGTGATAGTGAATTAAGAGGAAAAACGGATTACTTTAAAAATCAATTAAATGAAGGAAAGACATTAGATGATATATTACCAGAAGCTTTTGCTGTTGTTCGAGAAGCATCTAAAAGAGTATTAGGAATGAGACATTTTGATGTACAATTAATTGGTGGTATTATTTTACATCAAGGTAGAATTTCAGAAATGAAAACTGGTGAAGGTAAAACACTAGTTGCAACACTTCCAGTATATTTAAATGCTTTAGAAGGAAAAGGTGTTCACGTTATAACAGTAAATGATTACTTAGCTAAAAGAGATAGTGAATGGATGGGAAAATTATATAAGTTTTTAGGACTATCTGTTGGGTTAGTTATAGCTGGAATGGAACCACAGCAAAAACAAGATGCTTATAATGCAGATGTAACTTATGGAACAAACAACGAATTTGGTTTTGATTATTTAAGAGATAATATGGTAATTTACAAGAATCAATTAGTTCAAAGAGGATTGCATTATGCAATTGTGGATGAAATTGATAGTATTTTAATAGATGAGGCAAGAACTCCACTTATCATTTCTGGACGTGCAAATGAATCATCTGATTTATACAAAAAGGCGGATAATTTTGTTAAAAAATTAACTCCTAAAATTATAGTTGAAGAGGATATTAAAGATTTCGAACAGGCAGAAGATAATGAAAAATATGATTACATAGTAGACTTAAAGGCAAAATCTGCATCGTTAACAGGTAAAGGCATTAAAAAAGCTGAAGAGTTTTTTGGACTTGAGAATTTCAACGATTTAGATAATTCGAATCTAGTTCATCATGTCAATCAATCTTTAAGAGCTCATGGAGTTATGAAAAAAGATATTGATTATATAGTAAAAGATGGTGAAGTTCTAATTGTAGATGAATTCACAGGACGTATTATGTATGGAAGAAGATATAATAATGGATTGCATCAAGCAATTGAAGCAAAAGAACATGTAAAAATAGCTGATGAATCCAAAACACTTGCTACTATTACATTCCAAAACTTCTTTAGAATGTATGATAAATTATCTGGTATGACAGGTACTGCTATGACAGAGGAAGCAGAGTTTCAAGAAATATACAATTTGGATGTTATTGCAATTCCTACAAACAAACCAATGATTCGTAAAGATGAAAACGATGTTATTTATAAAAATGAAAACGCAAAATATAGAGCAATTGTAGAAAGCATAAAAGAAAGTAATAAAAAAGGTCAACCGGTATTAGTTGGTACTGTATCTATTGAGAAGTCTGAAAAGTTAAGTAAACTTCTAAAACAAGAGGGAATAAAACACGAAGTTTTGAATGCAAAATATCATGAAAAAGAAGCGGAAATTGTTGCTCAAGCTGGTAAATTCGGAGCTGTGACAATTGCAACAAACATGGCAGGACGTGGTACTGATATTATGCTTGGAGGAAATAGTGAGTTCCTAGCAAAAGAAGAAATGAGAAAAAACAAAGTACCTCATCAATTTATCGAAGAAGCAGATACATATTATGAAACAGATAACCAAGATATTCTAAGAGCAAGAGAACAATTTAAGAAATTAGTTGAGAAATATGATGACAAAATAAAAGAGGAAAAGGAAAAAGTAATATCTGCTGGAGGACTAAAAATAATTGGAACAGAAAGACATGAATCTAGAAGAATAGATAATCAGCTTCGTGGTCGTTCAGGACGTCAAGGAGATATAGGTGAGTCTAAATTCTATATAGGATTAGATGATGACCTTATGAAAATATTTGGTGGTGATTCTATAACTAGAGTTTACAATACTCTAGGTGCAGATGAAGATATGCCAATTGAAACGAGAATAATATCTAATGCGGTAGAAAATGCTCAAAAGAAGGTAGAAGGCAGAAACTTTAGTATTCGTAAAAATGTCTTAAAATATGATGATGTAATGAATGCTCAAAGAGAAATAATTTATAAACAAAGAAGACAAGTATTAGATGGAGAAAATATACATGATAGTATAATTTCTATGATTGATTTTGTATCTAGTAATATTGTAGATATGTTTGTAAACGTTGAAACATCAGAATTAAACATAGAATCTTTAGATAATGAAATATTAAACATTTTCGGAATTGAAATGTTAGAATACATTAAAGAAAACAAAGATAATTCTCAAGCTATTTCAGAAGAGTTAAATAAGAAGGCTTTAAAAATATATGAAAACAAAGAAAAAGAAATTGGTTCTGAAGAGATGAGAGAACTTGAAAGAGTTGTAATGCTTAAGGTTGTTGACGAAAAATGGATGAATCATATAGATAGCATGGATGAATTAAAAAATGGAATTGGACTTAGAGCATATGGACAAAAAGACCCTGTTGTTCAATACAGGCTAGAAGGTTTTGATATGTTTGACGAAATGATAAATGATATTAAAGTTGATGTAACGAAAATATTAATGCATATAAGACAACAAGGAGAGGCCAAGAGACAAGAAACAGTAAAAATAACAGGTGCAGCATTAGAAGCAATCCATAGTGTGGATGGTGGTTCTAAAATAGGAACTGATGTTGACAGAACAGTTAGAAATGAGGGACCTAAAGTAGGTAGAAATGATCCATGTCCATGTGGTTCGGGTAAAAAGTATAAGAACTGTCACGGGAAGAATGCTTAAATACTGGATTACAGGCGATTTTATAAACTTAAAAATTGGTAAAATCAGTTCGCTTTGTCAGCAGAAATAAAAATATGCGAACAAAATTGACTGGAAATAAAGGAATGTAGACATTGAAAATATGTTGACATTTCTTTTTTTTATATGTAAAAATATAAAAAAAGAATGGAGGTAAAAAATGGTAAATATACGAAAACGTGGAAAAGTATATCAATATCAATTTGAGATAGCCAAAGTAGAAGGAAAACGTAAGTATATTAGTAAATCTGGGTTTAAAACTAAAAATGAAGCATTAATGGCAGGAATGAAAGCTTATGAAGAATATATAAATAGTGGTGTTACAAAAGACTCTCAAATGTCTTATGCAGATTATTTAGATTATTGGATGAAAGAATACTTTGAAATAAATTTTAAGTATTCCACGGCAAAAAGATATAAAGAAACATTTAAAGTTCTAAAAGAAGAAATAGGAAAATATAAATTAAGTTTTATTACACCATATTTGTTAAATCAATCACTATTGAAAATTGCACAAAAATGTAAAACTAAAGAAGGAGTTAGAAATTATCAAAAAGTAATTAAAAGCTCTTTTAGAGATGCAACAAATTATTTTGGATTTTTAAAATATAATCCAGCAGTTGAATTACAAATTCCAAAAGTAATATTGTTTGAACCCAAAAAAACAGAGTAAAACTTATTTATTTTCAAGAAGAAATTGATAAAATTTTATTAAGATTTAAAAATAATGATACTTTTATATGTGCTTTTCTAATGGCTTGCTACACAGGTATGAGAACAGGAGAAGTATTTGCATTAACATGGGAAGATATTGATTTAGGGAATAGAACTATTACAGTAAATAAAACGGTATATTGTAAAAAGAAAGATAATAAAGGAAGATGGTTTCTGGGAGCAACAAAAACGACAGGAAGTTGTAGAGAGGTTTTGATATCAGAAACTTTATATAAAATAATATGCAAATATAAAGAAAAACAAAAACTTTTAAAAAAGAAATATGGAAGAAAATATAAAAAATATGAACTAGAACCTATTAAAAATGAGTATGGGAAAATAAATGAATATAAAATTGTTGAAGGTAAATATAAAAATTTAAAAAGTGTAGATATGGTATTTACAAAAAATAATGGATTATATGTAGGAACAGATATCATTAAATATCCTTTTAAAATAATACATAATGAACTTGGAATAAAGAATTGTAGATTTTATGATTTGAGAGGAAGTTATGCTACTAAGATTCTACGAAATGGAGCAGAAATAAGAGATGTTGCAGATATTTTGGGACATAGTAGAATAGAAACAACTGAAAACTATTATATATCAAGTTCAGATGAAACAAGAAAAGAAGCAAATGATATGTTAGAAGAAATTATGAAATCTGATGTAATAGATGAGATTATAAATTTGAAATTTTGAAAAATTTTTATAAAAATATTGAATTTTTAGTATATACATGATACAATACAAATGTTCGCAAAATACTAACAGGAGGTGCTGGTATGAACAACAAATTAATAAATAATGATAAAGAAATTAATAATATATTTGACAATATTAAAGAATTAGTAATTAGTAGTAGAAATAGAGTTTATGCAACTGTTAATACAGAAATGCTTAACTTATACTGGAATATTGGAAAAGCTATTATGGAAATACAGCAGGGTGATGAGAGAGCTTCATATGGGGAAACTGTACTTGAAAAATTATCTGAAAAATTAACAAACGAATTTGGCAAAGTTTTTTCTATAATAAATTTAAGAAGAATGAGAAAATTTTATTGCTTATTTCAAATTCGTTCAACAGTGTTGAACGAATTGAGTTGGTCACATTATCTTGAATTAATGAAAATAGAGGAAGAAGCAAAAAGAAATTTTTATATAAAAGAAACAATAAATGCAAGATGGAGTGTTCGTGAATTACAAAGACAAATAGGGGCATTACTTTATGAAAGATTAGTATTATCAGCTAATAAAAATAAAATACTAGAATTAGCAGAAAAAGGACATGAATTAAAAGAAAGTAAAGACCTTTTGTGTTAGAATTTCTTGATATTAAAGAAAATACAGATTATCTAGAATCTGATTTGGAAAAGAATATATTAGAACATTTAAAAGAGTTTTTATTAGAATTGGGAAAAGGCTTTATGTTTGTTGGCTCACAAGTGAGATTAACCGTAGAGGAAGATCATTTTTATCCTGATATGGTTTTCTATAATAGACTTTTAAAGTGTTTTGTTATCATAGATTTGAAAATTGGAAAAGTAACACATCAAGATATTGGTCAAATGCAAATGTACGTTAATTATTATGATAGGGAAATTAAAAGCAATGATGAAAATCCAACTGTTGGAATACTTCTATCTACTTTAAAAAATAAGACAGTAGTTAAATATACATTGCCAGAAGATAATAAAAATATTTTTTCTTCTAGTTATAAATTACATTTACCAACAGAGCAGGAATTAATTGATGCTGTTGAAGAAGAAAAAAAGAACTTAGAATTAAATGAATAATAGATGGAGAACTAATAAATGACTTTAGGATTACTATGGATAATTTTATTAAACATTAGTATATACTTTTCAAAATACACTAAATTGAAATTTATTGTATTTATGGTGTCGGGATTAATTCTTCTACTTATATTGAATGAGATATTGAAAAGAATTAAATTTAAATATTCCTACAGAGATAAAGAATATAAAATCAATATTATAATTATGATAGAAATTTTAACACTAAAAATTTATCCGATATTTAAAAGAATAAAAGGAGCTTTTTTTAGAATGTCGAAAGAGCTAATTACATTAATTCCAGTTATAGTAATAGAAATGTTGTTTGTATATTTTTTTTCATTTTTTTCATCTGTAGAAGATAAAGAATGGGATATTTTTGAATTGATTTTAACTACAATAATAATAACTGCACATATAAACATATATAATTCTGAAAGAGAAAGAAGAAACAAATTAAAATGGCAATACAAATATTGCTATTTTGTAGAAAGCAATATGTATGATTACATAGAGAAAATTATGATTTTAATTGGCATAACAAAAGAAGAAAAATATAAGATTTTAGATTATTTAGCATTTCCAGAACCACTAATAGCCGAAATAAAAGAATTTAAAATTACAGACAAATATAAACAATTTATAAATAAAAATATAAATAATACTGAAATAATACAGAAATACATTGAAGAAATAACTGAAACATTTGTAAATAATTTAAAAGAAAATAGAAATGAATTAATATTTATAAAAGAAAATAATAATAATGAGGATTATGTATTTCATAATTGTATAGATACAGCTAATAATATAAAAAGAAATATATTATTAGCTGATATAAACAAAATAGGAGATACTATTCTTGTGATGTTACCAGATTTGATATATTATTGTTCGGATATCTTAAAATTAATTAATTCTATTTGGGATGAAGATAATGTATATAGTGACAGAATAAATTCTATATTAGAAGAATCAAAGTTTTAACTAATAAAATTAAGGTCAAGTGAAAAAGTAAATTCTATTTAGAAAAACTAAATTATAGTTACCAATAAAAAGCTATTTAAAAGTAAAAAATAGAGGTAAAAGTATTGATTTTATCTCTATTTTTGTGTAAAATGAAAATAGAGACAAGAAAAATGAGCGAGTTTAAGCGAGTGAATTTAACCTAATTTTTTGAAGTGTAAGATTAAGTTCTATTCACCTGGTATGAATTGCAACAGCAATTTATTTAGTTACTCGTAAATGCTTCTTGAATATGAAATTAAGCTATTTTAAAAGATATGGTTGTAATGTGACCATATCTTTATCTATCTTTTGTATATTTAATTTACCCAAAGTTTCTTTACCATAAAAAAATTCAAAAGCTTCATAAGGTGTTTTTCCACCTAATGATTCTCGTGGTACAGAGTTTATCTGAGAAAACATTAAGTCTATTTTTTCTTGTGTTAAATCTTTCATACTTTTCTTTTTATATATAATATCTCTTATAAATTCATGATTATTTTCTACATGAGGTTTTTGACTTGGTGTTTGAGCATCACAATAAAAAATATTACTTCTAATTTCACCAGTTTCATGGTTTATTTCAAAAAGCTGAGGTTTAGCAAATTCAGAGCCTCTATCTGTTAATAATAAACCAAATAATTTATGGTACATATCATCAGGTAAAATATCTTGAAAGTAATTTAATGAATTAGACATTTCTTCTGCAGTTTTCTGTTGTTTTAAAAGACCTATCATTAGTCCAGTGTTTTCAAATATAAAGGTTTGAATATATGGACCTTCTTGATGATTATAAACTGTGTCCATCTCAGTTGTAGGCAAATATGGATTATTTTTGATAAATGTTAAATAATCTTCATATTTTCTACCAGTATAATCAGCTGGTTCAGCTCTTTTCTTAAGTTTTTTCTTATTAATTTTTCTTTTCACTTTTCTTCTAAGTTCAAGATTTGTAACCCCCCAATCTTTAAATAGTCCCATTTCGATGTATGTATAGATAGTTTTCTCACATTGTTTTATTTCAGGATGGTTTTCTAAAATAGTATAAACAGATTATCCTTGTTTTATTAAAGGGCAAATAATATGCGCTAAGTCATAAAGTTCAGTTGTATTTAAATTAACACCTTCACGAGCATCTTTTAAAGTATATTCATAATTTTTTTGAGCCACATTTGCATAATAAAAATATTTAACCTTTTTACAACTTTTGATTTCAGGTCAATTATTACAAGCACCAATAAAACGATCCCTTCTAAAACAAGGTATTTCTTCAAAATCTTTACATTTAGAAGTACAAAACTTACATTCATTAAAATGTTTACACATCCAAGGAGAGTCATCTATTTGAGAGTATCTACGTTTTCTGTTGTTTTTTATTTCTTTACCAATGGTTGATTGTGATTTATTTAGTTCTTTAGCAGTTTCAAATTTTCTTAGTCCTTTGTTTATATTATTCTCAATAATTTTTCTATCCTCTAAAGAAAGATGTTTTCCATTAAAACTCATGATATCCTCGCTTTCTCAAGAAGCATATACATATATATTATAATAAATTTCATTTAGTCTTACAATAAGCATTAGTGTATTATGAATTTCTAATTATATTATTACAAATAGAATTTACTTTTTTACTTCACTATACTATTCAAAAGAATATATAATATATTAATGGTATTTACAAACAAAAAAAAAAGTGATATAATACACTAGTATACGAAAGAAGTATACTAGTGTATTTTTGTAAAGGGGGCAAAAGCAAGATATGAAAGAAGATCAAATAGTAAATAGTGCAAGAGAATTATTTGAAAAATATGGAATAAAAAAAGTTTCAATGGATGAAATTGCAAAAAATGCAGGTGTTACCAAAAAAACAGTTTACTCATATTTTGTAAGTAAAGCAGATTTAATAAATTTCTTCATAAAAGAAGAACTAAACAATATGAAAAAAATAGTAAAAGAATATGAAAATACAAATGAGGATTTTTTTGAAAACGTCCATAAAGGTTTATATAAAATGCTTACATATAAAAAAAATAGTTCTTTCTTAAATCTCCTTATTAAGGATACTGAATTATTTGATGTGAAAATTTTAAAAGATAGTCTAAATAATGTTGATAAAGAAATCAAAGACTTTATAAAACAAATTTTAATAAATGCAAATGACAAAGGATATATAGAAGTACAAAACATAGAGATTACAACATTTCTAATATATAAAATGTATATTGCACTAATATTCGAATGGAACAATGAATATACAAAAATAAATGACAGAGAGATTGCAGATAATATCTTGCAAATTTTAAAAAATGGATTAAACTCTAAAAAAGATTAAGATATATAATATTAAATCAGAAAGGAAGTAGAAATAATGAAAAAAGTATTACAAGAGAAGAGGTTTTTTAAAATAATTATATTTACTGTGGTATTACTAATACCAGTAATATATAGTTTCTTTTATTTAAAATCATATTGGAATCCATATGGAGACTTGAAAGATGTAAAAATTGCTATAGTTAACCTTGATAGTGGAACAAGAGGAGCAGAATTAATTAAAAATATGCAAGAAACTGAGAACACACTAGGTTTTACGGAAACATCTTCAGATGATGCACTAAACGGACTAGCAAAAGATGAATATTATGCAGTAATAACAATTCCAGAAGACTTTACTAAGAGCATAGAAAGTGGAGGAGAAGAAGAAAAACAAAAAGCAACAATTACATTTACGCCAAACAAAAGAAAAAACTATTTATCATATCAAATAATAAATAGTGGGTTAAAAACAGCAGAAACTGAGCTTCAAAGTAAAATTGCTTCAGAAGTAGCAGGTACAATGGTAGATAAATTAAAAGGGGTACCAGATAGTTTAGATGAAATTGAAGGAGGAGTCGGATTAATAAAAGACGGTTCTGTCACTCTTACAAAAGGATTAGAAGAACTAAGTGATGGAGTTAATAATTTAGATACTAAATATTCTGAATTTGATGATGGTGTAAAAACAGCAACAGATGGTAGCATAGATTTAGCAAATGGAATTACACAAGCTCGAGATGGTATAGAAGCATTCCAGAATGGAACAACTAATTTGGATGATGGTGTAAATCAAATAAATCTAGCATTAAATAATGCTGACACAAGTAAATTAAACGATTTAACAGATGGAATAAATACATTAAATGCAGGAGTAAACGGAGAACAAGGATTAGCAAATGGACTTAATTCATATATAGATGGTGTACACGCATATGAAAACACGATTGAAGACGGAGCAAGTGGATTAGAAAAAGGACTAAATCAGTATATAACTGGAACAAATAAACTGGATAAAAGTCAAGATCAAATTTTACAAGGAATAGTTAATTATTATACGGCATTGGTAAACGCAGGAAATACCCCAGATGCAACATTAACACAACTAGCAGGTGGAGCAGATCAAGTTCTAAATGCAGCAGATAGAGCTAAATTAGCAAATGCTGAAACACAATTAAAAGAAGGAGCAAGCAGTTTAACAAATGCAAAACAAAGTTCTAGCTTTAGTAAGCTAACAGCAGGAGAAACAGCCCTTAAAGCAGCAACGACACAAGTTGCAAATGGAGTCACACAATTAAACAATAATACTTCGCAAATACAAACTTTAGGAAATAGCTTAAAAACATTACAAATAAGCTTGAGTCAAGTTAAAGATGGAACAGGAAAACTAAAATATAGCATTGGAGAACTAAAAACCGGAACTGATAAAATTCAAAATGGAAGTAAGTCTTTATCAAAGGGATTAGGAGAATTAAGTACTAACTCATCTTTAATAAAAGTTGCTTTGCAACAATTGAATGGTGGAACAAAATCAGCATTAAATGGTGGAAACAAATTAACATCTGGAATAAGTACATTAAAATCATCTATTGAGGACGGTAAGGCAACATCCATAAATCAAATAAAAAAAACAGACGGAATTAAAGAATTTGTAGAGGACCCAGTTGAATTTAAAGAAGAATCATTTGGAGAAGTGGACTCATATGGTATAGCTTTTACTCCTTTATTCTTATCAATAGGACTATGGGTAGGTGCATTGATGCTATATGTAATTTTTTATTATGATCAAAAACATAGATTTGGAATTTTAGACCATGAAAATGGCAACAAAATATTACAAAATTGTATTTACTTAGGAATAGGAGCATTAGAAGGACTTCTTACTGGATATATTTTAAAAGTTTTGCTTGGATTTAATGTAGCAAGTACAGGAATATTTTTATTTGAATGTGTTCTAGTAGGAATGGCATTTACATCAATTATGCAATTATTAATTAGAAATTTTGGAGATATAGGAAAGTTTTTATCTTTAATAGTTTTAGTATTACAATTAGCTTCTTCAGGAGGAACCTTCCCCGTAGAAACAATAGATAAAGGTTTTCAAGTATTTACATCATGGTTACCAATGACATATACAATTAGAATATTTAAGGATTGTTTAATACCTACAAATGCAAGCTTAGTTGGCAAAAATACAATGATTGTATTATTAATTTTAATTGCTAGTTTTATTGCTAATACTGTGATAGAATTTATTAGAGCTAAAAATAAAAAAAGTGAAAAAATTGATAATAAAAGTGTGTTATAATATAAATAATTAAGAAAGGTATATAATTATGAGGTTAGTAATACAAAGAGTTAAAAAAGCTAGTGTAAGCATAGAAAGTAATATAGTTGGAAAAATTGGAAAGGGATATGTAGTTTTATTAGGAATTAAGAATACAGATACATATAAAGATGCTGATTATTTAGTAAGAAAACTATTAAATCTAAGAGTATTTATGGATAATAAAGATAAAATGAATCTTTCTTTAGTAGATGTAGAAGGTGAGCTATTGATTATTTCACAATTTACATTATATGGAGAATGTAAAAAAAATGGAAACAGGCCATCGTTTTCAGAAGCAGCAAAACCTGATATTGCAAAACCACTATATGAATATTTTATAAATGAATGTAAAAAAACAATTCCTATAGTTCAAACAGGAGCCTTTGGAGCACATATGAAAGTCGATTTAACTAATGATGGACCTGTTACTATTATTATTGATTCTTAATAGACTTAAATTTCATATGATTAACTAGTAACAATTAGTAGAAATTGAAAAGGAGCTAATAAAAAAATGATTGAAATTAAAAATGTAACTAAAAAATATGGTGATAAAAAAGCAATAAACAACATTTCTTTTAATGTAAATGATGGAGAAATATTTGCTTTTATTGGACATAACGGAGCTGGTAAAACAACTCTTATTAAGTCAATTGTTGGAATACATGATTTTGAAGAAGGAGAAATTTTGATTAATGGAAAATCTATTAAGAAAGAACCTATAGCTTGTAAAAAGGAGATGGCTTTTGTTCCAGATAATCCTGAATTATATGAACAAATGAAAGCTATTGATTTTATTTGCTTTATTTGTGATATGTATGAAACTCCTCATGATATTAGAGAAAAGAATATTAAGAAATATGCAAAAATGTTTGAGATTGAAGATAAACTTAATGAACCTATTGAATCTTTTTCGCATGGTATGAAACAAAAAGTTGCCTTAGTTTCAGCTTTATCACATGACCCTAAAGTGCTAATTATGGATGAACCTTTCGTAGGACTAGATCCAAAGGCTGTTTTTGATGTAAAAGAAATAATGAATGAGATGATTAAAGAGGGAAAAATTATTTTCTTCTCAACACACATATTGGATGTTGCAGAAAAGCTTTGTTCAAAAGTTGCAATAATAAAAAAAGGTAAACTTCTAAAAGTAGGCAGTATGTCTGAAATAAAAGGAGACCAATCATTAGAAACAGTATTTATGGATTTGGAGGGATAGTAATGAAAAAATATTTCTCACTTATTAAAGCAAGCATGAGTGAAGGGATGAATTTGTTTAGAATTAGCACTAAAAAACAATCTACTACCAGAAAAGTGTTAATACCAATAATGATTGCCTTATTAATAATGAGTTCAGTTTATAGCTATTCAGAAATGATTATTGAACCACTAGTATCCACAAATATGGAATTCGTACTTTTATCAATATTTGTAATGTTTACGTCATTTTTAACAATGATAGAGGGTATATATAAATCTGGAAATCTATTGTTTAATTGTACAGATGATAACATGCTTTTTTCTCTTCCAATAAAGAAGAGTATGATATTATTTATAAGAGTGTTTAAATTTTATATATTTGAATTATTATATAATTCAATGTTTTTACTACCAGCAGTTATTTGTTATGCTATACATACAAATCCTAAACCAATGTATTATGTTGTTTCAATTATTGGATTATTTATATTTCCAATTATTCCAATATTGATTTCATGCCTTTTTGGAACAGGAATAACATTTATTTCGTCAAAATTTAAAGGAAAAAGAATTGTTCAAACTATACTAACAATAATAGTTTTACTTATTGTATTTTATTTATCATTTAATACTGAATCGTTATTACAAAATATAGGAAGTAATGCAACAAGAATAAACGATATGATTACAAAATTATATTACCCAGCAGGTGCTTTTATAGAACTAATCACGAATTATAATGCACTAAATCTACTTATATTTGTTGGAATTCATTTAATACTATTTGTAGCAACAATATTTTTAATTGGACAAATTTATTTTAATATCAATTCAATAAATAAAGAAGTTAAATTAGTGAAGACTAATAAAAAATATATTATAAAAACAAATAGACCTATGAAGGCACTAATAAAGAAAGAACTTAGTAGATTTGTTAATTCTACTGTTTTTATAACAAATGCAGGATTCGGCTTAGTTTTATATGTTGTAGGATGTGCTTTGCTAGCATTTAATTTTGACGGAGTAACTAGAATTCTTGCCGAAAAAGCTCCCTCATTAACTCCAGAATATATTAATAGTAGTATATCAATTATAGTTTTAGGACTAATGAGCTTTACAGTTTTAATGACATCAATTACAAGTTCGATGATATCACTAGAAGGAAAGTCTTTTAATATATTAAAGAGCCTACCTATTAAGCCATATACTATTGTAAAATCAAAGATTTTAGCTGCAATTCTAGTAATGATACCATGTATATTTCTTGGCGATATAATAGTGTTTATAGGATTTAAAATGGACATATTAAGTATGATTTTAATTCTAACATCATCAGTTTTACTTTCATTAGTAGCTGAAACAATTGGTATTCTGGTTAATTTAAAATATCCTAGAATGGATGCTAAAAATGATACTGAAGTTGTAAAACAAAGTATGAGTTCATCAATATGTGTATTTGTTGGAATGGGATTATCAGGTACAACTATAGCTTTGTTAGTTTTAGCACTTAATAATGAAATTCCTAATTTAGTAATAATGGGAATATTCACTGCAATTTATTTTGTAATTTATATAGTGCTTGTTTCAATATTGTCTAAAACAAGCGTTAAAAGTTTTAATAATATTGTAGTTTAAATTAATTGTAAATGATAGATACAAAACTTTGATAATAGAACCCCTCTTGTATATATATATAAATATGATATAATTAATGCAGGTGGTTATATGTTTAATTATATTAATTTAAATTTATATAAAGTATTTTATGATGTTGTCAAATATGGTAGCTTTTCAAAAGCGGCAGAGTTTACCTATACTACTCAATCATCAATATCAAAATCAATTAAAAAATTAGAAGAACAATTAGGAATAAAATTATTTTATAGAAATTCTCATGGAGTAGAATTGACTGAAAATGGAAAAGAATTACTTTATTACGTAGAACAATCTTATGGTAATATAATGACAGCAGAAAGATTATTGATGGAAACAGATAATTTAGATAGAGGTAAATTAAATATTGGCTTACCATCTTATATTTCATCATTCTTCTTTTTTGATAAAATTAAGGATTTTTATAAGAAATATCCAAATATAGAAATAACAGTAATGAATGGTTCAAGAGAATATCTATTAAATTTATTAAATAATCATAAAATAGATTTTATAATTTATTCTTCGCCAATATTTGAAAATCTTAATAAGGATTTAGAATTAGTTAAATTATATCCAATAGAATATAAATTTTTTTGTAGAAAAGATAAATATGAAAAATATAAGCATATAAAAGATATAAAAGATTTAGAAAATGTTCCTCTAGTATTACCAGTACCTGGATCTAATAATAGAAGATTTTTAGATGAAGTATTAATTAAGAAAGATGTAAAAATTAAAAGAGCCATTAATATTCATACCAGTGAAGGAATATTGACTGCAGTAAAAAATGATTTGGGTGTTGGATATATAATTGAAGACATAGTAAAAGGTGATGATACTTATAAATGCATTAATATTAAAACAAAATTACATAAAGAAGAAGTAGCGCTCATATATAATAGGAAGTTTTTAACAAAAGTTCCATTAAGATTTATCGAAGAACAATTAAATATAAAAATTAAATGATATTCCTCACAGGAATACCTACTATAACTAATTATCGCTAGACATTATAGCGATTTTTTTTTATAATTTAAAAAGAAGGAGGGAAAATATTATGGATTTTAAACAATTACAAAAAGATGTATATCAAAATAAAATAAATCATGGATTCAATATAACGGATTTAAATATGGAATTTTGTTTAACTTATGGAGAATTAGGCGAAGCATATATGGCATGGTTAAAGAAAAAAGACGATTTAGGTGAAGAACTTGCAGATGTAGCTATATTTCTAATGGGAATATCCGAAATATTAGGATTAGATTTAGGCGAAGAAATAGAACAAAAGATTAAAAAAAATGCTAAAAGAATATATAAAAAAGTAAATAATGTATTAATTAAAGAGGAGGATTAATATGGAAAAATTAAATATGAAATATGATAGATTAAAAGAAATACTAGATACTTGTGATTTAAGTGAGTTAGATTCAATAGAAATATTATTAGGACATGTAAAAAGTTATGATTTAAAATTAATGAATAACGCAGTTAATAGTGTATATCAACAAAAATGGGATAAAGACAGAGGTGAATTTGAAGGAATAAATGAATATGATTATATAACAAGAATTAGTAATTTTGATATTTCAAAAATATTCACATCGAATGAATTAAATTCATATGAATTAATCTTTTTTAAAAAAATAATGAAAGATGCATTAATAAATATAATAAATGATAAAAATCCATTAGAAATAGAATTAGGTTCAAAAATAGTGAAGGCATTAAAAAACGTCAATGATTGTTTAAATGATTTAAGTGATATAAGTGAATTAAGTGACAAAAATGTGCTAGATGCTTATGACGATCATGATGAATTAAATTCTGAAGAAAATGAAGAAAATGAAGAAAATGAAGATTATAAAGAATATGAAGATTATGATAAGTATGTTAATGATTTAGATACATTGTATGAATCAAATGAAAAAATTACAAAAGAAGAATTAGAAAACATGTTCACAAAGTTTAATGTTATAGAAATAGAAGAATTTGAAAAAATATATGAACATATAACAACTTATAATATTGAAAAATTAATGAAAATATCAAATAAAGTAAAAAATCAAAAAATAAATAATGCATTTAAAAAATTTGAAGTTTCTGTTAGACCAAATAATTTTAATATAGCTTCTCTTTATTGTAAAAAAGATAAATTAAGTGAAAAAGAGTTAAAATTATTATGTATTTTATTAAAAGATGTGACTTTAAATTATGAAGGAAATGATGATTTTAAAACATCATTATCCAACTTAATGGAATCTTATATGGAAGAACTTATTAAAAGAAAAGAAACTTCAGAAAAAACAATAGATAATCAAAATGTAAAGGAAAAATCAAGTAGTTCAAGTAAAAGAAATTTATTTCTTGAAAATATAAAAGTTTCTCCTGAAGAGTTAGCAAATAATAAAAAATGTCTAAAAGAAGAACAAGAAAAAGAGAAAAAAGATCAAAGAGAAAACGGTAAAAAAGATAGTTCTTCCTTAGATAGATGATTAGCATAAATTTAATTTTCAAATAAAAAATTTTCACGTATCTCTTATTGCACGAAACCTTGATACTGGGCGTTTTTTTGTACCACCTTTTATAACAAAGGGTGGTACTATTTTTCAAATATTTTTGTAGAATTTGTTGACAAATGTAATAATATTAAATAAAATGAAAAACAATAGTTCGAAATAATGAATAATAGATTTGAAATGTAATAATAAATATTGTAAGAACTAAGTTTTAAAAAAAAGGATGTGTTCTTATGAACGAAAAAAAGAATGAAATTATTTTATTTGAAAATCAAGGAGTAAAGTTAGAGGTAAACTTAAAAGATGAAACTGTGTGGCTTAATAGACAACAAATTTCTGAATTATTTGATAGAGACATCAAGACTATTGGTAAACATATTAATAATGCATTAAATGAAGAGTTAAAAGATGATAATTCAGTTATCGCAAAATTTGCGACAACTGCTAGAGACGGAAAAACATACAATGTTGAATACTATAATTTAGATGTTATTATTTCAGTTGGATATCGTGTAAAATCAGAAAATGGTGTTGTTTTTAGAAGATGGGCTAATAAAATTCTTAAAGACTATATGTTAAAAGGTTATGCAGTAAATCAAAAAAGATTAGACTATTTAGAAAAAACAGTAAAAATAATAGATATTGCAAATCGTATTGATGAACGCTTGCAAGGTGATGAAGCAAAAGAAATTTTAAAAGTAATTGGTGGATATTCAAAAGCATTAGATTTATTAGATGATTATGATCATAAAACTTTAAAGAAGATTAAAGGAAATACTGATGAACGTATGATTAAATATGAAGAGTGCCTAGAGGTAATTGAAAAATTACGATTTAATCAAGAGAGTTCATTATTTGCAGTTGAAAGGGATAAAGGACTAGAATCAATAATTGGAAATATATATCAAAGATGGAAATAAACGTATTGCAGCAACTCTATTTATATACTTTTTAAATTATTATGAAATTTTATATAAAAATGGAGTGCAAACAATTGATAATAATACTTTAACTGCATTAACTCTTTTAATTGCAGAATCAAACCCTAAAGAAAAAGAAGTTTTAGTTGATTTAATAATGAATTTTTTGAATGACTAAGGAAAAAGAATTTAGAAAATAAATTTTAATTTTTAGCAGAGATAAAATGTAAAATGGAGGAATATTATATGGTAAATTTGAAACAATTACAAAAAGAAATATATCAAAATAAAGTTGATAAAGGATTTAATGTAACGGATGTTAATAAGGAGTTTTGCTTAACTTATGGAGAAGTTGCAGAAGCCTATGAAGCTTGGAGAAAAAAGAAAAATGATTTAGGCGAAGAACTTGCAGATGTTGCTATATATTTATTAGGATTATCAGAAATTTTAGGAATAGACTTAGAAGATGAAATACAGAAAAAAGTTTATAAAAATTCTAAAAGAGAATATAAGGTTATTGATGGCGTAAATACTAGAGTTAAAGAATGTGAAGAAGATTCAGGAAGATAATCTCTTAGTTCAAAGTTTAAATAGATTTAATAAGGAGGATTTTTGATATGAGTGATAGATTTATGAATCCATCAGCAGTAATGTTATTACTTACTAGAATACATGATGGTAATGAGGAGATTCTTTTCCAAAAAAGAAAAAATACAGGATATTGTGACGGATTTTATGATTTATCAGCATCAGGACATGTTGATGCTAATGAATCTATGAAACATGCAATGTGTAGAGAGGCAAAAGAAGAACTAGGAATTACAATTAATGAAAATGATTTAGATTTTGTTTGTCTAATCCATAAAAAATCTGAAGGTTGCATTTATTATAATGGATATTTTAAAGTTAATAAATGGCTTGGTGACCCCCATATTAATGAACCAGAGAAAAACGAAGAATTAAAATGGATTCCTATAAATGAATTACCAACTAATATAGTAAATGATAGATACATAGCAATGGAATAAAATATAGTGAATTTGGATGGTGAAGAAATATTGATTTTTTAACGAATAACTTTTAATTATGTTTACTTTTTACTATTTTTATGATATAATTTCAATATCAACTTTTGAAGGAGGGTTTTATAATGGCAAAAACGGAAACTTTTTATGCTGTATTTGTTCATGATGATGAAAAAGGCGGTGAAATTAAAGCATACTGTCGGACTAAAGAAATAGCCCAAAGAGAGCTGAAAAAGTATAGGGATTTTTACCAGAGTAAACCACCAAAGCCTGATGACAAACACAGTATCAAATTAGAAATGATTGTTGAATAAGGCTAAGAAAGAAGAATAGTTGTACAAGATACAATTGTTCTTCTTTTTTATAAATTACTGGAGTAGGGGGCATAGAGGATTTTGTAATTTAAAAAATACAAAAATATAAAATTTTTAAAATTTTAAAAATTAAAGGGGGAAGAAGCTTTAAAAAAATTTTTCAACATAAATAATTTTTACAAATATCAAAAAAATAAAAATTATTAAAAATTTTATTTTGATTAAAATTATAAATTTATGAATTTTAAAATTTTAGATTTTTAAAATTCAAATTTAAATTTAAGATTTTAAAATTTGTGCAATGTTAAATATGGATTTTTTTATAATAATTTTGTATTTAATTATAATTTTACAAATCCAGACCTCTGAAAATCGTTTTTAAGACATTTTTATATTTAAGTAATAAAACTAATCGTCTAAATAAATTGTACTTTAATTTATAATTGATGAAATCTTCTTATATAAATACTTTCATAAAATTATTATTTAATTTTTATACATAATTATTCTAACAATATGTAATTTTTATTGATTTATATAAATCTTTGTAATTATTGCAGCAACTTGAGTTTAGCTCAAAAATTGCTAAAAAACGACGCACGAAAATCGATTTTAAGCCGTTTTTATAAATTAGCCATATAGTTTGTTGTCTAAAATATAAGGCTATTTTAAGACGAAACGCTAAAATCGTTTTTAAGGCGTTTTTTATTTTTAGTAATATACGTTGTTGTTCAAAATATAAGATTTAAAATAAGAATATAAATAAAATGAATTAAAATTATAATAATGAATAATAAATATGGGTAGAAATAAAAAACCGCCGTTTTACTGAAAAATACTGAAAACAGAAAAATTACTAAAGAATATGCTAAAATAAACAAAAAACAATTAATATTAGATACTATTAAAGGCTTGTAAGCAAGTGTTATCAAGGCTTGAGTGCCGTACTTGAAACAGGTATCTTCTTTTTGAACCCTATCTCGCATTGCACAAAACTTTGGTTTTGTGCAATGTTATATATAAGAAATTGGACCTATCAATATATGTTCTTCTAGCCTCCCTCTTTGTAATTTTAAAAAATTTTTAATTCTTTAGTTTTTGGAATTTTATAATTTTTTAATATATTTTATTAAAATTTTTATTTTCTATTTCTTTTCTGCTATGTAATTTTCAATTTAAATTTTTGTTTTACGTTTTTATAATTTTTCTGAATTTTACAAAATCTTGAAATTTTTCATTTTTACGTAAATTTCTATAAATTTCTGAAATCTCATTTTTTACAAAAATAACAAAAAATTTGCAGTTTTGAAGATTTTAGTCCCCTACCTCCAAAACTGCAAATTTTACTATTTTTATATTATTCTTGTTCTTAATACCAAAATATTGTAAACATCTAGTTTTTCATTCCTTCTCTTAATTTTATAAGCTTTTCTTTATCTTCTTTGTATTCAAATCTTGGTTTAACAAAATTTTTTGAACCTCTCTTTTCAAATGAATATCTTGGAATTAATTGTATATGAAAATGATTCATCGGTCCATCGCACATTGTACATAGATAAACACTTTCACTCTGATATGTTTCTTTTAACAACTTCATAAGCTTTTTGGCTATTAAAAATATTTCTTTGCAAGTTTCATTATCTATTTCCATCATATCTTTAAAATGTTTTTTCGTGCTAATAGCGACATGTCCATCTGCTCTAGGATTTCCCACTAAAAAACATTCAAACTTATCATTTTCAAAAATAATTTTATCCACGTTATTCCCATATAAAATATGATTGTTTTGTTTATCAAAGCAAGTAGGACATATTCCAGAATCAACTATATCGGCAACTTCTATATTACCGCTTTTTATTAACTCGACAACTTCTTCATTTTTTAAATTCTTTAAATTATCCATATATTATTATTCTCCTATAAATTAAATCTATTACTATTTTCAATAATATCAACTGTTTCATTAAATTTAAGATTAGATGTATCTAATATGTTTTGTTTGTTATAATTATTATTCTTAAAACTATTTAACAAAGTAATGCAACGTTCGTTCATTTGGCAATCCTTTGGTCTCTCTTTATCTCTTAAGAGCAACATTTTTTCATCTACTAATAAAACAACAAATTTTATATCATAGTCTTTAAATTCTTCTTGCATTTGTTTTAATTGTGTAGGAGTTACAATATAATTAAATATTACATCATATCCATCTTCTAAATAAGTTCTTATTGTGCTTATACATACCTTCCAAAATATATCTAAGTGATTTTCTTCTTTCCAAGCTTGAACATATCCACCAACTACTTGATGATATATGTCATCTCCTTCTAGTAAAACAGATTTATTTTTAGATTCTGCAATTTTTCTTGAAATTGTACTTTTACCAACTCCTGCTGGTCCTGTAATTATATATAATTTTGACATTTTATTTCACTTCCTTTATACATGATTAATATATTTATTAAATTCTTTGAATGAAATACCAACTGGTATTTCAAAAAATTCTTTTGTAGGGCTATCTTTTCCGCCTCTTAATTTTATATAATAATCTACTATTGTTTTTATTGCTTCTTCTTCTGATGTATATTCATAAATTCCTTTTTTCTCAAAATTTGGGTGTTCCATATGATAAACTTTATTATTCTCATAATATAGAATAAAACAATGCATATGTTCTTCTTCCTCTAAATTTCCATAATCATCTGGCTCAAATATTCTACAGCAATACATTTTATTTTTTATATTAATCTTATTTAACAAATAATGCATTAGATTAACTTGATCAATACATGTTCCAATTTTATAATCTAAAATTTCTTCTATAGAAATTGTCCTGTAAATTTTACGAAATTCTTTCATTGTATTAAGATGTATATTTCCATTAATGTCAATCCAACCATATTCTATATTATCAGTCATAAATTTATATACATCTTGAGGATTTTTTATTTCATTTATTTTCATCTTTTTCTCCTAATTTTCTATTCCCACTTGTTCGCAAGATTACAATATTACGAATTTTTCCTTATTATATAACAAAAGACTGATAATTACAACAATTATCAGCCTTAATATAAAACGGGCGGATACTTTGATTTTAGCAATGTTGTATATAAGAATTTGGACATGTCAATATACGTTCTTCTAGCTTCCCTCTCTTTAATTTCGAAAATTTCATTTTAAAAAAAAATAAAAAAAATTGCAATTTTGAGGATTTTAAGTCCCCTACCTACAAAACTGCAAATTTTACTATTTTTATATTAATCTTGTTCTGAATACTAAAATAGTGCGAACAAGTTTTAATAATTATTTTTTATATATTCTTCCACTAGTGGTATTCTTTTTTTATCTTTTTCTCTTTCACTATTTTTTAAAAAATTTAAATATTGATAAATATTTTGTACATAAAACTCTCCAATTTTCTCTGGTTGAAATTCTATATTTTCTTTGTCACCATCACAAACACATTCCACATTTTCTGTTACTTTATAAAACTGTCCTAATTCGCAATTTTTGGGAATTAAAATATAATTATTTTTTAACTCTTCCATTCCTTTATTAGTTACTGCAATATCAAGATCTCCTGCATCTGGAAATATACCTCTTAATACTAAAGCACCAGATGAAAGAATCCAAAATTCTTCTTTAGAAATTTTTAATGTTTTAATTAAATTAATTAATTCTTCTTTATTCATTCTCTTATCCATTATTTTACTCCTTTCATTTATAATCGTATTTTATTATTTATAAATCAAATTTTAGTAATTTTTCTTTATCTGTAATGTTCTCTACAAATTTTGCTCCAAATTTTTCATAATAATTAGTCAATTCTGTTTTTAGATATATAACTTTATATCCACGCATTTTAGCTTCTTTTAATATAGCTTCATTTAGTATTTTAGAATATCCCTTACCTCGATATTCTTCTTTTACATACATCGTTGCATACCAAGGAGCTAAATTTAAATACTTATCTGAATCATTTGGAAATATTGATATAAAACCAATTAATTTATCATTAGATGTCAAAATTAGCTTACAAAAATCATTATCATCTAAGTGTTTTAGTATCTTTTCCTTTTTGTTTTGAAGTCTATGCTCTCTATCGTCTTCAGGATTATTTCCCCATTCATCATGTTCAAGTTCCACAACCTCATCTAAATATTGAATCTTTTCTTTTAAATTAAAGATTTTCATTTCCTATACTACTCCTTTATTTTTAGTCTAACATGTTCGCAATATTACAATGTTACGAATTTTTCCTTATTATATAACAAAAGACTGATAATTACAACTAACTATCAGTCTTATTTAAATCTTCTATAACTATTGATTTTTCAACATCTCAATGTGCGAAAACTTTGATTTTGTGCAATGTTATATATCACGAATTATGTCAGTCAATATGGTATCTTCTTACCTCCCTCTTTGTAATTTTAAAAAAAATTTAGTTCAATAGTTTTTTTTGCATTTTATAAATTTTTAAATTATTTTATCAAATTTTTTATTTTCTATTTCTTTTCTGTTTTGTAATTTTTAATTTTTTGTTTTTAATTTTTATATTTTTCAAAATTTAAAAAAATATCTAAATTTTCTATCTTTATCAAAATTTAGATAAAATTCAAAAATTCTATATTTTTATAAAATTTTGAAATAATTTTTAATAGATTAGAATTTTGTAATATATTAATTCTAATGCTCTTAATATAATGTCGACTTGTTCATCTAACAATCTTTTTAAAATATAAATAGAAAACTCACTCTTGCGAGTGAGAAAGATATTTCTTTTTTATGGCTTCACAATTACATGTCCTTAGTGCAATACTTAGCATAGTTTTCCCAGAACTGTCCGTTGCTCTTCATCATTTCGATTGTAGAGTACATGCCTGTAGTGCTAGTGTGCTTGTTGCGGAATGTGCCTTTTGCATAATACCATCCTTCAGGATATACTAAATCTTTCGGTTCAACATCTGTAATAAGCACGAGATCAGGTAAAGGACAGTCATCAAATATTTCGCCCATGATAGCATATTTTACCTTGCCAGGGTTCAACATCATAAAAACTTTTGCTGCTGTGTCTCTGGACATATCGCACATCTTTACAGTTTTAGCCATAATTGATTCCTCCTAAAATAATCATTTTAAATTTTGGTTGACGACTAACGGTGAAAAACGGAGTAAACAAAATGTTTTTCACTCTTTATTATACCATATTTTACATAATTTTGCAAATTTATATTTCGAGTTCTAAAATGATTGATTTTGTTCAACGCCTTATCTTTTTATCTTTCAAAAAATGTCCCGATACTTTGATTTTGTGCAATGTTGTATATTTCTTTTTATACTACCTTTAAACCATCTCTCCCTGCTTTCCTTGGTTGTTTTTGATAGATTTAAGTAATTCATACTAATTATATTTAGTTATTAAATTAGATTTTTATTTTTTATAATTTTTCTAAATTTATAAAATTTACGAATATTTTTAATTTTCCTTAAAATAACAAAATTTTGCAATTTTGAAGATTTTTAGCCCCTACTTCCCAAATTGTAAATTATGATTATTTTCTATTTATTTAACACTTCAATCATTTTATCTAATTGACTATAATTATATTTTATCTCATTTAATGATTGAACTACTTCATTTTCAGCAAGTTGAATTTCATCTTGATCGTATTTATTTTCAATGCATAAAGATCTTTTTAAATTATAATCTAACCAAGCAAGTCCTCCATAATTATCAGCATTAATTAATATATCAATATTTTTATCAATTTTCCTTTTATAGCTTTGTTTATAACTATTTATTATTCTTTTAAATTTATTATAATCAATATTTTCTTTATCTCCTCCTGACCAATACCAAGCAACTTGTATAAGTTCAATCGTAGGGTTTATATATCCACTTGCTTCCCAATCTATAATAAATGCTTTATCGTCTTGCCAAATTACATTTTTTCTATCCAAATCAGTATGACTTATCACTAGATTATTTTTAGCATATTCAAGAGCTTTTACTGAATTTTTATTTAACTCATATAATAATTCTATATTCGTTTTTAATTCTTGAATATATGGTTTATCTTGTTCTTCTGCTAATGGTATATATCTATTCCAATCAAAACTATTTGTTTCAACTTTTTTTCTTTCTTCGTCTTCTATTCTAGAAAAATCTATGTTATGTATTTCAGCCAACATCTTGCCAATAATTTCACAATGTTTGTTTGTTATTTCTTCAGGTTCTAATATCTTGCCCTCTAACCATTCAAACACCATAAAATAACTATCATCTATTTTTACCATAATATCATTATTGAACTTTATTGCACCAATAGCTGATATTCCATTTTCTATGACAATATCTGTTACTTTTTCAGAAAAAACAAAATTTGAATATGCTTTTTCTTTTTTCATTACCCCTGCATTTAATTCTTTTACAGCATATATTCCTTTATTTGTTTCAACTTTATACATTCTATGAGACAAACCACCTATAACCTTATCTATATTTATTATTGTATTTCCTAAATGGTTTTCTTGTATAAGTTTTTCTATTTTTTTATTTATCAATATACTCACATCTTTCTATCATTTTATCTTCCTCATTATATAACAAAAGCCTGATAATTACAACTAACTATCAGGCTTAAAAAAACGAGCGACTACTTTTATTTTGTGCAATGTTATATATTTCTTTTTTGACGGCTTTGATCCATATTCCTCTTCCTCCCTCTGTTGTTTTTGATATATACTTAATTAATCATATTTTTATTAGGAAGTCCATAGAAAACAAACATATTTCTCATATACTTTGACATAGCAAGAGCATTTTCCTTATCTTCTCTTGATTCAAATATTTTTTTAATTTCTAAATATTTATCCATATATTATCACTCCTAGACATTGCTATTTAATAACCAATCTGCAATATCAATTACTTCAATTCCTTCTTGTAGATAGCTTTCATGATTTAATTTTGTAATAATTATTTTTTTATATCCGTCTTTTATGCTTAATAATGGATTTATTTCTCTTTCCATTGTTTTAGAATCACTAATATTTTCAGAAACTTGTATATAAATTTGTTCATCTTTTTTCATTGCAACAAAATCAATTTCTTTATTATATAATGTTCCAACATATATTTCATATCCTCTTCTTAATAATTCAATTGCTACAATATTCTCAAGAACTCTACCATAATCCATATTTTTTTTGCCTAATATTGCTGTTCTGAATGAATGATCTGATAAATAATATTTATCTTGAGATACAAGATATTTTTTTCCTTTTATATCATATCTTCTAACTCTATAAAAAGCAAAAGCATTACATAAATATTCAATATATCTATTTATTGTTTTATGCTCTGCAATTAACTTATTTGATCTTAAAGTTTTTTCAATTTTATAAGAAGATGTTATATTTGAAATATTATCAAGTAAATAGTCGCTTAATTTATTTAAAAGATCTTTATTCTTTATTTTATATTTTTGTACTACATCTCTTATTATTAATGTTTCATATATATCTTTTAAATAAGCACTTTTATCTTCATCTTCTTGATATAAATATGAACCTGACATACCACCATCTTTAATATACTTATCAAATGAATTATATATATTATCATTCTTATAATAAATCATATATTCTTTAAAAGAAAATGGGAATATAGGTATTTCAAATGTTCTGCCTGTAAATAGTGTTGCCAAATCACTACTAAGTAGAAATGCATTGGAACCTGTAATAAATATTTTAAATCTTTCTTCGGCATGGAAACTATTTATAGTTTCCTCAAATTCTTTACATTTTTGAATTTCATCTATTAATAAGAAGTTATCTTTTCCATTTACAAATTGTTTGTCTACAAATTCATACAACAAATCTCCAGTATTAATTTTATCATATTTTTTTAAGTTGTAATTAATATGAATTATATTTGCAGCATCATAATTTTTATCTATATATTTTTGCAATGCTTCTAATAGTTTTGATTTTCCACTACGTCTTACACCTGTTATGACTTTTATATCTGGTGTATCAATTACTCTTATTAATTTATCTAAATAATAATTTCGTTCTATTAATTTCATTTTAAACCTCCATAGTTATTATAAAATAGTATTCCCAAAAAGTCAAATTATTTTGAATTTTGGGAATAAACTTTTTTATAATATTATGTTATAAATTTAAAATTTTATTCAAAACAACTGATATATCAATATTTTAATTCCTGAAAACTTTTATTTTGTGCAATGTTATATATAAGAATTTAGACCTATCAATATATGTTCTTCTAGCCTCCCTCTTTATAATTTCAAAAAATTTTTAGTTCTGTAGTTTTTGCATTTTATAAAAATAAAAATTATTTTATAAAATTTTTATTTTCTATTTCTTTTCTGTTTTGCAATTTTCAATTTTTGATTTTTTGTTTTAGATTTTTTCCTAAAATTTTCAAATTATGAATTTTTTCATTTTTGTATAAATATATATAAATTTCAAAAATTCTAGATTTTCAAAAATAACAAAAAATTTGCAATATTGAAGATTTAAGTCCCCTACCTTCAATACTGCAAATTTTGCTATTTTTATATTTTAATCTTGTTCTTAATACCAAAATCTTGTAAATAAGTTTAAAATATTTTACTTATTCTTAATATCAAAAAATCTAATTATCTATAATTATAATATTATTTAGGTCATTAATATATAGTTACTACAGTTCCTGGTTTTAATGTCTTAAGAATTGTAACCATATTTTCTTCAGATACTGCTACACATCCACCTGTTGCAATTGGAACTCCATTTTCTTCTTTCCAGCAATGTAAAAATATTGCATTTCCAACATAAGGAGCACCTGCTTTATTATATCCTAAATCAAGTAAGTACTTATACCTTATTGGATAATCCATTAGGTGTTCATCTTCTGAATAATCATTGTCTGGTTCATCACTTTTACGAAGTAAAGTATTATATTTTTTTCCATTGCTTCCAGTAGCACACCAATACATATCATCTGTTATTTTAGTATATGTAATATTGCTACCTGGATTATCAGCTATACCATAAGCTTCTCCTATAGTCCATGTTCCTAATGGTGTTTTTGTATCACCTTCTGCATGTTTAACAGGACCATTTTTTCCAATTTTAGCCTCGCAAGAAAAAATTGAAACGTATTTTCCGTCTTTTGCTTCATATATTGTTAATTCTGCATCACTATCTTGTGTGCATTTAATACCAAGTCGCATTTCTCCATTTCGTTTTTCGGAAATTGGTTGTCTAAACAGTGTTTTCTCATATTCATCTTGCGTACAAATATCTTTGTCTGTTATATATCCTTCGCTAGTTTCTACTGATGCAACATCATAAATATTTCTTTTATTGTTTTGCAAAATTATCACCCCTTCAACAATACAGATAATAATAAGTGCTATAACTAAAATATACCCTATAATTTTTTTCATTTTTTATCTCCTTCTAATTCAATTTTTTATATTATATCATATAGTAAAAACTTTTGTCACTTTTTTTATTAAAGAATTCTATTTTAAATCTGATTTGTAATTAAACTTGTTCTCAAGATTACTTATTTTGTTACTCAAATATTATTGACTTTTTAATGTAAAATAGATTATAATAAATATAGGAAATGGAGAAACCACAAACGTGGTTTGCCGATATTTGTGAAAAAACACATCTACCGTCAAGTAACAGATGTGTTTTTTATTTGTCTATTTGCTTAAAAATATTACGAATATAATTAAGGCAAATACTATAATAGTTTCGACAACTAAAGCAAATAAAAGTAAGTATATTATTTCTAATAAAACTGCTTCTATCATAGCACCACCTCCATTCTAAAGGACAAGCCTTTATATGTAAAGTGGCAAACCACATCTGCTTATTCTCATTTCCTATGCTTAGTACTATACTATATTTAAACTAAAAATACAAGCGAACAAATAAAATTCAAAAATTCTATATTTTTATAAAATATAGAAAAATTTGCAATTTTGAAGATTTTAAGTACCCTACCTTCAAAACTGCAAATTTATAATTTTCTCCTATTTTCTAGCAATTATTCCATAATATCTTCTTATTAATTTTATTCCTTTTTTGTTTGTATTTTCAGCTACATATTGTTCAAAGATATCTTTTTCAATAGGAATTCTTTCATACTCTTCTCTTTTAACATTAGTATATAGAATTATCTATGTTTCTCCCAAATATACAACATTATATGTATAATTAGATATTTCCTCTGTAGTATGTATAAATTCATATCCTGTTTCTTTAATACTTATAGATTCATCATTGAAAGGATCTAATAAACTTTTTACAATTCCATCATAGAAATTGAAACTTCCTGTACTATATACCCCGAATCCATTGCTTTGTATTTTAGGAAATTCTGTTGAAACACCTTCACCTAGTGTTCCAATTGTCATTTTTCCACTATTAGATACAGCTATTCCTTCATTTCCCAATGCTACTATTGTCCCTCCAGTTATCTCCAAATTACCTGAATTTAAGTTATGAACGGTGCCCCTTTTGTTATCTTTTTGTACCTGCGCTGATGCACTTAAATATGCAGTTCCACTTATTTTTACAGTTCCTCCATTATTCCATATAGCTTGTCTTGTTCCTGTTGCTAAAACACTTCCTCCTGTCATTACCAATGTTGCTCCCGAATTGTTGTTAATAACTCCTGTATTTGCTGAAGAAGATATTGTTCCATTTTGTATTGTTATTGTTCCATAATTATCGATAACTTGATTCGTTCCGTTGTTACTTATAGTATAATTTTGTAAATCAAAAATTATATTTTGATCAGAATTTACTGTGATTTTTTCACTTGTATTTCTCATAAGTTTAACAGTTGTTTGTTCACTTCCTGTTACTGCACTTACTGCTTCTTGCAATGTTTTATATGGTATCCCATTAACTTCTGCAAAGTATATATTCGACCAATCAACTAAATATAAAGTTTTATAATTTTTAGTATCTATTATTTCTACTGAATCCTCTAATATAAATCCATTTTCTTTATCTTGCACCATTAAACTATTAGAAAGATTTTTTTTGGATGTTCCTTTTATAATTCCATCATAAAAACGTATTTCTCCTGTACCTGTTATTGCATTGTCATTACCACATATTATTGGTGAACTAAGATTAACTTTGTCATCTTTTGTCCCAATTGTAAGAGTACAATCATCTGGATTTTTTATAGCGGAACAGTTTGTTGCCATAATAATTCCATTTCTAATATAAGTATTTGCACCTCTATTATTTCTGTATCTATTTTCAATCGCATATGACTTATTTGCAGTTATTTGTACATTTTCATCTATATATAAATCTCCACCATTATTGCAAATTCCCTGAGAACCAAATCCCAAAATAGTTGCACCTCTAATTTTCATTATGCCTGTCGCTTCATTATCTATTGCTGCGTAATTGTTGCTAGATTGAACAGTTCCATTTTCTATCTCTATTATTCCATAATTCTTTATAGCATTTGTATTATTTTCAGTATTATTCAAAGTATTATTCTGCAATTGTAATAGTATATTTTGATTTTCTTTTATTATAATATGGTCTGTTTCGCATTTTTCTAAGTATATTACTGTTTGTATCTTATTGGCTTCTACCTCCTCAATTGCTTGGCGTAATGAAAAACATTGATTAACTCTTATAATCCAATGGGCATAATATGTAACGTCATTTGTTCCCACTATGCTATTTTCAGTTACTATATTTCCATCTTCTGTATACCATCCGCCAAACTCACAATTATTTTTTGAAACTGTTGGTAGTATTCCTATTTTTGTTCCTTCTGTTGCTTCTCTTGTAATTTCACTTAAATTATTGCCTCCGTTTGCATCAAAATTTACTATTACGGATTTTTTTAATATAATATCATTATTTTCAATAAAATTTATATTTCCATTTGAATCTACAGAATAATTATGACCTGTTTGTCTAAAGGTAATTTTATAGTAATTGTTATTACTGTCCCAGATACATTCTATATTTTTTTCACTGTTTTCTAATTCTCTCTTAAGTTTTTCAGCGAATTCTTCATTAGTTATATCGTTATTATTTTTTAATATCAAAATATTTATAATTACTGAATTCCAAGCAAATACAATTTGGTCTTTTTCTGTTGCTTTAATTGTGTTTTCTTTTGATTGTTGTGCTTTAAATATTATGCTTTCACTTCCTGATATTATTGCAATACTTATGCCGAGCTAAAATCAGTAAAGCAATAATTGTTACTACAAGAGAAACTAAAGTAATTCCGTTTGATTCATTTAATTTATATTTATAATTTTTCATAATCGATAATACCTCTTTTGTTTTCTTTATTTTTGTATGCCATTCTTTCCCCTTTAATGTGTATTATATACCCATATAATTATTGGTCTTTAACCCATAAATTCAACTGAAAGTCTGAATCTGTTGTATTTTTAAATCTATAATCAACATAATTGTAACCAACACAAGTAGCTTCTTTTCATATCATAATTAGTTTCCATTAAAAACACCTTTACCAATATACTAACATTATGTACATATTTTTTTAATAGTATCAGTAAAAAAAAGTAAATTTTTATAAGTCATATTATAGTATCTCTTTTTTACTGCAATAGTATTTGTTCACATTTCTTCAAAAATTTTGCAATTTTTTCATAGATTTGAGTTCTCGGATACTTTGATTTTGTGCAATGTTGTATATTCAAAATTAAAGGTATTTTTATACCCCTATCCTCTTTAATCCAATAAAATCAACAATTTGCCAAACTATGTTTTTAAAAATTTCATCAAAATTTATTTCTTTATCTCTTACGTTATCCATTACATTATCTCTTATTTCGCTCAAATTTAAAATTTTTGCAATTTCTGGTTGAGTTATATATTTATTTGATTTTATTAATTCTATTATTTTATTTTCCATATTATTAAGTGATTCGCCATTATATGCTTCTCTCCTGCCTCTTGCCTCAGCACAATAAGAAGCAATTGTTTCATATGTATATTTAAGTTTTGCACGTTTATTTAATATTTCATCATTTTCTAATTTAAACTCTTTTAAACTTAACATATATTCTAAATTATAAGCATATAATTCTAATGCTCTTAATATTATTTCTGCTTGTCCTTCTAATAATATCATTTTAATTGGGTGAATGTTATCTGGATTAAATTTTGCATTTTTACTATTCATTTAATTATTCTCCTATTTTAAATCTGTATAATAAATAATCTCTTTGCCTAATTTTTTAGCATAATTTATTTCTAAATTTGTACTATTACCAATATAATTATTTACATTAACAACTAATATTGCATCAGATAATTCTATTCTCTTAAAGTGTGCTTCTTTTAGTTTTTCAAATTGTTCTTCGGTTATTTCAATGTTTTTCATTACAGGATATGTAGGAGTAAGTATGCAATTACCATCTAAAGCTAATTCTTCTGCAACTATCATCATTTCTTTTTGAAATTTTAGACTTCCACATAATGTTATTGTTTTCATAATATTTTCTCTCTTTCACTTATTAATTATTTTTTTCATACCATTCAGCAAACTTTTCCAATGCAGAATATGAGCCATCAACTGTCCTTCTATTTTCACGTTCTTCTTCATTCATTTCTGCTAATGTTTTTTCAAATCCTTTTGGTTTAAAAATATACCATAAATCAGACCATTTTTCTTTTCTATCTGATCCTTGAATTCTATATGATAAATTACCTGGATGTTTTCCATAAAAATAATGTATTTGATTTCCATCGTGATAAGCTAAACATTCGTTAAATGCACAACTTCTATTATCCTTATTTTCCATTAATTTTAATATACCATCTATTCCTATTGTATCAAGTGAAAAATTTACAAATGCTTTGGGAAATCCATTTAATTCCTCAATTCTAAAATCTGTATCTAATGCAACACATGGTCTATTTACCATTTTATATGCTTGGATAACTTTTGATTTAGCTATCTCTTGGATATCATCACTTCTTGGTTCATCTAATTCATAATTATATGTTGTGAATTTTAAGTTTTTAAAATATTTTTCGGCTGATTTAATTTTTCCTGTGTTATGTGTTACAAAAACAATTTCATTTTCCATTTTGTTTTCCTCCAATTTTTAAATTTGTGCGTAATCTCAAAATCTTCTGTACCTCTTTATAAATTTTTTCTAGCGATTCTTTTGTTATCCCCATTACTTATTATCTCCTTTTAAAAACACCAACTATTATTTCCTATATTCAATAAATTTGATTTTTTGAACATTCTTATTCTATCATTAACACCTGTTCGTAATATTATTTAATTTCTTTTTTAATATCTTTTAAAAACTCTGGTAAATTAGTAAATGTTGCAATTATTCCCTTATTTGTAAGTGCAAATATATCTCTTGTTTTTTTATCAATTTCTTCTTTTACGGCTTTAGGAACTTTAATTGAAATTCCTGCTTTTTTATATTCTTCTTCAATGTATTTTTCTAATGTTGGAAACATATTTTGAATTAGAAAAACTGCTTTTTTTCCTGCTAAATTTCTTGCAAATACAAAGTTATTTGGTTCAATTCCTCTTTTTGATTTTATGTCATCACATATTTTTAAATATTTATCATATTTGGAAGACATAGGCACAAACCATAGTATGTTTTTGTCTACTTTATCTCTGAAACAAAAATAAGTTGGTCTTTTAGTGCCTACTTCCTTATTTTCCATTAATTTATATTTAGGATTGTATTTTTCTATAAATTCATCTTTTATAAAATATAATCTTCCTTCAATTATTTCCATTGTACTCCTTATATAATAAAAAGGGAGCTTGAAACTCCCTTAATTTATTCACCAGTGTATTTTCTCTTTGCCAACTGGGTGGCTGATTTATCGCTTATCTAGGGTATTTTACTCTTCGCCTCCTAGTAGGCAGTTTTTATTTATATAATAATTATAGCATTTTTCTATTAATATTGTCAACATTTTTAGAGGATTTTGCTAAATTACTATATATAATATTATATGATTTTTTTAGTATATAATACCATTTTTCATTTTAATGTATGTAAGATTGATTTTGTGCAATGTTATATTGCACTTTATATGTCATTTTAAGTCTAATTCTTACAGCCTCCCTCACTACATTCATATAAAAAACTTATTTAGTTGTTTAATAATTATTTACTACTTCTATTTTATAATTTCTTATTACTTTTGTAAATTTCATTTCGTTTAAATTATTTTTTCACTTGACCATTTCAAAAGATCGCTCTTTACTATATTTTGCAAAATTAATAGCTTGTTGAATGTCATTAGTGTCAGTACTTAAGTTTTTATCTCTACCATCTAACATAAGATTTAAACGACTATTCTCTAAATTTCTATAATTTGGTACTAATACACATATAGCTGGATACTTAAAATTTTCTGTAACATCTAAATAACCACCTTTATGAACAGGTAAATAATCATGATCTCTTTCGTTTGATATATCTCCAACTTGTATTGAATTTTCAACATTTTTTCTTACAATAATTATTGGATAAGCATATTTGAAAGTATCACATGCAATTTCTTGAGCATTATAGTTATTCATAAATTTTAAATATTCACTATGTTTATCTAATGAAATATAATAAAAATCATCTCCTAATCTATTCCATTTTGAAAAATCAATTTCTGGTGTGTTTTTATTAATTTCAATATTTAATATTAGATAATCTTGCCAATTTTCTTGAATTATAGACATTCCATTTTTTTCTTCGGTATTGTTATAAATATCTGTTTTATACATAAATGAATTAGGGTTATTGGGGTTTACAGCTAATTTCATTTCAGTATTAAAATCTTTTTCACTATCTAAGTAATTTCTTGTAACATAAATATTATCTTTTTCAAGTTCTCTTGAAATTTTATATGATATACAAGTTTCTTTCTCGTTATACTCTTCGTCATCTTTGAAGTGAATTAAACTTATATATAGACCATTATTATCAACTTCTAAATTATCTACAGTTAAACCTAGCATACTTGTATTTTCAATAGCAGTAATAACCATAAAATTCGTTTTAAAGTCATATTCTGTCATGTCAATTATATTGTTCCATCTTGCTTTTACTTCTATATATTCTTCGTATGTATTTATTTTTTTATAATAAATTTTATTAGAATATGTCATATCCTGTGTAAAATCGTAGCTTATTCCATTATTAGAAGAATCTTTAAGTAACGGACTAAATGACTTGTATTCATATTTATTATTTTCGTTATCTATAATGCTTTCGTTATTACTTAAATCATTGTTATTTAATAACTTTTTACCTTGATTACTATTGACTTTGAATAATAGAAAAGTACCTATAACTATAATTATTATTAATATTAATCTTAAAACAGTTTTATTTTTCATTATAATCCTTCTTTCATTTTCTAATCTTGTTTTAAAATATTATCAATATATCAATGTTTTTATCATCTAATAAATCATATATTTTTTAAAATAAAATGGAAGATCAGATATTTCAAAGGTTCCTCCCGTAAATAAGTAAGCAATTTAAAAAAATTTGAATTCTCGGATACTTTGGTTTTGTAGCAAGTTCATTATTATTGTTAGCCTACAACTTTTGGTTTTTTATTTCCGTTTGTTATTTCTATAGCTGATTGCGCAATCATAATACCCATTTTTATACATTTAAATTCATCTAATTTCAAGTTTTTTTTCTATTATTGTTAAAGCAAGAAGTGCAACAGAAAATGAATGATCTGCTATTGATTCACATGTATCTGCATGCTCTAAACCTATTCTAACTTTAAGCCAACCTTGTCTATATATATTTTTTAATTGATTATATTTCATATAAAATGATAATATATCGTTATCAATAAATTCAAACCTTTCATATGGATTTGTGTCTTTTATATAATTTTGATTATTTTTGTCTTTTAAAATATCCATTGTAAAATCGCATTTCTAAAAATTATTATTGAAAAATGTATTTTATCACATCTAATAAATAGTTTTATCATTCTTTTTCATAAAACTATTAAATGTCTCTATTGTTTCTTCTCTATCCATACTTTCTAGTTCTAAAACACTTCTATCATTAGAATTATCTGTTATATTTTTTATATAAGCATATATATAATCATCTCTAAATCCAATGTTTGCAGCATCTTCTTTAGTATTGCCATAATATACTTTTTTTATATTTGACCAAATTATTGCAGATAAACACATAGGACAAGGATAACAAGAAGTATATAATTCACAATCACTTAAATCATATGTATTAATATTTTTACAAGCTTCCCTTATAGCCATTATTTCTGCATGAGCTGTTGGATCATTATTACTTAAAACATGATTTGATCCTTTTCCTATGATTTTCCCATCTTTTACAATACATGCTCCAAAAGGACCTCCGACATTCGTTTTTAAATTATCTTCCGATAATTCTTTTGCTATTTTCATATATTTATTCATATATTTTTCTCCTTTATATCATATTATTCATTACCTTTTAAGCTGGTAACCATATCTATATTTTTAATCTTTCTTGCTATAAATATAGATACAAGATAAGAACATACCACAGTTACAACAAAACTTATTATATACGTATTTACAGTTATAATAGCTCCAAAGTCATAATCTCTATCAGCTACCATTTTAAATACATAATCTGTTATATAATAACCACATGGCATTCCAAGGATAGCAGATATTGCAGAAACCCATATATTTTGTTTAATAAATATTTTCTTAATTTTCTTATCTTCAAACCCTAATACTTTTAATGTTGCAAATTGATATTCTTTTTCTCCATATGATAATACACCCATGTTATATATAATAACTGCACCTAATACTATTGCTAAAAATACTATTAAAACAATTAAATCTGTAACCATAGACATCATGTTATCTAAGTTTTTCCTCAATGATTCATTGCCTTGAATAAACTCTACTCCATCAATAGTATCTGATTCAGATAAATTATCATTCGTATATATGTAATTTGCTTTATATTCTAAACCTAATGATTCATAATATTCTTTAGTCATTGTCATATTTTGAATTTGAGGATCTTTATTTAATCCTATAACAGTTGATTCATAAAACTCATCTTTTCCATTAATATGCCACGTAATCTTATCTCCAACTTTAATATTATTTTTTTCTGCTAATAATCTTGTCAGATATACACCTTGCTTAGAATCTAATTTAATAAATTCATCTACTTCATTTATATATCTAATATAATCACCTGCATCAATTATATTTAAAGAGGTATTTATTCTTTTATCATTTTGTTTTATTTCTATTCCTAATAAAGCAGAAGACTTATCATATTTCTTAATTAAATCATCATATTCATCATCAGTTATATTTTGACTTAATGTTAGTTTATAATCAAAATTATATAATTTAGTAAATTGCATATCTATAAAGTCATTAAATGAATCAATCATTCCCATTGAAACCACAATTAGTAATGAACATCCTGTTATTCCAACTATGCCCATAAATGTTCTTGTTTTATTTCTTAACATATCACGAATATTCCAAATATTCTCAAAACTAAACTTTTTGAATATACCCTTTCTAGTTATATCAATAGTATCACTCTTCACTTGAGGTATTTCATTTCTTAGTGTTTCTGCTGCATTTTTCTTTAATATACCACGTCCTGTTAAAATTGTGATTATTGATACAGCTACAAGTAACATTCCTGAAGCCCAGAATGTACTTGGATCAATATACATTTCTAATATTGGCATTTGAAAATATGACATTTGCATATCTAATACCACTTTAGTTAATCCATAGTACCCTAATAAGATACCAGCTATTATACCCGCCAAAGTTACCCAGAATCCATATCCAATATAATGCATTAATATCTTGAAATTCTTATATCCTAATGCCTTTAAAGTTCCAATTTGAATTCTTTGTTTTTTTACTACTCTAGTCATTGTTGTAATAACTGATAGTAAAGCTATAAAAATAAACAATCCTGAGAAAATACCAACATAATCATGTCCTTCATTTATTTCACCTTGATAAAAAGCAACGGATGAATTGTTTTCTCTTTTTGTAATAACTAATACATCTTTAATATTATCTTCTATATTATTAATTGATTTAGTAACAACTTCATCATTTGTATTATCTAAATCTATTATTAATTCATTAAAGAAATAATAATCTTTATAATCAAAATTTGGCATAATAGATTCAAATACTTTTTCATCTGTTATACCTGCTTCTTTCATTACTAATGATTTAATATAATTTTGGGGTATTTCATTAATTGATAAATATACATATCCAAAAGTAATTCTATCTGGCATTAATGCAGATGAGTCTTTTAAAGTATATATATGATCTGGTGTATTAATTAAACCAACTATTTTTTCATTTAAAGCGAGTGTTTCATATTTAACCTCTATATAATCACCTATTTTTATATTATTATTTTTAGCATAATCACTATCTACCCATACACCACTTTTATTTACATCAAATCCTTCTCCATCAATAACATAAAATTTAGCTATATTATTTGATTCAATAAAATTAATTTCTAGAGTATTATCTTTACTTATACCTCTAACTGTTAGTTTTCTTTCAGCATCTTTGATATTATCAATTTTTTTTATTTCATCTAAATCATCTTTGCTGAATTTTTCACCAAATGCTTCTAAATCAAAAAGATTGTATTCACGATAATATTTATCTCCTGATTTTTGCATAGCACCCGAATAAGAAAGCATGGTAACATAAACCATAATTCCTATCGTTACCATTAAAAAGATAGTGATAAATTGAGATAGATTTTTCTTAATATCACGAAACATCTTTCTATTTAACATATTACCACATAACCTCCTCTATATCTTTTGGTTTATTATTAATTTCTACTTTATCAATTAAACCATTTTTTATATGAATCACTTTATCTGCTATTTCTGCTATTAATGAATTATGTGTTACAATAATTACAGTTGTATTATTATTACATTGCTTTCTTAATAATTTCAGAACATCCTTACCTGTGTTTGAATCTAATGCACCAGTTGGTTCATCACATAATAATATTTTAGGATTTTTCATAACTGCACGTGCAATAGAAACCCTTTGTTGTTCACCACCAGATAATTCCTGTGGGAATTTATTTATATGTCTTGATAATCCAACATCTTCTAATACTTCTTTTGCATTCTTAGTATTTTTAGTAACATCTTTAATTAAATTAACATTTTCTTCAACTGTAAGAGTTGGCATTATATTATAAAATTGAAATATAAATCCAACATCATTTGCTCTAAATTTTGTTAATTCTTTTTCATTGTATTCAGCAATATTATTTTCTCCTATAAAAATATCGCCTGATGTTGCTTTATCCATTCCACCTAATAAATTTAATAGTGTTGATTTTCCCGCACCGCTAGGTCCCAAAACAACAACAAATTCACCTTGATTAATTGATAAATCAACTCCATCAAGAGCATTAAATATTTGTTTTCCAATAATGTAAGTTTTTTTTACATTTTTTATTTCAATAAAACTTTTCATAAATTCCTCCTCAATTATTAAAAAAAGAAATGTGCTAACTACTCCTTTATTCAATTTAATTATACATTATTATTTTTTTTTTAACAAGCCAAAAGTATTATAAATGTTACTGGATAATGGTTTTAAGTTGTAGAGTAGTGAAACCATTAAATAGTAACTTATAAATGGTAAAAATGCTTAAAAAATATTTCTTTTTTTTTATAACTATTATATAATCCAAATAGTCACAATATATTTTATTACTATAACTCTAAAGGAGGAAAAAGAATATATGATTTTAAATAAAATAGAAACAAATATAAAAAGAAAACTTTTTTTACATGAAACAAATAACATTATTATTAATAATGCCACTAACACTATAGAATCGAATATTATCAAAATAAATCCTGATATTTGTTTTCAAAATTTATTAGGCTTTGGAGGAGCTTTTACAGAAAGCACTGGATACGCGTTAAGCACCGTAAGCAAAGATACTTATAACCAAATTATTAATGAATACTTTTCAGATAGCGGATTAAACTACAATTTAGGTCGATTGACAATTGGAAGTTGCGATTTTTCTCTAAATAGTTATTCCTATTCATACAAAGATGACTTATCAGATTTTTCTATAGAAAGAGATATGAAATATGTAATACCAGCAATTAAATCTGCTTTAAAAGTGAATAACAACATTATTTTTGTTGCTTCACCATGGTCACCTCCAGCTTTTATGAAAGACAACCAAAATCTCATAAATGGAGGAAAACTAGAAAAAAAATATATGCAAACCTGGGCTAAATACTTGGTGAAATATATAAATTGCTATAAACAAGAAGGAATTAATATAAAGTATATGACTATACAAAATGAACCAAACGCTTCCCAACCTTGGGAATCGTGCAAATATACAGCTGAAGAAGAATCATATTTATTACTAAACTATTTATACCCTACCTTGACTAAAAATGATATAAATACAAAATTTTTAATATGGGATCATAATAAAGACAATATTTTAGAAAGAGCCAATGAATGTTTAATAAAATATGGTGCCTTAAATTACTCAGCAGGAATAGCTTTTCATTGGTATACAGGTAGTTTTTTTGAAGAACTGAAAGAACTACACAATTTGTTTCCAGATAAACTTTTAATTCAAACAGAAGGTTGTACAGGCTATTCAAAATTTAAGGACAAAGATCTACTGTTTAACGCAGAATTATATGCACATGAAATAATGGGAGATTTAAATTCAGGTGTAAATGCATTTATAGATTGGAATCTATTATTAGATTATAAAGGTGGACCAAATCATAAACATAACTATTGTAATAGTCCTATTATGCTTAATAAATACAATAGCGGATATATAAAAACCCCTTCCTACTATTATATTGCACAGTTTAGTAAATATATAAAACCCGGAGCCAAAAGATTATTTACAAGCTCATTTTCTGAAAATATTAATCTAACAGCTTTTAAAAATACAGACAAAAGCATATCTATAGTACTATTTAATAAAAACGACTTTAATATTGAATATAATCTTTCATATAAAGACTATATATTCCATGATAATTTAGATAGTCATGCTATAGTAACTTTGCAAATTATAGATTGAATATAATTTGCAGAAGTGTTATTATAATTAATAAGAAATATTATAAAATTGGAGTGTTTAAAATGATAAAAAGAGAAGATAATCCTGAATTTTTAAATTCTTTTTTAGACTATTCTATTACAATTTTAAATAAATCACCAAATAGCATAAAAGAATATAATTATGACCTTGCGATGTTTTTAAAATTCATAAAAATGCATTTTAATATGACAGATGAAACAGATTTAAAAAACATAAAAATAAATGACATGAACTTAGATACTATAAAGAAAATAAAATTGGATGATATCCATGCATTTCTATCTTATATGACACGTGAATTTCATAGTAAAGCTACTACACGAGCTAGAAAAGCTTCAAGTATTAGAATCTTCTTCAATTTCTTAACTGCAAAAGCTAAGCTAATTGATATAAACCCAGCTCAAGACTTAGAAACACCTAAATTAGATAAAAGGCTTCCAAAATATCTTTCACTTGAAGATAGTAAAAAACTTCTTAATGCAGCATCAAATTCGGATAATAAAAATGCTAGAAGAGATTATGCAATTACTACATTATTTTTAAATTGCGGAATTCGACTATCTGAATTAGTAGGGATTAATATTAATGACATAGATTTCAACGAATATAAGCTAAATGTTATAGGTAAAGGTAATAAAGAGAGAACTATTTATTTAAATACTGCATGCATAAATGCAATAAATGAATACCTTGAGGTTCGTCCCAAAGAAGGAATTAAACATGATAATAAACATTCTGAAAAAGCATTATTCTTAAGTGAACGAAGAGTTAGAATAAGCAACAGAACTGTAGAGGCAATTGTAAGTAAACAGTTACGTATTGCTGGTCTAGATAGTAAAAAGTATTCTGTTCATAAATTAAGACACACTGCAGCTACATTAATGTACCAATATGGAGAAGTAGATATTAGAGCATTACAAGAGCTTCTTGGACATGAAAGCATTTCTACAACTGAAATATATACACATGTAAGTAATGAACAAGTTAGAAATGCAGTAGAAAGCAACCCATTAGCTAACCTTAAATAATAAAATTACAGTTCAGTATAATCTTTTACAATAATATAAAAAATTCTCATTTAAAAGAATATTCACTGAACTGTGTTTTTTTAATAAATACATATTTTCCATTTTTCTATAATAATATTGGAGATATTTGCTCTCCTTCTAATGCATATTCAATAGTTTTTATAATATAATCTTCATCAAATACGATAGATCTAGGCTTAGTAATTGGATTATCTTGCCTAAAAGGTACAAAATAATAATTTCTCCTATTTAACAATCTGCCTAAATTTTCCGCATTACCGCTTAATCCATTGTTAGTAGATGGTGCTATTATAAGTGGAAATCCGATTTCTAAGGTGGGACTTTGCAGCCATAGTAGCAGGAGTATCTATAATATCACACGCTAATTTTGATATTGTATTACCGCGAGCATGGAGCAATAACCATTATATCTGTCATCTTTTTAGGGCCTATTGGTTCTGCATCTTCAATTGTGTGAATAATCTCTTTACCAGATATTTCATTAATTTCTTTAATTATATCTTTTGCTTTTCCAAATTTTGTATCCTTAGTATATGCATTATATGACATAATAGGTATTATTTCTGCTTTTTTATCAACAAGTTTTTTTATTATTGGTATTGTTTTCTTAAATGTGCAAAACGAGCCTGTCATTACAAATCCTATTTTTTTTCCTTTTACTTCCAAATTTTTTATACCTCCTTTCATACTACATCTATATATAATATGAAATTATGTAAATTTTGAAAGTGCTTTGAACAACAATTTTACAAAACCATATTGTTTTATTTTTTTAATATAATTTTTGCATTTGTATACAATACATATAAGATACTCTTATAGGTAGGATATTTTTATGAATCAAATTTTAAACACAAAAATTTCTAATAATAGAAATAAATTAAAAAGAAATATATTTAAACTACAATTATATATTTCAATAATTGCAATTAGTGCGATAATAATCTCAAAAATACTTTATATAAAAGATTTAAAATCAAAAGAAATTATTTCCAATTCTTTAAGCCAAAATTTTAACATATATAAATTATATCAATCCAGAGATTTAAATACCAATACATCTAACACAAACAATATAATTTTTGGAATAATAGAAATACCAACAATAAAAATTTATTACCCCATTTTTGCAAATATAAATGAAGAAAATCTAAAAATAGCTCCATGTAAGCTTTTTGGCAAAACTCCCTCAGAAAATGGCAATATTTGCATAGCGGGACATAATTATAATAATTCTATGTTCTTTAGTAATTTATTTAAATTAAACATTAATGATATTATATATTTATTTGATAATAAAGGAACTCAATATGAATATAAAATATATGACATTTACGAAGTTTCAGAAACAGATTTTTCTCCAATTTATAATTTTGAGAGAAAAGAAAAAATATTAACTTTAATTACATGTAATAATAATAATTCTAACAGAATAATTGTACGTGCAAAACAATAAAAAAAGACATATAATCTGGTTAACTATTAAAATTATATGTCTTTATTATTATTTCATTATATATTTCTATATTCTTTAACTTTTCTATAAGCATATATAGATGAGATTCCTAATATAACAACTAACATTGCAACTGGAATTGAATCTTCGATTCCTGTTTTAGGTAGATTATTAGTATTATTATATGAAGATGAATTGTTAGTGTTATTTACATTAGTGTTATTCACATTAGTGTTATTAACGTTAGTGTTATTAACGTTAGTGTTATTTACATTGGTATTGTTTACATTAGAATTTGAAATTATTGGATCTAATGAGTCAAATCCATCATCTTCTAAATCATCTGCTGCCCTTACATTTGTACAACATAAAGTAACTGCCATACTTATTATTATAACTGAAAATATTTTAAATAATTTTGATTTACTCATATTAATTTCTCCTTACATATTATATATTTTTATTAGTATTCTTACATACAGTCTTAATTATACCACTATTTCGTATACATTTCAAGCCTTAATCTATAAAAACATACAAATACTAATCTTCTTTTGTTTATATTTATATTGTATACTTAAAAATTTAAATAGTCAATATTATATTTAATATTATTCCATTACAATTGTATTACAAAAATATTACAATATCTAAACATTAAATTTAAATAGGACTATATCACCATCTTGCATAATATATTCTTTTCCTTCTGATCTAACCAGTCCCTTCTCTTTAGCTGAAACCATAGAACCAGCTTTTATTAAGTCATCAAAAGATATAACTTCTGCTTTTATAAACCCTCTTTCTATATCAGAATGTATCTTACCCGCAGCTTGTGGAGCCTTTGTTCCTTTCTTTATTGTCCAAGCTCTAACTTCTGGTTCTCCAGCTGTTAAAAATGACATTAGACCTAATAAATCATAGCTTTTTTTTATAACTTTATCTAATCCTGATTCCTCCAAACCAAGTGCCTCTAGCATTTCTTTTTTGTCATCATCTTCTAGTCCAGATAATTCTTCTTCTATTTTAACGCATAAAGGTATAACTTCTGCACCTTCCCTACTTGCATATTCTTTAACCTCTTTAACCATTTTATCATTTTCCATATTTTCAATTTGTTCTTCAGAAACATTAGCAATATACAAAATAGGCTTTGTTGTTAATAAAAACATATCTTTAACAAGCATTTGTTCTTCTTCATTAAATGACAAAGCTCTGGCAGATATACCATTTTCTAAGCTCTCTTTTATTCTTTCTAAAAGGTCGATTTCCTCTTGATATTTTTTATCTGCTTTTAAGTTTTTTCTAGCCTTGTCCAATCTTTTATTAACAGTTTCAATATCTGCAAATATCAACTCTAAATTAATAGTTTCTATATCTCTAATAGGATTTACACTTCCATCAACATGTACTATATTTGAATCGTCAAAACACCTTACAACTTCACAAATTGCATCAGTTTCACGGATATGTGATAAAAATTTATTTCCTAATCCTTCTCCTTTACTAGCTCCCTTTACTAACCCAGCAATATCTACAAATTCAATTACAGCATGAGTAGTTTTTTGTGGTTTATACATTTGAGTTAACTTTTCTAATCTTTCATCTGGTACTGGAACTACGCCTACATTTGGCTCTATTGTGCAAAAAGGATAGTTGGCACATTCTGCTCCAGCTTTTGTTATACTATTAAACATTGTACTTTTTCCTACATTTGGTAAACCTACAATTCCTAATTTCATTACGCATATTCCTTTCTATTATATTATAAATCAATTTATTTTTTAACAGATATCTATATTTATAAAATTTATTTCTTTTTATTAACCTCTTCTAATATTTTATTTTCAAATTCTTTTATGGAAATCACACCCATATCTCCTTCTTTATAAGAACGAACAGAAACCATATTACTCTCTACTTCTTTTTGCCCAATTATTAACATATATGGGATTTTTGCAAGTTCCGCTTCTCTAATTTTATATCCAGTTTTCTCATTTCTATTATCTACTTCAACTCTTATTCCAAGCTTTAATAGTTCCTCTTTTAATTTATAACTATATTCATGTTGTCTATCTGTTATTGGCAATATCCTAACCTGTTTTGGAGAAACCCATAATGGTAAAATTCCCTTTGTTTCTTCAAGTAAGAATGATATAAATCTATCTGAAGATCCTAAAATAGCTCTATGGATTACAACTGGTCTATGTTCATTTCCATCTTCTCCAATATATGTAAGTTCAAATCTTTCTGGCAATGCAAAGTCTAACTGGCATGTAGGAATTGTTACATCATGTCCTAGTGCTGTTTTTATTTGTATGTCAATCTTAGGTCCATAAAATGCCGCTTCTCCCTCTGCTTCATAAAAGTCAATTTTTAATTCCTTTAAAATCTCTCTTAGTTGTTCTTCTGCAGTTTCCCACATCTCATCATTATCAATATATTTCTCCTTATTTGCTTTATCTCTTAAAGACAATCTAAAAGCAAATCTATCTCTTTCAAATCCAAAATCTTTCATATATACTTCAAATATTAGATTTATAACTTTTCCTACCTCTTCTTTTATTTGGTCAGGTCTAACAAATAAATGAGCATCATTTTGACACATTTGGCGAACTCTTTCTAATCCACATACAGCACCACTATTTTCATACCTAAAGTCATGAGCAAGTTCTCCTATTTTTATAGGCAAATCTCTGTAAGAATGTAATTCACTTTTATATATAAGCATATGATGAGGGCAATTCATAGGTCTTAGAACCAATTCTTCATTGTCCATTTTCATAATTGGAAACATATCATCTTTATAATGATCCCAATGCCCACTTGTTTTATATAAATCAGTCGTTGCAATACTTGGTGTATACACATGGCTATAACCTAATTGCAATTCTTTATCCTGAATATATCTTTCAAGTATTCTTCTAATTGTTGCACCATCTGGCAAGTACATTGGTAGCCCTGAGCCAACCAATTTATGAGTCATAAACAATTTCAAATCCTTACCTATTTTTCTATGATCCCTTTGTTTAGCATCTTCTAACTTTTGTAGATATTCCTCCAATTCACTTGCCTTAGGAAATGCTACAGCATATATTCTTTGTAGCATTTTATTTTTTTCACTACCTCTCCAATAAGCTCCTGAAGAAGACAATATTTTTACTATTTTTACTCTGCCTGTACTCTCTAAATGTGGACCAGCACATAAATCTGTAAAATCTCCTTGTTTATAAAAACTTATTTCCTCTCCATCTGGTAAATCATTTATTAACTCTTGTTTATATGGTTGACTATCCATTAACTTTAAAGCATCTTCTTTTAGTAATGAAAATCTTTCTATATGTATATTCTCTTTTATTATCTTTTTCATTTCAGCTTCAATTTTTTCTTTATCTTCATCTGTAAATGGTTTTTCTACATCGAAGTCATAATAAAAACCTTCATCAATAGCAGGTCCTATTGCAAATTTAGCATCAGGAAATAATCTTTGTACAGCCTGTGCCATAATATGTGAAGCAGTATGCCAATATGCTCTTTTACCTTCTAAATCATCTTCTTTAAATGTATGAATTACTAAATTGCAATCCTCATTTATGCAAAATCTCAAATCTTTCACTTTGCCATCAATCTCACCACAAGTTGCATTTCTTGCTAATCCTTCACTAATTTTTTTAGCAACATCTAATATAGAAACACCTTTTTCAATTTCTATAATAGACCCATCTTTTAAAGTAATTTTAACCATAAAATCCTCCTTCTTTACTTACCCAATAAGAAATATTAGTTCATTATAAGAAATGAACATGCTAGAAAATTTTGAAAAATACTTAACTCAATATTATAACTCAAAAAGCACTCCTTAATGGATAAAAACAATATCCATAGGAGTGCTTTAAATTACACGGTTCCATCCTATTTTTAACTTGATTTTAGAATATAACGGTTCTTTGCCGTCTAGCTTATTCACTAGAAGCTTTGAAGAGTTAGTTTTCAAATATGTTTTCTTAAATTGGCTTTCAGCCTAATGACCAATTTTCTCTTAAAGGAACCTTTATTTTACTTTTCTCTTACATGCTTTTATTTATAAACATAATTTTAATACTTTTCCAAAAAAAAGTCAATAGAATTATTTACTTTTGTATTTACTTGTTATATAATGCTATTATAATTGCTTCCATAGCTCAGTAGGTAGAGTGCAGCCTTGGTAAGGCTGAGGTCACGGGTTCGATTCCCGTTGGAAGCCCCAAAAAAAGTACCCTAAATGGTACTTTTTATTATTTTAAAATATATTATTTCTATTATGTATTATTAGAATTATTCATATTTTTTATTGCTTTTTTTCTAATTCTTTGTATAGCATTATCTACTGATTTGACCGGTGAATCCAACTTCTGAGCTATAGTAATATAGCTTTCTCCCTTAACAAATCTATCTAAGACTTGCTTTTCAAACTTGCTAAGATGTTTGTTAACACTGTTTTCTACTTCAGTATAATATTCTTTCTTCATAATAGTTTCTAATGGGTCTTCTATTGTTTTACTATTAAATGTATCTATTAATTCAACACTATCTTCTTCATTATTGTCATATGCAGCTGTATTTAACGAAAGGTAAGAATTAAGTGGCATATGCTTTTGTCTATTTGAACTTTTTATAGCTGTTATTAATTGCCTTTCTATACAAATGTTCGCAAAGGATTTGAATGTGTTTTGCTTGTCCGGGTTGAAACTTTTTATAGCTTTAAACAATCCAATCATTCCTTCTTGAATTATATCTTCTTTTTCCGCTCCAATAATAAAGTATTTCCCTACTTTCATATTTACAAGCTCTTTGTATTTTTCAAGTATATAGGCAAGCGCTTTTTCATCACCTTTTTTTATCTTAGCTATTACTTGTTCATCTGCTAAATTCTTATATTGTTCTGCCCAATAAAATACGTTTTCATTTTGCATGTGTCTAAAAAACCTCCAAAGCATGTTTTCCTTAAATAATTATATATATCAAATCTAGTAATGTCAACATTTTTTAAACAATTATTTAATCTCTTGCTGTATCATTTTCCATACATCACTTGATTCCATATCTTTTTTCCATGAAGCTACACCTGCTAAATCATTCTCTTTAATCAAAGATATTTTTGCTTTCAATGAATCTATGTCTTCTATCCATATTTGCTTCTTATTGCTGCCATCCATATACTCTACATAGTTTTGCTTTAAATCTTCATTCCATTCTTTTTTCGCATTGTTTGGAACAACCTTATCCATATCTTTCATTGCAACTGTTTTATTGCCTATTATTTTACTATTTAAATCAGTTGTCCATACTCTTGCATAAAAAGGTATTCCCAATATTATTTTATTAGAATCAATTTCCTCTGTTTTTAAAAATTTAGTCAAATTGAGTTTTATCCAATCGTATCCTGCTGTAGTACCTGACTTTGTACTTGATACTCCATATTCGTCATAAGCCATAAATACAATAAAGTCAGATACATCTCCAATTACATGTCTGTCAAAACACATTGACCATGTTTCCCCTCCATCAGGTGCTGTAACATCAACAGAAAGAACTAACCCTGATTCCTTTAATCTTGGCTCTAGCTCTATTATAAATCTAGAATATAAATCTTTATCTTCCTGCTTCATATTTTCAAAGTCAATATTAATACCATCTAAATTATATTTAATACAACTATTTACTATATTTTCTATTAATTTTTCTCTTTGACTATAACTGTTCATTATTTTAGATGTTACTTCTAAACCAGCTTCAGAGTTTGAAACCATTGCCCACACCTTATATTTATTGTTATGTGCCCACTGAATATATCTTTTTTCAGCCTCGCCAATCTTTTCAGTAAATTCTCCTTTTTTATTCAAGTAAAAAAATGCAGGTGAAACAACATTAACTCCTTCTATAGTTGTTCCGCTTCTATCAGGAATAGAAGCATATTCAGAATAATAGTCCCAAACCATGTTTACTTTTCCATTTACCTGCTTTTCATCAAGCATGTTTTCTCTTACTGTATACACGTTTTCAATTTTTTTATTATCTATATAACCTAACTTTCCGTTGGCAGTTCTTACTTTTGCTTTTCCATTATCAACTGATACAACAATAACTGTATCTCCTTTTTTTACTCTGTCAACAGTTTTTGCTATAAAATTTGTAGTAGATTTTACAGAAACATCTGAAGATATAATACCTCTTTTTTGTTCTCTATCTAAAGAATCCATAGTCACAACTTTTGTATTTTCATTATTTTGTATTTCTACATTATAAACATCTTTCATTTCTGAAATAGGCAAATAAACAACATCATCTTTTTTCATTGCATGCGCATATGTATTTTTATTAGAACCATTTATTGTTATCTTATTGTTTTCAAAACCTATTGTCGCTATTTTTTTATCATACGTAGTTATAATTTGATTTGTTTCCTTTTCTTCATATATGTACTTGTCAAAAAAATTGGAAATATCCTGTTTTGAAAGATATATTATATTATCTTCTATAATTATATCATTTTTTAAATTTGATGTTATGTTTTTGTTATTAATAACCAAGTTTGTTTTCTCATTTTTATCTAAAATTATAAATTCATTAGCTAAAAAAACTACAATAACAAGAATAATTACAACTATTATAGAAATAAATATCTTTATAATTTTCTTTTTCTTTTTTTCTATTTCTTCTTTTGACATCTTCTTCTTTTCTCTATTTGTTCCTTCTTCTACTCTTTTTCCTTGCTTCATTATATATAATTCCTTCCTTTTATAAAACATATAGTAAAACACAAAGTAAATGCATTATACTTGAAATTACGCAGCACACATGAAAAATAGAATGCATCCACTTTTTCTTTTTTCCAATACCATAAAGTACAGCTCCAACAGTATAGCAAATACCTCCGCCTAATAATAAAGAAAAACCTATTACTCCAAGTGAATCAATTAAGACTTTTACTTTTAAAATAATACACCATCCCATAATTAAATAACATATCATTGAAAACACTTTAAATTTCTTTAAGTCTATTGAATTTAGTACTATTCCAAGCACTGCAATTGTCCAAATTATTCCAAATATTGTCCACCCAAGTGCTGTATTATACTCTCTTAAAGTACATAAGCAAAATGGCGTATATGAACCAGCTATTAATAAAAATATTGAACAATGGTCTATTATTTGTAATACTTTTTTTGCCTTTAAATTTGGGTTTAATCCATGATAAATGCTAGACATTGTATATAAAATTAACAATGTACACCCAAATACAACTCCTGAAACTACACCTGGTGCATTTTGATGTTTTGCAGCAATAATACTACAAAGTACTATTGCTACAATTCCGACAACTCCACCTATAATATGAGACACCATATTGAATATCTCTTCTCCTTTTGTATATGTAGGTAATATTCTATCTGATAATTTAGTTCTTTTCATATTTTCTCCTTTGCTTTATCTAGTATTGAATACTATATTATCACATAGCAAACTCTATGTCAATGTATATGTTATTAAATATCATGTGAAGTATGCCCACCAATAATGACGCCAACAATTAATTATTTAAATCTACTTCATGTGGATTTGATTCTGTATTTGTCCCGGTACAAACTGTAATATCAACTGTCTTTTCAATGTGAATTACAGGACAAATTTTGTTTTGTGTGCTTCTACTACCTGCTGAATCCGAACTAAATAATTCATTACCATTTATCTTATTGCCATCAACAATACGAAGTCCAAAACATGCTTTTTGAGAAGTACAGTTAGTAAATCTTGAACCAATCCAATATTTTATTGATGTAGGAAATAACATATTATAATATGTACTAGTTGTTCCATTATAATCTAAAAAATAATTAGATTGATTTGTTATATCATAATATGTCTGTTTTGCTGTAATATTAGTTGCCTGTACAGATGTATTAACTGTAGAAATAAATCTTCCTGCACTATCTTTATAAAAAGATTCACTCTCACTTATAGACTTCCTACCATTTTCATCACATATATCGCCTTCTTTTAATATTATTGATGTATTAACTCCAGAACCTATTTGGTATTTAAAAATATCAGGGTAATGAGAATAACTATTTTTATAAGTGACAACATTATTAGCAGTATCCTTACTTTCTATTACTCCAGAATTATTGCAATTTGTAACACTTTCACTTATTGTACTATTTATTTGCTCTATACATGTTTGAGACATTTTACTTTTTATATCTTCAATATTTATACTTCTTGCAGTTACGCCTTTTGCTTCATTTTGATACAAATAATTGCATATATAGTTAAATACATATATTCCATTATTATAACCTAAAGCACCTTCTAAAAATATTCCTGTATTTGTACCTTTTACTGTAGCTACTAAATCCATACTGCCATCATTATATATATTTAGAACTCGCCATATTGTGTATTCTTGCCCGATTGTCTGTGTTCTACTATATCCACTAACTTCGCTTGAAAGCTGGTAGTCTTCTGACCTAGTAGGCGCTTCGTATTGGACGTAATCTCCTATATTAATGCCTGGTCTACCTCTATGTTTTTCTACAGTTACTTCTCCTGATTCGATACTTCCATTTGACACTTTTACTTTATAGTTGCCATTTTCAGTAACTATAAAACTTAAATCCTCACTTGTACTCCAATTTAAATCTGTTTCTAATTTATAATTAACTACCCATTTTGTTACATAACCACTATATTGAATATTCGAAACTGTTATTCTCCATTTACCTTCTGAAACACTTTCCATAGTTGCACTACCTATTGTAGGAGCACTTACATTTGAATTATTATATTCTACATTATATAAACTTTCAGGAATTTGTTCCAATGTATAATATGTTTTGCCTTTATATTTAACGCCATCACAACTAACTATACTTCTTTTACCTATATTTACAAAATATTCTCCATCAACACCTTCAATATTTAAATTTTGAATTAATTGCTTATTAAAATAAACATAACCTGTTGAATCTGTAATACCAGATTCTTCAAGTGTAAATACCTGTTGTGCATTTGGATGAGCACTTGCATTTGTACCTATAGACTTTATACTCTCACCTGTATATTCTGTATTTCCAACCTGAATAGTATTACCATCTCTACATTCCTGATACAGTTCATTTACATGTGTTTGCATTATTTTTAACTCTGTTGTAAATGCTGTAAATTTTGATTTTTCTACAATGTCTTTACCTGTATATACAGCAACACTTGTTAATATAACAATTATGATAATTGTAGTTACTAATGCTATTAAAGTAATACCCCTTGAATTTTCTAAACCTCTTCTCATTTGTAACCTCCTTTTTAAAACTATTTCTATTTTACTTCTGCTCTCCATAGCCCATGAATATTACAATAAGAATAAATCACAATACCTGGCTCATATTTACATATTGTAGCAACAGCTTCTTCACCTGGTTTAAAATAAGTTATTTTTTCCTTATTTTTATAAACAATAGATATCCACTCAATATAATGTTTATCTTCCATAACATGATTTACTTTTACAACAAGTTTTCCATCTTTAACCTCATAAACTGGAATATGTTTTTCTACTGCAGCATCCACCGAATTTGGGATTAGCTCTTTCATTTGTTCACCACAACACTTTATTCCACAATTATCACATTTACAATCTTCCAAAACTCTTACTAATGCTCCGCATTTTTCACATCTTTTTATTTTTAATTCTTTATTCATATATATACCTCCAATTTTATGTTTTAAATTTTGCATAACTCTTTATTGAATATATTATCTCATAATATACTTATTTTTGGCAAATGGAATAAGAATGTAATATAAACTTAATATTTTTGTAATATTTCATTTCTCATACTATTTCATATAGTCATTATACTTTTTTATTTCCCAAAATTAAGTTTTTTCTTATATTCCTTTACATACAAAAAAACAATCATGTTGCTGATTGATTTTTGTTCTATCTATTCTATTAGTTCGAATAGATTAGCTATTGGCTGGGGTGGTAGGATTCGAACCTACGCATCGATGGGTCAGAGCCATCTGCCTTACCGCTTGGCTACACCCCAATATTTACATTTAGTATTATAGCAAAAATCTTTTAATTTATAAAGTCTTTTTTAAAATTTTTTTAATATATTTTTACTGTTTAAAAAATTGTTGCATATTTTTTATAGCAACAATTTTTTATTATACTATATATTTAATAAAATCTCTTCACATTTTTTATATTCTGGTTCATATTTTTCAATTAATTTCATAAATCCTTTTGAATGAGTTTTGTATTTCAAATGGCAATATTGATGTAATACTATGTAGTCTATTATCTTTCTTCTATATTTTACTACTTGTGGATTAATAGTAATTTTATTGTTTTCGCATTTTCCTAATGATTTCATTTCCATTATTTCATATTCATCAGGTGCAAATCCAAGCATTATTCTTGTTTTTTCCATTGCTCTTTCAATTTCTATTTTTGCTATTTGTTCATACATCTTTTCAATTGCTAAATCTAAAATTTCTTTATTTGACATTTTTTTATATTTATTAGGAAGTGATATTTTTATAGTTTTACCTTCAACATCTAATTCCGTTATTTTTATATTTCTATATATTATTTTTACTTTGTAGTCTATACCCAATACAGGAACTGGATGCCTTTCAACTACTTTATTTAATTGTATTTTTGTATTTGTATTTCTTTTTACTAAATTCATTTTTATCACTCCTTGTAAATATACTATCGAATTATTGTTTTTCGAAACGTTGTTCGCTTTGTTGATTCTATTTTATATTGTATTTTGTATTTTGTCAATACTTTTTTAAATTTTTTTGTAACAAATTGTTACTGTTCAGTCTTAAAATTATAATTGTTCTGCTTAATAGTGATTACTATTTAAATATTTTTCGAATAATCTCGCCTACCTTGCATTAAACACTAAAAAAATCTAACTAATTTCGAAAGCACCCTCAAAGATAAACTTTGAGATTCCCTTTCAAAATTACCAAGATTTTTTAAGTTATTCCAGTCGCATTCGATTAATTCTCAAAATATTTAAATAGTAATCACTTAGCTAAGAACTTCTAATAACATAGGGCTGAACAGCAACTGCAAATCACCCAAGAAAAAAATATTTATATATCAACCCACACAACATTTTTTTATTAATTGAATATTATACTATAAAAACATTTACATTTATATTTATACATAAACAATTTGAGAAAGGAAATAATATAATATGAAAAAAATTGTATTTAAAGGCTGTGGAACAGCAATATGTACTCCTTTTAACAAAGACGGTGTAAATCTAAAAGAATTTGAAAAATTAGTCCATTTTCAAATTGAAAATAATATAGACAGTATTATAGTTTGTGGAACAACAGGTGAAGCTTCAACAATGACAATAGAAGAAAGGCTAGAAACCATAAAATGTGCTGTAAAGACTTCCAATAAAAAAATTCCTATTATTGCAGGCACAGGTGGAAATAACACAAAAGATGTTATCAAAACTTCAAAAATTGTTCAAGAACTTGGAGTAGACGGACTCTTACTAGTTACACCTTATTATAATAAATGTACACAAAATGGACTTATTGAACATTACAAAGAAATTGCTAAAAACGTAAAACTTCCAATTATTATATATAATGTACCTGGAAGAACCGGTGTAAACATAGAACCTAAAACCTGTTTGGAGCTTTCTAAAATAGAAAATATTGTAGCCATAAAAGAAGCAAGTGGTAACTTATCTCAAATAGCAGAGATTTCTCACTTATGTGGAGATAATTTAAATATATATTCTGGAAATGATGATCAAGTATTACCCACGCTATCACTTGGAGGAATTGGAGTAATATCAGTTTTGTCTAATATAATGCCACAATACTGCCATGATATGGTTCAAAACTTCTTTGACAAAAAAATATTTAAAGCAAAAAAAATGCAATTAAATGCTATCCCGTTGATAAAAGCATTATTTTCAGAAGTAAACCCAATACCTGTAAAAACAGCTTTAAATTATATAGGTTTTGACTGTGGAATACCTAGATTGCCATTAACTGAGTTAAATAATAAAAATAAAGAGATACTAAAAAAAGAATTACAAAAAATTATTAAAAATGTTTAATACTTAGTTTATTATAAATAACAAAAGCCATAAATTAGTGAATTAATTTATGACTTTTTATGTTATTATTCAGCTTTTTTATCTTCAGTAGCTGGCTCTTCTTTTACATCTTCAACTACTTCTTCTTTAACTGTATCTACAACTTCTTCTACTGCAACTTTCTCAGTTTCTACAGCAGGTGCTTCTTCAGGAGAAGCTACTTCTTCTACTACTGGTTCTTCTGTTAAATCTTCTTTAACAACTATTTCTTTATCTTCTATTCTAGCTCCAATATCTTCTTTAGTCTTAGCAGCTTTACCAACTCTGTCTCTTAAGTAGAATAGTTTAGCTCTTCTAGCTTTACCTACTCTTACTAATTCAACTTTTTCAACTAATGGTGAATGTATTAAGAATGTTTTTTCAACACCAACACCATAAGATATTTTTCTAACTGTAAATGTTTGGTTTACTCCTCCACCTTGTACTTTTATAATAATTCCTTCGAATACTTGAATTCTCTCTTTGTTTCCTTCTTTTATTCTTACATGTACTTTTACTGTATTACCAACTTTTAATTCTGGTATTTTATTTTTCAATTGTTCATGTTCAATAGATTTTATAATATCCATTTTAGAAATTCCTCCTTCTTTAAATTTTGAGCGGTGCATCTTTATATGTGCACTTCAACTGTTTTAATTTTATATGCTTTAAAAGCATTAAAACACAACTATTCTTTATATCAAATCAGGTCTTTTATTTTTAGTTACTTTTAGAGATTGCTCTTTTCTCCACTTTTCTATATTTTCATGATGTCCAGAAAGTAATATATCAGGAACTGATTGTCCTTCAAAAATTTCAGGTCTTGTGTATTGTGGATATTCCAAAAGCCCATTTGAAAAGCTTTCTTCTTTAATAGAATCATGTTTTAATACACCCTCAATATATCTGCTTACACTGTCTATTAATACCATTGCTGGAATTTCTCCACCTGTTAATACATAATCCCCAATAGATATTTCTTCATCCACAATTTTATCTATAACCCTCTGGTCAATGCCCTCATAATGCCCACAAAGAATAATTAAATGATTCTCTTTACTAAAATCCTCAACCTTTTTTTGACTTAATGTTTTGCCTTGTGGTGACATATATATAACTTTACAATTTTGCGACTTTACAGAATTATACGCATCATAAACTACATCTGGCCTAATTACCATACCAGCTCCACCACCATAGGGAGTATCATCTACTTTTTTATGCTTATCTTTTGAAAAATCTCTAATATTTATTAAATTAACATCTATTAGTTCTTTTTCCACCGCTCTTCCGATAATGCTGTATTTTAGTGGTTCAAACATTTCCGGAAAAAGAGTTAAAACGTCAAACTTCATATTTTCTCCCTCTATATTAATCCTTTTATAAGATGAACTATAATCTTTTTTTCTTCTAAATTTACCATTTTTATAACATCTGATATTCCTGGTAAAAGAATCTGTTTGCCTAATTCATCTTTTACAACATATACATCATTACTTCCCGTATTAAAAATATCCTGTACTGTACCAAGAAATTGGTTATCATCTGTGTAAACTTCAAGTCCCAGCAAATCTACTATATAATAAACACCATCTTCTAAAGGTTCTTCTTTTTCTCTATCTACAAGCAAATAGCTTTGTCTTAATAAATCCGCTTCTTCTAAAGTATCCACTCCACTTAACTTGATTAATACCATATTTTTATGATATTTTATTTCTACTACTTCGTATTCTTTTCTACCATTCTTGTTTTCTATATATATTGTTTTTAATTTGTCAAATCGTTTAATATCATCTGTAAAAGGTTTTACTTTAACCATTCCTTTTATTCCAAATGTATTTACAACTTGACCAATTTCAAGATATTTTGTCATATTAATATACTCCAATTATCCTATAAATTCAACAGAAACTCTTTTTTGTTCTCGACTTGCGACAGCTTTTATAACATTTCTAATAGACTTTGCAATCTTTCCTTGTTTACCTATTATTTTTCCCATATCACCATCAGCAACTTTTACTTCAAAAACAACAGATTTCTCTCCTTCTAATTCTTTAATTTCAACTGAATCTTTGTTATCTACTAAGTTTAAAATAATAGTTTCTAAAATTTCCTTCATAATATTTCCCCCTTAAGTTTTAAATTATAATAACCCTATACATTTATTATTTTAGAAATTTATTTTACTTTTTCAATTAAAGCCTTTACTGTGTCTGTAGGTTTAGCACCATTCTTTATCCATTTTTCAACTTTTTCTTTGTCTAGAACTATTGTTCCTGGTTCTGTCATTGGGTCATATGTTCCTAATTGCTCAATTATTTTACCATCTCTTGGGCTTCTTGAATCTGCCACTACTATATGATAAAAAGGAGCCTTTTTCTTTCCTTGTCTTTGTAATCTGATTTTTACCATTTAATTCACCTCCACATAATTTAAAACATTTATATTTAACTTTTATTTCTATGTAATTACATATTAGATTTTGAATATAAAAGTATTTTTATTACTTTTGAAGCAAATAAAACCACATTCATTGTCCAAACTAAAATATAATTTACTAGAACTAAAAAATAATAACAAATTAACTTTATTTTAGAATTTAAATTTTTTTAATGTGTTTTCATCAATACCGTTTAATAACTTTTTCATTCCGCCTTTGTTAGTCTGCATCTTTTTCATCATTTTTTGTGTCATATCAAAGGATTGAATAAATTTGTTAATATCTTGTACTGTAGTACCACTACCTTTAGCTATACGCTGTCTACGACTTGCATTTAAAAGTTTCGTATTTCTCTTTTCAGCTTTTGTCATAGAACAAATAATAGCTTCTATTTTTTCAAATTCTTTGTCATCAACTTTTAAATCTTTTATTTGATTCATTCCTGGTATCATTTTTAACAACGAAGAAAATGAACCCATTTTCTTTACTTGTCTTAATTGCGTTAAATAATCGTCTAAATCAAATTCTTTTTTCTTTAACTGTTTTTCAAGTTTTTCTGCTTGCTCTAAGTCAAATGATTCTTCAGCTTTTTCTATAATAGATAAAATGTCTCCCATTCCAAGTATTCTTTGAGCCATTCTTTCAGGATAAAAAACTTCAATATCACTTAGCTTTTCACCAGTTGCAGCAAACTTAATTGGTTTACCAGTAACATTCTTAACAGATAATGCAGCACCACCACGTGTATCACCATCTAGTTTTGTTAAAACCACACCATCTATTCCAATCTCGTTATTAAATTTCTCAGCAACATTAACCGCATCTTGACCTGTCATGCTATCTACAACAAGTAATATTTCATGTGGCTTTACATTTTTCTTTAAGTTTTTTAGTTCAGCCATTAAAGCCTCATCTATATGTAATCTACCGGCTGTATCTAATATAATAACATCATTCAATTTTGAAATTGCTGTAGAAATTGCCTGTCTTGCAATATGTACTACATCTTTCGATGTTTCATTACTGAAAACTGGAATATTTAACTGTTTTCCAACAACTTGTAATTGTTTTATAGCTGCAGGCCTATAAACATCACATGCAACTAGCAAAGGCTTTTTTCCTTGTTTTCTTAATAAATTTGCAAGTTTCCCTGCTGTTGTTGTCTTACCAGAACCCTGAAGCCCCACTAGCATAATTATTGTTGGTGGATTTGGAGTAAAATTAATTTTACTTTCTGTACCTCCGCAATAATTCTACTAGTTCATCTTTTACAATTTTTACAACTTGTTGCCCAGGTGTTAAAGATTTTAAAACATCTTGACCAAGTGCCTTTTCTTGAATAGTGTTTATAAATTCTTTTACAATTTTGTAGTTAACATCAGCTTCCAAAAGTGCAAGTTTTACCTCTCTTAACATTTCCTTTAAGTCAGATTCAGTTATTCTTGCTTTTCCTCTAATTTTTCTTGTTATTTCTTGTAATCTAGAAGATAATCCTTCAAAAGCCATATTTCCCACTCCATTTCTTTTTAATATCTTTTGAATTTTTTAAACTAAACAGTTAAGTTCTTTTTTTATACTTTCTAAAACACTTGCGATTTGTTTATCAGAATAATCTTTTTGAATTTTTGTTAATTCTGATAAAACCTTTTCAATCTTTTTTTCTTGATTTAACGTCCTTTTCATAAACATCAGCTTTTCTTCGTATTCGAAAAGTTTTTTCTCCCCTTTCTTCAAAATGTCTCTAACAGCTTGTCTTGTAATATTGTTATTTTCTGCAATTTCTGATAATGACAAGTCATTATTATAGTAATCATCTATGAATTCAAATTGTTTTTCTGTTAAAAGTTTTCCATATAACTGGCTTAACATACTTATTTTTACCTTTTCTTCCATAGTAATTACCTCTTTTCTTTTTGTAATGCTAATATACTTTACACTATTTTTTTCTATTTGTCAAGAGATTTTGGACAATTTGTATAAAAAATGTGTTACTGTAAATAAAAAAGAGGTCTTTAAGACCTCTATCTTAATTCTGCCCCAAATTTATTCTTCAACTCACCAATAATCTCATCCATAACTTTATTTATTTCCTCATCACTTAAAGTCTTATTTTTATCTCTAAAAATTAATGAATATGCAACACTTTTCTTGTTAGCTCCCAATTTTTCATCTCTATAAATATCAAATAGCTTAGCACTTTCAAGCAATTTCTTGCCTTTTTTAGTAATTGCTTTTTCTATTTGACCAACTTCAATAGCTTCATCTACTATTACCGCTATGTCTCTTTCAACTGCTGGGAATTTAGGTACTTCCACATATTTTTTATTAGCTCTTGCATATTTTACAAGTTTTGTAATGTTTAGCTCTGCTAAATATGCCCTTTTATTAATTCCATAGTTTTCTAAAACTTCTGGATGTACTTCTCCAAATGTAGCTATAGTATCTGTTCCAACTTTTAAGTTTGCACATCTTCCTGGATGGTATGATTCATTTTTTGTTTCTTTTTCTATATCATAACGATTTACGCTAATTGATTCTAATATATTTTCTATCATTCCTTTTAATGAATAAAAATCTGTGTCATCTCCATACACACCAATTGTTAAAATGTTTTCTTGTAATGGTACTTCTCCGCTTTCTACTTGATTGTTTATATTCCTATAGTTTCTTGATAAATCAAATAATTTAGCAGATATATTCTTTTTATTTGCATTTGTTGCAAGTATTTGCATCATACTTGGTATTGTTGTTGGTCTCATTAATTTATAATCTTCACTTAGTGGATTTTGTACAATAATTGCATTTTTCTTTAATTCTGTATTTATTTTTGCCTTTTCTAAGTCTTTTTCACTTACAAAGCCATATGTGTAAATTTCTGAGAGTCCACTATTTACTAATACTTCTTTTATTTTTTGTTCTATTTTTTGTTCTTTGTTTTTAATTCCTAAAGTAGTATCTGCTTTAATTAAAGTAGTTTCTAATTTATCATATCCATAGAAGCGGACAATTTCTTCTGCTAAATCTGCAACGAACTCTAAATCCATTCTAAAATATGGAGCAATTGCAACATCATTTTCAACTTTAATTTCTAGTTTTTCTAATATATCTATCATTTCTTGTTTTGATATATTTGTTCCAAGTAAACTATTTATTCTTGGTACATCTAACTTAATTTTATTTATTTTTTGTTTTGTTGGATATACATCAATTTTTCCTTCTATTGCTTTTCCAGCACCTATTAGCTCTGCCAACTCTACTGCTCTATTTACAGCTCTTAGCGCATTTTCTGCTGATAGCCCTTTTTCAAATCTTGAAGAGCTTTCAGTTCTTAACCCAACTTTTTTAGCTGTTTTTCTAATGTTCCCTCCATTGAATGTTGCAGATTCAAATACTACATTTTTTGTATCATTAGTTATACCTGAATTTATTCCACCCATTACACCTGCTATTGCTACTGCTTTATTTTCGTCTGCTATTACTAAATTATTTTCATCTAATTCTCTTTCTTGCTCATCTAACGTTGTTATTTTTTCTCCATTTTTAGCTCTTCTAACTGTTATATGTTTTCCTTCTATAGAATTTATATCAAAAGCATGCATTGGTTGACCCATTTCTAACATTACATAATTTGTTATATCTACTATATTATTTATACTTTTTACTCCACAAGCTTTTAATCTTCTTACCATCCATTCTGGTGATGGAGCTATTTTTACATCTTTTATTACTCTTGCAATATATCGATAACATAAATCTGGAGCTGTTATATCAACTCTTAAACCTTCTAATTCTTCTTTATCAGTTATATTCAATTCATCTATATTTTTTCGTGGATTTTTAAATTCTTTTCCAAGAGAAACAGCAGTTTCTCTTCCTAACCCTTCAATTGATAAACAATCTGGCCTATTAGGAGTAATTTCAAAATCTATAATTTCTTCTTTTAATTTTAATATTTCTACAATATCTTTTCCTAAATCTTTTTCCAAAGTTTTATCTAAAATCATAATTCCATGTTCTATTTGTCCTGGATAATCTGCAATATCTAGTCCTAATTCTCCTACAGAACACATCATTCCACATGACTCTACTCCTCTTAAAAGTCCTTTTTTTATTTTTACTCCCCCTGGCAACTCAGAACCATCTTTTGCAATAGGAACAATATCTCCTTCTTTTATGTTGTTTGCACCTGTTACAATTTGAATTTTTTCAGTTCCTATATCTACTTGTGTAATAACCAAATGATCAGAATCTTCATGTTTTTTTATTTCTAATATTTTTCCAACCACTACATTTTTAATATCATTTCCTTTTTGTTCTATTGTTTCAACTTTAGAACCTGTCATTGTTAGAATATCTCCTAATTTTACGCTATCTACATCTATATCGCTGTATTCTTTTAACCACTCAACACTTGCTTTCATTATAAATCTCCCTTCTTCAACCAAATTGTTATAATTTGATGTTAATTGAGTAAAGTTCTACTTTCCTCTATTGTAACTATTTTATACATCCCTGGTTCAACTTCTACTGTTGTATACATACTAAATTTTGGATTACTTAATATTTTTAATGCTTCTGCCATATTATAAATTTTATCTTGTTTCTTATTTGTATTTCTGCTAAAAAATCCCATTTACTTTTACACTCCTTATAACCTTAGCCAATATAGTGTTCTTAAATAAGAACGTACCTATTAGTCAAATTTTTAATTTCTAAAATTGCTTTAAAAATCTTACATCATTTTCAAATAATAATCTCATATCTTCAATTCCAAATTTTGCCATAGCAATTCTTTCTACTCCAAAACCAAATGCAAAACCTGAATAAACATCTGGGTCTATTCCACAATTTTTTAAAACATTTGGATGTACCATTCCACAACCTAAAAGCTCTATCCAACCTTCACCTTTACATACCTTGCACCCTTTTCCTCCGCACACAAAACATGAAACATCTGCTTCAGCACTTGGTTCTGTAAATGGGAAATGATGTGGTCTAAATCTGATTTTTGTATTTTCTCCCAAGCATTTTTTAGCAAACATTTCTAGAGTCCCTTTCAAGTCTGTCATAGATATGTTTTTATCAACTACTAATCCCTCTATTTGATGAAATACTGGTGAATGTGTTGCATCAACACTATCTGAGCGATAAACTGCACCAGGGCAAATTATTTTTATAGGGGGTTTTTCGTTTTCCATTACCCTTGCTTGTACAGGTGACGTTTGACTCCTTAAAACTATATCATCTGTTATATAAAATGTATCTTGAATATCTCTTGCAGGGTGATCAGGTGGTGTGTTCAATTTATCAAAATTATAAATTGCTTTTTCCACTTCAGGCCCATCTGCTATTTTATATCCCATCCCTAAAAATATTTCTTCTACTTCATCTATTATTTGGGTTATTGGATGTAATGAGCCTAAAGCTATTTTTTTGCTTGGCTCTGTAATATCTATATTTTCAATTTCTAGCCTTTTCAATAGTTCTTGCTTTTTTAGTTCATTTTCTTTTTCTGAAATTAAACCCTCTAATTCATCTCTTACTTCATTTACTAAACTTCCTATAATTGGTCTTTCTTCTGGCGACAATGCCCCCATTCCTCTTAAAACCGCTGTTAGCTCTCCTTTTTTGCCTAAATATTTAACACGTATTTCATTTAATTCTTTTTCATCTTTGCATATTTCAATTTCTTTTTTTGAATTTTCTTTAATAATTTTAATTTGTTCTTTCATACATTTCATTCCTTTCATAAGTTTACATTATTTTTTTCTGAAAAAAAATTTAATTTTATTAAAAAAAGTATTTTTGTCTTTAAAAATAAAAGTAACAATATATACACCAAATTCATTAAGCTCTACTTCTACATTTATTTCTTTATTAGGAAATTCTTTCATTGTTCTGCTAATACTTTTTTGAACATCTTCATTTGTATAAACTTTAGAATCTAAAAAATATTCTAAATATTTATTTGAATTCATATTTTCACATCCTTATTAAATTTTACTTAAAATTTAATCTTTCGTTTTTCTAATTTCGACCTTTTGTCTTATATTTAAAATCTAAAAAGCTATTTCATCCTATCTATAGGACGAAATAGCTACATTTTCCGTGGTACCACCTACATTTATTAGTATTCTACTAACCTCAATTTGCGTTTTAACGGTTCGACCGCTTTCTCCTACTAGCTTCGTTCAGAAAAAGTCCTAAAAAGTGAATTTTCTACATATTACATATTAATGGTTTTCAGCCTAGACCATTTTCTCTTTTAAACATGTTTGTTAATACGTATACTTTGCTTTTTAATTGGATTTTATTTACATTTTTTATTTTAACACATTTTTTTATATTTTACAATAGTTTTAAAAAAAAATGCAAATATTGTTGTTTATTTTCAAATTTGTGTTAAAATAGTATAAGATATAAATTTAAAAGGAGTGTATTATTTTATGAAAAAAAGATTTTTAATTATGCTATTTTTAGTATTTGTATTAATAGCAAACGTATCATTAGCTTCTTATAGCACAGTACAAATGAGTGTAGTAGAAGAACCTATTTGTACAATAAATTTAAGTGAAAACTCAAAATTTGAAAAAAAATTAATTTCAAAAGATTTAGCTAATAAAGAAGTAACTTTACAATTACAAATAAATAATGACGAAGAAGCTTCTAAACCAACCGGAGAAATAATGTTGGTTATTGACAATTCGAATAGTATGACCGATCCTATAGCAGATGGATCAACAATTATAAGAAAAAATTTAGTTTTTGAATCAGCTAAAACTCTTGTAGAAAACTTATTAAAAGATAATACTAAACTAAAAATAGGTATTGTAAGTTTCTCAACTAATGTAGATGTATTAAAAGAAGGAACCATTGAAGATGCATCTTTAATTTCAGAATTAAGCAACGATTCTTCTGCTTTAAAAAATGCCATATCTAATATTGAAACAAATGGACCTAGAACAGATTTACAAGCTGGAATAAAACTTGCAAGCAACCATTTTTCTGAAGAGTCTAACGACAAATATATGATTGTTTTAACAGATGGTGTTCCAAATGTTGCAATCGATTTTGATAAAACCTACTATTCAGATGACGTTATTACTAAAACAAAAACAGAACTACAAAATATAAATTCAAAAGGCATTAATATAATAACAATGCTAACTGGTATTAGTGATGAAGATTATGTTCCTATAACAACTACAAAAAGTTTTAAAACTATAATTTCTGAAGTATTTGGTACTACAAGCAATCCTACCGTAGGGAAATTCTATTATATTACTGATTCAGAAATTGAAAAAACAATTACTACAGATATATATAATTCTTTATTACCTATTGAGAAGACCCTAAAAAACATTACTATAGTAGATTATTTTCCTGAAGAAATTGTTAAAAACTTTGATTTTGCCTATGTAACAGAATCAAATGTTGGTACAATTTCAGCTACAATTAATACAGAAAATAATTCTATTACGTGGACAATTCCAGAATTAAAAAGTGGTGAAACAGGAACAGTTCAATATAAATTAAAATTAAAAGAAAATTTTGATAGCGCTATAGTAGATAAAATATTAAATACAAATAAAAAAGTAGATATTACATTTAATGATTTTGATAATGTTAAACAAGATAAAACATCAGATGTAACTCCAAAACTAAAACTTGTTGAACCACCAGTTGAATTGCCTAAAGCAGGTTCGGTTATGATTATTGGTTTTATAACTCTAGCTTCTGTAATAGCTATATTCTCTTTTAGTAAAGTAATTATTTTAAATAATAAAATGAAATAATATAGCATAATTTTAACTTAAAAATAGTGAAGTAGAAAAAATTCTAATTCACTATTTTTTTGTAACTAATTTATATTATTGTACTGCTTAAAAATATTATTCGATATTTGATATTCTCTTATTGAATCAATAATTAATTTCATCTTTTTATCCCTATTTATTATAACTATACATAGTCCTCATATCTCTTTCAATTTTTAATAGTCTATTGTATTTTGCAATTCTATCTGTTCTACAAGGTGCTCCTGTTTTTATTTGCCCTGCATTTATTCCAACTGCAATATCTGCAATAGTAGTATCTTCTGTTTCTCCTGACCTATGTGAAATAATTGTTTTGTAGCCATTGCATTTTGCCATTTTAATTGTATCTAAGGTTTCTGTTAATGTTCCTATCTGATTTGGCTTTATTAGAATTGTATTTGCAACATTCTTTTCTATTCCATTTCTTAATCTTTTCGGATTTGTAACAAATAAATCGTCTCCAACTAATTGAATTTTATTACCTAATTTTTCAGTTAATAATTTCCAACCTTCCCAATCTTCTTCCGCCAATCCGTCTTCTATAGATACTATTGGATATTTATTACATAATTTAGTTAAATACTCTATCATTTCTTCTCTTGTTTTTAATATACCTGTTTTCCAAAAATAATATCCATCTTTTCCATTTTTTTTTGCTGCGTCATTCATCTCGGTGCTTGCAACATCTAATGCAAGTACAATATCTTTTCCAGGCTCATACCCAGCCTTTTTTATTGCTTCTATTATATTATCTAAAGCGTGCTCCTCGTTTTCTAAATTCGGTGCAAAACCTCCTTCATCACCTACTCCAACGCTATAGCCTTTTTCTTTTAAAACCGTTTTTAATGTATGGTAAATTTCTGTACCTCTTCGTAATCTTTCTGCAAATGTAATGTCTCCTATTGGCATTATCATAAATTCTTGTATATTTATATTATTTTCAGAGTGTTTTCCTCCATTTAGTATATTCATCATAGGAATAGGGAGTTCTGTGGCATTTATTCCACCAAGATACTCATATAATTCTAATCCCAAAGAATTCGCTGCGGCTTTAGCAACTGCTAAAGATACCCCAAGTATTGCATTAGCTCCTAAATTAGATTTATTGGGTGTGTCATCTAAAATTATAAGCTCTTGATCTATTTTTCTTTGTTCTAGCACATTCATTCCTATAATTCTTTTTGCAATTTTTTTATTAATATTTTCAACTGCTTTTTGTACACCTTTGCCCATATATCTGTTTTTATCTCCATCTCGTAATTCTACAGATTCAAAACTTCCTGTTGAAGCTCCTGATGGTACTAGTGCAGTACCTACAAAACCTTCTTCAGTAATAACCTCTACTTGCACTGTAGGATTTCCTCTTGAGTCTAAAACCTCTAATGCTTGAACTTTATTAATTCCTAAATAACTTTTCATAAAAAAACACATTCCTTTCTTGATTTGGTAGAAGGTAAACATAGTTATGACATTATATTTCTTTTAGACTATACCTTCTTTTAATTTGGTATATATATTATGAACAAGTTATTTTGAAAATAAACATTCTTATTATTAATCGTTACAATTCACTTTAACGCTAAAAGCAAGACTATATTATTTTTTTAAAACACTCGTTCAAGTCTAAGCTGCGTAAGAAATTCACATAAATTTTATGGCACCCTTCCAAGGACAAGCCTTGAACTCTTTCTATAAAATTTATTAGAATTTCTAACTTGCTCACTTTCAATTCTCTTTTTAAAAAAATAATATAGTCTTGCTTTTAGCTAAACAAAGTTAGTACTAAATTGTAATTACATGTTAAATGTTCACTTATGATGCTTTTTTGTTCCTTAATTCATTTGCATATTTTAAACTAATTTCATTTATTTCTCCTGAAGAAATTCTTGCAATTTCTTTAATTACTTCTTCTTCATCTAAAAGCTTAATTTGTGTTTTTGTTCTTTCATTACATACATCCTTACTTATAAAATAATTATAGTCTGCCATTGCTGCAATATTAGGTAAATGAGATATACACATTACTTGATGTCTATTTGCTATTTTCTTTAATTTATTGGCTACTGAATTTGCAGCTTTGCCACTTATGCCAGTATCTATTTCGTCAAAAACTAGTATCGGCATTTTATCGCTATCTGCTAGAACTTTCTTTATTGCAAGCATTGTTCTAGACATTTCTCCTCCTGATGCAATTTTAGATAATTCTTTTTCATCTTCTCCTTTATTTGTCGTAATATAGAAAGCTACTAAATCTTTTCCTGTTTTTAAATATTCGTCTTCTATGTATTTAACTTTTATATCTATTTTTGCATTTTTCATTTCTAAGTCTTCTAATTCTTCATTAATATTCTTGCTTAGGCTTTCTGCATATTCTTTTCTTATTTCATGCATCTCAAGCGCTAGTATTTTCATTCTTTCTTCTACTTCTTTTTGCTTTGCTTTTAATTTATTTGTGTAATTTTCTAAATTCTCGATATGTTCAATTTCAAGCTTTATTTCCTCTTTGTAATTTAATATCTCTTTAATTGTATTTCCATATTTTCTTTTTAAGGAATGTATTAAGTCCAGCCTTTCTTCTATATAATCTCTTTCTTGTTCGTTAAACTCTACATCATCTCTAAAATTGTTTACATCTCTTGATAATTCCTGTAATTCATAATATATTCCTTTCAAATTACTAGAAACTTTTTCATATCTCTCATCAATGTTTTCTATTTTTTCTAATGCTCTTATAGCCATACTAATGCTATCTATTCCAGACTCTGATATTAACTTATCTGCTTCCTGTAAGTTTGACGATATTTTTTCTGAATTAAGCATTATTCTTCTTTTTTCTTCTAATTCATCTTCTTCATTTTGTTTTAATCCTGCTTCTTCAATTTCATTTTTTTGATATTGCAATAAATCAAGTTTTCTCTGTTTTTCTTTTTCGTCTCCATAATTATTTTTCAATTCTTGTTTTATATTGCAATATTCCTTATATAATTCTTCATAGTTTTTCTTTCTATTTTCAAATTTATTTCCAATAAAACCATCTAGGTAGTTCAAGTGCAATTTTTTATCTAATAAATTTTGATTATCATTTTGTCCATGTATTTCTATAAAATTACTCATAAATTTTTTTAATTCATTTACTGTTACCATTCTACCATTTATTTTACACATATTTTTTCCATTTAAATTTATCTCTCTTGAAACAATAATATTTCCATCTATTGCTTCTTTACTTTCTGGTTCATACATACAAAGTTCTACAAATGAGTGATTTTCACCTTTTCTTATCATTTCTTTTGAAAATCTACCCCCTGAAATTATTTGTAACGAGTCTATTATTAACGTTTTTCCAGCACCGGTTTCGCCTGTTAATACATTTAAACCATTATTAAAATCTATGCTTAAATCTTCTATAATTCCAATATTTTTTATATGTAATGTAGATATCATTTATAATTCCTCCTACTTTAGTACATAAAATATTTTATTTTGTGCGCTAAAAAAATGTTCGCTCTTATTGTATCTTCATTTTTTAAAAATGTCAATACTCTTTACGAACATTTTTTCTTTTGAAGTCTTTTTTAACTATCTGGAAATTCCAGATAGTTAAATCTTAAATTAAATTATTTTTTCTATACTCTCAATACAATATAATGGTATGTTAATTAACCAATCTTCTTTCTTATAATCTACCATTGCAGTTCTCACATTACATTCTGTTCTATATTTTTCCACTAATACCTTTAAGCTTTTTGATTGTAAATTTTCTTCTGCCTTAACCTCAATTGGTATTACTTTGTTTTCCCATTGTATGATAAAGTCAACTTCTGCTTGACCTGCATCATTTGACCAATAATTTATTGGTATATTGTAATTAGATTTTAATTCTCCAAGTACATATTGTTCTGTTAATGAACCCTTATATTCTGTAAAGATTTTATTACCCTCTAAAATTGTTTGAATATACAAATCGTTTTTTGCAGCAAGTAATCCTACATCAATAAAATATAATTTAAAGGCATTATAATCAATGTATCCTTCTAATGGAATTTTACAAGCATTTACTCTATTAATTTTATACATTAAGCCACTATCTACTAGCCAATTAATAGCATCTTCATATTCTGCTGCTCTTGCACTTGGTTTTAAAGCTCCATATATAAATTTCTTGTTCTCACGAGCTAATTGTGTATTGAAGTTGTGCCAAATTTGTAATACTTTTGTTAATTCTTTTTTAGGTACATGTTTTGAAAAATCTTTTTCATATGCCATAAGTATTTCATTTTGAATTTTTCTAACTCTATTATAATCTTTGTATTTAACATACGAATCTACAACTTCAGGCATACCACCAATATAATAATATTCTTTTAGAAATCTTTTATATTGATCTGAAAATACTTTTATCATATCCATATCGTTATTTTTTAAAAGTTCTACCAAACTTTCTTTTCCAATAGCTAATAAATATTCCTCAAAATTTAATGGGTATAGATTTAAGAAATTCACTTTACCGACAGGAAAAGAAACACCTTTATGTGTTGAAACTCCTAATAGTGAACCTGCCACAGCTATATGATATTCTCTAGCATTTTCACAAAAATATTTTAATGATGTTATTGCATCTGGAACCTCCTGAATTTCATCTAAAATAATTAATGTGTTTTCAGGTTCTATATCAACTTGTGTTTCTGCTCTAAAACCTTGAATTAGTCTTTCAGTATCAAAATCAACAAATAATTCTTTCATTCTTTGGTTATTATCCATATTTATATATGCAGTTTTAGTATAATACTTATTCCCAAACTCTTTTAGAATCCAAGTTTTTCCTACTTGTCTAGCTCCATTTAAGATTAATGGTTTTCTATCTATATCTTCCTTCCACCTAATTAGTTTTTCCATCGCTTTTCTATACAATTTTAACGCACCTCTTTTTCTTGTTATTATATAATATATTTTATCATATTATTACATTTTTATCAATGACTTTTGTGTGTTTTTTGCATTTTATTAAATGACTTTCTATGTTTTTTTACATTTTTCTTAACGACTTTTAATAGAAGTGTATAGAACTTTTTACACCTTTTTCACATTTTTATAAGGCAAATTTACACATTTTATAATTATTTGAAATTACTCATTTTATGAAGAATTCATATATTGTCGAAAAGCACATAATTAAGTATGCTTAATTAATTGAAATTCAACAGAAATATAAATTCAAGCAAATCCCTTAAAGTTTAATCATTTCACATCATATTAATCCAATTTTTTCCGCCATTGGTCCACTCCTTTATATATAAAGCTTCACCGATACAATTTTTTTGATATTCATACTCATATAAATTATTTAAATCGATTGAATTAGTTGAATGATATTTATTAGTGTATTCATTTCCATATATTAAATTATTATTGCGAAAAGCTATTTCAACTTGTTTGGCATATTCATCCATACTTTTTAATCTTCCATTTGGTTTTGAATATCCTAGTATGATATTAATTGTAGGCTCAAAATTTTCTCTCCATTCTGTTTTGCAAATTTCTTCAAAAGTTTTTCCATCACTTGTTTTCCCTGATAAATTAAAAGCTTGTCCTAATGGATTAATTTTCTCATCAAATGATGCTGTTCTTGTAAACCAGCCTTCTACATCTTGAGTTGAATTTTCACATTCATCTCTATAAATTTCTTTTGAACCAAACATAAGGTCACAATCCCAAGTTGGAGCAACATAAAATTTACCTTCTTTTGCATTATATGTAAAAAATGTTCGCTCTTATTGTATCTCCATTTTTTAAAAATGGCAATACTTTTTGCGAACATTTTTTCTTTTGTTTTTTACATTCTCACCTGATTTGACCTCTATCAGAATTATTTCATTTTTATATTGTATTATAAAATCTATTCTAGTATTCTACACATTTTAGTATGAATCTGTAATTTCTATCTTGCCCGCCCCTGTTCCGATTCTAGATATTGGAACAGAAACTAGAGGTCGAACGCGACTCATGAAGTTATATTCTTGGCCGCTCAAACTGCCGGAGCCGCTCACAACCATCGCGGAAGTATTACTGTTAGCCAGCGTAGACGACAGCCACCAGTGGAATGAGCCGTTACAGAATATCGCTGTATCTACCGATAACGAATTTCCTAATCCCTGTACAATAGAATCATAATCTTCTGAACCTTTTCTTACTTTATATCCTGTCCAATTTGCATTATCTACTGTACATGATAATTGTGTTGTATGTGTTGCATTATATGATGCTATAAACATCTCAACTGTTGGAGCTCCTATTGCCCAATTTGCTATATCATTATTACTAGCATCTTTAGCACAATCTGTCCACTTTGCAGTATTCAACAATCCTGAAATTCCTTTTACATTATTATTCCCTGCATTATTTGTCCAAAAATCGTTTGAACATTTTGAATTTAAATTTTTTCCTAAGTCTGACATTGTTGCTGTACTAAAATCTGAAAATAATGTTGAATCATTTAATGCTCTATATCCTATAGGATATGATATTAAATATGCAAAATTTTTATCTGCATAGAACAATCTCCAATTTGAACCTGCTTTTGCATAATATCCACTTACCTTTTTTCCAAAGTCTGCCTTTAATGTTGGATGTGCATCTCCAAATGTTGCTATTGGGTCTGCTTCTGGTTCTGAACCTCCTCCAACTAGTGTTATTTCTACATCTTGTGTTCCTTCTCCTACTATTATATTTGAATCACTTAAGCTTATAGGATAATACATTCCATTTAATTCTACATAGTAGTCTTCTTCACTTATACCTATATTATATCCATAATTATTATGTAACAAACCTACCCATTCTTCAACTCCTACCTCGTAATTTTGATCCATTGCATTTTGTGAATATAACTCCAAATATGCTAAGCCTGCTTCATCTTTAAATTTTGCAACCTTCATCTGCTCTGCTGAATATTGAGTCTTTTGTAGCAATCCATTATCTCCTGTTAATGTTGAAATTGCTACTCCTGCAAGTATTAAAAGCACAATTATTGTAATAACGAGTGCTATCAAAGTTATTCCCGAATCATGTGTTATATTATAAAAAATACTTTTTTGCAATAAACTTTTATTAATTATTGCATTTTTGTTTTTTATCTCTTTTTTCATTTTCATCCTACCTCACTATATTTTAACTTTTATTTATACTGTTCTAACATAGCTAATTGGTGGGTACCCTTTATTTCTATTAATCTTTAAAATGCCCGTGTGTGTGTGTTACAGCCACAATGGCTTTAGCAACTTTAAACATTTTATTCATATATTTCTCACCTTTTTTCTTGTGTATTCTCATTTATTATTGTTTCTATTTTATCCATATATATTTACTTTGTCAACTCATTTCCTAAACAAACTCTTCAAATACCAAATTAGCAAAATCTATTCCTTTTGAAGTAAGCCTAATATTATTCAAATCAATTTCAATTAGTCCATCTTCCGCTAATTTACTTAATTTATCTCTATACAAAAATATCGGATTATCAACGAATTTTTCTTTAAATTTTGCTATATTTACACCTTCTATTTTTCTAAATCCTAATAGCATATATTCATTTTTCTTATCTTTCATAGTTTGAATTTCTTCAATTATTTTTACACTATTCATTTTTTTAGATTTCTCTTCAAGGATATTGTTATTTTCTTTTTCAAATTCAGCATTAATGTATTTTTCAAAATTAGTTACATTCGAATAGCGAATTCCATTCAAGTATGAATGTGCTGCAACTCCAAGCCCTATATATTCTTTCTGCTCCCAACAATTAAGATTATGTTTTGATTCATATCCTTTTTTTGCAAAATTTGATATTTCATAATGATTATAGCCATTTAATTCTAATTTGTTTTTAGCATACCAATACATTTGTCTCTCCAACTCTTCATCTGGAAGCTTTAACTCTCCACTTTCAATTTGTTTTTCTAGCCTTGTTCCCTCCTCCACAATTAATGAATAAACACTTACATGATTAGGATTAAATTTACATATTTCTTCTAATGTTTTCTTCAAATCATGTATGGTCTGGTTTGGAATACCCAACATCAAATCAATATTTATATTACTAAATTCTACTTTTTTAGCTAAATTATATGTATCTATAAAATCTTTATATGTATGTATTCTTCCCATTTGTTTTAATAATTCATCATTTGAGCTTTGTAGCCCTATACTCAATCTATTAATCCCAGCTTCTTTATACATTATAAGCTTTTCTTCAGTTACAGTACCAGGATTAACTTCTATAGTTATTTCTATATTTTTAAAATCTGTTTGATTTGTATATTTTATATTTCTTTTTATTATACTTAAAATGTCACATATATACTTACTATCTACATAAGAAGGCGTTCCACCACCTATATAAATAGTTGTAACATTATAATCACTCAAATCATAACAAGCAAGTTCTTCATTTACAGCCTTAAAATACGCACTTGCTTTGTCTAATTTACAAGGAAATGAAACAAAATCACAATAAGTACATTTACTTTTACAAAATGGTACGTGTATATAAATACCTATTTCTTTATTGTTCATTCCATCTCTCACATCCTTTTATTACATATTTATTTTATTACGTTCTAATTAATTTCTTTCGCAATTTGAACTATTTTTCTAAGTCTATAATTTACTCCAGATTTTCCCACTGGTTCTTTTAACATTTTTCCTAAATCTATTAAAGACAAATTAGGATATTTAACCCTTAAATTTGCCATTTCTTTTAGACTATCACTTAATTTATTAAATTCGCCTTTTTCTTTCAACTTATTAATTGCTGCTATTTGCTCTATTGAAGCATTAATTGTTTTATTCAAATTTGCAGCTTCGCAATTTACTAGTCTATTTACTTTTCCTCTCATTTCTCTTTGAATACGTATATCTTCAAACTTTAAAACAGCGTTATTTGCTCCTATTAAAGCCAAAAAATTAGAAATCTGCTCTCCTTCTTTTATATAAATAGAATATTGATTTTGTTTAGTCATTGTTTTTACCTGTATTCCCAAACCTTGCAACATTTCTACAACATCGTCCAAATTACACTTATTAGATAAATTTATTTCTAAATGATATTCCTTTTCTGGATTATTAATAGATCCTGAACCGCAAAAAGACTCCTCTAATAAGAGCCTTTTTATTATTTTCATTTTGTACATTCTTTCCTTTTACATTTTGACTTTCTTTAATATTTCTATTTAAATAAATATCTTTTTCATCATAGCTAATAAAACCTAAAGTTGTATCAAGCTCCTTCAATTTTAAAGTTATTACAAAAGCTTTTCCGTACCACATCTATATTATGATTAATATTTAAATTTGCAAGCAATTTGGAAAATCTATTTATATTATAATCACTTTCTGTAGTAAATTTTATAAATTGCTTTTTTTCTATAGTTGCATTTTTAGATATTAAATATCCCATTAATTCATACATTACTAATTCTTTGTTAGCTAAATTGCTATTTTTATTTAGTTCCTGTTTTACATCAGAAGAAAAAGACATTTTCTACACCTCCTTGAATAGTATTTTATAAAATTAATTTAAAGTTTCTATAAGTCGAATAACTATTATTACAGTGCCGTATCTATTTTTGTAACTATTACTCTATCATTTCCATATAAATCTTTTTTAGAATATGTATCACCATATTTTTCTGAATTTTCAATTAATTCTATTACATCTATTTTTTGGTCATATCCTATTTCTAAACATAAATATCCATTATACTTTAAATATTGATAACCCTGTTCTATAATTTTTCTATAAAAGTCAAGTCCATCTATACCACCATCAAGTGCAATAATAGGTTCTCTTTGGACCTCTTTATTTAATAACTTAATTTCATCTTTTTTTATATAAGGAGGGTTAGAAACTATAATATCATATTTTTGTCCAGCCAAATTTTCAAATAAATTAGAATTAACAAATGTAACTTGATTTTGTACTGAATTATTTATAGCATTCTTTTTTGCAATATTTAAAGCTTTAGAACTTATATCTACAGCCGTTATTTGACTATCCTCTAAGTATTTAGCAAGTGATACAGCAATAGCACCACTACCTGTACACATATCTAATATTTTTTTTGCATTAATTCTTTTTGCAATTTTCACGACTTCTTCTACCAGTATTTCAGTATCTGGTCTAGGAATTAAAACATCTTCATCTACATAGAAATTCAATTTCATAAATTCTTGCATATGAGTAATATGTTGAATTGGAATGCCACTAATTAATTTTTTTATTGCTTTAAAATAATTCACTTCCTGTCTTAAAGTTAAAATTTGGTCATCATGAACTAATACATACTGTCTTGGTTCATTTAATATATATTGCATAATTAACCTTGCTTTTAAGGAAGGTTCTGATATTCCATTTATTTTTAAATCTATCATGCCTTTTTTTATAGTTTCATTTATATTCATACACATCACCTTATTATATATATTACTTATAAAAGGTTGGTATATAAATATTTATGAACGTTTCGAATGTGATTGGAGAAGTTATAATCGTTTCTTAAATATAAATTAATGAGGAAGTGCGAAGTATGTAGCGAGAGGCTCGTTGATTTATATTTTAGAAACGATATAACTTCGTATTGAGCCGAGAAACTGAATAAATATTTATATACCAACCTTTAAAACTATTTATTAAGAAAAAGATTTTAAAACTTTTACTCTTCAAAAAATTTCTGAAAATCATGTTCATTTAGTTTTTCTTTCTCTAAAAGTGCTTGAGCTATTAAATCAAGCTTATCTCTATGAACTTGTAATAATGCCAATGCCTCTTTGTATGCTTCATCTATAAGTTGTTTAACTTCTTGTCCTATTTTATCACCAATATTCTCCCCAAACATTTGGATTTCATATGGTTCCTTACCTTGAAAATCAATAGGACCTAAAGAATCGCTCATTCCATACTTAGTAACCATATCTCTTGCAATTTGTGTTGCAACCTCTATGTCATTACTTGCACCTGTAGATATATCATTTAATACTAATTTTTCCCCTGCTCGTCCTCCTAACAATGCTATTAATTTTTCTTTCATTTCTGTTTTTGATATATAATATTTATCTTCATCTGATTTATACATTGTATATCCACCAGCTACACCCCTTGGTATAATTGATATTTCTTTTACATCAGTTTGAGTTGGTAGATATCTACTTACTACTGCATGACCTGCTTCATGATATGCAGTAAGCTTTTTATCTTTGTCTGAATATTTTCTTGTATGTTTTTCTAAACCTACTGTCACTTTCTTTACAGCTTCTTCAATATCATTATTTTCTATATCTTCATGTTTTCTTTTTGTTGCAATAATTGCTGCTTCATTTAAAATATTGGCAAGCTCCGCTCCTGTAAAACCTGCTGTATCTTCTGCAACACTTTCTAAATTTACTTGCTCAGATATTTTTTTATCTTTAGCATGTATTTTTAAAATATCTAATCTTCCTTTTAAATCTGGAGTAGGTATTGTAATTTGTCTGTCAAATCTTCCAGGCCTTAATAAAGCTTTATCTAGCATCTCTGGTCTGTTAGTAGCTGCCAATACTATTATAGTTTCCTCTGAACTAAAACCATCCATTTCTACTAATAATTGATTTAATGTTTGATTGTTCTCTGTTTCAGCTCCACTATTAGATGTTCTTCTAGAACCTATCGCATCTATTTCATCTATAAATACTATACAAGGTGATAATTTTCTAGCTTTTTCAAATAATTTTCTTACTCTAGATGCTCCCAAACCTGCAAACATTTCTATAAACTCAGAACCACTCATAGAAATGAAAGGAACATCTGCTTCTCCTGCAATAGCTTTTGCTATTAATGTTTTACCTGTACCTGGTTTTCCATATAACAATACACCTCTTGGTATTTTTGCTCCCATTTTAGTAAACTTCTCGGGTCTTTTCAAAAAATCTACTATTTCAATCATCTCTTCTTTTTCTTCTTCTAGCCCTGCAACATCTTCAAACTTTATCTTTGTTTTTCTTTCTGTATCATCATAAACTTTTCCTTTTTCCCCTAAACCTTGCATTTTGAAAATCAATATAAATAATGCTATCATTATTCCTGTAGGCAAGAAAGACATTATAAAAGATGGTATTTGAGTTAATATATTTTTAGGTTTTTGAATTAATTCAATTTCATTACCTTCTGCAACCTTTTGTTGTACTAAAACTATAAAACTTTCTGTATTTGGGACAATTGTTGTTTTTTCTTCTTCTATATCCTTTTGTTTTACCTTTATTGTTGTACTTCCAACTGTCATTTCTATTTTCTCAATATTTCCATATGATATTTCTTTTATTAAATCTGTATATGCTAAAGCATTGTCATCTTCTTTTTTGCTATTATTAAAATACAAAAGTATTAATCCTGCAATTATAACAAAAACCAAGATAGTACTTATTACTATTGATGTTATTTTATTATATTTTTTTTCCTGTTTTTTCTTTTTCATCTTAAATCTTTTACCTCCCTATTGTACAATAAAAAATAAATATTTTTTACTACATATTTCCATTTTGCATATTTATTAAGCATTCGAACCCTCCGGTTCTTGTTCATTGTCATCCTTATTTTCTTCTTTTTTTCCACTATTATCTTTTTTTGTTTTTTCTTCTTCTTTTCTCTGATTTTCTTGTTCTTGTTCTTCTATTTCTTTTTTTACCATAGCTTGAGCCTCTGCCAATCTCATTAACTCAGCTTGTTTTTTTATAAATTCTGCTTTAAGTAGAAAAATTGCTGCCACTAAATATATTGCTGCAACAGTAACATACATAACTTGAAAATATTCCATACTAAATGTTGTAAATATATTTATTGCTAAATAAATCATATTTAATATAGTTGATAATGTAAGTGCATAGACTGACATATTAAATATTGCAACATATCTCATTCTTATTCTTGCAAGCCAAGATGCTAAACTTCCAAAAATACTTAATAATACAGCATTAATAAGAGTTGTTGTTAAATACATAACAAATGAATATACAAGTACAGTTAAAATTATAACAGAATATAAACTAATCACTTTTGTACTATTAACATAGTTAATTACATCTTGCTTTTTAAATTCTGTAATATCCATATTATCAAAAATTTGTCTGTAATCATAACTTATAGTTCCAGCTACAGAACCATTTTTTATAATTAACTTATTTTTTAATATAATTATTCCTCTTCCAGTTTCGTCTAAATTTGTAATATATTTATTAATAGTTATTTCATCTTCTACTTTTGTATCTATAATAATAGTCTGTCCAATTATTGAATCCTTTTCTGAAATAATAATTGGATTTTCAATTTGCACATCTAATGTTCCTTCTTTATAATAAAAATCAGGAAAATCATTTTGTAAATATTCTATACCCTCTCTTAATATTTGACTTGTCTGGTATATAACACCTGTACACAGAACAACTGCTAGTATAATAATTAATTGTGATACATATAAAATTGCCCTTGGTAAACCTTCTGCTGCCATATCTGGATATTTTTCTATTTTTGTAATAGAATTCCATAATTTATTAAAAAAACCTTCTACTTTACCTTTTTCAATTTCTTCTTGTTTTGTTTTTTCTTCCACTATTTATATTCCCTCCTTAGACTTGAATCTACAAATCTTGGATTTATAGGAATTTCCACCTTATCTCCAATATTAATATCTTTATTTGTTACATCGCATACAATATGATATGTTCCTATTGTTCCTAATATTTTGCATACACTTCCATTTATTTTTACATGCATATCTTTATTTCTAAAAAAATCTTTTATATCGACTACTATGTATCTTATTTTATCAATTAATCTAAACATATCTTTACTTTTTTGAACACCTATACCATCCATATACCCTGCACTTACAATGGCTATTTTTGTAGCTCTTTTAGTTTTATATACATTAGAATACCCAATATTAAAATCTTTTGGTAATTCTTTTATTTCACAAACTGAAGATTCTAAACAAGCTATTTTCTTTAATCCTAAGTTATTTTTAAACGGCATTCTTCCTAAGAAAGCAGAGCCTATTCTAACAGCATTTAAGTGCATATTAGAATATTTAATAAATGCTGATGAATTACATATATGCAATATTCCAGTTTCTATTTTATTTTTCTTTAGTGTTTCAATTACATCTATAAATCTTTCAAATTGCTGTTTAGTATATTTTTCATCAAAAAAACTAATAGAGAAATGTGAAAAAGTACCTTCTATACTTATATTCTCTAAATGTTTTAATTCTTCTACAATTTCATTTTTGTTGTTATATATAAAACCATATCTGCCAAAACCGGTATCTATTTTTAAATGTGCTCTTATTTTTTTTCCTTGGACTCTTCCAATTTCTTCAACAATTTTTATATCTTCTTTTGAACCTATAGTTATAATTATATTATTATTAATTAATAGTTCTACTTCCTCTTTTATTGCTAATGATGATAGCATTAAAATATCTTCATTTATTCCTGCTTTTCTTAAAGCTAGAGCTTCATCAACAGTTGAAACTGCTAATACAGATATTCCATTATCAATTAAAAAATTAGCATACTCTATTAAACCTAAACCATACCCATTTCCTTTTATAACAGCAATTATTTTTACTAAATTCCCATTATCATCTTTTCCACTTTTCCCAGCATGCTCTTTAATTATCTCTATGTTATGTCTTAAATCCTCTTTGTTTATTACTACTTTATTCAATGTTTTATCTCCTTATATATATACTTTTAGGATTTATTTTTTAAATTTTATTTTTAATTGTCTTAATGTTCTAAATGTTTTCTCTGAAAACTTATATAATTTGTATGTTAATGGTTTAAAAGGATAGTATACTTCTCCAATAAATTCTGTAAATTCAGCTCCAAATCCTTGTTTAAACCTATATAATCCATATTGAGGATGACTTTCATCAACAACTCCTGAAACCCCTCTAAAATCGTACATATCATCATGCCTTGCAATTGCCATTTTTATCATTTCCCATTGAAGTAAATAATTAGGCATTAGATTACGATGTTCATTACTACTTGCTCCATACAAGTACCATGTTTTATTACCATAAAAAATTGGTATAACACCAGATATTGGTTTTCCTTCATAATAAGCCATTAATACTTTCATATGGTCTTTACCTAAACAATCATACATTTTCTCAAAATACTCTAACGGACGAATAATAAAGCCGTCTCTTGCTCCTGTTTCAATCATTATTTTGTGAAAATCTTTTAAATCATCTTTTGTTCCATCTTTTATTGTTACTCCTTTTTTTGTTGCTAAACGAATATTATATCTCCATTTTTGTTTAAAACCTGACATGATTTCTTCTTCAGTTTTTCCTTTTATATCAAGTCTAAATACGTACCTTGGCTGAATTTCATCTTTAAAATCTTTTGCATCATCTTTTATTTTATACCCTAAATTTGTTACAATATCTCTAAATGTTTGATCATCACTTTCTATATCTGGTTCCATTCTTAAAACTATTGCTTTATATTTTTTTGCTAATTCCTTTGCACCATCTGTTAATTGTTTCATAACAGATATATCATGTATATCACATATTGGTCCTCTAGGTGCATACATTATGTTGCCGAAAATCGGCATCTTTCTAATCCATACACATAATGAGCCAATGATTTTTCCATTACTATCTTCTGCTAAAATAACTTCCGGCTTCCAATTAGGCTTTTTTACTTCTGCCCATTCTAAAGATTGTTGAAAATTACATCTTTCATGCATTTCTAAAAAGTTTTTATATTCTTCTTCTGATTCCTTGCTACATACGAATCTCATTTGTAATTCATTCCTCCCAATTTATTATTTACAATATATTGGTATTTTACACTAATTTGCAAAAATTTACAAGCTAATTGATTGTTTTATTAAAATATTTGTATCAATTTAAATATATTCACATATTTATATATAGTAAATAACCACTTTGATAATTTCAAAATAATAAATCTAGGAGGTCTATGTGATGTATAGAAAATATAAAGTTGCTATAGTAGGTGCCACTGGTCTTGTAGGAAGAACTGTGCTAAAAGTTCTGGAAGAAAAAAATCTTTTCAATCTTTCCTATAATTTGTTTTCTTCAAAAAAATCTGCAGGCTCGAAACTCCACTTTTTAAATCAAGACTATATTGTTCATGAATTGACTTTAAAAGCGTTTGAAGCCAAATATGATTTTGCCATTTTTTGTGCAGGTTCAAAAATTTCTGAAAAATACGCACCAATAGCTGTTGATAATGGTTGCATTGTAATTGATAATAGTAGTGTTTTTAGAATGAAGCCTAATGTTCCTTTAGTTGTTCCTGAGGTAAACCCAGAAGATATTTTTAGTCATTCTGGAATTATAAGTAACCCTAACTGTTCAACAATTCAGGCAGTGCTACCTTTAAAACCACTTGATGATACTTACAAAATAAAAAGAATTGTTTACTCTACTTACCAAGCAGTCTCTGGTGCTGGACGCCTGGGAATAGAAGATTTAGAATCTAAATCTTCACAAAAAACCTTAAAAAAATTTCCTTATCCAATATATAACAACTGTCTTCCTCACATTGATATCTTTATGGATGACGGATATACAAAAGAAGAGCATAAAATGATTAATGAAACAAAAAAAATTCTTCATAATCCTAATATAAAAATCACTGCTACAGCTGTTAGAGTACCTGTCGAAAATTCTCATAGTGAATGTATTAATGTAGAACTTGAAAAAAACTTTGACTTATATGATGTACGTATGCTACTAGAAAATTTTCCAGGTATAGTTGTTGCTGATAATCCTGAAAAAAATATATATCCATTAGCATCAAAAGCAAATGGCAATAATGATGTATTTATAGGAAGAATTCGACGAGATAATAGTATTGAAAATGGACTAAATTTATGGGTGGTTGCTGATAATTTAAGAAAAGGCGCTGCAACAAATGCTGTTCAAATACTAGAAAAATTAATATATTAAAATATTTGCAATATAAGATATTTATGTTATAATTAAGATGAACTAGTTAATACCCATGCATTGTAAATATTTGATAAATTATAACTTAAGAAGGAATAAAAATGAAGGAATCTTTTAAAAAAACAATAGATAATAATGTAGAATTTCAATCAATAATACAAGAATTAATTTCCAATGAAACTGTTCAAGAAATGAAAAAATACAGACAACACTACAATACTTCATGTTTTGAACATTGCTATGTAGCTGCATATTTTTGTTACTCCATTTGTAAAAAATATAATTTAGATTACATATCTGCAACTCGTGCGGCTATGCTACATGATTTATTTCTATACGATTGGAGAGTTAGACAGCCCGATAGAAAAGGACTTCATGCCTTTACACACGGAAAAACAGCATGTGATAATGCTTGCAAATTGTTTGATTTAAATAGCAAAGAAAAAGATATTATTTTAAAACATATGTGGCCTGTAACTATTGGAATTCCTAAATCTATAGAAGGCTTTATATTAACATTTGTAGATAAGTACTGTGCCTTATCCGAATCATTTGACGTATTTAAGTCAAAAATATTTGGAAAACGTTCATTAAGATATGCACATATTGTTTTGAGCTTACTAATTCTAAAAATAAAAAAATAGAACCTAAGATTGTAAACCTTAGGTTCTATTTTTATAATAATACTCTATTTGTTTTGCTCTGCCCATCTAATCATTTTTATATCTTTATATTTTGATAATACTGCCTTATATTTTTCATATTCTTCTTCCCACAAAGTATCTGGCACATTTTCAAATGCTTTAAATATTTTTTCAGCTTCTGATAAGTAAATAATTTGTTCTTGTGGTGACATTTTTTCATATTGCTTAGCAAAATTATATAATTTATCTAAGATCTGATTTGCTTCTATAAATGACCAAAAATCCTTTACTTTCATACCAAATAATTTAATTTGTAATACAGAATATATAACTAAAGCAAATATTATAAATATTAATACATATATTACTGCAAGTATTGCCATATTTTTCACCTCATCTATGTTTTTTCCTGTGTACCTAGTAAATTATAACATATATTACATATTTTTGCAATATTCTTGGTCTGTAAACATTTCAGGATATTCCTTTTTACAGAAAAACATAAAATTTCTAGCATCAAGTGTTTCAATTGTATGTAATTTTTTTATAAGCATCTTTTTGTGAAATTCTGGAATATCTGTATCCTTTTCTTTAAGCTGAGAAGCATTTTCAAACATATTAAATCTTTCTAACCAAATACATGAATCTATATTGTTATAATAAACCTTTTCGTTGTATTTTTCATTTTCATTTATATCTTCACTCTCATAGTGCATAATAAAAGGATTATTTGCATCTCTCATAATAGTTTCTTTTGTATGCATGTTACTATCACTTTCATACTTATCTCTAACTTCTGTTTCTTCAATTCTTTTTATTAAAACATTGTATTTGTTATACTCTTTATACTTTTTATTATAGCTATTATAAGTTGTATATGTATCTACTTCTTCCTCTCTTATTTTTACTCCCTTTCTGTCTTTATAAATATTCACAAAATATATTTCATCGCTAATTTCATCAACGCTTTCTTTTCTTGCTGTAATACTATTTGGCATAACTGTAATTTGACCATCAAGCAAATTTATTAATTCTTCTACACTTAGTAAATCAATATCTCTATTTCCATATAAATTGCAATATTTATCCATTAGTATTCTTCTTATAGTATTTTGGATAATTAAGTTCCTTGCAAATTCCTCTGACATCTTATAATGTTTTAAAAAACTATATATACAATTGTCTTTACTATTTTGTTTTATTCTATTCTTGAATTTTTCTTTATCTTCATATGAATTTTTCTCATTATCTCCGTTGCCTATCATTTTACCTGTTTTCGGTTTAATTAATCCTCTAAATATATTTCTTATGAATTCAGATAACTTCATAAATTTTTTCCCCTTGTTTTCCCATTTAAATTTTATATAATTATATAATTTATTATTTCAATTTGCAATATTTTTTATATTTTATTTATTATTCCGTACTGATTTGTTATAGGATCTTTAAAAATACCTATATTGGGCGTTCTAAAAGTAAAAATAGCAAAGCAAAAAGCTAAGACTACCAAAACAGCTATTGCAAGTTTTTTATTACATCTAAAATTATTGATAATATATATATATCCTATAAATTCTCCTAATATAGTAGCAATGAAAAATGAAGATATATCAATAACTGAAATATTTTTTCCCAACACCCCTGTATATGTATAGAAAAAAGTAACAGTAAATAGCATTGCCGCAATTGTTCCAATAGTTTTAGCACAAATAAAATTTGTCACCCTTTTATTTGTATAAAAAATACCAATTATTATTGTTATTAACATTGGAAAAAATAATAATTTCAGATGTTCCCATACACTTTCATTAATAGCTGAAAATATTGCAATTACGCCATTTTCACTTGATATCTGATATGTAAAATGTAATAATGTACCCAATATAAATGTAAATATAACACTAAAAATTTGATATTTTATTATTTTGTTTTTCTCCATTTTATCCCTCCATTTGTAATTTTATGGAAGTAAAATGAAATTTATAACTTTATTTCTAATAATCAAAATGAAAAAACCTACTCTTACAAGTAGATTTTCTTCTTTTTTTCTTACTTCTATTTATTATCCATATAAAACTTCTTTTCTGCGAGTTTATCTTGGACTCCACGAAGTGCCTCTCCAAATCTTTGGAAGTGTACTACTTCTCTTTGTCTTAAATATCTTAATGGGTCTAATACATCTGGATTATCACGACATAAATCTATTAATTTTTCATAAGTTGCCCTAGCTTTTTGCTCACAATAAGGTATCAAAGTGCAACGATTGTATTTCAAAAAATAAAGGATAAAAT